>NZ_FNWL01000002.1:168747-768747 GCF_900108095.1 Natronorubrum sediminis
TCGTCGCCGTTGTCAGCGTCGTCGCCGTTGTCAGCGTCGTCACCGTTGTCAGCGTCGTCACCGTTGTCTTCTTCAGGATCGTCTTCTACAGGTGCGTCGTCGCCAACACCGAGTTCGACATCGACGGCACCGCCGTCGCCGCCGTCACCAGCTTCAGCGTTCTGGTCGACACTGGCATCGTTGGACTGCGTCACGTCCTGGGCCTGGTCAACGGACGACGTAGCTGACGTGCTGTCAGCAGCATCGTCATTGTTGTAATCGTCGCACTGACCGCCGCATTCGACATTGTCGTTAGGGCCGTCATCTGCCGCACCGCCCGCGGCAGTCGCCTCAGAGATACCGATCTGAGCGTTGTTGTTCTGTTGGTTCACTTCGGCGTAGTTACCCGCATCGCCGCCGTCGCCGCCGTCTCCGCCGATGTCAACATCTACGTCCTGTGCGGCTGCTGTTCCGGCGAACCCCATGAACATGAGGCTGCCGACCATTGCGATCGTCATCAAGGCTGCAAGTATGCGTTTCATTTTCGTTGGTCACCGTGTCTGTGGTGGGATTGTTGCGTACTGATCGGGCACGCAAACGCCACCAGTGGACACACTACTCGAGTAACCGCTCGAGCGACGCGGTCGGTTCTCGCGACTCCCGCCATTGTGCGTGTCCTCCTGGTGCGTTGCCCGGTCGATTCTGTTACTGGGAGCCATTTGAACCCGGGCAACTGTTTCACTCCGAACGAGTGGTCTAGAAGAGTCTATGGGTGTGCTTATCGATTATGAGGGATTATTAACTACTAATCGATCCTAAACTGTTCTAGAGCTAGTACTCATATTTTGAGTCTGAACGTTAGTTCATTGCACAACAGTTCAGTTGTTACGGCCAAAATTTACCCCATTAAACCAGTTCATCGCATCCCGTCTGCACCAAAGTAATGGATTGCACTCGAGAAACAGTCTACAATGTAATATGTTGGCAGGTAATCGGAGCCTCTATCGTAAAATGGTCGGTGTTCGTACCAGTAACGGGCTGTTGAGAGAACGATTTTCGTTCCTTCCTTTTGATAGTTAATCGAACACATGTCGGATTCGGTGCTGAGCGGCGACGATCGAAGCAGTCGCTTTCTCTCGAGAAGAGGAATTATTCTAGCTGGTAGCCCGGTTCATCTCTTTGGAAATTTGTAGATAACAAAGGTACTCATCAGGATACGATGGTTTGCGTCGCAGAATTTCAGCAACGAACGACACTCACAGACGCAACGGAAAACATCATGACAGACACAGACACGAGACGATCACGATATACAGCAGCTTTCCTGGCCTGTATCGTTTCCATAGCGATGCTCGCCGGAGGCGCACCCGCGGCAATGGCTGGTGACAGTGGCGGTGCAGACAACGTACACGCACTCGAGAACGGTGAAGACCTCTACTTGGTCTTCGGCGCTGATCTCGAAGATCAGTCGCTCGAAGAGTACGTCGAGGAACACGCGGTCGACAACCCTGAAGACGCGGACGACGCGACGGAAGTCATTCAACACCAGGATGTCAACCAGGTGAATATCAATGAACAGGGTCAGGCGGTCTCCATTTCGATCGACGGTGGCGAAGCGACGGCCGTTCAGGAGTCGAATCAGATGAACGCCAACGCCCAGACGGGTGACGCATCCAGTGAGAACGAAGCTGCAGACACCGAAGAAACGCAGTTCGAAGACGTCGGTGACGTCTACCTCCTGATGGGTAACGGCGACAACCAGCAGTACGATGGCTGGGGAGTCGCTGGCGAGAAAGACGACAAAGAGACGGTCACGCAGTCGGCCGAAGCGAGCGTAACCCAGAGCCAAGACGTCGCACAGGCGAACGTCAACGAACAGAGTACCGCGCTTGCGATCGCCGAAAACGAGAGTGACGCAACTGCACTCCAACAGACCGACCAGCACAACGAAAACCTCCAAGAGGGAGCTGCGAACGCAGCGAACATCTACGCTGGCGGCGGCGAGTACGCCGACCAGAGCGAAGAAGAACTGATCGATCAGGAGCAATCCGTTGAACAGGCGAACATCAACGAGCAAAGCGGTGCAGTCGCCATCGCCGTCGGTGAAAACTCCACTGCAACGTCGATCCAGATATCCGACCAGACCAACCTCAACGAGCAGGTTGCGTCCGCCGACGCCGAAAACATCTTCGCCTCGATGGGCGGAATGAACGTCGCAACGGCTGGCGGTGAGGCCGAAAGTAGTGTCGTCGACACGGAAATGCCTGAAGACGACAAGAAAGACGACAAGAGCGACACGCAGACTGCAACGTCCAGCGTCGACCAAGAGCAGTCGGTCGAACAGCTGAACGTCAACATGCAGAACTCCGCGGTTGCAATCGCGACCGACAACAGCGAAGCCACTGCCGTCCAGTTGGCCCATCAGCAAAATTACAACGCGCAAGTCGGCTTCGCCGAAGCGCTCAACGTCTACGCAGGCCCAGGTCTCGTCTTCGACACCGACGGCCAGACCTCGAGTTCGACCGTCACCGTCGGCGGCGAAGACGTCGAGGACGCACCGGGCATGTCCTATGACTTCGACACGAGCGCCGAACAGACGAGCGACGTCACCCAGGATGCAACTGCCGCACTCGAGCAGTCCCAACTGGTGACGCAGGGCAACTACGACGAACAACACGCATCGATCGCGATCGCCGAAGACGAAGGCGAAGCAAACTCCGTGCAGATATCGATGCAGGAGAACGAGAATATCCAGACCGGTGGCGTCTCCGCGTCGAACGTCGGCGTCGCCTCGTAGAACCGATTTCGACTCACAGCTTTTTCTTGGCGCGTTCACCTCGTGAGCCGTTGGCTCGAGTGGAGCCGCACTCGAAAGAACGCAGCCGACGATACCTGACGAATCCGACGACCAGCGCCACCGCGACCACTCGACGAACGTCTCCGGCCGACGGATGTTCGATACGCGCGAGGACGTCTCCGCGAGGGTGACGTCGCGTTTCACTCGTTCACTGGAAGAGAACGTCTACTGCGCCCGATCGCTGCCGTGGCCGTCCTCGGCTTCATCGGGTTGGTCTAACTCCCCGTTCGCTCCACTCGAGTCTCCACCCGATCCCGCCGTCCGGTGTTCTGAGAGCGCTTCTTCGATCGACAACTCGCCGGCGGCGACGCGACGTGCGAGAAGGTCGTCGATCGCACGATTCCCATCGCTCTGTTCGCGTGATCGGTCCTTGATCACCTGCAACTCGCCTGCGGTCGGGTCGATCTGTCGCGTCTCGACGACCTCTCCCTCGAGCCTGGCGATATTGGCGGCCGCGAGGACGTCACCCATACCCCTCGAGCCGGTACCCAGATACGGCGTCGTCCCGGTTTCGTCGACCAGTTCGACCGTTACGTCCTCGAGGTCGTTGACGAGCGACGCGCTCTGGAGGCGGGAACCGTCACCGATGCGGACGATCGGAGCCGTCGCTTCGTTGGCCTCGCGCTGAATTACGTCGACGGCATCCGAGAGTGGGACCTGGAACGCCGCGACAACGACGTCGCCCGCGAGCACGGCGATGCCGGGTTTCCGCCCCGGGTCGACGCCGATGATCACCCGGCCACCGTCGCCCCGGACGGCGGTGAGCGCCTGATCGACCGCTCGCCGAGGGTCGTCCGGATCGGCGACGATGGTCGTCACGTCGGGAAACGAATCGGCGTGCTCGGGACCGGTGACGACGACTGCGACGCGCTCGGGGAGTTCGTCGTCGGGTTCGATGGTCGTAAACTCGGAGCCCCGTTCACGAAGCTCGTTGACGACGCCGTGGTAGAGTTCGAAGTCTGCGGTGGCGACGACGATCACGAGCGCACGTTGGCGACCGAGCGGAATAAACGTACGCGCATTAGCTCTCCATCTCGTGTGAATTAGTCGGCCTATCCACGGCTGGCGCTTCGTCTCGATGACCCTGTCTTCAGGCCGGTTCCGGGGCCTTTTTGCCCGCAACCACCAAACTCGACTCGTGAACGACGAGGCGATCCCGACCGGCTGTGACCCGGTCGACGAGTTACTCGGTGGGGGATTCGAACGCGGGACCGTCACGCAGTTGTACGGCCCGCCGGCCGCGGGCAAGACGAACCTCGCGCTGTCGGCCGCCGTCGACACGGCCGCCGCCGGTGGGACGGCGGTCTACATCGACACCGAGGGCGTCTCGGTAGATCGATTCCAGCAGCTTCTAACGGCGTCCGTTGCCGACGAAGACGTCGAGGACGTCGCCTCGCGAATCGTCATCGAAGACGCCCTCGACTTCGACGAACAGGCAGAAGCCGTCCGCGACGCAGAAGAGTTCGCCGAACGCGCCGATCTGATCGTCCTCGACAGCGCGACCGGATTCTACCGCCTCGAGCGAACCGGCGATAACGACGGCGGGCAGGCGCTGCGGAAGGTCACTCGGCAGGTGACGCACCTCCTCTCGCTCGCCCGAAAGCACGACCTCGCGGTCGTTCTCACGAATCAGGTCTTCAGCGACCCCGAGGCCGACCGAACGCGTGGACTCGGCGGGAACACGCTCGAGCACTGGACCGGCGTCGTCCTCCGCCTCGAGCGATTCCGGGGAGGGAACCGGCGGGCGACGCTCGAGAAACACCGCTCGAAAGCCGTCGGCGAGTCGACGCAGTTTCGAATTACGGACAACGGACTCGAGGGTGGCGACGAGTCGTCCCGGCTCTGACAGAACGAAAATGGTCGGTTCGTCAGTGACGGCTCGATTCGGGTAGCCGAGCCGTTAGATTTGGAGCCGAATTACTAGATTTCGTTGAGCTTTCGCAGGAGTTGACCGCGGTACTCCTCGTCGCTCGTGATTCCTTTGATCTCGAGAACGTTTCGCTCGAGTTTGTCGACGGCGACGCGGAAGGCGTTCTCGGCCCCGTATCCTTCGCCGGTGCCGGCGACCTGTCCTTTGTTGGTTCGGAGTCGAACCTGACACTGGACGAGTGGCGTGCCACGGAGCTTCTCGTTGTGTTCGTGGAAGCGCACGTGTGCGTGCATTACCTGCATGTCCGCGTACTTATCGGAGACTCCCTCGATACTCTGGACGATCGACTCTCGAGTGATGGTGTCGAGCATCGAGATGTTGGTAATCTGGACGTCCATGTACTCCTCTTCGGTGAAGGTGAGTGCACGGAGGACGTCCGTCTTGGTGATGACGCCGATGACGGTTCGGTCGTCGTCCTCGGGCGTAACCATGAGCCCCGCGTAATCGAGTTCGAGCATCTGCTCGACGGCCGCTTTCGCGGTGGCGTCGAGCGTCGTCGTCTCGACGGGACTGGTCATGATATCGTAGATGGGAACATCGAGCAATCGCTGGGAGTCGCCGACGCGATCACCCGTCGTCGTGGTGTGATTCTCTCTGATGACGAAGTCGGCGATGTCGTGGGTCGTGACGACACCGGAGAGGTAGCCGTTCTCGTTGAGGACGGGCAGACGCGAGATGCCATGTTCTCGCAGGTGGTTGATCGCCTTCCCGACGCCGTCGTCCTCGGACAGCGTGACCGGATCGTCGGTGAAGATATCGTCGACGGTAAGCGCGTCGAGGTTCTCGAGAACGGCCTCGAGAATCGCGTCGTCCGTGATGACGCCCCAGAGGTCGTCGTGTTCGAAAACGGGCGCGACTTTGGAGTTGCTCTCGACGAGCACGCGCGCAGTCTCTCGAACGTCTTCGTCTCGAGCGACCTTCGGTGCCGGCGAGTTGCGACTCGGTTTGGTGAGTGCGGCTACCTTCGCGTCGTCCTCGACGTGGGATTGGAGCACCTCCCGTTCGCTGATGACGCCCTCGTACTCCCCGTCGTCGGTGACGATAATTCCTTTGGGGTTGCCATCCTCGAAGGTCGAACGGACTTTCCCCATACGTGTGCCAACGTCGACTTCGATGAAATCTCGGGTGGCGATATCAGCGATATTCATCGTTACGCAATGATATACTGTCTCAGGGCTTTTGAACATACCGCCCGTTTTAGCCGGGTGGGACGAAGACGCACCATTTTGCGCCTGCGTGTAGAACGGGCAGTATGACACTCGATATTAGTGTCCTCGGGCGGTACACCTATCTCGCGACTGAACTCTTCTGGGGTGCAGTCGCCGCCGTCTTACTGTACCGTACAAACGCACTCAGAAAGGCAGGGGTTACGATCCTTGCACTGTATCCAATCGCGTATCTCTGGGACCGATACACCCTCGCCGTCGGCATATTCGACATCAAACTCCGAACCGGGATCGATATCGCCGGCATCCCACTCGAGGAACACCTGTTCATGGTGGTCGTTCCGGGACTCGTCGTTGGGTTTCACGAGACGATCTTTGGGACCGAGTAACCATCACGTACACGAAGGAATTGACTATCAATGCGTGCAACCGACCACGACAATCATATGGTGGTTTCACGACCGTTGGTCCGATGGGAGATCGCCATCAGCCGTCCACTTCGGGTCCCGAAAATGCCAGCGATCGAGCCGTGATCCGAGGGATCTTGCGGCTCTTCGGAACCGTCGTGCTCATCGGCGCACTCGTCGTCGGCGCGGCCACTATCGCACCCGCCGTTATTGACGACATCGACGGGATCGACGGCTTCGAAGGACCGAACGGCGTCGATATGGGTCCACAGCCCTCTCCGAGTTCCGAGCCACCACCTGCTGGTGAGCGTGATCCCGACACGACCGACCCCGACGACCCAGGTGAGTCGACGTACGAATCCAACGTCGAGACGATCGACACCGAGACCGTCGAAGACTTCGTCCACGCGGAGGTCAACGACCGTCGGGACGACCACGACGTCGACGACCTCGAGTGGGACGGAACGGTCGCCTCCGTCGCGCGTGCCCACAGTTACGATATGGCCGACCAGGAGTACTTCGACCACACGAATCCCGACGGACAGGAGCCGATGGAGCGCTTTACCGACGTCGACGACTACTGTCGGGGCTACGGCGAGAACATCGCCCTGACGTACATCGACCGCCCAGTCGAAAATACGGACACCGGCGAAACCAGCGAGCACCAGACCGCAGAGCAACTCGCCACCGGACTCGTCGATCAGTGGATGAACTCGACGTCTCACCGAGAAGCGATCCTCGAGGAAGATGGCGTTCCGGAGTGGGATCGCGGTGGCGTCGGCGTTTACGTGACTGACGACGGGGAAGTCTACGCGTCGCACAACTTCTGTCGGCAGTGGTGACGGCCGACGGCGATGAAACGGATGGCACCAATCGGGACGGCCTCGAGCACTTCCAGCGGGTGCTAATCGACGCGCACTTTGTTAGGGAGTAAATCCTCGTAGTCGATATGAATATCTCTGAGACACTCGTGTCGATATACCGGACAGCGAGTGATCGCGACCTCACATTTCTCGCGGCTGGGTTCGCCTACTACGCGTTCGTTTCGGTGATCCCGCTCGTCCTCCTCGCGCTCGTCGTCGGCTCGTTGCTCGGGGGCGAAGCGACCGCCGAACGGCTGATTCTGGTTGCCGGGGACTTCCTGCCGGAAGCAGGCGAAGCACTCGTCGTCGAGGCATTGACGACGGAGTCCGGCCGGTCTCAGGCGACTGCCGTCGCACTCGTCGTCTCGACGTGGGGTGCGCTCAAGGTCTTTCGTGGACTCAGTCTCGCGTTCGAGCGAATCTACGACGAAGCCGTCGAGGTGACGATCGTCGATCAGCTCAAAGATGGCCTCGTCGTGATCTTCGCCGGCGTTGGCGCGCTCGCGTTGATGATCCTGATCGGAACGGTCCTCGGCCTCGCAGCGGACGCACTTCCGTTCGGAGGGTGGCTTAGCTGGCTCTCTTTGCTGATCGGACTGATCCTGGTCTTCCTCCCGATGTACTACGTGTTGCCACCAGTTCCCGTCGAAGTCACCGAAATCCTTCCCGGCGCCGTCGTCGCCGCCGTCGGCTGGACGGGTCTCCAGGGTGGATTCCAGCTCTACGCGGCCAATGCCAGCCAGTACGAGGCCTACGGTGCTGTGGGCGTGGTTATCCTCTTCGTCACCTGGCTCTACTTCGCCGGCATCCTCATCCTCCTTGGAGCCGTCGTCAACGTCGTGCTCGCCGACCACTCGCCCGTGGAGTAATTCTCTCTCCCGATCGTGTTTCGGCGTTCATTCATCTAACAATCGCGCTGGGGAAAGGTTATGGTCTCGGCACAGACAGACCTCCATAATGAGCGACGACCAGTCTCAGGAATCGCCCACTGACACCTCGAGTAGCGCAGACGGTCCCGGCGGCGGGCCACAACGCGTCGTCTCCGAGCAAAGCGTCGACGATATTCTCGATTCTCTTAGCGAGCCAGCCGACGAACCGGCCGACTCGAGCGATATCGACGACACACCTATCGAAGACGACGTCACAGCGTCGACCGCAGACAATCCACAGAAATCCGACGAAACGCCACTGGAGGGGGACGAACAGACTGATGAATCGACGGCTGCTGGCGACTCATCAGATACCGACGCCTCGAGCAGCGAGCCTTCCAACAACGATAGCGACGGCGACGACGGTAATGACGTCAGCGATAACAACGGCGGCGACGGCGGTGACAACGCCAGCAACGATGACGACACCAACGGAACGCAACGCAGCGAGAACGAGAGTAGCGACGATGGTGAGAACAGTAGCGACGGTGATTCCACTGACAGCGACGCTGGGAGCGATGACACCGACGATGACGAACGCTCCGACTCGAGCACCGCGCTGTCCCAAACGGGATCGGTCGAGAGCGTGAACGAAGACACCTCGATCGACGATCTCGCCGCGCGAATCGAACGCGGTGACGTCACCGGCTCCGACGTTCGCGCCGCAGAAGCCGGTGACGGGCGCGAGTCGACGCGCGACGTCGGTGAGATCGACCTCTCCATGGACGACCTCGAGTCGACGCAAGCGACATCTGGTGCGTCGCCGACGGCGAGCACCGATTCAGCGGCCGACGACGGGCCGCTCGCTGGTTCAATCAACCCCAATAGCGCGGACTCGAGTGACGATGAGAAGTCCGAATCCGCTGGATTCCTTGGACGGATCAAACGCTTTTTCGGCGGCTGACAGATCGGTTTTTGTGCGTATGAGGCCTCATGGGACGAGCGAGATTACGACGAACAGCGTCGCCATCGAGACGAGCGTCGTCGCGAAGACGTTCAGTGACGCGAACTCGGAGTCCCCGCCGAGTTCGGCGGCGAAGACGTACGTCGAGACGGCAGTGGGCGTCGCGAACATCACGACCGTCGCCGTCAGCGTTGGCGCGTCGACGGACAGCGTCGAGAAGACGAGCCACGCGAGTGCGGGCATGCAGACGATTTTGAGGCCGACGACGGCTCCCGTTGCACCGAAATCCATCGTGGGAACATCGATCTGTAACGACGCTCCGACACAGAGCAACGCCAGCGGGAGGGCAATCGAACCGAGCACGTCCAGTCCGGTCGCGGCGTTCGTGGGCACCGTTACGCCAAGAGACCCGACGGAGAGTCCGGCGAGCAACGAGAGCAACACCGGATTGGTCGCGAGCCCACGCAACTCGTCGGCGATCGCCGCACTCGCACCGTTGAGCGTCGACAACAGGATCAGCGACAGCGGGAGTTGCACCAGCGTAATCACGCCGAGGACGACACTCGCAATTGCGGTGACCTCCGCGTCGAACGTCGCCGCCACCAGCGGAAGCCCGAGATAGCCCAAATTCGAGTGATACGACTGGACGATTGCGACGCTCTGGCGTCCCCTCGAGTCCCGATTTCGATGGACGATCCACGCGAGACTCGCCGTGACGAGCAGTACGACGAGTAAGCCCGCAACCAGTTCGATCGAGAGCAGCCGACCGATCGCCTGGTCGTACGTCGAGACGAAGATGAGTGCCGGCAACGCAAGATAGTACGCAACCGCGTTCAATCGACTCGTCCGGCTCGCACCGAGGAATCCCGACGCTCGCAGTCCCGCGCCGAGCACCAAGACGACGAGCAACGCCAGCAACCGGCCGAGCACTTCCATAGCGGTCTCGAGTCGACTCGGCTCCTTCTAGTGCACGGTTAATCGTCGTAGTGTGATGGGGTGACACTGCTCAAATTCGTGGCGAGAGGGTCCAGAACGGCCACGTGGCTTGCCGGCTAACGAACTCCTTTGAACGTCTTCGATAATAGACAGCTACCTCCGTGAGTCGGATTCCAAATCCACTACGTCTTACGATCCTCTATATCGGACTCGCACTCGCCCGTCTCGGCTTGATCGACCGTGAGCGCGCTGTCGAGACGACGGTCCTCGCGTGGCCGCGGATCGTCACCGGCATCGCACGCATGTCGAAGAGCGCCGTCGACGTCGCGATGGTCGGCGTCGCCGTCGGAACGTCGGCCGTCGCGGGCGTCGGCTACGCGAGTCCGTTCTGGGGGCTCGCCTTCGCGATCGGCGGCGGCGTCGCCGGCGGAACGATCGCCCTCGTCTCACAGCGCTTCGGCGCCGATGCCTACGACGAGTTGGGGTTGGCGGTTCGCTCGAGTACGGTGTTGGTCATCGCACTCTCCGTGCCGGTCTCGGCGACGTTCTGGCTCTTTCCGGAGCAGTTCATCTCGGTACTCACCGACAATCAGGCGGCGATCGACTACGGTGCGACGTACCTGCAGGTCGTCGCCCTGGGAATTCCCTTCGCCGGTCTCAATCTGGTCGGGAGCCGAACCCTCGTCGGTGCGGACGACTCCTTCATCGCGATGCAGATCCGCGCTGCCGGCGCGGTCATCAATATCGGACTCAACGCCGTGTTCATCTTCGGACTCGACTTGGGCGTGGTCGGAGCGGCACTCGGGACGGTGTTCGCAAACGTGGCCGTGACGGCGACGTTCGCGGTCGGCATCACCGCAGGCTGGCTCCCCGTCATCGGCCAACTACCGATACAGGTCGACCCACTGGGGTCGTACTTCGATCCGGGCACGATTCACGACATCGTCACGATCGGGCTCCCCGTCGGCGGCCGAAACCTCGTCTGGACGGTCGCCGAGTTCCCCATGCTCTGGGTCCTCGGTATATTCGGCGAGAACACCGTCGCCGCGTTCGTCATCGCTCGGCGCATCTGGGGGCTGATGAACACGCCCGGGTGGGGCTTCGGTCTCGCCTCCTCGAGTCTGGTCGGACAGGCGCTCGGGCAAAACGACGAGCAAACGGCGAAAGCGTACGGCCGAGACATCATCCGCTTCGCCGTGGCGACGTACATCGTAAGCGCGATCCTCATCGCACTCTTCGCCGAGCAGATCGTCGTCCTCTTCGCTGACGATCCGGCGAGCGGCGAGATTCCGATCGCGGTCACACTCGTCTACGCCTCTTGCGTCGCGGTGGTCTTCCAGGGCGTCGCCGGTGCAGCCGCTGGCCCGCTCGACGCCAGTGGCGACACGGTAGTGCCCTTCGCGAGCCAGTTCGTCGGGATGTTTCTCGTCTCGATCCCGCTCGCGTACCTCGGCGCGACGACGAGCCTCGGCTACTGGGGACTCTACCTCGCGTTCGTCGCCGAAACGAGCGTCCCCGCCGCGATCAACTACTGGCGATTCCGCACCGACAAGTGGAAAGCCATCAGCGAGACCTATCGCCCGGACGCCGCCGTCGCGGACGACTAAGCGGTAGAGATGGCTCGCTCGAAGTGAAGGGGTTGTGGAACGAAATCAGGGAGACTCGAGTCCAGCGGTTGGCACTGGATAGACAGATTGGGTAGATTTGAGCGACACCGAGACGTGCTCGCCTGCGCTGTGCGCGCCTCGTCTCATTCAAACTGCCTCACGTCACGAACCTGTCGCTCGCGAAGTTGTTCGCGACAGAAATAGTGGGTTGAGGCAGATTTGAACCACGGTCGTTCCGCTCACTCCGTTCGCTTCACTCCCTGATTCAAATCTCCCGTAACAATTTCTGACGGAACGGATGACTCGCTTCGCTCGTCAGTTTTGTTCCGTCAGAAATGGGTTGGGGCAGATTTGAACTGCCGGCCTCCTCCATGTCAAGGAGGTGTCATAACCAGACTAGACCACCAACCCGCCTGGCTTCCTCCGTGGCGTCTATCGCCACGTTGTCTGCACTCGTTCGTTGCCCGCCACCGTAATTGAAGGTTTCGAATCGGGAGCCGTACGCGAGTCGCACCCACGATCCCTCCGACATGCTTAAGTTGATGTACTCATTTGGACATTGTAAGACAACTACGTACATTGGTGTTCACTATGCAGGAATACGTCGAGCGGGTTACGGAGGGCGAGAATCTGACGCAAGCAGACGCTCGAGCGGCCTCTACGTCCGTCTTCGAAGACGCAACGGAGGCACAGATCGGCGCGCTACTGGCCGCACTACGGGCGAAAGGCGAAACGGAAGCCGAAATCGCCGGCTTCGCACAAGGTATGCGCGAGGCCGCCCGGACGATTACCCCTGATCGTGAGCCACTGGTCGACACTTGCGGGACGGGTGGGGACGACTACGATACGATCAACGTCTCCACGACGAGCGCAATCGTCACCGCCGGCGCTGGCGTCCCCGTCGCCAAACACGGTAACTACTCGGTCTCTTCTTCCTCTGGAAGCGCGGACGTCCTCGAGGAAGTCGGCGTCTCGGTCGAAGCCGAACCGCCCGCTGTCGAGGACGCCATCGAACGCGACGGCATCGGCTTCATGCTCGCGCCGGTGTTCCACCCCGCGATGAAAGCCGTCATCGGCCCGCGAAAGGAACTCGGCATGCGAACGATCTTCAACGTCCTCGGGCCCCTGACCAACCCCGCCGGGGCGGACGCCCAGGTCGTCGGCGTCTACGATCCCGACCTCGTTCCGATTCTCGCGGACGCCCTCTCTCGGATGGCCGTCGAGCGGGCGCTCGTCGTCCACGGCGCGGGCACCGACGAAATCGCGATTCACGGCGAAACCATCGCCGCGGAAGTCGATGGATCCGACGTCGAACAGTACTCCCTCGAGCCAGCCGACCTCGGACTCGAGTCCCACGACATCGAAGCCATTTCGGGCGGCTCTCCCGAGGAAAACGCGGCAGCCATGCGCGGAATCGTCGAGGGGGAGGTTACGGGCGCAAAGCGAGACGTCATCCTCGCGAACGCGGGGGCGGCGATTTACATCGCCGGCGAAGCCAACTCGCTCGAGGCCGGCGTCGACGTCGCCCGGGACGCGATCGACTCCGGGGGCGCAGCCCGGAAACTCGCCCAACTCTGTGAGGGAGCGACGACGCGGGTACAGCAATGACGCGCGTCAAAATCTGTGGACTGACGACGACGGACGACCTCGAGATGGCCATCGCGGCTGGAGCCGACGCGGTCGGCATCATCTGTGACGTTCCCGTCGACACGCCCCGGGAGGTCTCCCGCGTACGGGCCCGGGAGCTAGTCGAGGCCGCGCCGCCGTTCGTCACGACCGTCCTCGTGACGATGCCGGAAGGGCCGGATCAGGCGATCGAACTGGTCGACGCCATCGAACCGGACGCGCTCCAATTCCACGGCTCGATCGGCGTAGGTGACCTTTCGTACGTGCGCGCGAAGGTCGACTCTCAGCTTCTCCTCGCCGTCGACGCAGACGACGCCCAGACGGCTCATACGTACGACGATGTCGTCGACGGCTTGCTCGTCGATACGCCCGGCGAAGACGGCGGTGGCGGCACCGGGACCACGCACGATTGGGCCCGAACCCGCAAAGCCACCGACGGCCTCGAGTCACCGGTGATCCTCGCCGGCGGATTGACGCCCGAGAACGTCCCGGACGCGATTTCGACGGTCGAGCCGTTTGCCGTCGATGTCGCGAGCGGTGTCGAGGAAACTGGCGGCGTCAAGGACCCAACTGCGGTCAGATCGTTCGTCGATCGAGCGAAAGACGCGGGTCGACCAGTACAGCCGTGATTTCTCAGTATGAGTGATACACCCACCTCACCGACACCCGATATCGATCGCGAAACGTTTCGCGAACACGCGAGCGATAGCACCGAACGGCCGGTCGTCGTCCGAACCGTCGTGACGCTCGACGTCGACACGACGCCACTCGCGGCCTACGGTGCCCTCACCGGTCGAACGGCATCGAACGACCGCGAGCGCTCGCCCTACGCGTTCTTACTCGAGAGTGCGGAGAAGACCGCTTCGAGCGATCCCGACGGCGCGTTTCGGCCGAGTTCGGCACAGACTGATCGCCACGCACGGTACTCCTACGTCGGCTACGATCCGGACGCCGTCATCACGGTCGAATCGGACGGAACCGCTGTCGAAGCGTTGTCTCCGAACGCCCCGATGGACCTCATCGAAACGACCGACGACGGTGACACCGTCGATGCTCTTCGCGCCGCACTGCCGGACGTTCGATTCGCGAACGCACCCGAGCACGACCGACAGCACCTCACCGGCGGCCTCGTTGGCTTTCTCGCTTACGACGCAGTCTACGACCTCTGGCTCGAGGACGTCGGTCTCGAGCGTCCCGACTCGCGGTTCCCGGACGCCCAGTTCGTGTTGACGACGAAGACGCTCGCGTTCGACGAACGAAACGGGACCGTCTCGTTGGTCTGTACGCCGATTCTCGAGGCCGACGACGATCCGGACGCCGTCTACGACGACGTGCTCGCCGAAGCCCAAGAAGTTGCAAAGACGATACGCGACGCCGATACGTTGGAGACGAGTGGCTTCACCCGGACGGACGAGGTGGCTGGTCCGAAAGACGCCTACGAGGAGAGCGTCGACCGAGCCAAAGAACACGTCCTCGACGGCGACATCTATCAGGGCGTCGTCTCCCGGACGCGAGAGCTCTACGGCGATGTCGATCCGCTCGGGTTTTACGAGGCGATGCGAGACGTGAACCCCTCGCCGTACATGTACGTACTCGAGCACGACGACCTGACCGTTGTCGGCGCGAGTCCGGAAACGTTGGTCTCCGTCCGCGGGCGCGAGATCATGTCGAATCCCATCGCCGGAACCTGTGACCGGGGAACCGGTCCCGTCGAGGATCGCCGACTCGCCGGCGAGATGCTGGCCGACGAGAAAGAACGCGCCGAGCACACCATGCTGGTCGACCTGGCTCGCAACGACGTTCGACGGGTTGCCGAGGCCGGTTCGGTTCGCGTCGACGAGTTCATGAACGTCCTCAAGTACAGCCACGTCCAGCACATCGAATCGACCGTCACGGGCGAGTTAGCTGGGGATGCTGACGCCTTCGACGCGACCCGCGCGTCGTTCCCCGCCGGAACGCTCTCTGGCGCGCCGAAGATCCGCGCGATGGAAATTATCGACGACCTCGAGGCCGAACCGCGAGGCCTCTACGGTGGCGGCGTCGGCTACTACTCCTGGTGTGGCGACGCCGACTTTGCCATCGTGATCCGAACGGCGACCGTCGAAGACGAAGGAACGCGAGACCGGATCACCGTCCGTGCGGGTGCAGGATTGGTCGCCGACAGTGATCCCGAGGCCGAGTACGTGGAGACTGAGAAAAAGATGGGCGGCGTACTCGCCGCACTCGAGAACATCGAGGAAAGATCGAGCGATAGTGTTGATTCTGACGGCGATGGTGCTGGTGATACTGATGGGAATGATGGGAATGACGGTAATGACGGTAATGGTGGCACCTCCGACAGGCGCGATGGCCACGAGACCGCGGAGGTGAGCCGATGAGCGAGCACGCCAACACTCGAGGCGAGTCGGTGAAGCCGGCTGACGAGAACGCTACTGACGAAGCGGTAACCGTTCTGTTCGTCGATAACTACGACTCGTTCACCTACAACCTCGTCGAGTACGTGAGCCAGCAAGCGGACACCGAGACAGAAGTCGTGAAAAACACCGCCTCGCTCGAGGACATTCGGAACGTCGATCCGGACGCGATCATCATCAGTCCGGGCCCCGGTCACCCGAAGAACGACCGTGATGTTGGCGTCACGATGGCAGTGCTTCGGGAACTCAGTCCCGAGATACCGACACTCGGCGTCTGTCTGGGACTCGAGGCTGCCGTCTACGAGTTCGGCGGTACCGTTGGGCGAGCACCCGCACCGATCCACGGGAAGGCCTCCGCCGTCGAACACGACGGGGAGGGCGTCTTTGCCGGCCTGCCACAGGGCTTTCGTGCCGGGCGCTATCACTCGCTGGTCGCGACGGCGGTACCCGAGTGCTTCGAAATTTCAGCGACCGCTGACCACGATAGCGAGACGCTCGTGATGGGCGTTCGACACCGCGAGTACCCGATCGAAGCCGTCCAGTTCCATCCGGAGAGCGTGCTCACGGCTGCAGGTCACGACGTCATCGAAAATTTCCTCGAGTCGCTTCGGTAGTCCGAGTGCAGATCCGCGGATCGCCGAGTGCTCGATGCCGCAGTAGTGGGCGAGTCGATCGGTGTTGGGGGGTGGAATCAGAACGCGTTCTTATCCGACGTAGCCGACCGTGTAGAGGCCCGCGAGGACCACTGCGGCGACGATTCCGATTCGAATTGCCAGTTTGATCGCGATACGAATAGCGACGATCGCAACGGCCAACGCGACCAGTCCGGCGAGCACGAGCAGGACGGTCGACGACGTTAGTGGTTCGACCATATACACGTTGCTCGGCTACACCGACGTAATCTTTCTGGAAATAGTGACAAAAATCTGGCTGTGACTGTCGACGGGAGGGTGACACTGTCCCGCACGCGACAGTTGGAAAACCCACAGTAGCGGACGGGACAGAGCTGAATTGATCAGCCACCAGTGTGGAGTGTCGCCCTCAACACTACTTTCAGTCCGGTCTGAAAATCGTTAAGACCGTTGACGCCGTAGCTACGCATAGCCCTGATCACGCCCGTTTCAGCGGTCGTGGTCGGACACAACTCGAATAGCGTACAGAGAAATCTATCCAACTCAAATTGCCCTACTACAAGAAAAGTAGGACAACAACACCCGGTTTTAAGATGGACCGATGACTACCGAACCTTCGTCACGAACAATGAAATTCAGGACCCGGACCCACGACAGAATCGCCACCCTGCGGCGGGATTACCGCGAGGTGACCCGCGCATGAGTGAATCGGAACTTTCAGCTGCAGAACTAACGCTCCCGATCAAGCGAACCGAAGGCGACACGCTCGAGGAGCGAATGACCGACAACGCCTACCAGAACATCCTCCCCGCACGTTACCTGCGTAAGGATGCAGACGGCGAACTCGTCGAGACGCAGGAAGATCTCTTCAAGCGTGTCGGGAAGAACATCGCACTTGCTGAGGTCGTCTACGAGGCCGAAAAACGAGACAGCGAAATTATCGTCACGCCGGATCAGCTCAAACCGGACCACCCGCGTCGCGACGAACTCGCCGAGGAGGTCTTTGGAGAGGGCATTTCGGCGGACGAGTACGCCGAAACCGCACTGACCGAGCGCAACGTCAACAAATTCGCCTACGAGACGGTCGTTCCGGAGCTCCCATCGGATATCCGCGAGCACGTCGAGGACGTCGCCGAGACGTTTACCGAAGGCATGGAAACGCTGTCGTTCATGCCGAACTCGCCGACGCTGATGAACGCCGGTGACGAACTCCAACAGCTTTCTGCGTGTTTCGTCATGAGCCCCGACGACGACCTCTCGGACATCCACGAGACCGCGAAGAAGGCCGCGGAGGTCTTCCAGTCCGGCGGCGGTGTCGGATACGGGTTCTGGCAACTGCGACCGTACGGCGATTCAGTGGGTTCGACGGGCGGTATCGCCTCGGGTCCAATCACGTTTATGCGCACGTACGACCAGCTCTGTGAGACCATCGCTCAGGGAGGCACCCGCCGCGGTGCCCAGATGGGGATCATGCGCGTCTCACACCCCGACGTCATCGAATTCATCCACGCCAAGAACAAGGACGTCTCGCTGGCTCACACGCTGCGACTCAACGATCCCGACGACTACACCTACACCACGTTCTCCGAAGCACTCGAGGAAGCTCGCGACCTGATCGACGAGGACGGTCGCGTTCCGAAACACCTCCGCAACGCCGTCGAAGGCCATCTCTCTAACTTCAACATCTCCGTCGGCGTCACGGACGCGTTCATGGAAGCCGTCCAGAACGGCGAGGAGTTCACCTTCACGAATCCGCGTACGGAAGAACCCCACATCGCGACCGAAGAGACGAAGGAGATGTACGGCCGCTACGACCTCGCCGAACACGTCGAGGTCGGCGAACCGTTGTCGATTCCCGCCGAACTCATCTTCGAGCGCATCGTCGAAGGCGCACACGAAAACGGCGAACCCGGCGTCATCTACCTCGAGCGAGTGAACAAACAACACTCCTTCGACGTCGAGGAAGAGCCAGATCACCGTATTCTGGCGACGAATCCGTGTGGCGAGCAGCCACTCGAGGAACACGAGGCCTGCAACCTCGGCCACATCAACCTCTCGACGCTCGCGGCGACGAACGCCCCGGACTGGCGCGTCTGGTCCGAAGAGCACGCGGACGAGTACGACACCCAGGCCGAAGCGGTCGACGCCTTCCTCGAGGAAGCGATCGACGTCTCGGCGTTCAACGAGCGCATCAAGTACGGCACGCGATTCCTCGAGAACGTCGTCACGATGTCCGACTTCCCGGTCGAGGAGATCGAGGAGAAGGTACGGGACATGCGAAAGATCGGTCTCGGCGTCATGGGTCTCGCTCAGCTGTACATTCAGCTTGGCATCAAGTACGGCAGCGAAGAGGGCAACGAGGTCGCCCGCCAGCTGATGACCCACATCAACCACGGCGCGAAGGCGACGAGTCACCAACTCGCGATCGAACGCGGTTCTTTCGCCGACTGGAACGACTCCAAGTACGCCGACCCGACCGCGTATCGCGAGTGGTTCGAACACCAGACCGGCGAGAGTGCAGACGACTGGGACGGCGGCTTCCCGATTCGCAACCACAACGTGACCACCATCGCGCCGACGGGAACCACCTCGATGGTCGGCAACACCACGGGTGGCTGCGAACCGATTTACAACGTCGCCTACTACAAGAACGTCACCGACGACGTGCAAGGCGACGAGATGTTAGTCGAGTTCGACGATTACTTCCTGCGCACCCTTGAGGCGAACGACATCGACGTCGACGCCGTCAAGGAAGAAGCCCAAGAGCAGATGGCGACGAACCAGTTCGACGGTGTCGAAGGGCTCTCCACCGTCCCCGACGCCATCGGTGAACTGTTCGTCATCACGAGTGACCTCTCGGCGAAACAACACGCCGCCGTCCAGTGTGCCTCACAGAATGGCGTCGACTCCGCCATCTCGAAGACGGTCAACGCACCGAACGACTCCACGCTCGAGGACGCAAAAGAGGTCTTCGAGTGGGTCTACGAGAACGGTGGCAAGGGCGTCACCTACTACCGCGACGGCACCCGCTCGAAACAGGTGCTCACTACGCGCGCGGACAACGCCGACTTCGCCGACGAGACCGAAGCGGCCGAGACGCTCGTCGACCAGATCGGCGAAATTTTCGGCGGCCTCGAGGCCTTCCTCGAGAGCGAAGACGTCCAAGCGGTGCTCGAGGAGGACATCGACGAACTCCTCGGCGACAGCCAGGAGTCCGTGCAGGTCGATTTCACCGAGAAACGCGAGCGACCAGACGCGCTCCAGGGCGTCAGCCAGCGCATCGACACCGGTTACGGCAAGGTCTACGTGACGATCAACGAAGATCCCGAGACCGGCCAGCCGTTCGAACTGTTCGCGAACATCGGCCACTCGGGTGGGTTCACGAACTCCTTCACCGAGGCGCTCGCGAAGGTCATCTCGACCTCGCTGCGCTCGGGAGTCGACCCCGAGGAGATCGTCGACGAACTCTGTGGGACTCGCAGTCCAAAGGTTGCCTGGGACAAAGGCGAACAGATTCAGTCGATCCCGGACGCCATCGGCACCGCGATGCGACGCTACCTCGAGAACGAGATCGACAAGCCGTATCCGACTCAGCAGACGCTCGAGGATGCGGCCGACGCCGGTACTGAAGCCGAATTCGACGGCCCACAGACCGACGGCGGCGCTGCCGCCGCGAAGGGTGGATCCGACGCGGACGACGCCACCCAGGACCTCATCGACGCCGGTGAATCGCCGGAGTGTCCCTCCTGTGGGGCGCTCTCGCTGTACTTCTCCGAAGGCTGCAAGACCTGCGAGTCTTGTGGCTGGAGCGAGTGTTGAGGAGCAATAGCAGCGGTTATTGACAATATCGGTTATTTTTGATTTCGACGGAGAACCTGACTCCTGTGTGTAACCACCAGAACTTAGCCGCGACACTCCAATCGAAGTAACATGGTTGCTGGCGAAGAGGGAAACGAACCGAGAGCGGACAAGCCAGCGGTGGGGAGTAACTCGAGCGGTGGGCCGAGATGTCCTCGCTGTGAGAGCGAACTGTTCAAGCGCCACTGCAAGTACGTCTGTCCCCAACACGGCGTCGTGTTCGACTGTGCTGATACGTTCTGGTAGTGAGATAGCGATCCGATCGTTCAGAAATGAGCTGATTAGATTGACCGCTTGCGATCAACAGAAAACCGACGTTAGATAGGTGTAACTAGTTTGAGGTCGTCGCGAGTTCACGTCGCTGAGAGAAATAGTACGCAGCGACGAGAAATCCAGCAGCGGGTGTCACTACACCAAATTCCCACAGCATTGGCCGTTCGACTCCCAATTGCTTTGCATCAATGTGAACGAGAATGGCTAGGAGTGCCTGAGTAATTGCTGTCACGATGAACGCTAAGATAACCACATCATACATATACAGGTGTATTTCATGACTGTATTAAGATATTTACAATTTCCCCCACTCGCCATAGAACAAATCGAGTTCTGTTCATAGACGGCTGGGTTTCGTTTCACCAGAATACTTCCAATTCTGTCCAGAACATTGTTTGAACTTCTTTTGGTCTAAGCCGCTGTACTCTCGAATAGAATAGTGACAGGAGTGAATGTCGTCTCAAATGAATGGGAAATATCGACCCGTACAAGGAACCGAGAACGTCTTCACGGTATTCTGTGATTTGCTGATTGACGACGGGTCGATATGACACTAGCCGCGTTGAGGACGGTCTGAACCCACTATGCTACCGATCTGTCGGCTTCCCGTCAGGTCGAGTCCGAAGTCGTCTCTGGACGAACCGATAGATCGGCCCGGCGAGGAGTACCATTGCAGCGAGAATACACGCGACGGTGAGCGTGAGACTGAGTTCTCCGAGGCCGGCAGTCGTGATCGTCGCCGCAGACGATCCGACGACGACCGCAGCGATCGTCCACGGGAGTTCACCAGCAATCGTCCCCAGGATGAACTGGTGGTATTTGACCCCGCTCACCGCTGCAGCACACGTCGAGATGTCGGACGGTATCGGGACGAGTCGCGACGCCACGACACCCCGAATTGGTCCCGCCGTGTCGTAATATCGAGAGACGACCGACCTCGAGCGAACCAGCACACGGTCGCGGAATTCAGAGAAGACCGTCGCAATCGGACCGCTCGGAACGGTCGTTCCTGTGTCGTCGCTCGAGTGGTCGGTCGACGGTCGGTCGGGTGTCGAACCGCCGGCTGACGGATCGCTTTCAGTGCCAGCCACCCAGCGTGCACCGAAGAACACCGGCGTCACCGTAATCGCCACACCGACCAGTGCGACTGGAACCCCGACCGAGATGCCGTACCCGTAGCCAACGACGATTGCGAGGGGTGTCGTCGGCAAGACGAACAGCGGTCGGACGAGGTAGAGTCCGAGCACGAGGAGGCCGAACACCACGGGTTCGGTTGACACCGAATCAGCAGACTCGAGCATCGATGTCGGTGAAGCGAGCACTCCTGCGGTAACGATCGCGATGATGCTGATCGCACCGACGAGCGCGCGAGCGGCCACCGACGACCCGGTCATCGATCGACGTTGTCAGTCGAGTATTGAATCCTTTGTGACTCGTCTTATCTTCCGACGAATCGATCACCAACGTGGGCCACGAGCGACGACACAACGTTTATTCGCGCGGGCACGACATCACAGACCGATTGCCACCGATGGATCGAGACGAACGCGACCCCGTCGCTTCCGTCGACGCCGAGGACGACCGCGTGTCACTCGGATTAGCGCTGCTCCAGCGACTCGAGCACGAGTCACTCGAGTTGCCCAACGTGATCGACCGGATCGAGACGGTGACGACCGATCCTGCCGTCACGCGAACCATCCTCGACGAAGCGGAACTCCGGGGGATCATCGAGCGCGAAGACGGGATCATCCGCCCGAAGAGCCGCCAGTACGTCCGATACGAACAGGACGTCATTACGAAGGAAGGGGATTTCTCGTGCAAACGGTGTGGCACCGGCGTGACGACGGGCTATTTCATCTCACTCGACGCGGGGGAGATTGGGCCGTTTGGCTCTTCGTGCATTCGAAAAGTGACGGGACGAGACGGTTGATCCGCTCCTGAGGAGACGGTCGACTGGATCGCACTGCAGGGTCACTTGCATCACGCTAAAAACCGCAATATCACGGTTATCGGCTCGCACGAAGTTCGGAAATGAGCTGTTCGATCGTCTGCTGTTGGCGCTCGAGAAGCGTGTTCTGTCGATCGACCGCATCCTCGAGTGACTCGACGCGCTCGAGCAATTCGGTGGTTGTCGGGTCGTCGGTTCCGGTCTCAGTTTCGGTTCCGGTTTCGGTTTCAGTGCCAGTACCGGTAGCGGTCGTTTCACTCGTGGAATTGGTGTCGTCCGTGTCCGCAGCGCCGAGGAGCGACGTCGATTCCTCGAGCGGGGCTGTTCGCTGTTCAGTCGCCGCTGATTCGGTGTTCGTCGTGTCGGAGTCGACAGCCGTGGCGCGCTCGTCGACGGGCGGCGAGTCACTCGATACGTCGGCCGTCGACTCCGCTTCGTCGGCGTCTGGTCGCTGGCGGTGGCGCGTTGGGTCTTGCTGTTGGCTCTCCGTTTCGGCCGCGTTCGCTGCTGGTGAATCTGGCTCGGTCGATTGCTGTTGGCGCTGTGTGGACTGGCGAACGTGTTGTGTCTGCTGGGTGCGTTCTTCCTGAGCGGCCTCCGTACTCGTCTCGTCGGCATCGCTTCGAGATTGGTCGTTCGACTGGTCCAGCTCGTGGGCCCGTGCAGCGGTGCTCTTGGCCGTCTCGTGTTCGTCCGGTTCGGGTGGATTTGCACCGAGCGGTTCGACGCTCTCGCCGAAGTCGACCGACGAGGACTGTCGGTCCTGCTCGGCCTCGTCGTCGCCCAGACGCTCGTTGAGTTCCTCGAGCGAGCCGACGTCGTGGTAGGCAAAGAGCGCTCGCTGGAGGCGTTCGCGAAGGTCGTTCGCCTCCTCGTTGGGTGCTTTGATCCGCTGTGGGCGGCCGCCGACGGTGAGGACGATCTGCGTTGCAACGCTACCGTCTTCGAACGACAGGTTCGTCACGTCGCTAAAGTGGTACTCTTCGTAGTCGTCGTCCCATACTGCGCCGCCGATGTGCTTGACGAGTCGATCGCTCGTGATGATCAACGTAAGTTCGCTGAACCGATAGGTCTGTACGACCGTCTCACCGGCGTCGGTGATCCCGTTTCCGTTCAACACACCGGCCAGCACTGGGTGCAAGACCGCCCCAGTTTTTCCCGTTGGGATGGTGAACTCCTTCGTCCCCTCGAGGGGATACTCGAGGGAGAATTTCGTCTTTCGGCGACCTTCAGCGAGTGTGAGTCGGTCTGCGTCGTGGGAGTACTCGGTCGTCGATTCGTCGCTCAAGAGGCCTTCGGAGCTATAGACGAGGGTTTTCGAGGGAGTGACGAACAGTTCGTCTTCGCCGCCGAGGGAGACTCGAGCGGCGATTTCCTCGCCGTCGAGAGTAGATTGGACGATGCCGGGAACGCTCATGCGCGGGTAGTTAGAAAGGCCGTGTGATAAATCCGTGGGTCAACGTTGCACGCTCAGGTCGAATAAGAAGGTTAAAGAAACACACCGCACTACCGATTAGTGAGCCCGGGTGGCTTAGCTGGACATAGCGCCGCACTCATAGGGTTCAGAGATTCGGTGCGGTTTCGCCTTGGAAGCCTCCGTGTCCCACCAGAGGACTGCCGAGCCTCGAACCTGGGACATGCGGAGATCGAGGGTTCGGAGCCCTCCCCGGGCACTGGCTTTCTACACGATGTCACGAACGAGTGAGTAACGAGTCTGAAAGTCAGTGCCAGAACGAGGCGACGAACCCGTCGGTCCTCGATCGTTCTCTACACTCACACTCGAGGGCACGCAAGTGCTTTGCTCTCTCGTCGGTTCGGAGCCCTCCCCAGACGCGCTCAAAAGGACTCGACGCCCGTTCACGATTCAATCGGTTACGAGTATTTTCGAAAGGGGAGGCAGCGTTGGCTCTGTTGAAACCCGCTCCTCCACACGAGTAGCCTCGCTCGCACGACGGCTCACGGCTCGCGGGTGTCCCTGGCGGCGTTGATACTCGGCGGGGAACTGCCCCACACTCGTGAAGGTGGTCACGGTACTCGAGCACCCAGTTAGGGACGCCGGGATGTCGACGATGCACACTCGACGGACTCGACGACGTGCTCTGTTCTGGGTCGAGTGAATGCCGTGGCCCCTCCGTTAGACAGGCGGGTCCCCTGCTCGTGAACGAGTTTCCAGTCGGTGAGAAACTTACAGTATACGTCGTCGTTTTCGATTTGCAGGAAGGTCTCGTCGTTATCGGATAATCCCGGTCCGCTCAGATTCTGGGATCCCGTGAAGACGAGTTTTCTCCGTTCGGTCTTTCCCCTCCCGATGTCGAAATCCGCGTCGATCAGCATGTTCTTCGAATGGACGTTGGGTGGAATTTCGGACCCCGTTCCGTCCGACAGGGAGATATCCGGATATTCGAGTACCGCTGCGCCTGCGGCTCGCAGGTTCGGGCCGACGGTACTCTCCGATTCGTTGAGGATTACCTCGACACGACACTCCTGTTCGATGAGTTCGGCGAGACGGTCGACGACCGTGAGACGATTCGTGTTCCAGATCGAGTTCATGAATCGTATCGTCGTATCTGGGCCCGGGACGACGTTTCTGAGTGCTTCGAGGTGGGTGTCGATGTCTGATCGCGGCGAAAAGTAGACGGTCGCCGAATCGGTTTCTTCAATTCGATTGTAGTCGAGGTCGGTGTTTCCAGCGGCCAACTCGTTCCAGTAGTGTCGGTAGATGTCGTACAGCGTGTCGTCCTCTCGAAACACCACCGACGTATTGTGACGGTACAACTGCTTTCTCGTGAAGTTTGACGTGGACTGCCAGACGACGTTCGACTCCCCCGTCGTCAGTTGCTCTACCAGGAGGAACTTGTTGTGATTATTGTTGTGCCCAATTGCTCCGTCTTCGGTGATCGACACTCGGCTGTCCAGTTGCTCGCGTAACAACTGAGTCGCATCAGCGCCGACGGAGTTGTCGTCGAGTAGAAGGTGGATGTCGACGCCGCGGTCTGCAGCAGCGATACATGCCCTTGCCAGCGGAGGACGCGTAAACGTGAACGTGGTGAGATGGACCGCAGTTCCCGGAACAGCCTGTATGAGCAAGTCGCGTACCGTCCGCTCGTGTACGTCGTCGGATGCACCGACTGTTGGATAACTAAAGATCGGCTCGATTGGAGCGGATCGATCGTCCCTCGACGCCTCCAAGTGCTGGTTAGATCCGAGTGTGAGAGAACCCATCGTTCCCACCGAACCGAGCACCGTGAGAACGGATCGTCTGGTCGCGTTCACGAGTTCGTATGCTTGGTATTGTCTCCCATTAGTAGGCGTTTGCAACTGCCCCCGACACGGACCGGTAGGCTCACGATACAGGTCGAGACGAGGTGAAATCAGGGGAACGGCGACGGTGGCAAGTTACCATATGCGCTCGTCAGTACGAGCCTGAGAAGAGTGTGACCGTACCATCGAGGTGCCCGCGGTCACCCCATCGGAAGAGCCCATTCGTTCGCTGGTCCCCCTTTAGTCGATTCGAACCCGACTCCCCATCGTGACCATCTCCGCGAAACACGATAATCGAACGAACTGATTAGATTTTCGAGTCGAGTCGATCCCCTGTGACGGACACTACTGTCGGGATCTGTAAGCCGCGAGAATTTGGGCGCGATACCACCTCCACGGGAACTCGCCCAGCGAGTGTACGATTGCCCTCGAGCGAATCCAGTCTCACCTCGATTCACAACAGGTGGGATACATCAGCGAGCGGATTCTTCCAGACGATACGACAGTTGCAGCGGGCGTGGAATCAAAGTCGGAGGTAGATCGATCACCGTCGGTGAATCGGAATACACCCACTGAACGGCTAACACACTCACAGATTCCGGGGACTCTCATCGTCGAGGAGAGCACCTCGAGACCGAGTGCGTTATACACGCAGATTCCTGAAGACGTATGTGGCCCCCGCCGAATCGAACGTCCCCGTTCAGCCCGAACCGTTAGAGAGTCACAGCTACCGTATTACCGTCGACGATGGACGCGAGTCGTTTTACGCGCTCAGCATCGAAGACGCCTCCAGTGACGACGCGTGGCTCATGTCCGATACTGCCGTCGCCCTCGATAGCATGCAGTAACTCGCTGTGGGAGACTCGAGTCATCCCCCGGAGAGCTAAGCGTCAGTTGGTCCCACCCAGGCGTCAGTTCGTCCCACCCACCCTGTGAACGTCGAATCGGACGAACATCGGATCAGGGACAGTCGAATCAGTCCCATTATCATATTCGATTCTTGAAAATACCTATATAGCTGCGCCCCACATATCATATTATTGTTATAAAAATTGCCGAAAGAACGCAAATCAATCTCGCAGTAGGCGACGAGCAAAAGGAGAAATGAACCCTCTCAGACCAAAAGCAAACCACGCAATTTTCAATCAAACCAGCGACACCCACATATATCAGTTTCCCGTATTCTCATGTAGGACGACATGGGGAGAAACACCGGGGCTGTGAATTACGCAGTTGGATCAGCATCCGGCAATCCAATCAATATGTATATTCACGGAGGAGCGGTTCTAAGCTTCTTCACATTTTTGTTTGGACTTGCATCTACTGGGAATTTTGATCAGGCTATGGGTTTCTTGTTCGACTTCTATTTAGCTAAGCTACTACCATGGCCACTGGACGAGGCGTATCTGGCTCAGACTCTCACGGAGTTCTTCTATTCACATGCTATCACAATTGGAGTCGGGATTGCCTCTGCTTCGAGTCGCTGGTGGGCCTCTTATTAATAAAAATCTGCTTTGTTGGGATTCACAGTAGATGATATATTGGCCTCCCTCACGGTAAGTACAGTATACACACATACCGTTCAACTCACCGGACTCTTCGCTTCATGTCAAGCACGGCCCGCAATCATACAGAGTATCTGTGTAGTCTTTCGCAATTGTTATCAGACTATTGAATGAATTCATTTCTTGATGGCAGAAACTTTCATCCGAAAGCAAAAAATTCGTCCCGGTAAGACTGAGCGTCTCCGTGAATGGATTGCAGAGATGGTGGATGAAACCGAAGCTGACAGCAAAGGGGTTCAGGACATCTGGGAAGCCGAAAGCCTCCATACAATTTCGTTGTTCATCGAACACACCGAAGATGGAGACTACTTCGTCTGGTACCTCGAAGCAGAATCAATGGAGCAACTCGTCAACGCTCGGCATGCCTCGACACACCCGCTGCACGATGTTGAAGACGCGATGATGGAGGAGGTTTTGGAAAACCCGGATGAGGCCGGTGATTTCGAACCCCTACTCCACGGTGTGAGTCCCGAACGCTCGAGCGACTTCGTCGTTCAGCAGTACGCTGATGAATCTTGATGACACGCACTGTGCAAGATGCACAGTGCTAGGGGAATCTATCGTAACTGGTAGATCGATCGGCGGTCAGTTCGCATCTGTAGTGTGCGTGTTTTCATATTAAAACGGGGCTAAAAGTAGTCCAGAGATGTCAATGGACCTAATGTTTCGTCAAATCTGAGCTATATCTAAAACTGGTGTGCCTGAGACTTCTTAAGCTCAAAACTATCGCGTATTTTAAAAAGCGTACTACTCTTGAATGCCTTAGACTCTAATAGGTGTATGCGGGATCTTCTCAGGGGGCGTAGTCACTTCCGTCATTGAATCTGGACCTTCCATATCTCACATGGACTTCCGCTCCTCAGCATCGCATCTGTTTCCACCGATACATCGCTTCCCCATCACCGAATCGTCTCGAGCAATTGATATTGATAGCATTTGATCTCTCGAGCGCAGAGATTTTGGAGAGGGATACTCGCTTGACTTTCCCTAACCCTGCGCCTCGAAGACCTTGCTCCTCGCGGGTGTGAGTTCTTCGATAGAATCTTTTGGGAGAACGCCGTAGATTAGTCTGAATTGGACCTGTATCTTCTTGAAGTCTTCAAGAACTGGACATCCAAATCAGTCCCTTTTTACGCGATGGCGGGGAATTCAGGGGCATGAGCTTCGACGAAGACGACCGCGTCGTCCTGCACGACGAGCACAGCGAGTTCGACGGAGAGACCGGCACCATCACCCAGACGATGGAGTCGATGTTCGGCGACGTCACGTACACGATCAGCTTCGAAGACGGTCAGGAAACCGGGGTTCCCGAAGACGCCCTCGAGGAAGCTGACGAAGAGGACGACGACGCCGAAGACGTCGACGACGAATAACCGACTACCTGGCGTCTCGAGAGACGCAGAATTCACACAACTTACCGAGATCAGATGCCACAGATCCCGCTTCATTACGTCGATATTCGCACGTTCTGTTACGCCACTGAGGACGAGAAACGCGTCGATGAGGCACTCCGAACGTTCCTCCCCGAAGAGTTCGAAATCCAGCGTGCAGAGAGTGAGGGCCACTACGGCGACCGCATTCTCGTCCTCTCGGCTCGCCTCGAGCGAGCGGACGACGTCCGACACGCCCTCTCGAGATTAGCCGACCTCGAGTCCTTCGAGACGCTGATCGACGAACTCGACGAGCGGGTCACCGACAACACGGAACTGTTCTTGCGCCTCGACAAGCAGGCCGCGTTCGAAGGGGACGTCCGTCTGGGCGATGGCATCACCGTCCGCGCCAAGGTGGAAGCCTATCCCGCGAAGAAAGCACAGGCCGTCGAGAACGCCGAAGAAGTGCTCGAGCGGCTTCGAGACGAATAGTCGCTGTCTCGAAACGGCCGTTAGCGATTTCGTCGAGGTTTTTTACGGTTATTACGGAGACGACCGTCTCGGATGCGGACTACCGGAGCCGACGGTAGATCCGCAAAAGCACCGATGCCGCCGTCCCGACGCCCGGAACTCTCGAGGAGAGTGCGGCCGCAGCGAGTAACAACAGTCCGGTTTTCCGTCGTCCCTTCGCGATCTCGACGGTGGCGTCGATCGCCGTCGTGATGACGCTCGCATTTTTCAGTCGATTCAGTCGGTCGGATTGCGTCTGAGTCGAAGCCATGGCGGTTCGAGCCAACGGAGACGAACGGAAAACGCTCGATGCTTGCAGCCGTCGGGTTCCACCGGATGACGACGGTTCAGTGAGTGAGCAGAGACTGCGATCGGCCCCCGGTCAGTAGTTGGCGAGCGCGGCGCTTTTGATGCCGGCCTGTGAGCGTGTACGTATGGATATCCATCTCGTCGGTGACGATCCGGTTCGGTCAGCCGTCGTCGCCGCACTCGGTGATGTCGACGTCAGCGTCGTCGACGCCGAACCAGATGATCTCGAGGACGCGCGGTTTGGCATCGTCAGCGACGTCGCCGGCGCAGCGACGTTCAGCCACGCGAGCGATGCAGCCCAGGCGGGCGGGACGCCGTGGATCGCCGTCGAAATCGGCGGCATCGGCGGACACCCACTCGAGGGCGTCGACGCGGCCGTCTCGGGCTTTGCGTCCGCAACCGGCTGTTTCGACTGTCTCCGCCACCGTGTCGCCGCGAACCTCGAGGAGGACGCCGTCAGCGAACGAGCGAGCGGCGATCGGAGCGCCGCCCGACTGGCGGGTGCGCACGCGGGACGGGAGTGTGTTCGCGTGCTCTCGGGTGAGGAGCAATCGGTGATCGGCCACGCCGTCGAACTCCCCTACAATCGGCGTCGATTCCTGCCAGTTCCGGGATGTGGATGCCAGCAGGAAGAACGGAATCGGACGCTCGAGCGCGACGACGATTCGCTATCACTCGACGTGGCGGTCGAACACGCGGAAGCGGCTATCGACGGCCGGGTCGGGATTATCAAGAACATCGGCGAAGTGTCGTCGTTTCCCGCGCCGTACTACCTCGCCACGGCGGCGGAAACGTCTCACTTCAGCGACGCGAGCGCGCCATCGCAGGCGGCCGGGGTCGCCGACGATTGGAACGAGGCCCTGATGAAAGCCGTCGGTGAGGGCCTCGAGCGTTACTGTGCTGGCGTCTATCGAGAGGAAGATTTCGTCCACGCGAGCGAAGACGACCTCGACGATGTCGTCTCGCCGACCGACCTCGTTCGCCCGGACGACGCGCCGGCGTTCGACTCGAGTGCGGACTCGCGGTGGGTTCCCGGCGAGAACCTCGAGACGGGAGCGAACGCGAACGTACACGCGAGTGCCGTTCACTTTCCACAGCCCGGAGAGCGACTCTTTCCGCCGATCACCACAGGACTGGGACTCGGCTCGTCGACCGTCGACGCCCTGCTGTCGGGGCTCACGGAGGTCATCGAACGCGACGCGACCATGCTCGGGTGGTACTCGACGTTCGACCCGTTAGGACTGGCCGTCGACGACGAGACGTACGACGTCCTCGAGCGTCGCGCACGAAGTGAGGGGTTGACCGTCACGCCGTTGCTCGTCACGCAGGATATCGACGTTCCCGTCGTCGCCGTCGCCGTCCACCGCGATCCAGACGCCCTCGAGACGCCGGTCGATCCCCAGGGGGAGGAGTGGCCCGCGTTCGCCGTCGGCTCGGCCGCGGGACTCGACGCAACCGCTGTTGCACGCTCGGCGCTCGAGGAGGCGCTGCAAAACTGGATGGAACTACGCGGGCTCGGCCCCGAAGACGCCGACGACGCCTCCGGATCGATCGGAGCGTACGCGGCGCTTCCCGAGGTGGTTCAGTCGTTCGTCGACGTCGATCGGACGATTCCCGCCGACAGCGTCGGTCCCGACTCACCACCGACGGGCCGTGTCGCCCTCGAGGAACTCGTCTCGCGAACGACCGATGTCGGACTCACGCCGTATGCGACGCGAGTGACGACGCGGGACGTCTCTCAGATCGGCTTCGAGGCCGTTCGCGTCGTCGTGCCGGGTGCACAGCCACTGTTTACCGGTGACCCGTTCTTCGGTGAACGCGCGGAGACCGTTCCGGCGGATCTGGGCTTCGAGTCGCGACTCGAGCGGGAGTATCATCCGTATCCGTAATCTAAGACGTCATCGCCAGAACACAAGCGCACGGACTCTCACACGGGCGTGATTTTCCGTATACGTCGTTCGGGGTTGGTTAGTCGTCGGCGTCGTCTTCGTCGGTGGTCTCGGAGTCGTCTGAATCGTCGTCTTCGTCCGAATCGTCCACCCCATTCGAGTCGTCTTCGACGGTGTGGTTATCGGCATCATCGCCTTCGTCGACTTCCACCGTCATCTCGTCGTCGGTGATTTCGATGACGACGAGTTGGGAGTCTTCCGTGATCGACGCCTCGAGGACCTCGCCTTCCTCGTCATCGTGGATTTCGGCGATGCGTAAGCTCTGTTCGTTTCGATTGAGATTCGGCGGGCCGACGGTTTCGTTCGGACCGACGGTGATGCTCTGGTCGTAGCTCTCACGGCCGGTCTCTCGCTCTCGAGCCTCGAGGACGATGCTTCGGCTCTCCTCGGCCTCGCTGTGAATTTCGATCGGGACGATTCCCTGTAACCCGAAGTGCTCGCGGACGCCGTCGACACAACCTGCGAGCCCGACAGTGGCGGCGACGCCGGCGGACTGGAGTAACGTACGGCGGTTCACACGCTATTGTCGGGAACCGACGACCGTAGGCGTTACTGTTTGGGAGCCAGCCGCCGATAGCGTGGCTTTCGCAACCGTGTGTATTTATGTCGTGTCGAACAGACACACACTCATATGGAGAAAGTTGCGATTGACGAGGTCGACACCCAACCGAATCCGATGGACGTCCACTCGATTCGACGACCGATTTCACAGGCTCTCGAGTTCAGTGACTTCGCGATGAACTACTTCGAACTCGAGCCAGACGAATCGTTTTCCGGTGGGTACCACACCCACTACGATCAGGAGGAAGTGTTCTACGTCGAGGACGGTGAGGCGACGTTCGAGACGGAAGACGGCGACGTCGCCGTCGGGGCCGGCGAAGTGATCCGCTTTGGACCGGGCGAGTTCCAGCACGGCTACAACGACGGTGACGAGACGGTCGTCGGATTCGCCTTCGGTGCACCGGGTGCGAAACACGACTGGGACGAGATCGAATCGATGGTGTACTGCAGAGCGTGTGAGGAAACCGTCGCTCACGGCGTAAACCTCACGGATGCGGGGGCGTTCGAAATGCGTTGTACGGACTGTGACAACGCGTTCACGGCCAACTGAATCTCCGACGTGTCTCTTTTCGAGTCCGTTTGATGTCGTCCGTGCGTTCAACCCGAAGACGGGGACGCTCACGCGCGGACTATTGACATGTTAACAAGTACATTCTCGGGAGTCTAGTTCGTGGTAAATACTACCGTGGCAGAGATCCACAGCGATCGCGACCCAACGTCCGCTGTCACTCCGTCCCAACAGCCGTCACCGGCCTCGAGGTGTTCCGTCAGGATGGGGACGACAGGGACGGTTCAGCGGGCGATGACACACGATCGATGCGGGAAAGCACACACTATGGCACGAAATACGACGATGGGTGCGATTGGTGCATTATCACTGATCGCGCTCGCAACGGCGAGTTTCGGGTGGTATCGAGCGTTCTCGATCGTCGGAGCAATGATTATCCTCGCGGTGATCGCCTCCGCGACGATCGAACGAAGCGACAGCGATCCGGCGTTTGCACCCTACACGGGGTTAATCGCGGGCCTCGCGGTGTTCTTCTTCCTCGGACTCGGTGGGATCTGGCTCACGTGGGATCCCTCCGTTACGGAGTACAATTACGTCCTCGGCGTGCCGGTGCCAACGCTGATCTACTTCGGGTTCATCTGGTTGTTACCGCTGACCGCCGCAATCTACTACTCGTTGATCTTCGATCGAATCGCGAGCGACGAGATCGTCGACGACATCCTTGAGTCCGCTCGAGCGAGACAGCGCGAGGAATCGTTTCCATTGGCACCCAAGCAGCCACGACAGGCGAGCGACGCGGACGGTGAGAGTGAAGTGGTCGACGCCACCGGCATGGCTGATGGAGGTGAGACCAAATGAAGTCGCCACTCGCGCTCACACCACTGCCGTTACAGGAGGAGGGAATCCCCATCGCTGACGATCCCGTCATCATCGCGTTCGGGGCAGCGTACCTGCTCATCGTTCTCGCGATCGGTGTCTGGGGGTGGATGCAGACGGACTCGACGAAAGACTTCCTGATCACGGGCAAGAGTATTGGGACGTGGGTGCTCGCGTTGACCGCGTTCTCGGTGATTCAGTCCGGGTTCGGCTTCGTCGGCGGCCCCGAACTGGTCTACGAGTTCGGGACGACTGCGCTGTGGATCTTCTTCACCGCACCGCTTGGCTTCCTGATCACGTGGATCGTGCTCGGGAAACGAATGCGATTGCTCGCGGACATTCGAAACGTGTTGACGCTCCCAGACGCGATGTACGTTCGCTACGAGAGCGAGTGGGTGCGCGGGCTAAGCGGCGTCGCCGTTGCCCTCGGCGTGGTCGCCTACCTCGCCGTCAATCTGGCCGCACTCCAGTTCGTGATGCGAGCGATTTTCGGTATTCCAGTTATCTGGGGCCTGCTCGGCGGGGCCCTCATCCTGTTGCTCTACAGCATGCTCGGCGGGATGATCGCCGGCGTCTGGACCGACTTCCTGCAGGCGATCACGATGATCGTCGGTGCCGGATTCGTCTTCGCGTACGCGCTCTCCTTCGGCGGTGGCATGGAGAACATCTCGCAGAATCTCGCGAGTACGGATCCCGCACTCGTCTCGCCGTTCGGCGCGATGGGTGGCGCAGAGACCGCCGTTCTCGTCGCCATCGCGTGGTGGGTCCTGTTCTCCGTCGGCGCGGCCGGACAACCTCACCTCATCACGAAGTTCTACATGAGTCGGGACATGACGATTCTCAAATGGGGAGCCCCGATCGCCGCGATTTCCTACGCGATCTCGAGCCTGATCGCCTTTTCGGCGGGCCTCTCGATGCGAGCCATGGTCGAAGCCGGCGAGGTCGAGACGTTCTTCAGCGCCAGTGAGGTCGGCCCCGTCTTCGTCCTCGAGTACACGCCAAGCGTTATCGCCGGACTGATCCTTGCCGCGTTGCTCGCGGCGATCATGTCGACGAGCGACTCGTTCCTCAACATCGGCGCGGCGGCCATCTCGAGGGACATTCCCCGCGCACTCGGACGGCCGATCACCGACAGCAAGACCGAACTCAGAGTCACGCAGGGGGCGTTGGCCGGGCTGACGGTCCTCTCGACGGTCGTCGTCTACTTCTCCGACGCGCTGGTTGGCATTCTCGGCGCGATTAGCTGGGGGTTCTTCGCGGCCGCGTTCGTCCCAATCGTCGTGTTAGGGCTCAATTGGAAGGGGGCTTCGAAGTGGGGTGCGATCGCCGCGCTCGTCGTCGGTATGCTGTTTAACGTCGTCTACAACGTGATTCCGGAGGCGGCAGACATCATTGGCGGTGGGTTCATCGTGTGGCTCAACGAGAACGTGGTCATGGCGACCTACCCGTTCCCGCCGGAGGTCCCGGCCGAAGCGATCTCGTTGCTCGTCGCGATGCCCGTCTTCATCTTCGTCTCGATACTCGCACAGCAGTTCACGGAGCCCGAACGACAGCTTCCGGACGACCTTCACGCACTCTTCGAACGATGACGATGCTGATGACCACAACGGACGAACCGATCGCCAGACTCACGAGATGGCTTCGCCAGCGCCCGAACTCCATCGAGTTCTGGGAACTCGTGGTTACCGACGAGCGACTCGTCTGTTGTTACGTCGGCCAGTCGTATCGCTCGATGCTACTGCGTGCGGACATGGGCGAACGCGAGCGCGCCACCGTCGCGGACGCCCCGATCGAGGACCTCGAGTCACTCGCCGACCAGAACTTCTCGGTGTCACTCGAGGCCCTCGAGTCGATCCGCCACGTCGAAGGGACCCGATTTCGCCGCGCCCGTCTCGAACTCGAGTGGACGGAATCCGACGGCGACCCGACCGGCTACGATGGGGATCTGACGCTCGTCAGCACCAGTGCCGCCGAGTCACAGCGGGACGTCGTTGCCGACCTCGCGGACGATCCGCGACTCAAGGACGTTACGATCGATCTCGCCGACCACCGGTGGTCGCTTCGCTGACGCGCCTCGGCCAGACGGTTTTTCACGCTGAGCGATGACCGGGCACGTATGGCCACGGATACATCCACCTCGGACGAGATCGAGACGACACTCTTCATCACGGTCTCTGGGCCGCCGGGGTGTGGCGCGACGACGCTCTGTGAGCGTCTCGCGGACGCGATGGGCTGTCCGTACGTCTCCGGCGGCGATATCTTCCGCGAACTCGCGGACGATCGGGAGCTGAGCCTCAACCAGTTGACGGCCCAGGCCGACACCTCCGCGGACATCGACCGCGCGATCGATCAGCGCCTCCAGCAGATCGCCGAAAAGTGGGGCATGGCGAACAAACCGTTCATCCTCGAGTCCCGCCTCGCGGGCTGGCTCGCCGGCGAACGCGCCGACCTCCGCATCTGGCTCGACGCACCAGAAGCGGTTCGCCTCGAGCGAATCGCCGACCGCGTCGAAACCGAAGCCGAGATGCGGGTACGCGAGGTCAGCGAAGCCGGCCGGTATCAGTCGTACTACGAAATCGATATCGACGACCGCGAACTCTACGATCTCAACATCAACACGGCGCGCTGGAGTAAACGCGGCGTCTTCGAACTCGTCCGGACGGCGATCGAAGAGTACGATCCGGATGCCGACGAAGGGGCATTTTCGACGCCGGACGTGAATCCGTGAGGCCCGCTACCCGAGGGCGCGAACCCGTGAGGTCGGCTACCGAAGAACGTGAACCCGTGAGTTTTGCCAACGAACGAGGTGAACCCACGAGTTCGGAAGATGGAATCGGAACGAAAACGCGAAACTCGAGTTGGCCCGATCAGTCGCTGTCGGGCGAGTAGTTCGGGGCTTCGTCGGTGATAACGACGTCGTGGGCGTGGCTCTCGGCCTGCCCGGCCGAGGAGACGCGGACGAACTCGCTGCGTTGTTTGAACTCGGGAATCGTCGCCGCACCAACGTAACCCATACCCGATTGCATCCCGCCTGCAAGTTGGTGGAGTTCGGACTTGAGCGTGCCCTTGTACGGCGTCGCGGCCTCGACACCCTCCGGCACGTACTCGTCGTCTTCGTCCGGTTCGTCCTTGAGGTATCGGTCGCTGTCGCCGGATTTCATCGCGCCGACGCTGCCCATGCCGCGGTACTGTTTGTACTTCTTGCCGTTCATCGTCACGACGCGTCCAGGGGCCTCGTCGGTCCCCGCGAAGTACGAGCCGAGCATGACGGCGTTCGCGCCGGCGGCAATCGCTTTAATGGCGTCGCCGGAGTAGCGGATACCGCCGTCGGCGATCACCGGAATGTCGTGTTCACTCGCCACGTCTGCGACCTGTGCGACCGCCGTGATCTGGGGCATCCCCGAACCGGAGACGACTCGCGTCGTACAGATCGACCCCGGTCCGATGCCGACTTTGATTCCGTCCGCGAAGTCGACGAGGTCCGCCGCCGCTTCGCGCGTCCCGACGTTCCCGACGACGACGTCCGCGTCGACGGACTCCTTGATCTCTCGAGCGCCGTCGATGACGTTCAGGTTGTGCGCATGGGCAGTGTCGATGAACAACACGTCCGCACCCGCCTCGTCCGCGGCGGTCGCCCGTTCGTGCTCGAAGGGACTGACGGCGACGCCACAGCGGAGTCGGCCGTCGTCGTCGCGGACCGCTTCCTGGTACTCCCGGCGCTGGAGGATTCCCTGCATCGTCACGAGGCCGACGAGAAGGTTCTCGTCGTCGACGACTGGGACGCGCTCGATCTTGTGTTCGTACATCAGGTCGAACGCGTCGCGTGGATCGATATCGTCAGACGCCGTGATGACCTCGTCGGTCATCGCCGCCGTGACTTCGTCGTCCTCGTTGACCTCGAGGTGGGGCCGGATGTCCGTACTCGAGATGATTCCCAACACTTCGCCGTTCGTGTTCACGACCGGTGCGCCGCCGACGCCCTCTCGTGCCATCCGTTCGTCGACTTCACGGACCGTCATCTCTGGGTCCGCGGTGACGACCGAATCGAGGGGGATGATGAGTTCATCCGCGCTCTTGACGCGCTCGATCTCTTCGACCATCTGGTCGACGTTCATGTTCCGGTGGAGGACGCCGAGTCCGCCGTGTCGAGCCATCGCGATGGCCATGCCACTTTCCGTGACGGTGTCCATGGCCGCCGAGAGAATCGGCACCGACACCTCGACGTTCCTCGAAACGTGTGCGGTGAGGTCCGCGTCGTCTGGTTCGACACGACTCTCTTTGGGCCGCAAGAGGACATCGTCGAACGTTAGCGCCTCCGGTACCCGTAATTTTTCAGAATAAGGCTCCTGCTCAGGGATGTCGTTCGCCATGTAAACCGTCGGAAGCCGCGACGCAAAAACGTTGCGAGATGGCTGCCCTGAACGATTCGGTCGCCCTCGAGTCTGCACTCGCCTCGCGCTGTGAGGGAGAGGGTGTCCGATAGTGTGGCCAAGTTCCGATTTGTCTAAAATACCGTCGATTTAGTACACAAAGTAAATCCCAGATGTGTGCATTCTGCTCCGGGTCTGCACCCCAGTGGTGAGATAGTGACGGGTTGTGAAACGGGTTCTCACACAACGTTTATTGAGAATCCGGTCGTCCGATCCAGTATGTACACTGTGAGTTTCAGTGAAAACCGAACCGCTGGCCTGACGAGCGTCGACTGTGACGCCGCCAAATTCCAGTTCGGTAAATTTACACCAAAACTCACAGCACGAGGCCCTAATCCAGTGCGCTGGTTCCTTCCACACCAGTCCGTACGGGACCGACTCCCCTATTACCCGCCGGCCTCGGGTCATGGCCACCAGCCCTGACCAATGAGTACCTCACGACACCCGGTTGCCCTTCGCCTCGAGGGATTCGTCGGTGGTGACACCCGCTTATTAGCGCTCGTAATGATGCTCCCGCTCATCGACGGGGTGTTTCCGGCGTTAATCCTTGCGGGTGCACTCGACGATCCGTTAGGAGCCGTCCAGGTCGGTCTGTTGATCTTCGGCGGAAGTGCAACGGTCGCCGTCATTCTCGCCGAGATGACCGGCGGACCCCGCGAGCAAGCGATGATCGTCCTGCTGGTGGGCATCCCACTCATCGTGCTCGCGGCAATACAGGCGGCCCTCGCGCCGGCGATCGGAAGCGTCCTCGACATCGTCATCTTCGAGCGATTCGCAGCACTCGTCATCGTCGCCATCGCAGCCAAGACGGCGAGCGCGACGATCGGTGACTACCTCCCGAACCCGATGGTCATCATCGGCCTCGGACTCGTCGCCAGTATCGATCCAAACGGGGCCGCATTCACCGTCATGGACGACCCTGCACTCGTCGCAAACGCCACCCTCGCTGCGGTCGTCGGCGTGGCGTTCGCACTCGCCATCGCCCTCAGCGGCCCGTACCTGCGCGAGTGCATGGACATCGATCGCTTCCGCTTCGGTAGCGCCGTCGCACTCGGCTTGCTCCCCCTCTCGATGCTCGGGATGGCCTTCGGACAGGCCCCGCTGGCCGCCCTCATCGTCGCGGGCGTATTCGCCATCGACCTCCCACTCGACTCGAGCGACGACGCGAACGATGCCACCGACGGTGATTCACCGACCTCGAGTCTGGGTGCGCTCACCGACGGCGGCGACTCGGATTCGGAGTTCGATCTCGAGACGGAAGCGAACGAGGACGACGGTGACTCGGACCCCGGCCCCTACCCCGGAGACGACTCGACCGACACCAACGGGCGCGCCCCGTGGCTCTAATCGAATCGAAACCACTTTAGGCAGGATAGCCCAACTGAGACTCGAGGGGTCGTGGCCAAGCCAGGGATGGCGACTGACTCCAGAGGCTACGGCGCCCGGGACGACACTCCAGAACTGATATACTGATCGGACACCTGATCAGTGTCCGTGTGATGACCCTCTGGAGTTCCGAGGCGCACCGGAGATATCAGTCGATCGGGGGTTCAAATCCCTCCGACCCCATGTGAAATAAAAGGCGAGAGCCGTTCTCTCTCGCCATTTCGACACTTCTTCCTTAGCGGGTGGTCTGCGTGACGACCGCGCCCTGGCCGTCGACTGGAACTGAGTCGACGTGCCGCCATTGCGGGTCGTACGTCACCGACCAATTCGGCCGTGTGTTCGGTGACGGCGACGATCGCGTTCACCGCTGTCGCCACTGCGATTCCTACCGGCGCATCCAGCGCGGCTCTGCAGCTGGGATAGCGGTCGGCGTTCCAGATCCAGAGACGACACCCGGCCACCACGGGGGTGGGTCGGATGTCTGAGCGCCTCGAGTGGCCTGCCGGATTCGAGCGAACGCCGACGGACGACCAAACACGGAATCGGAACTTCGATGTCTCGCTGTCGCAGGCGTTCGACGATCTCGAGGCGGAACTCTCGCGCCTCGAGGTCGACAGTTTCCGCTACTCGTTCGACGCCAACCAGCGAAAGAGCGACCAGCGGCCGTACTCGCGAGCGAACCCCGACAGTCCTGCGTTTGTGCTTCGCTGGAGTATGAGCGGCGAGCAGTACGCCGTTGCCTGTGACCGGTTCTCGCGGCTCCGCGACAACGTGCGCACCGTCGGGCTGTACGTCCGCGAGAAGCGTAAGATGGAACAGCGGCCAGTCGTCACCGGCGAGTCCGAGTTCGCGAACGCGCGACTCCCACCGGCCGACGACGAACCGATTGCGGCTCGCGAACCACCACACGAAATTTTGGACGTCGATTCGAACGCGAGTGCTTCCGAGGTTCGGCGTGCCTTCCGCGAGCAGGTCAAAGACGCCCATCCCGACAACGGCGGGAGTTCGGCTGAATTCCAGCGTCTCACGGCTGCAAAAGAGGCCCTGACGACCGAGGACGGTGGTTCACGATGACCCACTTCGTCCCGGCCAGCGAACTCTATCATGTCGAGAGTGGGACGCCCATAGCCCATCCAGCCCATCAAGCGACCGACGCCGACGTGAAGCGTGCGCTCGAGGCCGAAGGAGATCGGGAGGTCTGTACCGACGGTGGCACCGACTCGAGGGATACTAATCGCTGGGACACCCCGTGTGGGGTTCATCACGGCTACGTGTTTCTTGCCGGTGCGTGCGCTGGCGCAGCTGCGGTTTTGAGTCTAATCGTGGTGGTCGGCGGTGTCTGAGCGCGATACTTGCCGATGCGACGAACTCGAGGAGCGTGTTGAAGAACTCGAGTCGATCATCAACCGCGAACTCGGTTACAGTCTCGGCCAACTCCCGTTAGAACTGCAGTCCGTCTATTGCGACTGTGGCGAGTCGTTTGAAGTGAACCTCGTGAACGGGCTGGTTTGCCCCGAGTGCAATCGCACACACGGCACGGATGCTGACCGCCAGCGGGGTGAACAATGACTCGAGTCGTCGAGTCCGACGAGTGCGAGCGGTGTGACGCGACGGTCGACGCCACCCATCGCCTGTGCAGTGACTGTGCTCGAGAGGTCCGCCGTGCTCGAGGTGGTCCGCTGTGAGTTCACGCACGTCGGAACTCGAGAGTTCGAAAGCGAGCGGCGAATTCCTCGAAGCCGAGTTGGTCCAGGTCGTCGACGGCCTCGAGTACGTCGGTGATCGAACGGCCACCTGGCACGACGCGAGGACAACAGCTGTCCTCGACGCGAGTCGGGCGCTCCCGTTCTACGGGATCGTGCTCGTCGAGCCCGAGACGCCGATCGAAATCAAAGGCTGCCAGATCGAAACGAGCAACGGCGACCGATCGACACGCGGCCGCTTCTACGTCAAGCGCGAGGCACACGAGCAACTGCTCGAGGCGGCCGGGATGTACCTGTTCGTCGTCTACCTCCCGCGGCCGGGACTCCCTCAGGTCGCGCGAGCACTGGTGCCGGCGAGCCTGGTCGACGAGTTGCTGGCCGGACGGTGGTACGCGGTCGGCGGCTCACGTTCCGAGCAGGAGGTTGCGAAACTCGCCTGGTCGCACGTGATCGATCCGACCGGCGTTGATCCGTCGGTCACCGTCGGGTGGTCGCCGTGAGTACCGACGCCGACCGGAATCTCGAGGGTGAGTTAGCGAGCGCGTCCGCTGGACAGGTCGGTATCCCTGTCGACGCGATTTGCGTGGGCTGTGGGCGGACGCGCGTCAAACGCGCTCGTCCCGCGGAGATGGATCAGCCGGTTCACGTCGATCCGACCGACCTCGAGGCGAGTGACCTCACGTCGTTCAAGCACGTCTGCCACCGCTGTCAGAGCGCGACGTGGTGGAATCCGGTTGCGGTCCTGACCGGACTGCTCGAGTCCGAAGGGGGTGAGCAAGAGTGAACGCCGATCACCCGGCGACCGCGGCACACGAGATTCGCGGCTATCTCACCTACAGCGACTACGGCGATTCGCCGTACTGGCAGTGGGGAAAGGTCGTCGCCGCATTCGACGGCGGCCGGAAAGACATCAACCTCGAGCTCGACGGTGAACGGTGGGTCGTCTCGGTTGGCTACCAGAACGGTGGCCTCGAGCCCCGCCCGTCCGATCCGATCGACGGGAACCTTCGCGAGTACCGCGTCACCGCACACGGCGAGGAGGAGCGCAAACTACCACTGTTGATTCAGCCCCGACTCGACTGGGACGCCGAACGCCGCCCCCAGTCGGTCCCGGCCGACCTTGGGCTCGCGACGAACGTCAAACTCGAGCAGTGCGTGAACCTCGAGCCCGCGGAGATTGAAGACCTCATCCCGCGTGTGTTGCGGTTGATCGCCGAGAAGGCGGGTGTCGACTGGCACCCGAACTATTTCACCGGCACACCGCACGAGTATTCGTCCGTCACACAGTACGAGCGCTACCTTCGCGTGATGCGCGAATTCGGGCGGAAGATCGTCAACAGCGACGGAATCTTTCACCGACTGTTCCATCTACTCGCCGACCAGGAAGGCTCGAAGATCGTCTTCTCAGCCGACAATCGGGATGTCGTTGGATACAACCACCAGTTGCAGCTACCGACTCGCGCGGTTTCCGATATGTTTCCGGACGGCACGCGCCACGGAATGCAGCTGAAACACTACCACCCCGAGCACGTTCGGAAAGACGAGAAAACCGACGACGGGGAGACAGACCCGCTGTACCACCCGAAACTCGGTGCGTTGTTCAAGAAGGGGCTCAACGACGAATCGATCCGCTGGCACGAGATCGACGACCTAACCCAGGAACTCGAGGAGACGCTGGTCAACGTGCTCGAATGGGCGGACATCCCGACAAAGGGCTCAACGTCGTTCATCTCGGATTGGCACTTCGACGCGAACAGCCGATCGGAGCAAGACGTAGCACTGTTCGAAGATCCGACGCCAGCAGTGGAGGCCAGTCAGGAATCGGTCTTAATCTCGACGTTGACCCGTCTCTCCGACCGGGACACCGACGTACTCGAGCGAGTCGTACGAACGGACGGCGGGCTGCACGTCGGCGAGATCGCGACCGAAACCGAGTGGTCGACGTCGACGATTTACCGAGCGCTTCGAAAACTCGACGACCTGCTCGAGAACGAGAACGGAAACGTCTCGTTCATCTCGGCGAAGATTCGCGATCGCGTTCGTGAACTCGTCAGCCAGCTCGACGAGACGGTTGAAGCTACCACACGAATTATAGAAGACACGCTTCGGGTCGATCCACGCGACCTCGAGCGCCAGGGTCGTGCCTGGCAGAACTGGCTGACCCGCTACGGTGCCGAATTGGTTCGTGACGGTGAGCAACCCAGCGAGAACGCGAAAATTCGCCTTCGAGAGATCCTCTCTGTATACAAATCCGATTCGTACGAGAACATCGGTGAAATCCTCGAGTACGGTAAAATCTCGTGGATCAAAGCAGGCCGTGATCCGGCTGTCTTCGAGAATGCGACGGTTGTCTTCGACGATCCCGAGGGAACCACGGTTGCGAACAAAGCGCGGCTGTTGATTTCGAAGTACGCGCCGGGCTGAACAAGCCCGTTCGATAGTGGCAACGCTCGGTCTCGTCTCGTTCTTTTATAAGTATCCGTGATATTCACCCCGAAGCACCCTTTCTCGTGGAGAACGCGTTTCGAGTGGAACTACTTTCTTCCAGCACCAGCAGGGTGCAACTCAGTCGACGTTCCCGCCCGCTGCCAACATCCCCTTAGCGAGTGTGTCTAACGACACAAAATCAAAATATACACCGCCCCGCACAGCACCGCTGCGCCGAAAATTCGGCGGCCTTAGACCCGCCAGATACCCGAGAAGTGCATTCGGTGGACCTCCGCCCCGCTTTCGCCGGTCTCCACTTGATGGACAGGAAACGGGGGCGTTTAATACGGCAAATCAATTGAACTGCCTTAGGAAGATACCTATCTGAGTAGTGCTACTTGGTCTTCTACAACGATCAAAGTCACCCCACAGTTTAAGGAAAGAATTAATGCTTATTTCGGAATGGGAATGGTTTCTTAATATTATTCATCTTGATGGGTTGTCTGGCTCACATTGAGTTCTTAAGAGTCGTCTGAGATGTTATAGTATATTTGGGAAATTGCAATAACTGCTAATAATACGAATTGAGCCGCCGTTTGTCCCACATAAATATAGATCATCAATAGTAACGGTGCCGACAATATGAATGGAGATGATATTTTTAGAATGCGATTATCGAGCAAATCTCTGAAATAGGATTCGACCATTCGCTTAGTAGTAGGTTCTCCGGACTGTATTTCAGATTCTAAATAAGATTGAAGAAATTCGTCAATTGGGTCCTTTTGTAATACGGACAGATACCGGATCATTTTATTTGCAAGTACTGGAAATGAATTTCTTAGAACAGCGTCCGATTCAGACTTCTCAATATTCTCTAAATATGATATCATGTCATCATTCATAGGTGTATTGAAGGGTTGGTTCCGCCCTTGACTTAGGAGATTTCTTACAGATCTCAAATTGCTTTCCACCTGATCTATATCACTACTTTCGTCTCGGTATTTCATTATCGCAGTAGCTAACCTATGATATGTGGCTTCTTCGGGGGTTATATCTTGGTTCTCGGCTCTATTTTTGAATATATGTCTGAGTATAAAGACAAGTCCACCAATAATCAGCGAGATAATGAGTAAAAACGGAGCAAACATCTCCAGAATTCCACCTTCCTCACCCCAGGCATATAGAATTATAGATAGTAAGTATCCAAAAATTACTATGATAGGAAACCAGTTTTTAAATCGATAGTAGTTGACTCTTGCCTTCTCATACTCACCTACGTTTTTTCCAGATAATATGAACTCATTGAGGAGTTCGTCTGTGTCTTTGTTACCTATCTCTGGTTCCTCAATGATTACTTTGTCCTCTACAACTGTACCAGGATCAATCTCTACGATAAATCCATCGTCATTCCCCATCTCTAGTATTTCATATAACTCATCCATTAAAAACCTACTACTGATAGCTTTCCTGTATACCTGCGGTCACTCACACTGCTCTTCCCCACACCCCTGGTTACACGTTACCAGAATCTGTTTCCCGAATATGCACACGAGATGATTATGCCTACGAGGGTTTATCAGTGAAGCCGCAGCCAAACGTGACCTAATGCGACACCCACAAGACGATCTACTGATCGTCTACGCACTGTCACTGCTCGCCCAGGAGCACAAAGGAACAGAGAAAGAAGACTGGGCATTGAACCTCGCGGCCGAGATTGCAGATCAACACGGACTGGAAGTAAGCGATGCAATTCGTCAGCTCGAGTAGATAGCGTCCCCAAGGGGACAGCGCCAAAAAATTACACCGCCCCGCCTTCGTGCGCCAATCTCCAGTTGAAGCACATGAAATAGAGGTGGTTCTCATTCTCTATAAGGGAAATTCACTTCAAGCTGACACCTCATTGGAAAGTATGCAGAAGATCAAAGCGATCGTTGGTGGAATATTAGCAGTTATTATAGTATCTTTAGGAGTATTCATTTATGCTTCCTATACCGGTATTGTTGAACCGATGCTCGTTTCTGCAGTTGCAACCGCTGCATTAGTGTTAGTAACCGCAGTGTCGGTAACATTGACCCTCGTTCTTCTTAGTGAAGAGCGGCGAGCCCGACAACAAGAAATAATGCCAGTATTCAAACTAGAACTGAAGGGGTTTTATTTAGGTCATTATGGAATTGCGCTAAAGAATATTGGAAATGGTCCGGCACAAAACGTGGAAGTGAATATTGAATTACAGTCTGAGAAGGAGAATCGGACAATTACATATCCCAATGTAGCTCCGGGGAATAGTATTCCTGTCCCAGAACCCTTTGAAGAGGTGAAATTAGAGAAAGATCGATTTGACGAATTTGGTCAGATCACTGTCAAAGGAACGTGTGAAGATGTTACTGGTGAAGAACAAAGTATTAGTGACACTTATGACTTCCAAAAACACGCTAATCAACCCGGTTGGGCACCAGGTAATGAAACAATAGAGGACTATTTAGATGATATTGTGGACGAACTGGACGATATTGAAGGAGAGATAAGTGATGTAGAAAGTGAAATCAAATCTCTGAGGTAATCATCGATGTTCTAGGTGTTGGTTCTCAGATCTCTCATCCCCCTGGGGTTGCACGTCGCCAAATCCCGTTTCCCGAATATGCACACGAGACCAGAAACACCGTGTGCATATTGCGCGCCGATCGGCCCGACGGCCCCGTCGACCACTCGGGTTGCGTGACAGATGACCCCCGATTATGGGCTATGGGCGCGGTTGAGTGAGTCGAAAAAACTAGGATTCGAGGGGTCGTGTGTACGAGTATGCGAATCCGAACCGACGGTGATTACGCACACCGAATGGACGCTATTGAACGCGCAGCCCGCTTCTACGACTGTAACAAGACGAAAGCCGTGGTGAGTGCCTGCGACGACGTGCCCCACCTGATTGCAGCTGCCCGCCAGGTCCTCGAGCGCGATGACCTTACCCACGAACAACGCCAAGAAATCGCCGAGACACTCTCGACGAGAGTAACGACCTTCGAAATTGAGCAGTCGGTGACCGTCGACCGGGATTAGAAAATATCCGAGATAGCGATCTTTGCCTGTTCGGTTCCACGGTGGTCGCCGCCACCATGCCACCGGAGCAGTGGCAGATTCGACGCTTTGACCATCTTGTCGGTGACGATCGTGCACCCCGAGCGTCCGTGTGGTCGGTACACGACGAAGCAGTACCACCCGTCCGCCCGGCGAAGCTTCTCGTGATAGGCTTTGTAGACCTTGAAATTGCCCGGCTGGCCGTTGCTGTGTTCGATCATCGTCGATTTGATTTCCACTGGCGTCCCGTTCTGAAACCGCGCGTCGTGCCAACTGGCCCGCTCGAGTTCGAATCGGCGCTTCCGAGCCATTCGCTTTTCGCAGGCTGTTCCGAAGTGGTTCGCTCGCTTCGATCGATTCATGGATCATTCCTCCGACGGTCTCGCCAGCGTCGGTCTGCTCGAGCGGGGCTGTAGGTGATTAGCGCGGCAAATCCAACGAGCGACAGCGACAGACCCCACTGGCCACGCCCCAGTGAGAATAGCGCACCAGCGCCTGAGAGACCGACCATTGCGAGGGTTTGTCTCGAGAACACCCCACGTTCGTAGTCTCGCCGGAGTTCGTGAGCGAGATCGACGAGAGTGAACCGAACGGCATCTGCCAGATACTGGAGCGTCACCGTCACGCCGATCGCCCCCTTCGCGCGCGTCGCGATTTTTTGAAACCGACTCCAAAAAATGTCTGTTTCTTGCCACTATGTACGCGCCCCACGCGTGGTAATATATACACCTCCGCTGTTGCTGTGCGTGCTCGCCCATCGCTCGCGTCGCTCCCTCCCTGGAGGGAGCGCGGTGGGCTTTGGGCTGACGCTATACTAAAGGGGGGCAGGTTGCGCTTTACACGTTGACATCGGAGCGCCGTCATGCGATTACCTGCTCGACTGTGTTAACCCATTCGCGCTTCTCGCCCCCTTCGTCGATGTCGTTCCACCAGTTTGAGACGGTAGCGTGCGTGTACGGAACGAATTCGGCGGTTTCGCGGGCCGACATTCCTTGCTCTCGGCAGGCTTCCATCGTCCAGGCAGCAACCTGTTTCACCTCGTCTTCAGCGATTGCTGGCCCGGTATCGTCGCTTGTCGGTGCGTTCCACGACCAGTCGGCCTCGTCGTTCGTATGCGGTTCCCAGTCGGCTGGTGGAATCCCCGTGAACGGCCGCGGGTCGATGTCCTGTAGCTTCCCGCCAGAGATTCGTTCAGCCTTAATCGCCTTCCCCTGGTCGTTCCGGTCCGGCTTTTTCAGAATCGTCCCGACACGCCAGAGCATCGGATGGATCGAACTCTCGTCGTGACCGATGTAGATCAACGCGCCGTTGTATTTGCGGATTTTGAACACCAGCGGCCCCATCAACTTTCGAACTTTCTGGCCGTCCTCGCCGGTCCCGCTCGCGTTCGTCGAGAACTCGTCTCCGATGAACAACTTCGGTTGCTGGGGATTCTCGACGGGGTCGCCGTCCTTGCCGACCCACTCCTCGAGGAGCGGGTAGTGGGGAATCCAGCCGTCCTCGACGTCGCCGGAAGGAGTTACCCAGTCGTCGTTCCGCGGCAGCGTGCGGATGTTCGACCCGACGAGTAGATCACCGTCGACCCACCGATCACGCAGCTGTGCAATCAGGCACGCGAGGTTCGTTTTGCCCGCCCCCATCTCACCGAGGATCACAATCACGGGTGCGGGTCCGGCGACGATCTCCTGTAGGCGGGTGATCGCTTTGATACCCGACAGGCTGGCCTCTTGGGACGGGTCGCCGATGTAGTGTTTGAGCGTGAGCGTATCGCCGTTGTCGAGTGCGTCACGGGCAGTGTGGCTGCCTTCGCCCTGCACGATTCGGCGGTTCTTCCCCACGTCCATGTACGTCGCTGCAGCCTTGCCGGTCCAGCGGTCGGGATCGTGGTGCAACGCGCGCACGGTCATTTGCCGGTCGATCTGTTCGTCCCGTACGAACCCCGTGTGCTCGAGCACCTTGTCGGCCTCTCGAGCAAGGTTTCCGTGCTGGTACTCGGTGAATCCGCCGACGGTGTAGTTGTCCTGCTCGTCACTCATCGGTCCACCTCCACCGGTCCTCGCCGTGACCAATGACCAGCGGCGTTGTCTCTGTCTTTCGCAGTTTGGTCAACTGCGGCCCGAGTGCCGCCGCCGTTCTGAGCGCCGTGTCTGTTCGCCCGGTTCCGTGAGTGTTCGCCTCGTCGAAAACGAACACTGGCGGAACATCGGTCGTCTTGTCTCGAAGTTCGCCGTCGTGGATGTATCTCATCGTTCAGTTCCTCCATCGGTTGTAGCGGCTTGTTCGGCAGCCTGTGCGCGCGTCTGTGGGAGTCCGTCGGTCGTCTGGATACCGTGTTCGTCGCTGTAGTCCTCGACGTACTCGGTTACGTCCTGTATTTGATCGATGTCCGCGTCTTCGGCGTCCTGTTTCGCCTCATCGAATCGATCTTTCACGGCCGTGCGTGGGTTCATCAACCCGCGTTCGTCGGCTTCAGCCTCCTCGTTGATTACATCGGATTGAATCTCGAGTCCCATTTTGCTGATCCGGCCCCGAAGTCGGTTGTACTCGAGGAAGGCGTCCACGAGGTCGCCGTGGATGTCCTCGAGCATGGCCTGGACGGTCACGAGTTTCGAGTCGGCCATTTGGCTGAAGTACGTTCCTCTGACCACGAGGTCGCCGGTCTCCTCGTGATAGCGGAACTCGCGGACTTCGAAGGCGTCGCCGTCGTTGACCGAGTACGGTGATGGTCCTTCGATCGTCTTCTCGGACCACACCTCAGGCGAGACGTAGTACTTCTCCCGTTCATCAGTGACGCCGTTGATGTGGTGGACAATCACCATGTGGCGGTTCCGGAGTTTCCGTGCACCCGTAACGAACAGCGCCAGGAGTGGCGGCCCCAAGAGCAGGAGTGCCGCGAACCAGCCGTAGACGATTGGCGGAACGCCCGGCAGCGTCGGTCGAATCCAGATTAAGAGCACACCGAGCGAGACCATCGCACCGAGTACGACCAGCTGGCCCTCGGCGGCGATGTACGTCAGTCGGTCCGACCATGAGCCGAACGTACCGCTCGTCTTTCGCTTGCTCATGCTTCGATCACTCCGCTTTCCTCTTGTCGGAGTACGATTACCGTCCCGAGCCCGGCGAGTCCGACTGTCATTGCGACACCCGAGAACAGTCCACTCTCCCCGCCGAAGTGCTGGAATGGCTCTGATTCGGCGTCAGATTCTGCAGCGCCGGTGCTGATGACCGCGCCACGTTCTTCCTCTTGGGACAGTGGGGTTGCCATCGTGAGTGCGGCACCGTCAGCCTCGGTGACCTGGAAGGTCTCGACGGATTCCCCGGCCGGGATCTCGCGCGTGTAGTACGCGAAGTCACCACTGCCTTCCTCGAAGCTTCCCGATTCGGCGACCGTTAACGCTGTCTCGTCTTCGGCGTAGAACTGGACGGTGAATTGCCTCTGGTCGTCGTCAAACTCCCAGTCGGTGATGACGGTCTCGGAGTCGACCGTCTGTTCTACCTCGCTGGCATTGACGCCCTCGAGGTCGTCGCTAGTGTTGTCGTCGGCAATCGCGGTGCCGCCCATAACGCCCATGCCCATCGCCAGCGTGACCGCTGCAACGATAGTCACGAAACAAATCCGCTGCATGGTCAGTTCCCCAGCCCAGGAATGAGGTCGGTCACGAAGCCGATTACAGCGAGAACGACGATGCCGATAAGTCCGAGTCCGAGCAAGCCAGCGCCTTCGCCCATTTCTCCGACATCGGGCATTCCAGGTAGATCGACACCTTGGCTTTCGATAATAACCTCTTGGCGTTCTTCTCGAGTCTCCTCACGGGTTTCGTAAGCATTCTGCAGGTCTTCGATGTACGCCTCATGGTTGTCGTCGTCGTCGGGCTCGAGGAGGTCGGCCTCATCGAAGTAGACCGTGTCGCTACCGTCCTCGGTCTCGATGATTTCGAACTCGTCTGAGAGTTGTGTTACGACAACCTCGTTCCCGTTGTCATCATCGCCGTTGTCGTCTCCGTTTTCCACGTCGGGATAGTCAACGATCTCGAGTCCCGCGTGGAATTGGCCAATTTCGTCGCCTGGGTCGATCGTCTCGCCGACTGGCAAGCCGTCGTCGGACGGGTTAGACCAGAAGAGGAATCCTTCGGCTGTGGTGTCGCCTACCTCTATTGCGACTTGTTCCTGGGCTTCGGGAAGTGAGATCGCACGGAACGTTGCAGCCGCGTGGTTTGCGTGTTCCATGTCTTCGCCCGCTTCGGCGATGTCGCGCCCCGACGCGATGTCGTGTGCGTCGACCTCGCCGTCTTGGATGGCATCATAGAGCAGGTCAACGATCGTTTCGGCTTGCTCGAGTTCATCTTCGTAGAGGTCCTCGAGATCTTCCCACACGTCCATGTAATGCCCATAATCAAAGATGGTTGCGTAGCCGCCATCTTCGCGATTACGGACTCCTACCTGAGTTGTACCGTCGTCGCCGCTTTCATAGTCTCCGTATATTTCTTCCTTGATGTGAATTGTTGTATTACTATCCGAGGCAGTAGAACCGCTCGAGTAGCCGAACGGGAGATCTGTTTGAGAGCCATTAACGAATGTTATTTCGTCGGTCCGTGGGTCGTCTCGGCTTGCTTCTTCGAGAGCATCAACGGTTTCACCGCTGACACTGGAACCATCTTCGTCTAATCCGGTGAAGACATCTTCAAGATCTAACTCGTCTTCGTCTTCTACTAAGCTGTAGTAATTTCCGATAGATGTTAGATGTCTTTCCCAACGTTGGGCTAGGTTTTCTTGATAATTCGCGACTGTGTCAGCGATTTCATCTTCCGCAGCATCGAGAACGTCGTCTTCGTCTTCTCCCATTTCGGCCTGTTCTGCAACGACGAATGAGACGTTTCGGTAAATCTCCTGTGAGAGGAGATCGGCGTTCGCTTGCATGGAGTCGAGTGCGTCCTCATCATCAGGCTCTCGATCGAGAGCATAAGCGTAGGTCTCATCATGGAGTTCGTTCGCTTCTTCTTCCATGATTTCGTCAGTGTCATCGCCGAAGATGCCACCGACGAGCGAGGAGATTCCAGACGTGATGTCACCGAGGTCGTGACGCGGACTTGAGCCCCCAACGCCAGGTTGTGGCAGGTCGTCGCCTTCGTCGTCATCGTCTGCGAGTGCCGTACTCGAGGCAGCTCCGGCCGTCGCGATCGTGGCGACCGCTCCAGCGGATTGCTTCAGGAACCGACGCCGACCGGGAAGCGAGCAGCCGGACTTGACCTCGTGGGCCGTGGGCATGGGCTTTGGGCCGCTATCCGAAGCTGCCATTTAGACCACCCCCACGCCACTGGCGACGCAACACGTTCTGAAGTCGATACCACCGTTCGAACCGCTGAAAACGTTGAAATCCATGAATTGACCTCGTTACTTGTACGCGATGATGTAGAACGCTGCGCCGTTGAGCATGACCAGCATCCAGCCGAGTGGCCAGTAGCTCTCCATGGTGATCGAAACCAGTGGCACCAGTTCGCCGAGGATGTTGAGGATCACCGCCAGCAACATCACGACGGTCTCGATTTCAGTCCACTCCTCAGGTGTCTGTTCGTTCGTGAGCCACGCTGCGACGATCACGGACATCCCAATGATGAACGAGTAGGTGATGTCGGTCCCGTGCGCGGAATAGAGCGCGTCGTCCATCCCGATCGTGAAGGGGGCCAGCATCTCGATTGTGAAGACGCCAGCCGTCACGACCGACGCCAGTACGAACACCGGCGCGAGAAAGGCGTCTGTCAGGTCGATACCGTCCTCTCGACGAATCGTGTCGGGGACATACTGCTGTGGTAGGGTCAGTGCCATACGACCACCCGCTTCACCCGATTTGACAAAATACCTAGGAATACCTCGGGAATCCCTTGGTGATTCAGAGGTTCACCAAGTTTTAAGAGAAGTGGGGTTGCCCGCCAGATATGGCACTGAACAAAATTCGCGAGTTGGACAGCGATTCAGTCGGTATCACGCTCCCCAAAGACGACATGCGCGTTGAGGGGCTTATCGACGAGAACGGCGAACTCAAAGGCGATCATCACGTCCACATTCGTCACGTCGACGACGGAGAATGGACTCTCGAGTTGATGGACGATATCATGCGGTGAGTCCGTTAGCGAACTGTTCCGAGTGACCGTGCTGCCTCAGCCGAAATAACGATATTCTCCTCGCCAAGTTCAACACGGCCGTCGATCACCGAGTCTAAGAGATTCGAGAGGTCGGTCAGATACTGCCTGTTTCGAGCCTCGCGAATCGTCAGCGTGTCTTTCTGCTCGTGTTCCACAGCTCGGTTTTCGAGATACGAGAGGGCAAACTGTTCGCGAACGTCTCGAGGTGCACTGTCGAGATACGATGGAAGTGTGAGATGCTGGTCGGCTTTCGAGCCCACAGGGGCACCAAGGACCGAGAGAACCCGTCCCAAAACCCGCCCGTCGGATGTTGGCCGGGCTTCGTCGGCCCGTCCGTCTCGCTCGAGAACATCGTATTCGATTCCAGCGAGGTCGAGCGCGTCGATCACGTGTGAGTCTTCGCCGCGGTGGTTCAACGCGAACGTCGGGGTATAGTTGGATTCGGCGATTGAGCCGCCCGAGAACACGTTCGCAACGAGTGTGCTCAACGCTCCGAACGTCGGGCTTCCGAGATCGGCCTCTAGCCACCCGTACTCACGTGCAGTGTCGATCGCCCGAACGGGGTCTGGGATTGAGGTGTGTTCGATCCAGGGGCGGACGCGGCCCCGTGGGAGATCAAAGTTCGAGGCTACGGCCGACGAGCCCTTGTTTGGATACCGACTCGCGTAGCTCATTACCCGTCGGTATTCTTCGACCGTTTCGTACGCGTCGCTGTATGAGGGACTGCTGTAGGTTCGAGCGAGGGCACGTTCGGAGACGGGGCCGCGGTTTGGCATCGGTTTGGGATTGTGTCGAGACGATATAACCGTTCTCGCTTTTGTTGTGAACAGTGATAGAATCGGTGCTATCGTTGAGTTCAAGGGGTCGTTGGAAGTATTCTACACTCCCCTAATTATCAGGTCTGAAAACCTTATCAAATTTAAAGAATTTCACTATCCCGTATGTTTTAGTGTCCATGATTTCCAGATAGAACCAGCATCAAATACCAATGGAATCGGATCGGTGGCGTGGGACGGCGTGGGGTCGTCTTACTGCAGCGCCATGTAGTACCTCGACACTGCCGATATAAAGCGTTCCGGCCATTGGGCGATGCGTGACAACCAATGGATTTAAAAAAATACCGTAACAAGCTCGTCGGATCGGAAGAGGAACGTGCTGTATCGCCAGTGATCGGAGTCGTGCTCATGGTTGCCATCACCGTCATTCTCGCGGCAGTCATCGCTGCGTTCGTGATGGATATGGGTGATGACATGGGTGACGACGCGCCAACAGCCAGCTTAAGTTCCGAATTGAATGATTCTGTTGCGGAAATGGGTGAACTGGAAACTGATGAAGATGACAACAACACAGTAGTTGAGTTCACACTAGATAGTGGAGATTCATTAGACAATTTGGGAGTATCTACTACCGCAGAGAATGACTTTGAATTAAGCGATTATGAAATGGGTATCGGTGAAACTGTTGAAGTTACTATAGTCGATGACGAGGATCTTGATGCTAGCGAAGACTTGGAAAATGAAGAAATATCTCTAATTTGGGAAGGTGATGGTAGCGGTACCACGTTAGATACTCACGAAATTGATGAAGATATTGATATTGTGGAAACAGGTTCTTCTTGATAGCGATTACCTCTAATTAACGCTCCAAATTAATATCTATACGACAACAATTTACTCCTCAGTTACTATTGGATACATATATATCCTAGTAAGACAGTCTGTTTCTCAGCACCAAATTAGTCGGTTAGAAGTTCCGACACAATGATTAACGAAGGACGTCTTACTCAGTGTTAATAGTCGTCCTCTTGATTTGTGTTGACTGCCGTTCCAATTTAGCGTGCCTAATAAAATGGATTTGAAATACTACCGTAGCAAACTCGTTGGATCGGAAGAAGAACGTGCAGTCTCCCCCGTAATCGGGGTTGTGCTCATGGTTGCCATCACCGTCATTCTCGCCGCAGTCATTGCGGCGTTTGTGATGGATATGGGTGACAGTATGGGCGGTAGTGATGCACCAAACGCGGCTTGGGAAGCGTCTACCTCTGACGATATCGAATACGATGGCGATGGAAATGTAGTTGTTCTCGAATTCAACCATGATAGTGGTGAATCAGTCGATGCCGGGAATCTTGAGATAGCTGGTGATACTGAGAATCTCGAATTGGATGTTGATAGCGGGGAAGACATCTCTGCAGGGGGATCTGTTGAGATCGCATACACAGATGTTGGTGGTTGGGGTGCTTATGACGAAGAAGGTAGTAACTCCGATACTCCTGCACTAACTGAAGGGGAAGAAATTTCACTCATTTGGGACGCCGGTGATAGCGGCTCAACCTTGACCACTCACGAAGTTGGGAGCAACGTTGTTGTTCACCACACTACTGAGTCATAGATAACAAATTCTCTCTCGGTACGATATAGCCGGATCGACCTGTAAAACACTCTTTCAAGAGGGCATTGAGCTATTTCTATGGGAACCTAATTACCAATATTGATAACTGTACTAATTTAGTGATTATCACTATCCTGTATGTATTTGTACCCATAGTTTCCACACTCAGATAGCATCCAGTTCAAACGGTTTCGGATTGATGGCGCGGGACGGCGTGGGGTCGTCTTTCCTAGCGTCAATTGTGGGCCTCAACCTGCGATACGTCCTTCCTGGCCGTTCACGGGTGCGTGACAAGCAATGGATTTGAAAAAATACCGTAACAAACTCGTCGGATCGGAAGAAGAACGTGCTGTATCGCCAGTGATAGGCGTTGTGCTCATGGTTGCCATCACCGTCATTCTCGCAGCTGTAATCGCCGCATTCGTGATGGACATGGGTGACGATATGGGCAGCGATTCACCAACTACTAGTTTTAGTTCTGACGAGGTTCTTAATGATGGGGACTATGAGGATGATGAACTTGTCGTGTTTAGTGTTGACAGTGGAGACTCCTTTGACAACTCCAGTATCCATGCGACAGGTGATGTTGACGATCTAACGTATGAAGCATCAGATGACGAAATTGGAGCGGGTGAATCAATAACGGTTAGTGGAACTCAGGATAGTGTGGATGAAGGAGACGAAATATCCATAATCTGGCAAGACGGAGATGATGGAACGACGCTAACAACGCATGAATTCGAGGAAGAATTCGACGAATAGATAATCAGAATTCGGACTCGGCCTAACCTTCTAATAATTTAAATCTCTGTAGAGAGGGCCTGATTAGATAGAGGATGATTTGAATACATTAATCAATTGCTCCGTAGATCTTCGGTGTGTAATTCCCCGTCCAAGTACGATATTCCTTTGTCTGTGATTTTATAGGGTGAACCCTTCCCGTCTTTCGATTTTTCGAGTAAACCTGCACCAGCTAACGTATCCATTCTTCTCGAGAATGTACTCAGACTCTTATCCAGCATTCCAAACTCCTCAACCAAATTGTGGTGAACAGCACCTGGCTTGAGGGCAACCCGTTGCCCATCGACCTCGAGATCGCGTAGGAACTCGAGAATTGCATCGTCGACTTCGTTCATCCAGGGCACCCGGGGTCGCATACCGTCTTATTCCCACGTTCGTTTCTTAGTCGCACCGGTGAGTTGTTCTGTTGCACGTTTCAGCCCACTCATACAAGTTCTATTGCATAGATTTAAGTTGTTTCTCTCCTAGCTCAGATTACCAGAGAACGTCAGGACTCGAGCCATCGACTGTCGTAGGAAAGCGCAACCCGTGTGGGGGCACGGGTTCTGAGCGGTTCTCTGCTGTCAAGAACCATGTTTACGCACATTGCTTCGAGGGATAAAGCACCCGATCGATTACAACCCGCGGTCAATTATCGGAACTGGTTTCGTCAGTTTCGGAATGAGGGCGAACTCCTTCGAAACCACTCAATAAGCACGATAGTCGCGAAATTATACCTTTTCGGAAGAATCGGAATCGGCATTCCGACTACTAAGAGGGTGGCATACAGCGTTTCAAGTAGCCGACGGACAGCCCGCACGCGTCTCCTATCCTACCCGGCGACGCGTGCGGTGGGTCCGCGGTCCCACAAGAGTGAGACCATGCACGAATGCACACCACACCACGGTAAGCGTACCGAATACTGTAACCAACCCGATACGCTCGAGGTGGCCCGATGAGCCTCGAGCCCGCCCGCGTCGGCGAGTGCGATACACCGTTCTGTGAGGGCGCTGCAGAGACGATAACCCCCAACGGGTACGTCTGCTCGAGTTGCGCCGCGAAAATCGCTGTCGCGTCCGAGCAGGCGCACGAGCGTGACACTCGAGGTGAGCGATGAGCGACCGGGATTTGTCTCCTCGAGAGGCCCGTGATAGGTTTCTCTCGAGGCGGAAAGCCGAGAATACGGATCGCACGCTGCGAACCTACGAGAACCGGCTGACGCGGTTCGTCGAGTTCTGCGAAGAACGCGACATCAGCCGTATGTCCGATCTATCCGGCTGGGACCTCGATGAGTTCCGAGCCGATCGAGAGACAGCCGAGATCGCACCGACGACCCTTCGCGGGTCGATGGTCGCGCTAAAGCAACTGCTCGACTACTGCGAGTCGGTCGACGTCGTTGACAAGGACTTTGGCGACAAGGTGAACGTTCCGACACTCACCCGTTCTGAGGAGTCGAGTGACCAGCAGCTCGCTCACGAGGATGCGGAGGCCCTGATCGATTTCTATCGCACATCTCGGAGGCACATGGGCACGCCGGAGCACGCAATACTCGAAGTTGCGTGGCACGTTGGCTGCCGAATGAGTGGCCTTCGAGCGCTGGATCTACGTGACTACAACCCCGACGATCAAACGCTCGAGTTCCGTCACCGGGCACCCTACACCCGACTAAAGAACAAAGAGCAGGGCGAACGCGTCGTCGGGATCTCCGAGCACGTCGTCAGTGCGATTGACACGTACCTCGCGAGAGAGCGCGTTAACAAACGCGACGAGAAAGGTCGTGAACCGCTGTTCTGTGCTCGGCAAGGACGCCCGTCTAACTCGACGTTCCGCGCCTGGAGCTACATGGGCACTCAGCCCTGCGTAATCACGCAGTGTCCTCACTCGAATCGCCGCGAGACGTGTGATTACACCCGACGGAATTTCGCCAGTAAGTGTCCGAGCAGTCGGGCACTCCACGCCGTTCGTACCGGATCGATCACCTGGCAGTTGCTTCAAGGGCTCGACATCGAGACCGTCGCGAAACGCGTGAACGCCCGCCCCGAGACGATCCGTCGTCACTACTACAAGGCGGGTCTCCACGAGGAGTTCGAAGAACTGCGAGCAGACGTAACTCTGAAACTTGACATTCAAGACACCCATGAGTGATTCAACCGTTCAAAATCGTAGCCGTACAGCCCGAACACTGCCGCTTAGTTTAGGAGAGGCGCGCCCTCCGACCCCATTTCCTCACCTGAACAACGTCGTGAGCGGTGGGTAGTGAACGTGAAGGGGTTACCCTAGATGACGGGTGAAGCGAGATCCTCGTGGTTCACTCTCTCCGACCTTCACGTACCTACCAACCAATTCGCAACCCACAACGTGCGGGCGATCCCGTATAAAACACCGGAGCAAACGCTGGAGAGGCTTCAGTAATTCACGTGGTGTGACGAACTTCGACGACGTGACGACGAGGTCATCGGTATAGTACTGCTGTTCTCAAATTGCCGAATAATACAAGGAGCGGTCTAAGCAAGCTACTTATCCGATCTGAGGGCCTCAATCTGTCTATGAGCGAACGGGCCGAGGGTTCTGAAAAGAAGTTCTGGGAAGGGATGGACGACTCTGAGGCCCTCGAGCACTATCGTGCCCTCATCAATACGATCGACGCGGGAGTCTATCGACTCGACGCCGACGGCCACTTCGTCTCGGTTAACGACGCCATCGTCGATATAATCGGGTACACGCGTGAGGAACTGCTCGACGAGCACGTGTCCGTGCTCTTCGGTGACGACAGTGTGGCAATTGAACACGAGATCGACCAGCTCCGAGCGAATGCCGCCGGCCAAAGCGATGTACTCGAGCTCACCATGGAGACCGTCGAGGGGGAACAAATTCGCTGTGAAGTGCGGGTGAACGTACTCGATTCGGGCGATACCGTGGACGGAACACTCGGGATCGTTCGCGAAATTGGCGAACGTGAACAGACGGAAACGGAAGCCACCGAAGCGACCTTTCGTCGACTGTTCGAGAACGTTCCCGGAAACTATCTCATCGTCCAGCCCGAGGACTACGAAATCGTGGCCGTGAGCGATGCGTATCTGGAGGCAACGATGACTGAGCGGGCGGAGATTATGGGGAAGACGTTGTTCGAAATCTTTCCGAACAATCCCGACGATCCGGCCGAGGGTGCCGGAAACCTGCGCGAGTCGCTCGAGAGAGTAGCGGAGACCGGGGAAGCGGACACCATGCCGGTGACACACTATCCGATTCCTGATCGCGCGTCCGACAGCAACGAGTTCGAGGAGCGCTGGTGGAATCCGATCAATTCGCCGGTGTTCGACACGACTGGCGAACTCGACTACATCGTCCATAGCGTCGAGGATATCACTCCGATCGTCAAGGAACTCCAGACAGACCGCGAGCAGGAGCTGCTACAGGATCCAGAGGCGGCGGATTCACAGCTCGCATCGGACATCGTACTGCGCGGACAGGAGTTGCTACAAGAGGCGAAACGAGAAGCGTACGAACAGCTACGCGAGAGCGAAGAACGATTTCGCGCGTTGGTCACCACCACGTCGGACGTGGTGTTCAGTACGAACGCAGACTGGAGTGAGATGCACAATTTAGAAGGGGCGGATTTCCTCGCTGACACCGACGAGCAAGGGTCATCGTGGATCGAAAAATACGTTCCGCCTGAAGATCAGCCGCGGGTTCAAGACACCATCGACGAAGCCATTCGTACGAAAAGCAGCTTCGAGCTAAAACACCGAGTCGTTCGTGAAGACGGCACGGTAGCCTGGATCGTCTTGCGTGCCACACCGCTCGTGAACGAGGATGGCGAACTCACTCGATGGTTAGGAGCGGCGAACGACGTCACCGAACGGGTCGAACGCAAGCGCTATCTCGAGGATGCAAAAGAGCGACTGGAGGCGGCGGCCGAAGCCGGCGCTGTCGGGACGTGGGAGTGGCATATTCCCGACGACCAGATGGTTACCAGTGCTTCCTTCGCCAAGAAGTACGGGATCGATCCCGACGCGGCCACCGAGGGCGTCTCGCTCGACCAGTTCATCTCGGCCATCCACGACGACGATCGCGAGCGGGTCGAACGGAGTATCGAGGACGCCATCGAATCGGGGGAGGAGTACGAAGAAGAATACCGCGTTTGGGACGACGACGGCGAACTCCGGTGGGTCGTTGCGCGCGGTCATATCGAATACGACGATGACGGGACGCCGGTGGCGTTCCCCGGTGCACTGGCCGATATCACCGAACGCAAGCGCTTCGAGCGGCGACTCGAGGCATCCAACGAGCGTCTCGAACAGTTCGCCTACGCAGCCTCACACGACTTACAAGAGCCCCTTCGGATGATCTCGAGCTATCTTCAGTTGATCGAGCACCGCTACGCGGACGAGCTAGACGAGGGCGGTGAGGAGTTCATCGACTTCGCCGTCGACGGTGCCGACCGGATGCACGACATGATCGACGGATTGCTCGAGTATTCGCGGGTCGAACGGCGCGGCGATCCCTTCGAGCCGATCGATCTGGATGCCGTTCTCGCGGATGTTCGCCGGGACCTCGAGATGAAAATCGAAGAAAGCGATGCCGAAATCACGGCCGAGTCGCTGCCTCGTGTCGAGGGTGACCCAGGGCAGTTACGCCAGGTATTCCAGAACTTGCTTTCGAACGCAATCAAGTACAGCGACGACCCGCCACAGGTGGATATTTCGGCTGTACGGAACGGTTCTACGGTGATCGTCTCAGTCACCGACGAGGGGATCGGTATTGACCCGGACGACAGGGAGCGTGTCTTCGACGTATTCCAGAGCCTGCATGCGCAGGACGAGCACTCTGGAACGGGGATCGGCCTCGCGCTCTGTAAGCGCATCGTCGAGCGCCACGGCGTTCGAGCGAGCGAAGCGAACTCGAGCTCGGCAGGCTCGCGAAGCGAGTCTGCCGCCGGCGACATCTGGATCGAGTCTGAACCGGGTGAGGGTACGACCGTCTCGTTTACGCTCCCTGCGACAAGCGATGACGATACGTGAATTCACGCTACTGACCCGTTGAGCCGTTCCAGTCAAGATTTGGCGTCCTGCGAGAGAGGCGCGCTGTATGCAACGAGACCCGTAAGAGCCATCGTGCTGTCGTCAAATCAACGGAACCGATTCAGCGGATGTCTCTTGCAGAGATTTGGCGAACTACCGAATACTCCGCGTTCGTCGCCGCGCCAGGGTTCGTGGGCGAGACTTGACAACAGTGAACCGAACGGCGTCTACCGGATACCAGCGTGCCACTGTCACACCGGTCGTCCCCTTTCTCTCGATCGAGAGAGGACGTTTCGAGACGTAGTTGGAACAGACGCCCAGAGACACTGAAAGTCGTGGCAGCCTACTCAACCGGTGTCGCCAAGTTCCTCCGCTTCCCACTCGGAGACGAGTCGCTTGGCGAGTTCTCGTTGTTCGTGCGTGTGCACTAAATGCTGTTCGAGCGTGTTTTCAGGACCCATTGCTTGGTCACACAGTCGACAGTAAACGGGGGACTTCGTTGCCATAGTAGAAGGACACGAGAACGAGGAAAAAGCGTCTCGCCAAATTGAAACGGTAGTTGAGTGTCGACCCGCCAGCGCATCACGGTACTGGCGAACGATCGACCTGCTCACTCCTCGGCCGGGTTCTTGATGATCGCGAACCAGAATTCCTCGAGCGACTGGATGAACTCGACGAACTCTTCGGGGGCGACCGGTTTGCGAATGTAGCAGTCGGCCTCGAGGTCGTGACGTTTGACGATCGCCTCGCCCATATCCGAACTCGTGAGGATGACGACGGGAATGTCGGCGAGAGAGTGGTCAGCTTTCAATTCGGCGAGGACATCCATTCCACTCGTTCCCGGAAGTTGTGGCTCGAGGAGGATGATATCCGGTCGCGGGGCGTTTTCGTACTCGTTTCGTTGGTGGACGAATTCGAGGGCTAGTTCACCATTCGAGACGGAGTGGATGGTGTTCAGGAGCTTTGCGTCCTTGAAATTCTCGCTAAACAGTCGCGTGTCGCCGGGGTTTGGCTCGACGAGTAAGATATCGACCACTCCATCCATGTTCGATTCCCGGGAATCCATACGGAAGGTTAGCACGACGACGATAAAACTACGTAGGTATTCGACGTGGATAGTCATTCGTCGTGATAGTTCTCAGCCATGGTATTCGTCTGCGACAGGTGTTCACGAGACGGTCAGACACGCCAGGTTCGTAACTGACTAGTATACTAGCGCAATCGTGGCTGGGCGGCACAATGCTGGGTGTGAATTTAGACCGCTCGCTCGCATATCGTGGGTATGAGCGACACGCGTGAAACGACGAGTCAGTCGGCGATTCCGGTTCGCACGGCCGGGGTCGCTGCTGGGCTCGGTGCCTGGATTCTCTGGTCCGGCGTGGTTCTGACTGGCATGGGTTCGATTATTATCCTCAACTTTCTCGCTGGGACAGCAATCGCGGCGTTCGCTGCGTACACCGCAGCGTGGCCGGACGGTGGAGCGCTGCCCCCGGTCGCTGCCCCGATTCTCGTCGCACTGTTGGGGCTCGTCGTCCTCGCCGCACCGTTTCTCCTCGGGGGAACCGCCGACCGACTCCTCTGGAGCAACGTGATTTCCGGGTTGCTCGTTACGCTTCTGGCCGTCGGCAGCGTCTACGGTAGCTGGCAGTTGACGCACTCGAGTGCCAGTGAGACGTAAGCGTTCGGGGGGATGGCCGTACTCGAATCGAACCCGGCCGAGCGCCCTCGTATCGGGGTGCATGCACATGTCAGGTCGACCATTAGGGACCCGTTCGTCGAAGGGCTGACACGGCGGAAATCGGGCTTCCTTCGGACGTCAACCGGACAGCGAACGCCCGACCGCCGGTTGACTGATGACTTCCGACGACCATTCCCACGACCGAGCGGAGGAGCATTCTGGTGAGACGCCATCCGAGCAATCGACCAACGCAGAAAGCGTCGACGACGAAGCCGAACTCGACTCGAGCGACGCCCAAGAGACGCCACAGCCTCGAGCAGACGGTGCAGGCGAAGACGGAGGTGGGGGACAACCCGGAACGAGCGACGCTCACGAGGGAGAACTCGACGAGACGAGCAAAGACGAGCAACTCGAGGGGGTTAGAGAGAATCCGTCGGGAGAGGAGTTGACGACGGACCACGGCGTCAAGGTGAGCGATACGGACAACTCGCTAAAGGCGATCGAGCGGGGCCCGACGCTGATGGAGGACTTCCACTTCCGGGAGAAGATGACCCAGTTCGACCACGAGTCGATCCCGGAGCGGGTCGTCCACGCCCGCGGGACGGGTGCGCACGGCTACTATCAGCCCTACGAGGACCCCGATCTCGGCGACGAGTACGACGAAATCGCGGACGTGACGAAGGCGAAGGTACTGACCAATCCCGACCAGAAGACGCCAGTGTTCACCCGATTCTCGACCGTCGTCGGCTCGAGAGGGTCCTCGGACACCGTCCGGGACGTTCGGGGGTTCGCGACGAAGTTCTACACCGAGGATGGTAACTGGGACCTCGTGGGGAACAATATGCCGCCCTTTTTCATCCAGGATGCGATGGAGTTCCCCGACCTGGTTCACGCCATCAAACCTGAGCCCGACAACGCGATTCCGCAGGCGTCGGCGGCCCACGACACGTTCTGGGACTTCGCTTCGCTGAAACCCGAAATCACGCACATGATCATGTGGGTGCTCTCGGGGCGGGCGTTGCCGCGAGCGTATCGGATGATGCAGGGCTTTGGCGTCCATACATTCCGACTGATCAACGACGATGGCGAGTCGGTGTTCGTCAAGTTCCACTGGACGCCAAAGCTCGGCACCCACCAGCTCGTGTGGGACGAGACGACGAAGCTCTGGGGGAAAGACTCGGATTTCAACCGGAAGGGGCTCTACGACGTCATCGAGGAGGGGTACGATCTCGAGTGGGAACTCGGCGTTCAGCTCTTCGACGAAGAGCGAGCCGAGGAGTTCGACTTCGACATCCTCGATCCGACCAAGATCGTCCCCGAGACGGAGGTTCCAGTTCGGCCGATTGGAAAGATGGTGCTCAACGAAACGCCGGACAACTTCTTCGCGGAAACCGAGCAGGTCGCGTTCCACCCCGGCAACGTCGTCCCCGGGATCGACTTCTCGAACGACCCGCTCCTCCAGGGACGGCTGTTCTCCTATCAGGACACCCAGCTCAACCGTTTCGGAAGCGCGAACTGGGACGAGATTCCGATCAACCGACCACTCGCTGAGCGCCACAACAACCAGCGCGCCGGCTTCATGCGCCAAGAAATCAACGAGGGCAAAGTCTCCTACAAGCCGAACTCGATCGGCGACGACGATCCACAGGAGGTCCCCGAAGAAGAAGGCGGCTACGAGCACTACAACGAGAAGATCGACGGGAAGAAGATCCGCAACCGTAGCGAGAGCTTCCAGGAGCACTTCGATCAGGCCCGACTGTTCTGGAACAGTATGAGCGAGCCCGAGAAACAGAACATCGTCGACGCCGCTCACTTCGAACTCGGAAAGGTCGACCGCATGGAGATCCGCGAGCGGATGGTTTACGACCTGTTCAACAACGTCGACCACGAGTTCGCGACGCGCGTTGCCGAAGGAATCGGCGTCGAGCCACCGGACTCGCCGGGCGACGAGATGCCCGACCACGACAGGGAGGATCCGTCGCTGAGTATGGAAAACCGGACGCCGGACACGATCGAGACGCGCAAGATCGCCATCCTCCTCGACGACGGATTCGAAGACGACCACGTGAGCGAACTCGAGTCCGCCCTCGAAGACGAGGGTGCACGAGTCAAGATCATCTCGAAGTACCTCGGCGAGAAGTCCGGGGCGAACGGCGAGACGGTCGACGCCGACCAACATCACGTCGCGGCGGCCTCGGTTTCCTTCGACGCGGTCGTCGTCCCTGGCGGCAGTGAGAGCGTCGACACGCTAACCCAACAGGGCGATCCGAAGCACTTCGTCGCCGAGGCGTTCAAGCACTACAAACCGATCGCTGCGCTCGGTGAGGGCACCGAGTTACTCGAGGAAGTCGAGTTGCCGGATATCGACATTGCGAGTGACGGTGACGGAACCGTCACGTCCGAGGGCGTCGTAACGAGTCGCGACGGCAGCGATCTCGACGCCTTCGCCGAGGCCTTCGTCGATGCGATTGCCCAGCATCGTCACTGGGGGCGAAGTCCGGCGGAGGTTCCAGCGTAACCTCGACGCGCGAATCATCACCGCGTTCTGTTTCGTCTCGGTACCACTACCGTTCGGTTGGACTGGACAGCGCGCTCGAGCATCGAGTTTGGTCCACCGAGCGCTCACCTCGCGTGTCAGCGTCTCGCCGTGGAGAAAACGAACACCGCCTCCCTGTATTCCCTGTGAGCCAAGTCCCAAGCTCGGCCAGATAAACGTATGCGGGCATTGATATTATAGCCTTTCGGTGAACTCAGCCAGAATACGTCGATACAACGCTGAGACCTCCCTAATTCGAGTCTGGTGTTGTGGGAATATACACTCACAGCGAGTTGAGAGTCACGGCAATTGGGTGGCGGGAAAGGCTACCGGAAACCCAACGCGTCTATAGGTTATCGTGGTGGGTTTCGATCATGACGACAGTCGTCGAACTCGAGATACCTGCGGATCGACTCGGAGCGGCCCAAACGTTCGATCGAGTGCCGACGTTCGAGTGTCAGATCGGTGGGATGATCGGCGATTCACCGCCCCTCGTCTGGGTGTCGGGTCCGAACCGTCGCCGCGTTCGGGACGCACTCGAGGCGGATCCGTCGCTTACGATTATTGCGAGTTTGACGGGGAGCAACCAGCACACCGAGACGAACGACGGACTCGGGGAGCGCGAACAGTGGCTGTTCAGACTCGAGTTCGGTGACGAACTGAAGTTATTCGAGCAAATCGTCGCAGAGAACGCGGGTGCGATTTTGACGGCCTGTGGTCAAAACGGGACGTGGTCCGTGAAACTCCTCTTTCACGATCGGAGTGCGCTGTCGGAGTGTTATGCACTGTTCGAACAGTACGACTACGCCGTCGAGGTGACGCGACTGACTGGTATCGACGATTTCGAAAGTGCACGGACGCCGTTAACCCAAACGCAGTACGAAACGATCTGTACGGCGTACGATCTCGGCTATTTCGACATTCCACGAGAGATTACGCTCAAAGAACTGGCGGGCGAACTCGACGTCTCTCACCAGGCACTTTCCGAACGGCTTCGGCGCTGTCACGCGGCGTTAGTGAGCGCCGAGTTGACCGACGGAATGCAACCGACACCGATCGACCTCTGACCACGAGGTGCAACGAGCGCAGTTTCGGTACCGTCGCTTCGAATGTCTCCGCTTCGAACGAACGAGCGTCGATCAGTAACGAGGCACACGCGACCAGACCTCGAGTCGAACAGCCGGGTACTTTTCGTTTCCGGCGATACGTGTTATCGCCACGTTGTCCACTATTACAGGATAGTGGATTCGATTGTCCACTAATAATCCAGTTTACGTCGTACATGCCGCAGTAGATAGCTTTATTATTTAACGAACTGACTATCGAGTGTCGGCAGACGCCGACGCTGCGATTACCTACCGAGTGTACGAACGCGCCGGTGGATCACTCGTGCTCAACTCAGGGCGGTCACTCGTGGCTGTGTGACCGTCACGTAACCGTTCGTGGGCCACGTCCCGCCCCGTCCTTTGGCCCACACTAGTAAATCACCTCGAGTCTCACGGCTGGCGTCGGTGATCAAATGGGGTAGTTATTCATACTCATCAGCGAGTGTTCATTGATAATGACTCCCACAGCAGCCGAAGGACACGGGAGTGTCACACACACCGAAGGAGACGATTCTGGGGGTGAGGACGAGATTTCTCTCGAGCCCGATGACATCCATCACATTCTCCAGACACAACGTCGTCGTGACGTGCTTCGATATCTTCGGCGAAGCGACGAACCGGTCGTGTTGAGCGATCTCGCCGAACAGGTCGCCGCCTGGGAACACGAGACGACCGTCGACAATCTCCACTCGGATCAACGCCAGCGCGTCTACATCTCGCTGTATCAATCGCACTTACCGAAGCTGGATGCGCGTGGAATCATCGACTACGACAAGGATCGAGGGACGATCAGGACGAAGCCGCCACTCGTGCAGTTCGATCCGTATCTAACTGGGCTCGAGAACTCGAGTTCGGGTAATCCGTGGCCGTTTCGTTACGCGGGCACCGTAGGTTGTTGTGGAGTTGCCACCGTCGTCGTCGCCAGCGGCACGGTGTCAGTTCCGTGGAGTAGCGTTACGGCTGTCATTCTCGCGGTGTTTGCGCTTCTCGCAGGAGTACACACGTACACGACGTGGCACACTGAGGGCACTGACTGAACGACCAACGTGACCGACGCGAACGACGGGCGGGTCGCCGCGACACCGATCAGTCAGCGTGGGAGTGGCGAGGTGAATCCGGTTCGCGAGTAACTGTCGACTCGAGGATTTCGTGTGCATAGAATGCGACCGAGAAATCCTGTGGGCTGGGGATCGAACACGCGAGCCAGCCGATCGTTATCGCCGTCACGATCGGGGAATCGAACGAGAGAAACTCGAGTCTAGCAATCCCGAGAACGGGAACGACGAGCAAGAGCGGAGAGAGTGCAGCAACCCGAAGCTGCCAGGCAGGTTCCCGACCGCTTGGATAGGGAGTGACCGATGCCCACGGGCAACTGGTGAACATCTTGATGACGCCCCGCTTTCGATCCGGGCCGTACGTGATCGTGTAGTCGATTCGGGCGAGGCGGAGCACGAATGCGTGGAGCCACTCGTGGAGAACGAGTCCACTCACTACTGCAAAGGCGAGCGAGCATCCAGCAACCAGCAGTTCCGTTCCGACCATGATAGCGACGCGAGACGACGGGACGTATTCGAGGTGGGATCACTGGTGGACGAACACGTCCCGGCGTCTCACGCACGCTGATCTGATGACTGCGGACGGAAGCCACTCCTGCTTCAACTGTTGCTTCATTAAGCGATGACGACAGGCTCGCCGATCCAAATTCCAGATTACTCTCGATTGGCTGATGAACGAACGGCAGCCAGCCAAGAACTAAGTATTGTTGGGTGGTACCTAATACCATGTCATCCAGTGAACCCCTCGAGTTCGGCCACGACGACCGTAAGCGCATCTACGAGTACGTCGAACGCCACGGTGCCGTCGAACCCGATACCGTCCAGGAGGACCTCTCCATCGATCCGAGCGGATTCAGACATCACGTCGCCATCCTCAAACGCGACGGGCGACTCGAGCGCGAAGACGGAACGCTTCGAGTAACGATGGCTGCCGGTGCCGAAGAAGAGTACGTTTCCGACGACCTCGAGTTCCACATCCGGCCGGCCAGACAGGAAGACCTCACGGGGATCGTCGGTGCGATTCGCCAGGTCGCAGAGGAGAAGACCTACATCGAAGCCGAGAGCGTTGCCGACGAAATCGACCACCAGGAGACGCTGCTCCGGCACAACGAAATCGAGTCCCGGATGTTCTTCGTCGCAACCGTCGAGGACGAGGTCGTCGGCTGGGTTCACCTCCACGCGCCGGAACTCGAAAAGCTCTCACACACGGCCGAACTCACCGTCGGCGTCTTAGACGAGTACCAAGGGTACGGAATCGGCTCGCATCTCCTCTCGCGGGGACTCGAGTGGGCTGGCGCGAACGGCTACGAACGCGTCTACCAGAGCGTCCCCTCGAGCAACGAAGAGGCCATCGCGTTCCTCGAAGCCCACGACTGGGAAACTGAAGCCGTCCGCGAGGACCACTACAAACTCAACGGCCACTACGCCGACGAGGTGATGATGGCCCTCGAGTTGTGAGGAAAGGCGACGCAGAACCGATCCAGTCGAAGACTTCGAGACAATTCTCGAGGCACCCTCGAGTTCTCTCGGAGCGCGACCAGCGCGGTCGCGAGCACGGACGGTCCGGACTATCGAAAACGGACGCTGCTCGAAGTATTGTGTTACGCCGGACTCCCTTCGCTCTCTGCAATCTCGAATAGCTCGTCGTATCCCTCGTCCATGGGGAGTTGCGTTTTGATATCCTCGAGCGCGCCCACGCTGACCGCTTCCTCGACGACGTCGAGGACGACCTGGGCGTGAAACGCGGCATCGGCCGGGTCGTCGTCACCAACTTCTTCGCGGTCGGCGACGCGGTCGACGAACTCGTCGAAGGCGAACTGCTCGACGTCGTCGACCACCTCGAGGAACCGGCCGAGTTCTTCGGGGAGTTGCGCGCCGAGGTTCTCGGCTTCGCCGGGTTGGATTCGTTCGGAGAGCGTGGTCAACGTCGCACGGCTGATGCTCAGTGCGGCCTCTCGAGAGTCGAGTTGGGCGCGGTGTTGAACCTCGCCGATGAAGTTATCGTACTGCATGGGCGGACGTTCACGGGCCCGTCACGAGAGACTGAAGCCTTCAGGTGAAAGGCTCTCGGCCGACTCGAGGCGAGCGATCAGAACACGTCCGGCGAATCGTCACTGTGGGGTACAGGAATCGAAAGACAATTTGAAGCGACGATGCTACGGGGAGGCATGCTTTCGATTGCGCTTGCCGGAAAGCCAAACGCCGGCAAGTCCACGTTCTACACTGCGGCGACGATGGCCGAGGTGGACGTCGCTAACTATCCGTTTACGACCATCGACGCCAACCGGGGCGTCAGCTACGTCCGAACCGAGTGTCCCTGCCTCGAGCGCGAGGAGCGCTGTAACGCCGACAATTGCGAGAATGGCAAGCGCTACGTTCCGATCGAACTGCTCGACGTCGCCGGTCTCGTTCCCGGGGCACACGAAGGGAAAGGGCTCGGCAACCAGTTCCTCGACGAACTGACCAACGCGGACGTGATCGTCAACGTCATCGACGCCTCCGGCGGGACGAACGAGAAGGGCGAACCGGTCGATATCGGCGAGCACGACCCACTCGAGGACATCGACTTCGTCGAGGAGGAGATGGACCTCTGGCTCGCGGGCATCGTCGAGGACAACTGGGAGTCCGTCGAGCGAAAGTCTCGATCGCCAGATTTCGACATCGACGAAGTCCTCGCGGACATGCTCTCGGGCTTTGGAGCCTCACCGACGCAGATCGCGAAAGTCCTGCGCGAACTCGAGTATCCCGACGATCCGATCCAGTGGGAGGACGACCACCGCGAGGAACTCGCGCGGCTGGTTCGCGAGCGAACCAAACCGATCGTCGTCGCCGCGAACAAGATCGACGTCGCCCCACAGGAGAACGTCGAGAAACTGCTCGAACTCGATAAGCCCGTAATTCCGACCACTGCGGAGGGAGAACTCGCCCTCCGCCGAGCCGCCGATAACGATCTCGTCGACTACGATCCCGGCGACGAACGCCTCGAGATCGGCGACGGCGTCAGCGACGCCCAGCGTGAAGCGCTCGAGGGACTCGCAGAGACGATGGCCGAGTGGGACGGCACGGGCGTCCAGTCCGCGCTGAACTACGCGGTGTACGACTTACTCGAGTATCTCACTGCGTACCCCGTCGAAGACGCCGCGAAGTGGTCCGACGGCAGTGGCAACGTCCTCCCCGACGCCTTCCTCCTGCCCGACGGCTCGACACCCGTTGACCTCGCCTACGCCGTCCACTCCGATATCGGCGACGGCTACCTCCACGCCGTCGACGCGAAGTCGAGTCGGGAAGTGAGCGACGAGTACGAACTCGAGGAGAGTGATGTGATCAAGATCGTAAGTACTAATTGACAAACAAAACACACATTTCTACCTACAATCGCCGAGGGTAGCGTTCTGTACTGGAGGCACAAGTATTGGCCATACGAGTAGTATTACTGATTCGTTGAAAAACTCTCCCACCCTCGATATTTACCGACACCAATAACGAGTAACATGACTCCAACAGCGATCCCTGCAAATCCGAATACTCCTGTCGATTCTGCTGAATCAAGGATCGCCATAGAACCAAAGAGAAGACCTGATAACCCTAAAATCACCGCACCCACTCCAAACCGTTTCGCTTGTTCCATGGGTCAAGTACTGACGCCAATCTTCAAATTACTTTTCAAGAAACACTGAAAGATGCCAAACTTGGACCGAGAGTGAATATGCGCATCGGCGGGATAGAGAGACGATTTATACGTTGTGTACACTGTGTGTACTCAGAACTAGTAATCAAGATCGTGAGTACGAACTGACACAATCGGAACTGTCGCGTGTTACTCGTTTTCGAGCGCGTCGTAGATGTCTCGATTTGCGTCCCGGTCAGCTGCTGCTACCCGCCGGACGACCTCACCTCGGATATCCTCCATCACTTCATCGAGTGGAGTCTCGGACTCTAAACCATCCTCGGTCGCCATATCCGATGTATCGTTCCGACTGCGATTAATCGTTCGGGGTAGACGAGTCACTGGGTAGTTCGTCTAGTCCGTAACGAATGCAGTCGTCGCACCACTGTTTGATCCTGTCCGCGAGGCCGGCCTCTTTCACACGAGAACGAAAGTATTCGACGGGTTCCACTTCCTCGACTGTTGAACTGATCAGGTAGAGACCGGAATTGAGCGATTCGGAACGGACACCGAGGTTTCGAAGAAACAGACCTCGAGAATGCGTGGAGGGACGTAAACGAGGACAGACAGTTTCGAAGCTACTGCTCTTGGTCAACAAACAAGTGAGTGTGAACGCCACGGACGACTGCCCCAACGCCGACGAGGGTGAGCACCGCTACCGTAAGCAGACTCGAGTCCCCGAGCATCAGGACGCCGGCGAACACGACCGAGGAGACGCCGATTCCGATCATCGTATACGCGTACAGTCTCGGACGGACGACGATGAGACCGAGGCCGCCGGCGATGAGGGCCGCGAAGACCGTTGCGCTGCTAACGCCGGTGAGGTAGAGGCTGGCGAGTGCGATACCGATCACTGTGAGGGTTAACGCGATCCACGGGTACTGCCAGCGCGATACGTTCATTGGCGGAACGTGTCGCTAACCTGATAAGGATCTTCTGTCTCTCGGAAGAGTCTCGCCGATTGGGTCGCCAGTTGTGGACCGTGTCCGATCGCCGCACAGGAAAAATGCTGATAGCTCGACCGCAAAACGAGCTGCACGGTATGGTAACCGATATCGAGTTCGGTAGGGTACCTTTTCGGTCGTTACCGTGGGAGGGAACAGCATGAATACGACCGTACTCACCACGGGCGGCACCATCGCGAGCACCGATTCGGACGGCGGCCCGAAGCCGACGCAAACGGGCGAGGAACTGCTCGAGGCCGTCCCCGAACTCGAGTCCCACGCGGAGTTGACGATCGAAGACGTCGCACAGGTGCCGAGTTTCGAGATGGACGGTGAGACGCTCGAGGAAATCGGCGAACGCGTCCGAGAGCTGGACACCGATTCAGCGGTCGATACCGTCGTCATCACACACGGGACGGACACGATGGAGGAGACGGCGTATTACCTCGACGTCACGACACAGCCTGAGACGCCGGTGTTTCTGACGGGGGCACAGCGCCGACCCGACGAGGTGAGCCCCGACGGACCGAGTAACCTCCTGACGGCGGTTCGGGCCGGCCGTGCGTTCCGCGAGCGTGACGCGGGTGGGACGTTCGTCGCGTTCGACGAGGAGATCCACAGTGCGCGGTACGTGACGAAGACGCATACCTCCGCACTCGACGCGTTTCAATCGACGGATGCGGGGCCGGTTGCACACGTCGACCGAGACGGCGTCGCGATCCATCGCCCGCCTCGATCCGAGACGGACCCGATCGAGGCAACGTCGCTCGAGCGCCCCGTCTACACGATCAAGAGCGGAACCGGCGTCACGGGTGAGCTACTCGAGGCCGCCCTCGAGTGCGGGGCCGAGGGTCTCGTCGTCGAAGGAACCGGACTCGGAAACGCCACGCCGGGACTCGCCGAGGGCGTCCGCGACGCAGTCGAGTCGGGGGTTCCCGTCGTCGTTACGTCGCGGTGTCTCGAGGGACGAGTCACGCCAGCCTACGGGGGCGACGGCGGTGGTGAGCGCCTCCGCGAGTACGGGGCAATTTTCGGCGAGGATCGGTCGCCGCGGCAGGCAAGGCTTCGACTCGCACTCGCGCTCGAGGCCGTCGACGACCTCGAGTCGATTCGGGCGGTGTTCGAGGCGGACGCGTGACTGGGTAGCGGGCGCTCAGATATACTGACTCTCGCTTTCGTAGACCGACGGGTCGTCTTTGAACGTCTCGGCGACGGTCTCGAGAGTGACGAAGCGTGCGTTTTCGTGGCTTTTGACGTACTGGATGAACTCCTCGAACAGCGGGATCATGTGTGGGAGGCCGTGGATATCGGGGTGAATCGTGAACGTGTAGACACCCGCGCCGCGTCGGTTGTAGAGGTAGTCGAACTGGCGTTTGTAGTACTGTTCGTACATCATCTCCGGGTCTTTGTATCCCGCGTGGTAGATGGGCTGTTTGATGAACAACATCGGCGGGATGTCGTCGCGATACCAGCTAATCGGAATCTCGACGATGTCGGTCTCCTCGCCGTACTGGTAGGGCTCCATCCACGTCTGTGGGTCCTTGTCGTAGTCGATTTTCTCCCAACTATCGCCCTTTCGCATCCAGCCGGGTTCGAACATCCGTTCCATCAGGCTGCTGTCGTAGAGAAAGCCGTGTTTCTCGACAAGATCCGGCGTGTTCTCGCTGAACTCCCACCAACTCGCGCGGTGGCCGACTGGCTCCGAGCCCGTTACGTCCTCGATAAGATCGATCGACACCTCGAGAATCTCGTCTTCTTGTTCTCGCTCGAGGTCAGTCGGGTTCTCGTGGGAGTAGCCGTGGACCCCGAGTTCGTGACCGTCCGCCGCGACGGCTTCGATTTCGTCTCGGAAGGTATCGATGGTGTGCCCGGGGACGTACCACGACGTGTCGATATCCTGTTCGTCGAACAGGGCGAGCATCCGCGGGATGCCTTCGTTTCCGGCCGCGAGGCCTCGAGAGAGGTCCGCAGGAGAGTCTTCTCCGCCGTACGAGCCGAGCCAGCCGGCGACGCAGTCCGCGTCGACGCCGATGGCAACGTCAACTGTTCCCATGGTTCAGCAAACGATTCCACAAGACGCGGTAAAGAGGTTCGTTACGGCCGTTCGTGACCGTAACACGAGTTGATCGATTTCCGCGGACGAGCGTTCTCGAGCGACGCAACTTCCGCCCTCGACGACAGCGATAGACGGTGTGTGAACACGGAGAGTGAGTTCAACACGACAGTCGCGTTTGTTCTACTCTCGTATCCGGAACCACCTGTCGGAGAAATTGGTCGCTACCCGTCGGCCGACCGGACGAACACCCAACCATCGCTCCTGACCACGATCTCGTGGTCGCGATAGCTGAAGGTAATCGACTCCGTGCCGTCGTGATTCTGGCGCGTTCGAACCGGGCCGAACAGCGCTTCTTCGACCGCGACGGTGTCGACGTGGTCGTACAGCGGCGGCGTTTTGATGTTGGGTGGATCGACTCCTTCGGCGTCAGCGACGGCAAAAATTATCGTCGTCGTCAGGTCGTGGGGCTCGTCGTAATCGTAGTGTGCTTGGGCGTCTGCAACCAGATGATCACTGCCGTCGGTAGCGTGTGTATCGGACGGACTGTCTTTGCGTTCACTCATGATACTCCCTCCCAGCGTGAGACTCCTGGTCACTATCGGTGCTTGCTCCGAACCCAGCCAGCGACTTCAAAATTTGGTCAGCATACTCACCTTTGGAGATGGTCTCACGCTCGCGGTCGAAGTCAACCACGTCGTGGTCGACCAATTTCGGGACGTGAGCGTGCATGAGCGAGACGTAGACCTTGTTTCGCTCGTCCACCGTAATCGTCTCCTCGGGAACGTCTAGCTCCCAGGCCGCGAGCTTCGTGGCGAGTTCACGAAGCGACCACTGTGGCCGTTCGGCGAGGGTGTAGAGGAGGTAGCGCCGCCGCGGATGTGAGAGAACGAGAAATTCGGTGTCCATCTCGAGAAGTCGGTCGGGGAAGACGGGTTCCTGCTGGGTCTCGTCAGCAGGAGAGTTGCTGTCTTTTCCGCCAGAATCCTTATTCATGCCTACAGCTACCACACCTAATTTGTTAATTCCTCGGTCACGTGAAATGGTAGCACTAGGATTCTGAAAGGTGATTTCAGCTAATGCACGGCTGGCGGGTGATTCGTCATCCGAACACTGCGCTACTGCGAATAGGCTGCGAGAATCGATCCACTCGAGCAAAAACTGACTAACCAGTCAGTTTAATAGCCGCGGCTCCCAAGCCTCGAGTGACCGATGGAAAACCAGGCACCGACGTTGATGGAAGACATCGATCGGGCACGCGAAACGCACAGAGCCCACCTGTGGGGTGCGATTATTTCGGCAGTCGTCTCGCTGTTCTTGCTCCCAATCGTTGGAATCGTCGCCGCCTACAGCGGCGTCAAACTCTCGAATGCAATGGATCGATCGTGGTTCGGGTACCTCTTCGCCGGAATGGGGCTCGCCAGCGTCACGCTCTGGCTGCTCGGATTGGTCCTCTGGCAACTCGGCTACTTTACGGTCTGAGAGACCGCAATCCCCGGCATACACTCGCATTTCTGCGTTCGCAGTTTCGTTGATCACGTCATTGTCGCAGTGAGGGTTCCGACTCGAGTCAGAGGAGTCCAGCCAGCGGCTCGAACCAGACGGCGAAGACGAGCACGGCCAGGAAGACGTACGAGCCGCGGATGAGCAACATCGTCGCGATGTCGGGCGATGCTCGTCGAGCGAAGACGGCGACCGCTGCGAAGGCGAGCGCGGCGAGCATCGCCGACGGCGGGAACACTCGAGCGACGGCAAACCCGGCGACGAGGAGCAACGCCGAAATCAGCAGGCCGTAGGCGACGCCGTCCGCGCGCTGTCGACCGAGGGCGACGGCGACGGTTCGTTTTTGGATCGACCGATCGTACTCGTAGTCCTGTGCGTCGTCGATCACCTTGATCCCCGAGAGCAAGACGAGGAAGACGAGCGCGAAGCCAACGGGGACGAGGGCGAGCGTCCCGGCTTGTACGTAGAACCCCCCCAGCAACGAGAGCGCGATGCCGAGTGGGTAGCCGGTCGTCGCCGTGAGCGGGTTCGTGTCGAGTTGTGGCGCGTGGAAATACGCGATAACCCACGTCGGAACCGTCAGCGCGACGGCGACCCAGTCGACGAACGCGAGCAGTGCCAGACAGCACGCTGTGAACGTTCCCGTCGAGAGCACGAGGCCGATCCGACAGCCGCGTTCGGTCAGCGGGTGATCGTCGTCTTCGCCGCGAACGTGAAAGTCGACGTAGCCGTCCTTGACGTGGGCAGTGTACACCGCAGCGAAGATGGCAACGAGGTGAGTCGCGGCGAGTCCGACCTCGAGCGTACCCGCGAGAATAACGCCGAAGAGCGACGCTGCGAGCGGTGGGAGCATGAACACGGGATGGACCTGCGACCAGTAAGCCCGAACGATCGCAACGGTGCCGGTCCCGTCTCTCACGACGGCCATGCCTCGAGTGACACCGAACTGGCGTATAATACCCAGCCCCGGCAGGGAGGGGACAGCCGAACAACCAGCGTCGGACGCCGAAACACACAGGTTGATGTATCATCCCGTGCCACGCACAGCCATGACAGACGACTACACTGGCGCTGATCTCTTCGCTGACGCACTCGAGGCGTACGACGTCGACTACGTCTTCGGAAACCCGGGGACGACGGAGTTACCGATCGTCGAATCGATCGGCAAAAGCGACCTCGAGTACATCCTTGGGCTCCACGAGGACATCGCCGTGGGGATGGCTTCGGGCTACGCACAGACGCGGCGCTATCACTCACACCACGACGACTCGGTGCGACCGGTCGGCGTCGCGAACCTTCACATCGCTCCCGGGCTCGCACACGGACTCGGAAACGTGTACGCGGCCAAAATCGCCGGCGCGCCGCTGGTCGTCACGGCGGGCAACCACAGCACCGATTTCCGCCACGAAGAGCCCATCCTCTCGGGTCAGTTAGCCGAGATGGCAGAGCAGTTCTGTAAGTGGTCCGACGAAGTCCTCGACGTCGACGCCCTCCCGACGATGCTCCGACGGGCCTTCCGCGTCGCGATGACGCCCCCGACGGGTCCCGTCTTCCTCGGGCTTCCCCTCGACGTCATGCTGGCCGAAACGGACGACGAGCCCGAACGCCTCGGCGCGATTCCGAACGCCGGAAGCGGCGATCCGGCCCAACTCGAGCGAACGGCCGATCTCCTGGCCGAGGCCGACGAGCCGGTGATGGTCGTCGGAGACCACGTCGCTCGCTCCGGTGCGGACGCCGTCGCTGCGGCCGTCGAACTCGCGGAGGCGACCGGGGCGCGCGTCCACGGAGAAATCCTCTCCGCGGAAGTCGACTTCCCGACGGATCACGACCAATGGGTCTCCTACATCCCGCCGAGTGAAGGGCTCGCGTCGATGCTGATGGACACCGACACGCTCGTCTTCGTCGGCTGTTCGACAAACACGACGCTGACCCGCCACGAGGGTGACCTCGTCGACAGCGAGACAACGTGCATCCACATCAGCGACGACGACTGGCAGGTCGGCAAGAACCAGCCCGCCGACGCGGCCGTCATCGGCGACCCCGGCCTCGTCCTGCAGGAACTCATCGAGCGCGTTCAGGGACGGATTTCGGCGGAGACCGTCGAGGGCCGCCTCGAGGACGTCGCCGCGATCAAAGAGATGGTCGACGCGAAGATGGCCGGCATGGGCGAAGGAAACGCCGAAGACGATCCGCGGGCCTCGAAGGCCGAACTCGTCGATACGATGGAGCAGGTGGCGGGCGACTGCGCCATCGTCGACGAGGGAATCACCTCGAAGTACGCCATGTTGACGCGCTGGGACCTCGCGCCGGAGCAGTACATCTCCAACAAGGGTGGCGGACTCGGCTACGGGCTTCCCGCCTCCGTCGGCGCGGCCATCGCGGAAGGCCAGCGAGACGAACCGCGGGACGTGGTCGGCTTCATCGGGGACGGTTCCTACCAGTACTATCCCCACTCGATCTACAGCGCGGCCCGCCACGACGTCGACCTCACGGTCGTCATCTCCGACAATCGCAACTACCGAATCCTCAAGAACAACACGCTCGACTTGCTCGGGGGCGAGGAAGCGGACTACGAGTTCGTCGGAATGGACTTCGACCCGCCGGTCGACCTCGTGAAAAACGCCGAGAGCCACGGCGCGCGCGCCGAACTCGTCGAAACGCCCGACAAAATTGCGGGTGCGCTCGAGGACGCGCTGGCGAACGAAGGCGTTGACGTCCTCGACGTATTAGTCCACGACTGAATTGCGCACCTCGTCTCAGTATTGTTCCTGGACGGTATCGATTTTACACTGCACGCAGAGATCGTCGGCAAAGCAGGAGATGCTATCGTAGGGACACTCGCGTTCCTCGACGTGGACGGAGAGTCGGCGTTTCTCTCGGTTCCAAACGCGTTCCCAGACGTCGATGTCCGTGTCGACGGAGCTAAAGACGATCTCGCCGTCTCGGTCGACGATTTTCGCGACCGTGACGCGTCGCTCGTGGATCTTTACGAGTTCGATGGCCCCTTCGTATGACGAACATCGGTGAGTCTCCGTCCCCCGTTCGTCGTCCAACAGCCGGACGGTGATCGACCCGTCGTACTCCTCCGTCGGGTCCAATCCGTGAGTCATACCCGTTATTGCTCGGAGGACCGTGAAAAAGGGAGTGGCAGATTCGCCGCAGTATCGAACGGCGACCCAGCTGACCCATCACGAACCCGAGGTATTTTGATCTGACACGACCAACGGATTCTCACTTGTGCAATCGATACCGCCGGGTGCCCTCTCACTCGAGTCGATGCAATCGACGTCGCGTTTGGCGGTGGATCAGCGATGAGTCTCGGCGACCTCCGAACTGGCCTCTGGATTCGAATGGGTGTCGCCAGTCTCCTCGGTTTCGTCGGCGTGCTCGTCCTCTTCGTCGTCGAGATTGTTCTCGCGTCGCTCATCTCGTTCGCCTTCGTGGAAGGCGTCCCGGAAATGGCTGGAACGGTGCTCGTCCTCGTACTCGTCGCTTCCGGCTTCCTCCTCTGGTGGTGGCTCACTGCGACCGTTCTCGCCAGACTCGTTTCCCCCGGCGCGCTCTCCGAGCGATTCGCCCACGATGGCGTTTCTGAGGCCGCCGCTGGACTCGGTGCCCTCTTCTGGAATCCGACGCGGGTGGTTCCGCCGAAGTACCTCGGACTCGCCGGCGGCGGAGCACTCTCGTTCTTCGTGCTCTACACCCTGATCGTCGACGTTCTCGAGATTTCGGCCGCCTACATCGGCGTCGTCGTTGGCCTCGGGTTCGTCGGCTGGCAGACCTACCGACTCGTCGACAACGAACTCCGTCAAGACGGTGTCGTTCGAGGCGACCTCGAGGAAGCCTACGGCGTCGTCGAGGACGACGAGCGCGAACCCGAACTGCGGGCTCGCGTTCGACGATTGGCGCGACAGGCCGACGTTCCCGCGCCGGAGGTCCGCGTCGGTACTACCCGAACGCCACAGGCTGCAACCGTCGGCTACCGAGCGGAGCAATCGGTCATCGTCGTGTCCCGTGGCTTGCTCGAGACCCTCGATGATCCCGAATTGGACGCCGTGTTGGCTCACGAACTCGCACATCTCAGCAATCGTGACGCAGCCGTTCTGACGGGTCTCCGCTTTCCGGCAACGAAGGCGTCCATGGTCCTCACACGGTTCAACCACCCCATCATCCTCGCCGTCGTCGCTCCCGTCTACGTCTCGAGTCGCGTCTCCGTCGCCATCGTCGCCCGCTACCGCGAGTACGTCGCTGACGCCGCCGCAGCGAGTGTCACGGGGAATCCAGCTGCACTCGCGAGCGCCCTCGAGAAACTCGACGGCGATCGCTCGAGGCGGCCAGACACCGACATGCGCGCGGAACGCTCGACGGCCGCATTCGGCATCGTCCCGCCCCCGTGGCAGGAAAAGCGCTATTTCGATGGGGTGGCCCGGTTCGTCGTCCGCGGCGTCCTCGGAACCCACCCGTCGACGGACTCGCGAATCGAGCGACTTCGGAACGTGACCGAGGCAACCGAGTCGCGAGCAGTGACCGCCGAGCAGCGATAGATCTCAAGCGCTACGGGTCTCGAGGCCGTCTCGTCGAACGTGACCGACGAAGCCACATCGCCGCAGGGACCCGACGCCGACGAATCGCTCGAGGGCCGCCTCGAGCACCTCCACCGACACCTCGCAGCTACCGCCGAGTTGCCAGTCGATCGGGACGCCTCCCGCTGGCTCGGAGAAGCCGACGCGATCGCTCGAGACGTCGCAACGACCGATCTCGAACGCTCCGTCGTCGACGAACGCGTCGGGAAGATCGAGACACTGCTTGCGGAAGTCGACGAGACCGGCCACGAGGAGGCGGACGAACACCTCGAGGCGGCACGCCAAATCTGTGTGACAGTTCAAAACAGCGATTTCGACGCCTGAGACAACCGTCCGTTCGTGAGGTGACCGTTCGGTCGCGGCGCTCGGTTCAGTTATCGTGAACGCTGAAGTTTATGGGAGTGGCTGACGCGGTAGGTGATGATGGCACACACTCGAGCGATTCGAGAGACGCGGAGGGCAGACCGGTGAACGCCGAACTAGACCTGCTGGTGCGACTGAACGACTACGAACGCCCGCAAGGAGTGGCCGAGCGCGCCGTTCAGGCGGAGGAACTCGGCTTCGATCGGATCACCGTTGGCGAGACGACGGGCTGGAACATCGTCCCGGTACTGACGCTCGCGGCCGACCGCACCGAGGAGTTGGGGATCACGAACGACGTCATCTCGCCCTATGGACGGTCGCCGGCGATGCTCGCACAGACTGCACTCGCATTGCACGAAGCCTCCGACGGCAGATTCCGGCTCGGGCTCGGTCCGAGTTCGCCCGCGATCACCGAACGCTGGCACGGCCTCGAGTTCGACCGCCCGCTCCGACGAACGCGCGAGACCATCGAGGTTATCCGCGCCGTCTACGAAAACGGCTCGCCGGCGTACGAGGGCGAGATTTTCGACATCGCCGGACTCAACTACGAACGCGAGATTCCCGAGAACCCGCCCGAAATCGATCTCGGAACCCTCGGCCCGAAGGCGACCGAGATGGCCGGCCGCTTCGGCGACGGCTGGGCACCGCAGTTGTTCACGGAAGACGGCCTCGAGACGAGACTCGAGGACTTAGCGCGCGGCGCCGAACTCGGCGACAAGACGCTCGAGGACCTGCGCGTCGCGCCGATCATTCGTGGCGTCGCGAGCGAAGACCGCGAGGTCGCCCGCGAGAAGGCGCGAGGAACGATCGCGTTCATGCTCGGCGCGTACGGTCCCTACTACGGCAACTCGGTCGCCAAGCAGGGCTACTCGGATATCGTCGAGGAGATCCGTGCGGCCTGGCAGGATCGCGATACCGACGCGATGGCCGCCGCGTTGCCCGATGAACTGCTCGACGAACTGGCCCCTGCGGGGACGCCCGACGAGGTCCGTGAGTGGGTCGAATCCTACGCGGAAATCGAGGGCGTCGACGCCGTCCGAATTGGGTTCGTCAACGAGCTGAGCGACGAGGAAAAGGAGACGACAATGGAAGCGGTTGCGGACCTCGTCTAAGCCGGCGCGACCGCGATTCGACTCGAATCCGTTTTTCGAACCCGACGGTCCACAGCGACCGCGCCTCAGCCCTCGCCTTCGGACTGATACGGCTCGCCCACGGCGTGGCGCGGCAGGAGGTTGAACACCTCGTTCTCGAGGTCGTCCATCGATTCGAAGCGGTCGCCGCTGGACTCGGCGACGATCTCGCTGAGGTTCTCCTCACCTTCGGAAAGTACCAGCGTCACGTCTTCGCACCCGTCGATAGCGTCCTCCCGTGAGATCGGATACTCGAGGTCTTTGAGGACCGTCTCGACACGATTAAGTTTGACATCCTGCCCCATACTTCGATGAGGCTCGGCGTCGGCTTAGCCGTATGCACCCGTCTGATTCGACGACAGTCAGGTGTCTGCGGCGACCACCATTCCGTTGCCGTGTAAAGAGGGTACCATAGAACGGTTCGCATGGCATCTCTTTCATTCACTCGGGACTGATTATCCGTATCTTGTCTGTGCTTATTGATCAGCGAACGTTCTATCAGGTTCGTGTGAGGTTCGTAGCGTCGTGTTGGATACACAGCGCATACGTGTCAATTGCTCCAGTTGGAACCCCATAGCTGGAATCATGAGAGTGTTGGTTAATCCATCGTGAATAACTGCTACAGATACCAACGTTGCTTATTTGTCCGTCTTTGTGGCTTGTGCGCGTGTCAATGAGATCTATCGTACAAGACGCTCATCACACAGGTCACTACCAGTAGTAGAAGCATCACTAAATATCGAACAGCTTATGAGTGCCAATGAGGGCCTGCTGAACGGAGACCAGCTATAACAGATAAATATCAATGAATACACTACCTTGTGTGTCGATGTCTGACGAGGATTTATATGGGTAGGGCAGCCCTCAAGAGGTATGAGTGGCGATTCGAAGGAATCCACGCAAGGTATCAAACAGAATCAATCCCCTGAGACGGATGGCACTTCATCTGTGACTGACACGCCCGAAACACAACCTCTGTCGATAACGCTGCCAGACGGGAGTGAGAACGTTGCTGACGCGATCGTCACACATAGAGAGATGCTGACTGATCCCCATGAACATGGGTTGGCAACTGATGAAGACATCTCGCATCTCTCAAAAGCTATGGAAACGTTCTCGGATAGACTTGAAAAAACCACCCAACAATACGACGAGACTCAATCGCAGGTCGATGAACTCCACAATCTCGTGGAACACCAACAGCAACAAATCAACGAACTGCAATCGGTAGTTATCTCACTCGCAGATATTCTCGGGACCGAAGCAGAGTGGACAAAGTTCAACGACACATAAGGAGCCGAGGGGACCTCTTCCGAACGTATGACAAGTCTGAAATTTAGTACCAGCAGTTGGTGACTTCCTACCGACGGACCCGAAAGAAAACCACTGCCGCTCGGTCAATCTCACAGCGTTATGGGCCTGTACTTTCGATTGGGTGAATCTGATTTGATTGAATAGGGGGTTAAACGATGTACTCGTGCTCTATATTCAGCAGGTCGATTCTGACGCTAATCCGAGAGTTGAGCAACTGCTCTGGTAACACCTTCGCCTCTACTGAGCGCGAATTTCACGTTCCTCTCTGAATAGAGCAATCGTATTTGCCACTTCTGGTACGATTCGGTGCCCGCTCGAGCGTGCGCACGTCGGTTCGTGAGCCGTGACGACAGACGAGTGATGTGTGTATCCGAATCGGCTCACATTCACGCAGATTCAGCGTTCCAATGATCGATTACGACGCGCATACTCATGGCTTCTCTCTCGAACTAGCTGTTCGTCGGTGGACATCGGATTCGGGGACGGAATCGAGTCTCGCCGAAGATGTTCGGGTAATGGGCAACTACGGGGAATGAATCGAGCGTGTCTGTGGCAAACGTTCGCACTGGTATATGTGCTGGCGTCGATTCTGTGAGGTGTATCACCCAAAGCAATGGCGAGCCCACCCACCGAACGAGAGAGTCGCGCTGACCCGACCCGCAGCACACTCGAGGACGACGAGCGGACGCACCGAGCGCTCGAAGAACGCGTGCCGTCGCTCGCGAAGCCGATTCGGGTGACCGGCTTCTGGGGCGGCATTATTCTCCCCGTATTCTACGTTCCGTTGCTCGTGACCGGATTGTCGACATCGTTCGAGTTTTTACTCTTTCTCGGCCTCGTCGCGCTCAATCTCCTCGCGCTGTACGTCGGACGGGTTCACAGACAGCAGTAGTCGACGTGCTATCCCGTTACTCACTCGAGAATCGGCGGACGAGGTGATCGAACTCGCTTCGAATGGCCGTTCGTTTGACGAGGACGAAGCCGGCCGCGATAAATCCGAAGCCGACGACCGTGGCGGCGTCGACGACTTCGCCCAGATACAGCCAGCCGAAGAGCGCGGCGAAGACGGGGGCGACGTAGGAGACCATGTTGATCTCGACGGCACCCAACCGCTCGAGTAGGTCGAAGTATAGCAAAAAGCCGATCGCACTCGCGACCAGGGCCAGGTAGCCGAGTGCGCCGACCGCTTCGGGGTGGGTCCACGCTGTCGGCTCGAGGGGTTCGCCAAGCGCGAGACTGACGGCGTGCATGATGAGCGCGCCGCCGAGCATCGACCAGGCCTCGAGCGTTTCGATGGGGAGCGTGGCCTCGAGCGAACGGGTGACAACGCCGCCGAGGGCGAACGCGGTCGCGGCACAGAAGACCAAGAGAATCGCGACGACGTCTGTCGTCAGCAGCTGTTCCGGATCCGGTCGTGCGACGAGACCGACGCCGACGAGTCCGAAGGCCAGTCCCACGATGCCGACGCTCGAGAGCGCATCCGTCGGGGTGAGTACTCGAGCGAAGCCGGTGGTCAAGACGGGCGAGAGGCTTACGACGATGGCAGCCGCGGCTGCCGTCGTGTGCTGTTGTCCGACGAACAAGAAGACGTGGTACGCCGCGATCAAGAGCGTGGCTCCGACGGCGACGAGGAGCCACTCACCGCGACGGGTCGGATACCAGTCGTCGACGGCGTAGACGGCGTAGGCGAGCATGAGCACACCGGCAATATCGTAGCGAAAGGCGGCGAACAAAACGGGTGGAAAGTGCTCGAGGCCTGCGCTGATGGCGACGAATGCGGTGCCCCAGATTCCCGCGAGGCTGATGAAGAGGAGGGCGTTCCGATATCTGCGCACACGGGACATCGACGCAGTATCGTTCTACGTGTTTCGATTCGTCCATCTTCGTCCGTTCAGACGACGTGTGTCGTTCGCTCGTACAGACGACACCCACAGGCACCCCATTCAGGCGACGCTCACAGGAAGTGGCGACGTTCTCCAGAAGCCATCCCCTCCAATCGAGTCGAAAAGTGGCCGCTTACAGCGACGGCAGTTCGCGAATCTTCGGATCTTCTTCGGTCTGTTTGAACTGGGTCAACAGCGGTTTAATGTCCTCGAACCCTTCAGTGAGAACGATGTCGCCGCTGCGGAGGTCGTAGTCGATGATGTCGTAGTCAGCCAGCCGCGGCAGGTGATTGTGAACGAGCGAGATGTAGATTTGCTGGCGGCGCGCCTCGTCGACCGTTGTTGGGTCCGCGTCGAACTTCCAGGCGGCGATGCCGTCGGTAATTTCGTCGATATTTGCACCGTGACGGTCTGTCAACTGATATAATACGTATCGTCGCTCGGGTTCCGACAGAAGCGAACAGGCGGCTTCCATCCGAGTTGTAGACGTCTCGTTCATACCCGAGGCCAGGAACTGGTGGGTATTACACCTACGGCCAACACAGATTGGTCGACCTGCCCAACCCAACGATCGTCCAGATGCGCTATTTCGTCGGAATCGTGCCCTATAGAGGGGAATATCGACTTACGAGGTCGAAAAATATTTCTGCGAATAATGCAGGAAATGAACTCTGTCCAACACACCGCTCTGTCCAACACACCGAAACTCGAGAGTGGGCACAGTGATACTCGGGATCGTTCCAATCCACGCAGACTGGACCGTTGACACAGCGACTACTCAGATCAATTGCTCGGACCGAGACGACTCACAACTGCGGGTCCGTCTCCGCGAACGGGTCGGAACCGTCGGTATAGAGGTGACACGCGACGGGGTGGTCTCCGTTCTCGAGTGTCGGTTGCTCCCGTTCGCAGACGCTTTCGTAGGCCTCGCGCAATCGAGTTGCCGCCTCGTCCCAGTTTTCGTCGGCCAGTTCGCCGAGTGCCTCGTCGACGATTCGGTCGTGTCGAGGGGGCAAATCGGTGTCGAGCAACCGCGTTCGGAGCACCTCGACGAATTCGGGGACGTTTTCCTCCGGAATCCCCCCCGAGGTGGGATCGAACTCGCCGTCGCCCCCGACGGACTCGAGGGAGATGTCCCGACGTTCGACTCGCTCGCGAAGGGTCATGATGTCGCGGTAGGTCTGCTGGTCGAGGTCGAGTTCGTCGGGCGGGATGACGTTCGGACACCGCGTTCTGAACCGGCAGCCACTGGGCGGGTCTCGCGGGGAGGGAACGTCTCCGGCGAGCGTCTCTCGGTCGCGTTCTCGTTCGTCGGTCGATGCTCGAGGTACGCTCTCGAGGAGCGCTTGCGTGTAGGGGTGTTTTGGATCCTCGAAGAGGGCCTCGACGGGGCCGACTTCGACGATTTCGCCGAGGTACATCACGGCGACGCGGTCACAGACGTGGCGAATCACGGAGAGATCGTGACTGATCAGCAAGTAGGTGAGGTCGAACTCGTCCTGGAGGTCGTCGAGCAGGTTCAACACCTGTGCCTGCACCGAGACGTCGAGCGCCGACGTCGGTTCGTCCAGCACGATAAAGTCGGGTTCCAATGCGAGCGCACGCGCGATGCCGATGCGCTGGCGTTGGCCACCGGAGAACTCGTGTGGATACCGATCGAGTTGATCCGCAGCGAGGCCGACGCGTTCGAGCAACTCACGAACTCGCTCGCGTCGTTCCTCGGTCGTTCCCACGCCGTGGATGTCGAGTGGTTGCCTGACGATGCTCCCGACCGTCATTCGTGGGTCGAGACTCGAGAATGGGTCCTGAAAGACGATCTGTGACTCGCTGCGAAACGCCTGGAGATCGCTTCCGGACAGTTCGGCGACTGGCTCGCCGTCGAACTCGACGTGCCCGTCCGTTGGCTCTTGTAGTCTGAGGATGGTCTCGCCCGCGGTCGACTTGCCACAGCCGGACTCGCCGACGAGCCCGAGCGTCTCACCCCGGTAGATATCGAGGCTCACACCGTCGACGGCCCGAACCGGAACCGCTTCGTCGCCGAACAGTCGGTCGACAATCGAATCGTTCTCCCAGAAGTACTTCTCGAGGTCCTCGACGCGGACGAGTGGCTCGTCGGTGCTCATTTCGTCTCACCTCCGGACTCCTCGAGGGGCGGCTGTTCGACCGGTTGCTGGGCTTCGATCGATTCCTCCGGCCGTTCGTCCCGGGCTCCGTCCGTCGTCTCCCCGAAGTAGTCCGCCGGAAGCGCTCGTGACTCGTCGTAGGCCATCTCAGTTAGGACGCACCGTGCTGCGTGCTCGTCGCTCCCTGCGGCGTCGTACTCGGGTGGGTGCTCGAGGCACTCGTCCATCGCCTTCGGACAGCGGTCGGCGAAGTGACAGCGATCACCCATCTCGTGATCGAGTAGGCTCGGAACGTTTCCGGGGATCGGCTCGAGGCGGCCGCCGACTCCTTCCAGATCGGGAATCGATCCCAGCAGCCCCTCCGTGTAGGGGTGGACGTGGTCGTCGAAGACGTCCGTAAGGTGGCCGCGCTCGACGATTTCGCCGGCGTACATCACGCCGACTCGGTCGCACATCCGAGCCACGACGCCGAGGTTGTGCGTGATCAGCAGGATGGTCATCCCGGTCTCTTCCTGGAGTTCGTCGAGCAGATCGAGAATCTGCGCCTGAATGGTCACGTCGAGGGCCGTCGTCGGCTCGTCGGCGATCAACACGTCCGGCTCTCCGGCGAGCGCCTGGGCGATCATCGCCCGCTGGAGCATCCCGCCGGAGTACTCGTGTGGGTACTCGTCGGCCCGTTCGACCGGGTCTGGAATGCCGACTAACTCGAGCAACTCGACGGCCCGTTCGCGACTCGACTCGCTGACGTAGCGCTGGGAGGGAAGTACCGTCGAGAGGAGGAAGTTGCTCATCGAGTACTCCTCGGAACTGGTTCTGGCACGCGTCGAGCGAGGGTTTGCGCTGGCACGACGCTGAACCTCGACGGCCTCGGCGAGTTGTTCGCCGACGGTGAGACTTGGGTTGAAACTGCTCTCGGGATCCTGGAAGATCATGCTGAACGCGGACCCTCGCAGCGAGTCCCGAACCCGCTCTGGAACGGCCCGCAGGTCGACGAAGTCCCCGTCGACCGCCTCGGGGTGATCGTCGCGAACCGCCTCGGCGAGGTCCGATTCGTTGAACCAGATCTCGCCGTCGGTGATCCGTCCCGGCGACTCGATCAAGTCGACGATCGATCGCGCGGTGACGCTCTTGCCGCTGCCGCTCTCGCCGACGATACCGACGATTTCGCCGCGTTCGATTCGCAAGTCGAGATCGGAGACGGCGTTTACCTGTCCCTGTTCCGTGAAGAACCGCGTCGAGAGCCCCTCGACCCGGAGGATGTCGTCTGTACTCCAGTCGTCCGATCGCTGCGTGTCTGGTGCGTTCTCTGTCATGTTAGCCGGCACCTCCGCCCTCGCCCTCGATGTTCGGGTCGAGGGAATCCCGGAGCCAGTCGCCCAGGAGGTTGATACTGATCACGGCGAGCACGATCGCGATACCCGGCACCGTCGCGATCCACCACGCCGTCGCGAGGTAGTCTTGGCCCTGTTGAATTTCGTAGCCCCACGAGAGTGTCGTCCCCGAAAAGCCCAGGTAGGAGAGCGAACTCTCGAGGAGGATGATCGCGGCGACCTGAATCGTCGCGAGCACGATCACCGGCGTGAGGCTGTTGGGCAGGACGTGCCTGAGCAGGATCGTCCGATTGGGCGCACCGAGGCTCTTCGCCGCCTTGACGTACTCTTCGTTGCGGATCGACATGGCCTCGCCGCGGGCGACGCGGGCGAACCACACCCACGTGACGAGGGCGACGACGAGCGTGACGGTTCCCGGGAGAACGGCGTACTCGGGCATTCCCTCGGCGAACCCGGCCATCACGATCGGATCGGGAATGTATTGCGTGCTGGGTCCGAAGACGCCGATGAGCGCGATCGCGAGGACGAGCGACGGGAACGCGAGCATGATGTCCGCGATCCGCATCATGCCGTCGTCGATCCGACCCCCGTAGTAGCCCGAGACGAGGCCGAAGGGAACGCCGAACGCAGTCGCTAACCCCGTTCCGAGTAAGCCCACGAGGAGCGACGTTCGGGCACCGAAGAGGACCCTCGAGAACACGTCCTGTCCGATGTTGTTCGTGCCGAGGTAGTGCTCGTCGCTCGGTTCGACGGTGTAGCTCACCCGTTCCTGGCCGTCCTCACCCTCCTCCCACATGTGGGTGTCGTGCTCGACGCCCATCGGCGGGTAGGGGTTGCCGTGCTCGTCGAAGTTGCCCGTCGTGTGGGGGTTGTGCGTCGCGAGAACTGGTGCGAACAGGGCCAACAGGATGATTACGATCGCGATCGCGAGGCCGACCTTCGCGAGCAAGCTCTCGTTCCACTCCCGGCGCAGGTTCGATTTGAGTCGGTCGGGAATCATTCGTCGACCACCCGCGGGTTGAGGTAGGCGTACAGCGAGTCGACGAAGATGTTGATCACGACGAAGCCGACGCCGATGAAGATGATGATGCCCTGAATGAGCGGCCAGTCGAGCGCGTAGATGGCGTTGATCAGCCGCAAGCCGAGCCCGGGCCAGGAGAAGACCGTTTCGGTGATGACCGCGCCGCCGATCAACGTGCCGAGTTGGAGGCCAAGCACGGTGATGATCGGGATCATCGTGTTCCGCAGGACGTGCTTGTACCGGATCAAAACGCCCGGCAGCCCCTTCGCCTCAGTGGCTGTCACGTACGGTTTCCCGAGCTCGTCGATCATGCCGCTACGGGTGAGCCGGGTGATCAACGCCGTGAAGTACGTCCCGAGAGCGATCGCGGGCAACGTGATGTGACGCACCCACGTCACGAGGTCGTGTGCGTAGCCGGTCGTGATCAGGGAGTGCATCGCGTCGGCGAATCCGACCGGTCGCTGGCCCGTCGGGAAGATCCCGAACTGGACGGCCAACACGAGGATCAACATGATTCCGAGCCAGAAGTTCGGCGTGCTGATCCCGACCAGCGAGAACAGCGTCGCGCCGTAATCAGAGGGCTGATTGCGTCTCGTCGCGCTGATCACGCCCAACGGAATCGCGATGACGGTCGCGACGATGGTCGCCGCGATCGCCAGCTCGAGCGTGGCAGGGATTCGTTCGATGACCATCGTCGACACCTCCCGACTCGACTGATAGGAGTAGCCGAGGTCGCCGACGACGAGTCCCTGGAGGTACTCGATGTACTGAACGTAAATCGGCTCGTTCAAGCCGAGATCCTCGCGAATCTGCTCGCGTAGCTCCGGCGAAGCCGCGGGGTCGACGATCAGATTCACCGGATCTCCGGGCGAGACGGCTCGGAGCCCGAACGTGACTGTGACGACCCCCCAGATGACGACGAACCCTTGCAGGATGCGTTTGACCAGGAATTTTCCGTACGACATCGAGTGTGGTGTAGTGTGTGTGCTGGGTTGGTGTGGTTGCTGTCGGTCAGTGTGCCTCGAGCCGACCGGGCGAAGTCGACGAACCAGTGTGACCCTCGAGACGGCAGTATCGGGTGTCCCGAGGGCGATCCGGATCGGGCGATTGCGGCCGGATCGGTTCCGAGCGGTCCCGGTCGGTCCGTCGCTCACTCGAGTGATGCTGCCTTCCTCGAGTGGTGTCACCCGTCTCTTGTTTGGCCTCCTCGCTTCTTTCAGTTCTCGTCTGTCAGCCCATCTCTTCCGCGTAGAGGCTCTCATCGGCGCGTGGCTCCCACTCGAGGTCGTCGCGGACGCCGTAGATACTCTCCTCGAGATGGAGGAACACCCACGGTGCCTCCTCTCTGAGTTGTTCGTTGATATCCTGGAGTTGCTCCTCTCGCTCGTCCTCGTCGTCGATCTGTTGGCTCTCGAGGAGTTGCTCCTCGATGTCCTCGTCGGCGAAGTTGAACTGGCCACCCCCGCTCGTGAACCACGGTGAGAGCCCGTAGTCGGCGTCGCCGGTCGGATTCCCCCAACCGAGCAGGAAGAATGGGATCTCCTCGTAATCGGGCCCTTCTCCCGCCGCGTCGGAGACGTCGTCGAACGGAACGGTTTCGAAATCACAGTCGACGTTCTCGAGTTGGTCGATCTGGTCGGCCGCGGTCTGGGCGACCTCGGCGTCGTTGAGGTATCGCCCCTCCATCGTGTAGAGCGTGATCTCTTCGTCCGCGTAGCCGCTCTCCTCGACGAGTTCTTCGGCTTGGCTCTGATCCTGTTCGTAGGGCTCGAGGTCCGGGTTGTAGCCGAAGAGCCCCTCGGGAATGGGCTGGGTCATCGGCTCGCCGAACTGCCCGAGGATGGAGTCGATGATCCCCTGGTTGTCGACCGCGTAGTTCATCGCCTGCCGGAACTCCTGACTGTCGAAGGGTTCGATTTCGTTTTTCATCACCAGGAAGATGTTTCGGTTGCTGGTGACATTGCGAATCTCGATTCCGTCGTCGGTGTCGACGTCGTCGACGTCCGTCGGCGGCACGTTGACGACGAGGTCGCTCTCGCCGGTTTGGACCGCGCCCACGCGGGAACTCGACTCGGCGGCCGCGTTGATCCGCACTCGTTCGTACGCCGGTTCGTCGCCCCAGTAGTCGTCGAAGCGCGTGAAAACGGCTTGCACGTCGGGTTCGTACTCCTCGAGTTCGTAGGGGCCGGTTCCCATCATGTCGCCGTCGATCGGTTGCTCCTGGTCTTCGACCCACTCTTCGTTGACGGCGCGACAGAAACTCGCGAGCTGGAACTCGACGAGAGATTCCGATCCCTCGTGTTCGACGATCACCGTGGTGTCGTCCTCGGCTTCGGCCCCGGTGACCGTGGTGAGTCCGGCCACCTGGTCGCTCGCGAAGCCGACGTCTTCGTCGACCTGTCGCCGCAACGTGTAGGCGACGTCGCTCGCGGTGAGGTCCTCCCCGTTGTGAAAGACGACGTCGTCTCTGAGCGTCAGTTCGACAACGCCATCGTCGGGGTGACTCCACTCCGTGACCACGCGTTCTTCGATCTCGCCGTCTTCTGTCACCTCGAACATCGGCTCGTAGACCTGATCGAAGACGTTGTAGTACGGTGTCGCGTTGTGATCGTTCGGATCGGTGTTTTCGACAAACTCACCCTGCGTGATGACCAGTTCGTCGGTGTCTTCCCCCTCCTCGCCGAGACAACCAGCGACTGCGACTACAGACGTTGCGCCAACGGCTGTCAGAAACGACCGTCGTGTTGAATTCTCGTGTGGCACCCATGCCATAAGGAAACAAAGAACACGACAATATATAGGTATGATGACACAAATAGGATTCGGTGAAATACTGGTTCAGATGTTCGTTCGTCTCAGTGACATGCTTCGCATGTGCCCATCTCGACAATAGTTTAGTATACGTTCCGTACCATATTCTTCGACCCGCGCATTCGCCGACAATTCGTGTCAACAGCTGTCATGGGCAGAATAGTTAAGAGTGCAAATCCCATAGTCGCCTTCATGGCCGCTCACGGCCGGTCCGCACTGCGGGACCTGTTCGACGAGTCGCCCACACCCCACATCGCCCACCCGCCACGGACCCATCATCGTGACTTCTACGTCGCTACCGACGGGTCCTTCCGGAAATCGGGCGGTGGACTGGGCGCCGTAATCGAAACACGCGACGGCACCCGTGTCGCCCGCGTTGCGACCATGGATACACCGCCCGACAACAACGTCGCCGAGTACCGTGCACTCCACCTCGGTCTCGACATACTGGCAGCCCGTGCGCCTCGAGACGCCCGCGTTGGCGTCCTCATCGACCACGACGCCCTCGCCAGCAACGTCAACAGCACGATCCTCGCGAGGAACCATCCGGACGGAAAACCACCGCGTCCGGTCTCCGTCCCACCCGCCACACGCTATCACTGGCGGGGCATTCAGGCCCGACTCAACGGCTTCGGCGAAGTCCGTGCCGCACGCATCGATAGCGACCAGAACCCGGCACACCCACTTGCAAACGAACCTGGCCGCTATCGCCACGTCAACCGCGAACCCGACCGCTGCGTCCTCCCCGAAACGCCCGACCCGGCCCCGAACGAGTTCCCGCCACCCTCTCGAGCGAATCGAAACGGCGGCGGAAGAGCGTCGGACTGAGAAATCGGCAGACTATCGGTCCCAATGAATGTAGATCTCCTCTTCAACGGGACCGATACCGTTCCTCGAGGCTGACTGTCGGCAAATATAGGAAGTCTATAATACACACCCGCTTCGTGTCACTGCTACGTTCTCAATATAATCTATTCGAAACTAATGTGTGTTGACTAGTCTGTTCTCATATGGTTGTCCAAACCGCAGTCGTTGGTGCAGGAACCGTATCGCGTTCACACCTCGCAGGCGTTCGCAAACATCCCGATATGGAACTCGTGGCAGTGTGTGATCTCGACGAACAACGGGCCCGGGAACGGGCGCGGGAGTTCGGGACGATGGCCGTCACTGACTACACTGAACTGCTCGAGGAACTCGACTGCGTGCACGTTTGTACGCCGGTTCAGACTCACTTCGAAATCGCGAAGCGAGCGATCGAGGCGGGCGTCGCCGTCATCATCGAGAAGCCGTCGACCGTCACCGCCGAGGAGGTCGAGAAACTCGAGGAACTCGCGACGGAACACGACGTCCCGGCGACGGTAATTCACAACCACCTCTTTTACCCCGCTGTCCGGAAGGTTCGTCGGCTGATCGACGACGGCGAACTCGGAGAGATCAGGTCGGTCAACACGCTCTACGCCGGGCTCACGCCGCCGGATATGGTCAACCGAGGTTCCTGGGTATTCGAACTGCCGGGAGGCGAGTTCGAGGAGGGCCTCCCCCACCCGATCTACTCGCTGCTCGGCATCGGTGGTCTCCCCGCCAGTGAGGCAGACCTCTCCGCCCAGACGGTGCTCTCGCGTGAGTACGAAGACGACTTCAGCTACGACCAGGCACAGGTCCAGTACGTCTCTCGAGATGGGGCACTCTGCAACGTCACGATGCTCTCAGGAACGCTCTCCCAGCGACTCCACGTCGTCACCGGCTCAGAGCAATCGGTGATCCTCGACGAGATTAATCAGTCGATTTATCGCATCGACGAGGAGTACACCAACTCGGTCGTCACCCGATCGAAGAAAGGGTTCGACCTCTCGGCGGCCCAACTGCGCAGCACGCTCGAGAACGCGAAATCTGTCGCCGTCTCGCGCTTCGACGACAGTTGGGAAGCCAAAGCGAAGACGGACTCACACGCGGCAATCTTCGGGGAGTTCGTCGAGGCGATCGAGGGCGACGGGGAGGTCCCCGTCTCCCTCGAACAGTCGCGGTGGACGATCCGGGTGCTCGAGGAGATCCGCAAGTCGGCACGTCGCCGCGTCGGTGATCTCGAGGCGATGGCCGGCGACGAGACTGACACCGCGGAGCCGACGACGGATCTCGACGCCGAGGCGACCGTCGACGCTGAGTTGTGAGCTGTTTGTCTTTTTTCACCGACTCGGAGTCAGCTTCCGACAGTCTGGTCGCTCGTCCGGTAACGCGAGTCGTTACTCTCAGCAACGCCAGCACAGTTGCGGTCACGGCGGCGATGGTCACATTGTCCACTTCTTCGAACCCTTCGCCGACGGATTCGTCAGTCTGCTGGGCGTCATCCTCGCTAGTGTCCTCGTCTGGGGGCGTCCGTCGGTAGCCAGTGGACTCGTCGATCCCCGCGAAGTCAGAGCACATATCTAAGCGCCCTCGGTTTCGCGTCGCACGCGTCTCGAGATCGGCACTCGTCGCGGACTCGAGCGAATCGAAACGGCGGCGGGCGCGCCTCCGATTGACGGCGGGCATCGCTGACGCAACGGCAGCGAGCGAAGACCGCCACCGTTATCTCGCCGTTCGAGCGAACACTGTTCATGAGCCTCCGGGTCGCCGTCGCCGCCCCGTTCATTCAGAACGGCACGCAGTGTTTACAGGAAAACGAGTTCGTCGTGGCGCTCTCGCTCGATCGAGACTGGTTCTCCCCCGACCAATCGAAGCGATTGCTCGACGTCGCGACGCGTGAGGGCCTCCTCGAGCACACCGACGACGGACTCGAGGCGACGTTCGACCCGTCTTCGGTGACGGTGCCAGAGGAGTTTTCGCCGGACGACGACCTGCTTAGAGAGCGCTCGCCGTTCGAACGCGTTCTCGATACCCTCGTCGCGGAGGGCGTCGAGAAACACGAAGCAGTGGGCGCGATTAACACACTCCAGCAAGAACTCGGTGTGACGATCGAGACCGCAGCGGTCGTCTACGCCCGTCGCGAAGGGATCGACGTACGCGAACTGGCACCCGTTGCACGGTCGTCGCTCCAGGCCGAGGACGCGGAAGCCGAAGGGCGTTAATCCCCGCAGACCCATCCGTTCCTATGGTCGAAACGCGAATCACCGACGGCCGCCGGATCGCCGAACTGCTCGCGTCCGAACTCGACGGCCGCGAAGACGGCACGCTCGAGTCGACTCGCGTCATCAACGCCGACGGGGACGTCGAGCCGACAGCCGACGGCGCGCGAGCCTACGATGTGACGGTCTCAGACGAGCGAATCGCGCGGGTGTTCATCCACGAGGACCGCGCACGACTCGAGTTCGAGGCCGGGCAGGATGTTGCCGCCGAGACGGCCACAGACCTCGAGTTGCGCGTCCGACCGAAGGCAACGGAGCCGCCGCGAACGCTCGTCTTTCTCGAGAGCGGCGCGGCGACGAAGCGGGGGACGGACGTCGTCCAGGCCGTTACTCGCTCGCTGTCTGAGTGAGGGTTGCCCTCCCTCTCACAGATATGTTGATCTCTTGACGCAGTGCCAAAACGCCAGACTCCGTCCGGAGTGCTGAACGAGTGTAAACCGCCTTTCACCGCTTGAAACAGTTCTATCACTTTCAATTTATATTACTGGTCAAATAGTTACCTTATAGAGATACCAGAGAGTCGATATGTCGGATTGGAATCGAAGATCCGTGATGGCGATGGGGGCAGCGCTTACTACTGGTGGACTGATCACCTCGACAGGGGTTACCGGGGCCGAAAGCGACGAAACGACGGACGGACTCGAGGAACCAGACGGCTGGTCGTCTCACCGCGGCGGCGCGGGCAACACCGGGTACCTGCCAATCGACGGCGAGTTCGAGAAGCCGGACACCGTCGCCTGGGAGTACGAAGAGGACGGGCCACTCGCCGTCGTCGACGGGACAGTGTACCTGAACACGGGCGAGGAGATCCACGCGCTCGACGACGAGGACGGCTCCGTCGAGTGGACGGCCGATGTCGAGGGCACGGATACGATGACGACGCCCGCGGTCGCTGGCGAGGGCGTCTACGTCGGTGGCGATCAGCTAACGGCACTCAATGTCGCCTCGGGCGAGGTCGAGTGGACGGTCGAACGAGGTGCGTCCTCACCGATCGTCGCCCACGGACTGGTCCTCGCGGTCGACGAGGGAACGCTCTACGCGCTCGAGCCCGGCAGCGGCGAGGTCGTCTGGGAGCGCGAGACAATCGAAATGGAGGACGAAGAGTCCGATCCACAAGAGCACACGGCGTCCGCGGTCGTGGCTTCGGACGACCTCGTCCACGCGAGGACCGCCGTCGAAAGTGACGAGGACGACGAGAATGGTCTCGCCGCTTTCGATCCCGAAACGGGAGAGACGGTGTGGACGTGGTTGCCGACGGTGGATTCGGATTCGCAGTTCCCGACCTTCGGCGGACTGATGGCGAACGACGGACGGATCTACGCCGTTCGCGACCCGAGCGGCGGCGGCACTGGCGGCCCGATCCTCGACGCGGAAACCGGAGAACAAACCGGCGCCGGTCGAACCGAACTCGAGGCCGCCGTCGGTGAGGCGGCGTGGATCAGCACGCTCGACTATCGATTCACAGCCTACGACCGCTCGGGGGACGAACTGTGGCGCGTGGACGGCGGTACCATGCAATGGGATTCGGCGTCGATCGTCGGAGAGACCGTGGTCGCAATCAAGGCGGGACGCCCCCCATCGGAGGGGACAGAACTCGTCGGGTTCGACATCGAAACCGGCGACGAAGAGTGGGCGGTCGAGATGGATTTCGACAACCGAGATACGGGACGTCGTGCACCGACGCTCACCGAGGAGACGGTATACGTTCGATCCGAGTCAGACGATAGCTCTGACAACATGCTCGTTGCGCTTCGGCCGTCCGAGGAGGGTGACTCCGACGACGATGACGACGATGACGACGATTCAGGCGAAGACGGTTCTGACGACGATTCGGACGAGGGTGACTCTGACAAGGACGGCTCCGACGACGATGATTCCGAGACGGATGGCTCCGATGGTGATTCCGGAGAGGACGGTTCCGACGGCGATTCCGGGGAGGACGGATCAAGTGGGGACGGATCTGACGACGATCAGGACGACGACGATTCGGAAGAGACCGACTCCGACGAATCCGATGGGTCCGAAGACGGGACCGACGACGGAACCGACGACGGGACCGATGACGGGACCGATGACGACGGAACCGATGACCCGGACGGTTCCGACGACGAGCCCAGCGAGACAGATGACGGCGAGAGCGGCGACACGGACGACGCTTCGGACGAGGACGGAGACGACGATAGTGTCCCCGGATTCACCGCCGGTGCCGGTATCGTCGGCAGCGCCCTCGGCCTCGAGTGGCTGCGTCGCCAGGCTAACGCGGACGAGCCGGCCGAGTAACGTAACACATCCCCTCGAGACGGAGCGAGAGTCTCGGATCGAACCCGAACCGCACTCGATCTACACGTACCCCAGCGCGCTGAGTCGATCCTCGACCACGTCGTCGTCGGCGTCCGTCTCGTCGACCGATTCGACTGGCGGTTCGGCGACGGTTTTTCGTCGCTCGGTGTGCTCGGCCTCGAGCCACGGGACGGCGAGTAACTGGTCCATGTGAAGCCCGCGCGGGTGACCGTAGAGGCGAATCGGAATCGGGAAGCCGCGCTCGCCGATCAGATTGCCGTGATCCGCCGTGACGACGCTTTTGCCGTCGAGTTCCTCGATGAGTGTTTCGACGTGTGGTAAGGTGAGATCGAGGTTTTCGCGGTAGGCCGCGACCACCGTCTCGATGTCGATATCCTGTTCGTGGACGAGTCCGAACCAGGGGTTCGGCGCGCTCGAACGCTCCTCGTCCTCGAGGTGGTGTTCGAGTCCCATGTGCGAGAAGCGCTGGCCGGTCGGGCCGATGAACGGGAAGTGTGGCTGCATGAAGTGGACGATCAGTCGCTTGTCCGGGTAGCGTTCGTGGGCGGCGATGGCCTCCTCGACGACCGTTTCCGGGCGGACCGTTCGGGTCTCCTCGTCCCAGCCTCGCTCGAGCAAGTCGACGACCGCGTGGAAGACGTCGTCCTCGAGTTCGTAGACGTGTGGATTGGCCGTGACGTAGACGGTATCGTGGAGCGATCGGCCCTCGAAGTTCGTCTCCATGAACTCCCAGCTATCGCTGCCCAGTGACCGTTTTCGAGACAGTTCGCCCTCGAGGTCTGACTGGGCGGCGAACATATCGTAGCGACAGCCGTCGAGAATGAGGAGATTGTCCCAGTCGGCGGCGATCATGTCGATACCGTCCGTTCGTCCGGCGCGGGCCGACTGGAGTCGACTCGCTCGAGCGTTCACCCTCAAACCGAGCGTGAACGCTTCCTTTTTGAGGAGTCGCGGATTTCGGGCGACTTTCTCGACGTTCTCGAGCGAGTAGCGATCGGGGAGGAGCGAGCCAACGGCCATAGGTGTCGCGAACCGCCAGATCCGCTTTGTTAGTCAGGGAGAAACGATCGGTACGACGCCGTTACTCGAGTGACGACGACGCTGTTACTCCAGTGGCGACGGCCCGCGAATCGGCCCGTCGCTCAGACGTAGCCGAGTTTCTCGAGTCTGTCCTGAACGCCTTCGTCGACGCCGTCGGTCGTGCTGTCGGCCGCCTCGGCGAGCGCCTCCCGTTTGTACGCGTAGGCATCCGCGTCAAAGCGCTCTGTCGCCCACTCTGGTACGGTCGCATCGTCGTCGACGCGTCGCTGCCAGCCCGGCCGATCTCGGTCGAGTTCGTACTCCTCGCGGCCGCCCTGGGAGTCCCAGACGTATTTCATCGTGCCGTCGTAGGCCGCCCGCATCAGCCGGTCCCAGTGCTCCGTGCGGTCCGGCGGTTCGGGTCCGGCGCTCATACCGATGTGTTCAGCGACGACGCGCTCGCTCGTCGGGTCGACGACCTCGTCTCGAGCCATGGTCGCGAGCAGCGAGCGAAGCTCGAGGTGGGAGACGTAGCGGTCTTCGGTCTCCGGGTAGCCCTCGGGCGGGTTGCTGACGAGCAGCGGGACGTGTACCAGCCCCTCCGAGAGGCTGCTCTTGTGTCGGACGAGGCCGTCTTCGAAGTCGTAGCCCTGGTTCTCGCCGTGGTCGGCCGTCACGACGACCGTCGTCTCGCGACTCGTCTCCGCGTGAATCCACTCGAGGAACGCGTCGATCGTTCGGTCGAGGTACTCGATGGACGCCCCGTAGAGCTCCCGGCGCGTCTCGAGGAACTCGCGGTGGTCGTCTGCCGATTCCATTAGCTCCCAGACGGTGTGCTCGGCGGTCGTGAACGTATTCGATGCCGAGTGAAGCGATCGGTCGAAGCCGCGGATATGGCGAAGCGGCGTGTGGGCCTCCATGAACGAGCCGAACAGGAAGAAGGGCTCCTCGGTGTCGTCGATCAGTGACCGCGAGGTTCGGGTCACGGCGCTCGCCCCGTCGTCGAACAGCTTCGGAATCGGAGCGGTCTCGGAGACGGTGTCGAGGAACCCGACGGCTCCGTTCGCCAGGCTGGCACCTGGATGGTCGTGCGTCAGTGACCGTCGGAGATACTCGAGGTACGCACCCGAACCCGTCCGTTCGGTGTCGCTGCGGACGGCGACGGGGTCCAGTCCGTTGGGGTATCGATAGGCTTCCGTGATATCGACGAACTCGTCGAAGAAGGCGTCGAAGCCGTAGGCCGACCCGGCGAAGACGTTCGTGCTGACGCCCAGCGCGCGGTGTGACTCGAGGTCGCCGAGGAGGGTCTCCTCGCGGTCGATCCCGGTCACGTGCGTATCGTGCGTGTGAACGCCGTGTTCGTGTGGGAGTTGCCCCGTCATCATGCTCGCGTAGCTGGGGGCGCTCCAGGAACTCGCGGCTCGGCACTGCTTGAACGTCAGATCGGCTCGGTTGGAGAGGCGGGCGGCACAGTCGTCGAACGTGTCCTTCCGAACGGAGTCGAGACAGAGAAACACGACATTTCGCATGCCCGGTCTGTTCACGAACGCACTCATTGTTACGGACCTGTTACTCACGAACTGGTCGGTGATTCGATGGCACTCTCGGAGCCTTCCGGGGTTGTTAGCCTCTCCTACGCCGAAACTTCGGTAACGAGGTTATGACAGTCACAGTGGGTAACCGTCCGGCGCTCACTCGACGCGCTCTCGACAGTTCCTCACTCACCACCGAGTAACCGGTCCACTACTATAGGCGTCGTTCGGGAATCGAGCCAACGATGACGGAAGACTCCTCTCGTGGACTCTCGGATCTCCGATCGGTCGCCGACGGTGCCTCGCTATACTACCTTGGAACCATCGTCGTCAACATCGTCGGCTTCCTGTTGAACCTCCTGTTAACTCGGGTGCTTGGGGCGAGCGTCTACGGTATCTACGCGTACGGGACGATGATTCTCGCCGCGGTGTTGCCCTTCGCGAACCTCGGGTCGGACATCTCGATCACCCGCTATCTCTCCGCGAACAAGGACGACACGGCCTACCAGCAGCGAATGCTCGGGCTAGCCTACCTGACGACGCTCGCGATCAGCGGCGTCGTCGCGGGCATACTCTTCGTCGCCGCCCCGACGATCAACGCCTACACGCTCGAGGAGTCGCTGTTCACGACGGCGATGCAGGCGTTCGCGATCGCACTACCGTTTCAGGCCCTCACACAGGTCGCCGCGAGCACGATGCGCGGCCTCGAGCGGCCACCCGAAAAGACGGTCATCATGGTCGTCGGACCGGCGCTGCAGTTGATCGCGATCGCCGCCGCGATCGTCGTCGGCTACTCGCTGCTGGGCGTCGCTGCGGCGTTCTCCGTCGCGGCGATCATGGCCGCACTGTTCGCGATTTCGTACTCGCTGGTTCGTGCCGACCTCCGGCCCGCCGCGGGCTACTCGAAGGATGAGGTCAAGGAGTTCTACAACTTTTCCGCGCCGCTGACGCTCTCCCAGGCCGCTTCGTTTCTGTTCAAACGCGTCGACGTGTTCATGGTCGGGATCTTCCTCGCCTCGGCCGACGTCGGTATCTACAACATCGCCGTGCTCCTGGCTGGCGTCATCGCGATGCCCCTCGCCGGATTCAACCAGTTCTTCCCGCCCGTCGCCTCCCGACTCTACTCGAACGAGGAGTACGACACCCTCGAGTCGATTTACGCCACCGTGACTCGCTGGTCCATCACAGCCTCCGTCATCGTCGCACTACCGCTTTTCATCTACCGAGCCGAAGTCCTCGCAATTTTCGGCCCGGAGTTCGTCGCCGGAACGGCCGTTATCGCGCTGTTCGTCGCTGCACAACTGTTCAACGCCGCCGCCGGACCCGCAAACGACATTCTCATGATGACAGATCACCAGTACGTCGTGATGGGCAACCACTTCGTCTTCGGTCTCGCCAACGTCGGACTCAACTACGTCTTCATCCTCGAGTTCGGGCTCATCGGCGCGGCGATGGCGACGGCCGGCACGCTGGCCTCGTTGAACGCCCTCCGGGTGCTTCAGGTGTGGTATCTCGAGGGACTGTTCGCCTACTCCCTCGAGATCTGGAAACCGATCGTCGCCGCCGCCGTCGCCAGCGTCATCATGTACAGCCTCCACCTCTCGTTTGATGGGCTCATCCTCGCAATCGTCGGCGGCGCGCTCGGCGTCGGCGCGTTCCTCGCGACGCTGTACATGCTCGGAATCGACGAGGAAGACCGACGAATCGCCGACGAATACCTCGGCATGGTTCCGGACCGATAACGAGCGCCCGCACCCGATGCCGGTAGTGTTATTCGGGCAGTCAGGTCAGATGCTGTATGGAGACAGACTTCTCGCTGGACGGACGAACACTTGCGGGCGTCGCAAACGACGACGACGCCGGAGAAGTTGGGGCAGACACGGTCTTTCACTTCGAACAGACCGGTGACCGACTATACGCCAATTACTCCGGCGGAAATATCGTCGATGGGCATTTAGTTGGAACGTTCGACGGAGAACAGTGGGACATTCGGTACACGCAACTACACACGGACGGCGAAACCGCAACTGGTCACTCCGTCGGCGACGTCGAACTGCTCGAGGACGGCCGTGTGAGAGTCGAGGATGAGTGGGAATGGGAATCGAAAACCGGCAAAGGCGAGTCGGTTCACGAAGAAATCGACCAGTAACTTCCGCCAGCAGACCCCGTTCGGATCGGTGAGTACGCAGACAAAACCCTTTGATTTCTACCGTCGCGACAATTCGACCGCGGACGGCGAGCGGTGGAGACGGACAGGTCGGTCGCTCGAGATACGAACTCACCGATTCGACGCGTCGCTCGGTACCCCGACGCGGCGCTCGAGCGAGGCAACGATCTCGGGAAGCGAGTCGGCGATTGCGGATTGCTCGACGGCCGCATCAGCGCGCGGGTCCTTGCCGGGGCCGTCCTCGAGGAGGACTTGCACGACCGACAATCCGGCGTTCGTCCCGCCAGCGACGTCGGCTTCGACGTCGTCGCCGACGTAGAGCGCTTCTGCCGGGTCGACGTCGAGTTCGGTCGTGATCGCCTCGAACGCGCGCGGGTCGGGCTTGCCGGCCTCGAGTTCGCCCGTCACGAGGGCCGCGTCAAAGGCGTCCTCCCAGCCGAGCGTCTCGAGTTTATCGCGCTGGGCGCGGACCGGGCCGTTCGTAAGGAGACCGACACGGTACTCCGCAGCGAGGTCCTCGAGCATGGCCTCGACGCCCGGCAGGGCCTCGAGGGACTCGGCGATCGTTTCTCGATACGTCTTCGCGAGGGTCTCAGGGTCGGCGTCCGTCTCTCGACCCTCGAGCAAGTCGGCAAAAATTGGCTCGCGCGTCTCGCGGGTGAGGTTCTCGCTGTGGGCCTCGAGGTACGCCTCGCGGCTCAATTCCGGTGCGTCGGCTTCTGCCGTCGCGTCCTGAAGGATCACCTCGCGAGTCCGTGATGGAACGGCGAGCGTGTAGTCGAGGTCGAAGACGACAGCCCGGAGCATGGTAGTCACGGGGAACTCCAGCAGGTTGAACGTATCCCTTCCGGGCCGAGCAGCACGCACGTCATCACCTACGCGAGCAGTGAATCTCCTCGTCCGAGCCGTGTTAGAAGCCCGTTCGCCGTCCAGCGAAAATTCGTGACGGCGTCGACCGTCTCTCCAGACGGTTTCGGCCCACGTAATCTCGAGGTTCCGCTAGACTCGAGGCTCTGATAGATGGTATCGACATCGTTAATTCCGTCTATCCGAATCGTCAGAACGAAATGGTACTCGAGAGTGCACTCTCTGCCGATCTCGCCGTTATTCTCTTGAGTGCAACATTTGCCGGTTTTTTAGCCAAGCAGACGGGACAGCCGACGATCATCGCCTACATCCTCGCCGGAGTCGTCATCGGCCCGGCGGCGCTCGGGATCGTCGAGGTCAGCGAACTGACAGAGTTGCTGTCCGAACTCGGCCTCGCGTTCTTGTTGTTCTTGCTCGGGATCAAGATGCGAATCGAGGAGATTCGACACGTCCTCGCGCCGATCGTCAAAATCTCGATCCCGCAGATGATCGCCGTCTTTCTCGCCGGCGTCGGCGTTTCGATAGCGCTCGGGTTCGCCCCGCTCGAGGCGTTCCTCATCGGGCTCGCCGTGATGTACAGTTCCACCGCGGTCGTCATCAAAATGCTCACGGACAAGGACGAGGCGACTTCGCTTCACGGCAAGTTAGACGTCGGCGTGTTGCTCGTCCAGGACGTCGTCGTCGTCATTATTCTGGCCGTGCTGGCGGCCGGGCAACCGGAGAGTGTCGCTGAGGTCGCAACGACACTGGCGGTCGTGCTCGTTCTCGTCGCGCTGGTCACGGTCGCGGCGCTCGTTTCCTCCTGGACCGTCCTGCCGGCCGTTTTTCGGCGAATCGCCGACAACAAGGACGTGTTCTTCCTGATCGCCATTTCGTGGGCGTTCCTGTTCGTCTTCGTCTCCGACAACATCAACCTCTTTCTGGAGCCCCTGGGCATCGAGGCGTACCTCTCGATCGAGATGGGCGCGTTCATGGCCGGAGTCGCCATCGCCCAGCTTCCCTACAGCAAGCAGTTACAAGACCGCGTCAACCCGCTGACCGACCTGTTCGTCATGGTGTTTTTCGTCTCGGTTGCACTCGACCTCGAGGCCAGTCAACTCTTTGCGTACACGCAGGAGGCGATTATCGCGGCGCTGATCCTGATGCCGGTGAAGTTCCTCATCTTCTTCTATCTAATCGATTGGCAGGGATTCGGCTCCGAAACGACGTTTCTCGGGAGTCTCACCATGATTCAGGTCAGCGAGTTCGGCATCATCGTGACCGCCGTCGCATTCGAGGGCGGATTCGTCGACGCCGAGATTCTCGGGTTCATGACGCTCCTCGCCATCTTCACGATGGCCGTCTCGGTGTACTTTATCGAGTACAGCCACGCCCTGTACGAGCGGTTCGAACCGACCATCTCTCGGGTGACGAGCGACGGCGACTTCGGGGGCGGGAAGCAGGACTATCACGATCACGCGGTCGTCATCGGCTACGACGACGTGACGCGAAACGTTCTCCCCCTGCTGGCAGACCGCTACGAGGACGTGGTCGTCGTCGACCGGACTGTCGAGCACATCGGTACCCTCGAAGAGGAGGGATACGACACAGTGTATGGCGACTTCCGTAACGCGACGATCCGGAAGGACGTGGCCGTGAAGAAGGCTGACTTCGCTCTCTCCTCCTCGGTCGAACCCGCTGTAAACAAGGCGTTGCTCCGCGAAACCGGCGACGACACGACCGTTTTCGCCGGTGCGGACCGGATCGAGCACGCACGCGATCTCTACGACAGAGGTGCACACTGTGTCATCATGACTCCCTACCTCGCAGGCGATCGACTCGCCGACTACCTCCGGGCGTATCTCGAGGAAGACGAGCGATTAGACGAGGAGATCGACGACGACGTCGAACTGCTCGAGAGTACCGAGCCGTTCCCGGACACGTACGAGCGACTCGGAGGTGGTCTCGATGAGTGACCTGCTCACCGCGGTCTCGATCATGTTCATCGTGGCGGGGCCGTTCTTGTTGGTCGCCAATCGCTACGACCTGCCGACTGTCCCGCTGTTGGTGCTCGCGGGGATCGTCACCGGCTTCGGATTTGACGCCTTCGGGATCGACGAAGCGCTCACGCTCGAACTCGCACAGTACGGAATCGCGCTACTCGTGTTTTCGTTCGGCGTCGAGATCGATATCTCCGCAGTGCGGACGGTGATCGTCGACAGCGAACTCGCCGCGCTCGCACAAATCCTCGTCGTCGGCTCGCTCGGGGTCGGGTTCGGGGTCGTCCTCGGCGTCCCGCCCGAAGAGGCACTCTTCCTCGGTGTGGCCGCGGCGCTCTCGTCGACGCTCGTCGGGACCGCACTGTTACAGACGGAGATCGAGATGAATCTGGTTCGCGGCCGATTGGCCAGATCGATCCACTTCTCACAGGACCTGCTGGCAATCTTGTTCGTCCTCGGATTGAGCGCCGGGACGCTGGCCGTCGGTCCGATCGCGACGCTCGTCGGGTATGGCCTCGCGTTGCTCGTCGCTGCCGTCCTCGTCAATCGGTATCTGTTCGACGTTGTCGGCCGACTGGCCGGCGACTCGGACGAACTCATGATCCTCGGCGTCGTCTCGCTGCTCGCGGTGTTCGTCGGCGCGGCGGAGTTCGCTGGCATCTCGCTCGCTGTCGGTGCGTTCGCCGCCGGACTCGCGGTCCGACACGACCCCGTCGAGCACCTCGGCCTGTTCAACGGCCTCGAGTCGATCAAGGACTTCTTCGTCGCGATTTTCTTCGTGACGATCGGTGCGCTCGTCGTCCTCCCGTTTGTCGAACTCGGCTGGAACGAGTCCGTCGAGAAGCTGGTCCTCGTGGCCGGACTCGTCTTCCTGACGGCAGTGGTCAAGCCGGCGATCACCACGATCATTCTGCTCCGCCGAGGGTACGAAGCTCGCTCTGCGACGCTGGCAAGTCTCAGCAGCGATCAGGTTAGCGAGTTCGCGCTCATCATTGCGATCGAAGCGCTGTTGCTCGGGCTGGTGACCGAATCGGTGTTCGACGCGATCATCCTCGCGGCCGCGGTGACGATGGTGACCTCGAGTCTCACACAACGCTACGACGAGCAGGTCTATCGGACCCTCGCTGACCGGGACCTGATAACCGGACGACACGGTAAAATCGACGAGTGGAGCGACGTCTCCGCTCACCTCTTCGATCACGTCGTCATCGTCGGCTACGGCCGACACGGCCGAAAGCTGGCCGAAACCTGTGAAGCCCTCGAGCAACCGTACGTCGTCGTCGAGAACGATCCGCTCCGCAGAGAACTCGTTACCGAGGAGTGCGACGCATTCGTCTTCGGCGACGCGATGGAACGCTACACGTGGGAGAAAGCGAACGTAAAGGACGCGAAACTCGTCGTCTCGACGGTCGACTCCGAGCCAGTTTCCAGGCGCGTTCTGTCGTTCGGATCCCAGAGCGACGTCATCTTGCAAGCGAGTGATCAGCCGACGGCGTTCGACTTACTCGAGGACGGCGCGTTGTACGTTAGCGTTCCGAATCTACTCGCCGGGAAGCAACTGACCCACCAGATACGCGCCCTGTTAGACGACGACGTGTCACCCGCAGAACTCCGCTCGGAACAGCTCGAAGAGCTAGAGAACCAACCCGACGTTCCGCACCACCACTTGTGACGCTGGGCTCGGGTGGCGTCTCGGACCGCCTCGAGACGCGAGGCACCGACAACACCGGCGCGTTCACAATCGCCGGGTGAGGCTCTCCTCGCGGCGATCCGGTGAATCGGCCCTCACAGCCGCTCGTTTCTCGTGGCGAATCCGTATCGCTCGAGCGTGTCGAGCGTCTCGAGGTGATCGTCTCGTAACGTCACCTCGTCACCGCCCTCGCTGATCGCCGTTTCGACGGTCTCGATCAGTCGATCCGAGGCCATCACGTTCGGCACGCTGACGTACGTCGCTCCCTGCTCGAGGAACTCCGCTGCGGCTGCAGACGTTTCGGTGCGAACGATGACGTCGGCGTCGGTTTCGACCTCGAGGACGGCCTCGCTGACGGGACGATGATCGACTGTCGAGACGATGAGGTCGGCGTCCGTTACCGCTGCCTTCGTCCACGGATACGTCGAGATCACGTCACCGAAGACGTAATTTTGACACTCCGTCCGGATGTCGTCCCAGACCGCGGGATCGTTGTCGACGACGACGTACTCGCGCTCGAGTCGTTCACAGGTTTCGACGAGGCGACGGCCCTGTCGGCCGTAGCCGACGATAATCACGTGATCGTCGATGTCTTCAGAAACGTGACTCCGCTCGTCAATTTTGTTCGTCTGTCGGCTGGCGACGACTCGTTCGACGATCTCGTGATAAACCGGCTCTTCGTACCGTCTGGCGACTGACGTCAGAATCATCGTGAGGGCTGCCGCCAGGATGATCGCCTCGAACAACGTCTGCGAGATGGTCTCGAACAAGTACGCCTGAATCGCGATGACGAGCGACAGTTCGCTGACCTGATTGAGACTCGCACTCGAGAGGAACGCGGTTCTGGCGTCGTAGCCCTCGTAGACGAACGAGAGCATGAGGACGAGCGGATTGACGAAGAGGACGAGCGTGACGAGAGCGAGGGCGACGGGGAAGACGGTGAGACTCGAGATCGAGACCAACGCGCCGAGCGTGACGAAGAAAATGGCGACGAAGAAATCTCGGATCGACGCGATGCCGTTTTGGACGCCGAGTGACGAGACTTCGTCGCTTCGAATCGCGATTCCGGCGGCGAACGCGCCCACGACGATCGAGACGCCGGCGTATTCGGCTCCCGCGAGGAACGCGATGAGGATCGAAATACTCGCCATCATCAACAGTTCGTCCGAGTCGCCGGCGAGTCGAGCGACGAGCGGGAACCCGTGTCGGTAGACGAGCAACGCGCCGAGGAGGAGGATCACGCCGTAGCCGATCTGGGAAGTAACTTGCGTCGAGGTGTATTGATCCGCGGTCAAGACGAGAATCAGTCCGATCGCGAGGAGGTCGTCGAAGAAGTGCACCGACGAGGCGAGCCTACCGTGAACGAGATTGCTCCGGATCTCGCGCTCGAGTTCGCGCGCGCCGACGATGGTCGAACTCAGCGTCGCCGCGATGGCGAAGTAGACGGCGTTCTCGATGCTAAAGCCAAACAGAAGGTACGCGACGCCGATTGCGATCGGACCGACGACCAACAGTTGGGTAAACGCGGCCGTTTCGGCGTCTCTGAGGACCGATTTGATGCTCGAGAAATCGGTTCGGAAGCCGAAGGTGAACACGAGGAAGGCGATCCCCCACTGCGCGAGTTCGAGCAACTGCGTCTCCTCGATCGCGAGGCCGGCGACCACCCCCGCGAGGAGGTAGAACGGGATCGGCGAGAGCGATAGCTGATTGGCGATCAGCAGGAAGATCCCTGCGGTCACGAAGACGATCGCGAGCGTCGTGATCAGTTCAGTCATCGTCGTCACCTCTGGCTCCGGTCGGTCGCTCCTCGGGTCTGCGTCCTCGGTCGTCCCCGCGTTCGCGGATCTGCTCGATATCCCGTTCGATCGATTCGTAGAACGCCTCGCGGTCGGTGACGTAGCGCTCGAGGTACTCGCCGAGTTTCTCGGCAGTCAGTTGTGTACTCATGATGACGTAATCCGCACCGCGGTCGTAGAGGTCGCGGGCGTCGTCGATTCGCTCGGCCTCGACGAAGGTGATCGCATCCTCGTCGACTTCCTCGAGCAGCGCGCGGTTGACGTCCGGTTGGACGGTCGAACTCAGGACGAACGACGCGTTCTTCAGGTTCGCCGCCTTGCGGATCTCGCCGTGGCGGAAGTCGCCGTAGATGTACTCGTAGCGACCCTCGTCTTCGAGCGCTTCGATGTGGTCCGTCTGTCGGTCGATGATGACCACCTCGCCGTACTCGTCCTCGAGGATGGGCAAGACGCGTTCCGTGATCTCGTCGTACCCGATCGCGATTGCGTGGTCGTCGTACTCCTCGAGGTCGACGTCGCCTTTGCCTTCGGACTCGAAGCGGCTGAACCACGGTTGGGCGTGGCCGTAGATGGTGTGATTGTAGTTGATGATGTACGTCGAGACGCTCATCGTCAGTAGTGCCATCAGGCTGAGATAGCCGAGCACGTCAGTGCCGATGTATCCCTGTTGGACCGCGAGCGCGCCGACCACCAGCGAGAACTCGCTGACCTGCACCATGTTGATCGCCCCGAGGAACGACGTTTCGACGCTGAAGTCCTCCCGGTCGATCAGGTAGAACATGATCCAGAAGTTGCCGACCATCAACACGACCGACGCGACGATCGCCTCGAGCCAGTAGGCGAGTAAGTCGTCGGCGGCCAGTTGCAAGCCGATACTGACGAAGAAAATCAAGATGAAGAAGTCCGTAATCGGCGTGATTCGATCCTCGAGTTCCTTGCTGTAGGGCAACTGGGCGACGCTGATGCCCGCGAGGAAGGCACCGACCTCGAGCGAGAGGTCGAAGTACTCCGAGATGGCGATGAAGAAGAACGCCCAGGCGATGGCGACAACGAGGAAAACGTCCTTATTGTCCGCAATCCGCCTGAAGAGACCGGGGAGTAAGTACCGCGAGGAGGCGATGGAGAAGAGACCGATGAAGGTCATCATGACGGCGATGACGCCGAGTGTCGTCGCGATTTCACTCGCACTACTGAGTTCGTCAGCGCCGAGCAACGCGAGGACGACGACGAGGTAGATGTCCTGGACGATGAGGACGCCGACGTCGATCTTGCCGGGCAGAGAGGTAATTTCGTTCTTGTCGGTGAGAATTTTGACGATGATCGGCGTCGCCCCGAAGACGGTCGCGAGCGCGATGATGACGATCTCGGTTGGGTCGAAGCCGAGCGCCCACGCGACGGCGAGCGCGAGCGCCGTCTGAAGGATCGTCTGCCAGACGGCGATGTTGACGATCGGGCGGAGGATCTCTCGGATATCGTCGAAGCGCATCTTCATCCCGAGTAAGAACAGCAAAAATCCGAGGCCGAGTTCGGCCATGCTCTCGACGAGTTCGCCCTCGGAGACGATGTCGAACATCACCGGGCCGAGAATCAGCCCCGTCAGAATGTAGGCGATGATCGTCGGCTGGCCCGTCTGGCGGGCGAGCAAGCCGACCGCTGTCGCAGCGACGATGATGATAGCAAAGTCGGCAGCGAGAGCAATTTCGCTCATCAGGAAGTCAGTTCATTGTACTCTTTTCCTGTCCTGCCTTTAGGCGTTGTCTTCTCAACTTTCACCGCCGCCGCTCGTCGATCCAACAGCCACTGCTGTCCCCTCGTCACTCCGCGTTCTCGAGTCCTTCGATCAGAAACTCGGCCGACGAAAGGTTCGTCGCCAGCGGGATGTTGTGAACGTCACAGATTCGCAACAACGCCGAGATATCGGGCTCGTGGGGCTGGGCGCGCAACGGATCGCGAAGAAAAATGATTCCGTCGAGTCGCCCGTCTGCGACCGCTGCACCGATCATCATGTCGCCCCCGTAGGGACCCGATTCCGTGCGTTCGACCTCGAGGTCGGTCTCCGCTACCAGTCGTTTGCCGGTCGTCCCGGTCGCGACCAGTTCGTAGTCGGACAACTGCTCCTCGTGGCTTCGGGCGAACTCGACGAGGTCCGGCTTTGGCTCGTCGTGGGCGATGAGCGCGACGCGGGTCATACTGGCTGGTCGACCCCTGCAGAAATAATGCTACGGTGTGGGACACGCCCGACGAACGGAACCCGAACCGCGCTAGTCGTCCGCGAGCACCGTTTCCCCAGCGCTCGCTGGCGAGATGTTGCTCGAGGCCGGTTTCGTCACGAGACAGTCCTCGAGGACGAGCACGTCCAGTCCCATGCCGTAGAAGTCCTTGAGCGCCTCGGTGGGCGTGTTGACGATGGGTTCGCCGTTGTCGTTGAACGACGTGTTGAGGAGGACGGGCACTCCCGTCACGTTCTCGAACTCCTCGAGCAGCCGATAGTAGCGCGGATTTTGCTCCTCGCGGACGGTCTGTGGCCGGGTCGTGTCGTCAGCGGGGTGGACGATCGCCTCGAGGTCGGCTCGTTTCTCCTGGCTCACGTCGAACGTGTCGATCATGAACGGACTCTCCGTCGCGTCCTCGAGGTAGGTTTCGGCTGCCGACTCGTGCATCGAGGGGGCAAACGGCCGCCACTCCTCTCGGTGTTTCACGAATCGGTTCACTCGATCGCGCGAGGCCTCCGTTCTGGGGTCTGCGAGAATGCTCCGATTGCCGAGTGCGCGCGGGCCCAACTCCGCCCGTCCCTGAAACCAGCCCACGAGTGCGCCGTCGGCGATCAGTTCCGCAACCCGTCGCTCCAGATCGTTCGGTTCGGAGTACGCGACTTTGTTCGTCTCGAGGAGTGTGCGGATCTCGTCGCTCTCGTACTCCGGGCCCCAGTAGGCGGTCGTCATCGGCTCGACGTCGGCCGGCCGCTGGTCGATCCAGCCGCCGCCGAGGGCCAGTCCCGCGTCGTGTGCAACCGGCTGGACGAACACGTCGTCGACCGCGGAGAGTTCTCTGACCGTCTTGTTCAACTTGCAGTTGAGGACGACGCCACCCGCCAGCCCCACGTTCGACGTGCCGAGGCGTCGGGCGTACGTCTCGACTAACTCCGCGACGGACTCCTCGAGGAGTTTCTGGGCGGTGTGTGCGAGGTCCTTCTCGAATTGGTCGAACTCGCCCGTCGGTTCGGAGGGTGGCCGACCGAGGAGTTCCTCGAGCGTGTCGACGCCGTGTTCGGTCCCCCACCGACCGGTGAGAGCCGTGACGTCGTAGTCGACTCCGGTGTCGATCGCCTCTCGAAGCCGTCGTTCGATCGCTGGATTGTCCTCGCCGTAGGGGGCGAGGCCCATCACTTTCCCCTCGCCGTTGTACATCCGATAGCCGAGGTAGTTCGTGACGGCGGCGTAGAACAGTCCCCAGCTATTGGGGTGTTCGTACGTCCGGACGCGTTCGAGTCCGTCGGGAGTCGCGTGCCAGATGACGGTCGACTCGTACTCGCCTTTTGCGTCGATGGTGACGACCAGCGCCTCCTCGAACGTCGATGGGTGGAACGCGGTCACGGCGTGACACTCGTGATGAGAGCGACACTCGATGGGCGGCACGGGGGTGTCGATCTGCTCGAGTCGGGATTCGACGATCCGCGTCGGCATGAACCGCGCCATGAACTGGTCTCTGGCGACGTTCTGGAGGTGTGATACCTTCCGGAGCGTGCTGTCGAGTTGCCTGGTGTTCTTCAGATAGTGGCCGAGGATGTTCGACCGAAGCGATGGATCGTACGGCAAGACGATCTTCTCGACGTCCGTGAGGGAGATTCCCTCGTACTCGAGGCAGGCGCGAATCGCCTTCTCCGGAAAGGTGTCGACCGCGTGCTTCTCTCGAGTGAGGCGCTCTTCTTCGATGGCGAAGACGAGTTCGCCGTCGTCGAACAACGCCGCACTCGGGTCGTGCTGTCCGTAGAGGTCGATCGCTGGTTTGAACGCGAGGTGGTAGCTCATGGGTTCGTCAAATCACTCGGTGTGGATTGCTGCCGGGTCGTCGAAGCGGACTGGCCATCGCCGTCTGCACGATTACTGAACATACCCGAGGTCCTCGAGTCGGCTTTCGACTCCCGAATCGACGGCGTCTGCCGCCTCCCCGTGGTACGCGGGATAGGACATCGGTTCGGATTCCTCGACGATCGGGAGCACGCGTCCGTCCATCCGATCACTGTAGGGAACGCCGAGGGCGGAGAGAATCGTCGGCGCGACGTCGAAGAGGTGTGCGTCCTCGACCGGCACCGAGGCGTCGATTCCCTCCCCGCTCGCGGCGAAGACACCCTCGAGTTTGTGGTTCCAGGGTTCCGTCGTCTCGTCGAAGTATCCCTCAGCGGGTTCCGCGGAGAGGAAGTGCTGGAAGTCGTTCGGAACCGTCACGATATCGACCGCGCGGTCGGTGTAGGGCCCCTCGAAGTACGCCTCTCGCGGTGCGACTTCCTGGAAAACCGGCTCGCCGTCGGGTGCCTCCGCCGACTCGAGTTCGCGGATGAGTGCCGCGCGGACGTCGTCGTACTCCTCTTGTGGGACTACTCCCTCGGGATCGCGACCCTCGACGTTCATCCGCACGCCTAGTTCGGTTCGCGCACGGACGTAGGCCTTCGAGTTCGGGAAGTCGACCTGTTCGTTTCCAGTTCGGACGACGCCATCCGGCGCGTGCTCCTTCGCGAATTCGGCGAGCCCGAGTCGCTCGAGGACCCGGCCGATTCGGTGGGTCGTCATGCCGAGGCTCGCTAACCCTGCGGCGAGGCGTTCGACGGTGCCCGGTTCCCACTCGTCGGCTTGTTCGCCCTCGCGAAGGTCGTCTCGCATGACGTTCCACGTCGGCATCCCCTTCCCGCCGAGGGTGGTCTCGACGTAGCCGGCGTTCTCGAGGAAGGTGTTGACGCGAAACTCCGGTTTCTCGTAGCGGCCAATGCCGTGATCGCTCGCGATGAACACCTGTCGTGGGTTACAGGACTCGAGGACCTCGCCGATCTGTTTGTCCGTCTCGGCGTAGACCTGTTTGACCTTCTCCCACTCGCCTTCGAACTCGTGGAAGACGGTGTCGGTCTTCTGGAACTGCAAAAAGCCGAAGTCCGGCTCGAAGCGATCGCTGAGATACTGGAACGCTTGCCCCCGCATCGAAACGAGCGAGCAGTACTCGTCCATCTTTTCAGCAGGCGACAGCGAGTCGTCGCCCCTCGAGTATTCGGGATAGACGCGATACTCGCCGATCTCCTCGCGAACGTCGTCGAGGATTCCCGTCGGGTGACACGGCGGATCTTCCGGGCCGATAAACCCGGGGATAATCGCGCCGTCGATATCGTCCGGCGGATGCGTTACCGGTACGTTGACGACGACACTCGAGCGATCGTGGTGGTCGAGCAGCGTCCAGAGTCGATGTGCGCGAACGTCGTCACCTTTCACGACGTGGAAGTCGTAGCCGTCGAAGCCAGTGAATCCGTAGACGCCGTGCTTCCCGGGATTGACGCCGGTGAACATGGAAGGCCAGGCGCTCGGCGTCCACGGCGGAATCTGTGACTCGAGTTCGCCACTCACGCCCGTCTCGAGAAGCGACTCGAGGTTCGGGATCACGTTTTCGTCCGCCAGCCGGTCGAATACCGAGAGGCAACCGGCGTCGATTCCGATGAGTAAGGCGTCCATCCGGTTTCGACCCGACTCCCCGTCCGTCTGGTCGGCCGCTGCATTCCGTGTCATTCGAATACGCGACTATGGCGCGGGAACGCTGATAAGTAATATTTGGACAAGTACCGCGTTCACGCTGACAGCGCTAGCACCGCCAGCATCGCCTGCTACTGTCCTCAGACCGCCCTCTCCGAGAATTTAGCAACAGTTTCACTGGTGAAACAGTCACCTAACAGCTCGGTAAAGCGCCTCTCTGTCCGGATTCTCGCCTTGGCTGATTCGGCCGGTCTACAGTGTCACAGGAGGGGAATTTTTTCGTCACAATGGCCCGCCCACCCCCGTGTCGAGTGGTATCACCCGTCTACAGATGCTCGAGTCGAGCACGAATGGAGCCGGAAGCGTTTTTCCCGCAGAGTCAGAGGATTCACTCGATGACGTCACTCAGCGCCCACCACGTCGGAGTTACCGTTCGCGATCTCGAGGAGATACTACCGTTTTATCGAGACGTCCTCGGTCTCTCCGTCGCCGACCGATTTCACGTCGGCGGAGAGGCGTTTTCCGACGCCGTCGGCGTTGGGGACGCACACGGCGAGTTCGTCCACCTCGAGGCCGACGGGATCCGTCTCGAACTCGTCGAGTACGATCCTGCCGCACGAGCGACACCCGCAGGCGGACTCAACCAGCCCGGTGTGGTCCACGTCGGGCTCGACGTTCCAGACCTCGAAGTGTTCGCGAACGAGCTCCCCGACGACGTTGAGACGCTCAGCGAGCCACGGACGACGGAGAGTGGCACGTCGATTCTCTTCCTTCGGGACCCCGAGGGTAACCTGATCGAAATTCTCGAATCCTGAGAAAACGAGGGCGATACCAAGTGAGTGACACACATAGTGAACTGACCGTTCGCCGCTCTGGTGTCCTCGAGAAATCTGATCTACGACAGTGAACAGAGACGAGTTACAACTGTGGTGGTGTCGACTCGAGTTTCGACCGAACTTCTTCGACCGTCGTCTCACAGGACGAACAGTGGCTTTTCTCGGAGTCGATGTAGACCGTTTCACACGTTGAGCACTGAAAGAGGTTCCCCGGGGCATTGGGGTTCGGACTCGAGTGAGGGGTTGGCATTTTTCGGTCGACGGCATCGTTTGCTGGCGTCTCTTCGCTCGCGAAGAACGTGGAGCGAATACGGTTTCGAAGTTGACCGAGACGGGAGGTGGAGGTATCAGGTGTTCGTGTTGCCATACTGTTGTCCACGGGTATACTACCGAAGTACTTGATGTCTAAAATATTTGGAAGTACGACGATCCGAAGGTGATGACTATCAGATTCCTGTGAGGCAGCAGACACTTCGACGGCTGTCTGAAATGGCGCGTATACTGACTCCCAGCGGATCGACTCTACGGGATAGCAACCTTTTCGATTGCCCCCCACACACTCCCAGCCATGAACTTCTTCGATCGCTTGCACGACCGCATTCGGACGGTCGACAGCGTCGTCAGCGTCGGCCTCGATCCCGATCCATCGCGGATTCCCGACCACTTAGGGGAGTACGACCTGCCGCGGTGGGCGTTCAACCGACGGATTATCGACGCGACGCACGAACACGCCGCCGTCTACAAACCGAACGCTGCCTTCTACGAAGACCCCGACGGCTGGGCGGCCCTCGAGGAAACCATCGCGTACGCCCACGGGAAGGGTGTTCCCGTCCTCTTAGACGCTAAACGGGCCGATATCGGCAACACGACCCGCCAGTACGCCCAAATTCTCGAGCGCGTCGATGCGATTACAGTCAACCCCTACATGGGTCGAGACTCCCTTCAACCGTTTCTTGCCGACGAGGAAGCGGGTGTCTTCGTCCTCTGTCGCACGTCCAATCCCGGCGGGGCCGACCTCCAGGATCTCGAACTCGAGACCGGAGAGACGCTCTACGAGCGCGTCGCCGCACTAGCAGATCTCTGGAACGAACACGACAACGTCGGACTCGTCGTCGGCGCGACGAACGAAGACGAACTCGAGGACCTCCGCGAGCAAGTTCCGGACCTGCCGTTTCTCGTCCCCGGCGTGGGCGCACAGGGCGGAGACGCCGAAGCGGCGGTCGAGTACGGCCTTGCAAACGGTGTCGGGCTGGTCAACTCCTCGCGGGGGATCATCTTCGCCGGAGAGCACGACGGCGAGCGCTTCGCCAGTGCGAGTGGACAGGCCGCGAAGCGGTTGAAATCGCGATTGAATCAGTACCGGGACTGACGAGCAGCAACTATTCGGACTGACGCGCAGCTACTATCCGGACTGACGAGCATCCACAACCCGGCCGGCGATTCGCCCGTCGACGGCCCGCGGGAGGAGTTCGACCTCGACTGGCTGCGTCGGCGGTTCTTCCTCGAGTAACGCCATCCCCTCAACGACGGCGATATCGAGCGGACTCGAGTCGTTCGGGTGTGCAGCGACGAGCGTGCCGTCGTCTTCTTTCTCGAGGGTGACACGGACGCGCTCGCCAATCTCGAGCGTCTCACCGAGGTGGTCGCGAAACGTGGTCATCGGCGGTCAAAACCGGTTGATATCCACGTCGTCCGACTGGCGACTCGGGTTTGCTTGCGTCGCACACTGGACGCACAACTGGGCGTCTCGCTCGTAGTGATCGGTACACACGAGCGTCCCGCAGTTCGCACACTGGTGTTGGGCCGGTTTGGACTCACAGATCTGACAGAGACCGCTCACGCTCATAGAGATACTCGGCGCTCGAGTGACTTGAAACCGGTGTCGGAACCCTCAATTGCCGTTCACAGACCCGTTTTTCGTACCCCATCGATGCAACTCAGTCGTGTACAGTGTTTTCCACCGATACCCACGTCCGTGTACAGTGTTAGCAATGTACGGGAAGGCTTTTGCCATGTGGGCAGCTACCGGGCTACATGAGCCGTGACCGGGCTCTCCTCGAGCGAGCCCTGGACCGTGGTGAACAGGACGGTGGCAACGTCGAATTCAAGGAACGACTATCACGTGATGTCCACCTCGAGGGTGGACGCCGAGAGAGCCTGGCCGCACAACTGCGTCATCGACTCCTTTCTGGCGACGGCGAGGCGACGTACGCGGTCGGTGTCACCGACGACGGCGGGCTCGCCGGTATCGACCCCGACACGTTCTCCGAGACGATGGACGTGCTCTCGCTGCTGGCCGAGGAAGCCGACGCCCACATCGACGACGTACAAACGTGGGGAATCAACGGTGGTTCGGACGCGAACGACTCCGACGGGGACCGGTCGTCGACGGCGTCCGACCGCGGCCTCGTCGGTCTCGCGACGATTCAGGAGGGGAGCGTCCTCGAGACGGACGACGAGCACGTCGTCGTCGGGACGGCGGGCCACGTCGACCACGGCAAGAGTACGCTCGTCGGCTCGCTCGTGACCGGCAACGCCGACGACGGCAACGGTGCGACACGCTCGTTCCTCGACGTCCAGCCCCACGAGGTCGAACGAGGTCTCTCGGCCGACCTCTCTTATGCCGTCTACGGCTTCGACGACGATGGCCCGGTTCGAGTCCGTAATCCCAACCGGAAGGCAGACCGCGCGGCCGTCGTCGAAGAGGCTGAGCGACTCGTCTCGTTCGTCGACACCGTCGGCCACGAGCCGTGGCTCCGCACGACGATTCGCGGACTCGTCGGTCAGAAACTCGACTACGGGCTCCTCGTCGTCGCCGCAGACGACGGCCCAACGCGAACCACACGCGAACACCTGGGCGTCCTGCTCGCCACGGACCTCCCGACCATCGTCGCGATCACGAAAACGGACGCCGTCGACGACGAACGTGTCGAGGAGGTCGAACGCGAGGTCGAGCGACTCCTCCGGGACGTCGACAAATCGCCGCTTCGCGTCTCTCGCCACGGTGTCGACGCGGCCGTCGACGAAATCAGCGAACGCGTCGTCCCCATCGTCGAGACGAGCGCCATTACGATGGACGGCCTCGAGACGCTCGACGAACTGTTCGATCGCCTGCCGAAGACCTCACAGGATACGGGCGAGTTCCGAATGTACGTCGACCGAAGCTACTCCGTGACCGGCGTTGGAGCCGTCGCCTCCGGCACCGTCATGGCTGGCGAGGTTGAGGCCGGTGACGAACTCCTGCTCGGCCCGATGCCCGACGGCCGGTTTCAGGAGGTCGAAGTTCGCTCGATCGAGATGCACTACCATCGCGTCGATACGGCTCGAGCCGGTCGTATCGTCGGAATCGCTCTGAAAGGAGTCAAAGAGAGCGCCATCGAACGCGGGATGGCCCTTCTCCCGCGGGAAGCAGATCCAACCCCCGTGCGAGAGTTCGACGCGGAAGTGATGGTGCTCAACCACCCGACCCGGATCGGGGACGGCTACGAACCCGTCGTCCACCTCGAGACCATCGGCGAAGCCGCCGCGTTCCACCCCGAAGACGGACGGCTCCTCCCGGGCGATACTGGCGAAACCACCGTCCGGTTCAAGTTCCGCCCGTATCTCGTCGAGGAGGGTCAGAAATTCGTCTTCCGCGAGGGCCGAAGCAAAGGCGTCGGAACGGTGACCGACGTTCACCCGGTACACTGATTGATCGGTTGACGTATTGATCGGTTCCGAGACCAACCGTATCGACTACTCGGCTCGCTCGCTCGAGATCGTTCCCACGCCGATCGTCGACTGTCCGGTGATCGTCCCGCCGAGCGTGACCGCATCCGGTTGCATGAACAACACCGTCTCGTCCGGCATCGAAACGTCGGTTCGAATCTGCCGATCGAGGAAATCCATCGACGCCGCGGCCGGTCCGGTCTCGACCAGTCCTCGCTCGAGTTCGCGACGCGTGTGAATACTCATGTAGAACTCACAGGATTGTCGGTCAGGAGCGTCCTCGAGCGCACTGAAAAGTTCTTTGCACGTCTCGACGACTCCCGTCCCCGTGGCTGTGGCGATCGCCGCGGACGGTGCGCTTGTCTCGTCGTCGACGCCATCGGCGCTGTCACGGATCGACGCGACGATATCCTGAAAGTTGATCGCGCGGTCGGTCATTGCAATTCACGTCGAACTACCCACTCAAAAATCGGCCGATCGAGTGACAATGCCTGCCCCCTGGAGTACGGGCCACACAGCAACGGGCCGTCTAACAGTGCTCGCACACGCCAATACGCGCCATCGACGGCACCGTCGGCGATGTGGACCAGATCTCGTCTCGCTACTCCGACCAACGCAGGTATCGTCCGTCTTCCGTTCGCTGGACGAGGGCTAACAGCGCGGCCCACTCGAGGAGCCGTTTCGTTCGCTCGAGCCAGTGCGTCTCGAGGTCGCCGTCGTTTTGCATCCGCTTCAACGCCGGAATCTCGCCGCGAACGTCGTCGAAAACGGCTTCGACGTTCCGGGGTTCGTCGGCTCTTTCGAGTGACTCGAGAACGGCTTCCGCGGCGTACACACGCGCTTTGAACGATTCCTGTAACGAATCGGCTTCCGCTTCGAACTGAGCCAGCCGAACCGTCGCGTCCTCGGCCCGACGATACCCCGCCGGCTCCTCGCTCGCGAGTTCGAGCGCCCGCACGAACGCGAGCCACGTCTCGGCGTCCGCTCGGGTCTCGAGTCGCGTTTCCCGGACGAGGTGGGCACAGCAGTCGTCGACGGCCCCCGCCGTATCCGGCACCGCCTCGAGAATCGACTCGACGGACTCGAGATCGTGTGGCGGTTCGGGGATTGGTTTGAACTGCACGAGTAGGAGTCGATTTACAGGTCGAAGGACTCGACGAGGAGGTCTTCGTCAGTTTCGCCGTGGACGTACGTCGGTCCGCCGATGACGTCGACGGTGACCTTCGCAGGCGCGAAGAGATCCGCAGGCACCTCCGAGAACTCCCACTCGAGGTCGTCGAAGATCTCGCCGAACGGGCGGCCGTGACCGTCTGCCGCAGTCGACGGAACCGAATCGAAGACGTCCGCATCCTCGCGAACGGTCAGGTGTGCCGTCCCGCCGTAGGCGATGGCATCGTTCGTGCGAGCGATCGCCGTCGCTTCGTCCCCGCCGACGGGTGCGACCGGCGCTTTCCCCGTCGCCGAGACGATATCCAGCGGATCGTACCCGAGTTCGGAGAGCCTGAACGTCGCGAGTTCCGCCGCTCGAGCGGCGTTCGTGACGCTGCCGACCAGGCTCGCAGTTGGATAGGCGAGCAAGAAGACGCTGCTCGTCTCGACTTCAGCCAATTCTGCAACCTGCTCGGCCGCGGCCGCGGTCGGATCCTGATCCGTCTCGACTGCGAGCGCCGTCAGGTCGAACGCGTCGGTGTAGCCGATCTGGCGAAACTCGTCTTCTTCGGCGACGAGCGCCCGCGCTGGGCCGCTTCCCAGTCCCTCGAAGTCTTCCGTTGCCAGCTCCCAACCCGCCTTCTGGGAGCCGAGCAACGACAGCGCCGGCTGGTCCGTCGAGAGTTCGATGTGTGGGATCGGTGCGCCGCCGATCTCCTCGAGGTGGTGGCTCGGCGTCGCCATCCCTGCCGTCTGGATTTCCGTGAGCAACAGCCCGGCTTCGATCCCGCCGTCGAACTCGAGACCGAAGTCGAGAACCGTCGCGTCGTTCGCGAGATCGTAGCCGCCAATATTCAGCTCCTCGGCGTACTCGAGGGCCTCGTCGACCAACTCGATCGCCATCCGGTTGAGACTTTCCATGCCCACAGGTTCTTGCTGTAGCCTAAAACAGTTTGCAGTTCGACTATCGCGCCCCAGCGACGACGGGCGTTACTCGGCGACGTCGTAGCCAGCGTCGTCGATCGTGTTGGCGATCGACGCTTCGTCGACCGTCGTCTCGTCGTGTTCGACGCGAACCGTCTCCGCTTCGTGGTCTGCCGTCGCCGACGAGACTCCCTCGAGGGACTCGAGCGCGTCGATGACGTTCGCTTCACAGCCGTCACAGGCCATTCCGGTGACGCGAAGTGTCGTTTGATCCATATCGGCCCTACCCTCGCTGGCGGGGTAGAAGTTTCGTTCGACGATTTCTGGCGATAGGATCGATGATATGGTTTGATATGTGAGAACGTTGTTCTTTCTCGCATGTACACAGTACTCGTTCCGATCGACGACCACGAGGCGCGCGTGAATGCACAACTCGAGTCCGTTATCGACCTCGCGAACGCGAGCGAGGAGTTCGCCGTCGAACTCCTGCACGTCCGCAAGGAACTCGAGTTCGCCGACAGCGACGACGACGTGGAGATCGGCGAGATCCGACGCGACCTCGACGACGACGCGCTCGCGGAACTCGTCGAGACGGTTTCGATGGCTGCCGAAGAACTCACGGCGGCTGACGTCGACGTACGCGTTCACTCTGCGACGGGAAATCCGGCGGCCGCGATCGTGGACATCGCGAACCAGTTCGACGTCGACGAAATCGTCATCGGTGCGCGCCGACAGTCGCCGGTGGGCAAGGTTCTCTTCGGTAGCGTCGCCCAATCGGTCATCCTCGACACCGACCGACCGGTCAAAGTCGTTCCGGCGTAACTCGCTTGCTGTCGCTTCTCCTCAGCGTTCCTCAACTCTCGTCGCGATTCGTCGTTCTTTGTCGGCTCTCGGAGAGAACAAACGGTGATCCCTACTCGTCTGCACTCGTCGCCGACCGACCGAGGTGCTCCTCGACCGACTCGACTTTTTCCGCCGCAGTCGTCTCTCGCGTCCGCTTATCGTCGATCTTCAAGACGGTGCTCACGCGGTCGTGATCCACCGCGTCGTGAGCGGCCTGCGCGGCCGAAAACAGTTCGTCGGTACTCTCGGCTTCGATTACCGTCCCCATCGGGTTCGTCTCGTACTCGACGTCGTACTCCTCGAGCGCGTCGACCGCCTTCGCGATTTCGCTGGACATGCTCTCTTCGGTTACCGGTGCGACACTCAGTAGTCCGATTACCGTCATGCCCGGACCCACGTGGTGATGGTTCCTAAACCCATCTCATGCGACGACTGGCACACTCCAACCGAAACGGGAGTGCGAGCGCTCGAGCGGACTCGAGTCGGGCCAACAGGAGTCGGGACAACATCGGCGAAAACTCACGGCGATCGAACAACGTCAGTGGACACCAACGCGATTATTTCGGACGGCCGGGTGTGTCGACTTCGGACGGCGGGTAGATGATGACGTCTCCGTTCGCGTAGACGTAGACTTCGTGCTCGAGCGCGGTGAACGCGACGTGGCCACCCGAACGTTCGGTACCGTCGGCTTTCGTCCGGAAGAGCCGATCGAGTGCGTCGGGATCGACGCTATCGTAGAGGGAGAACTCTCCTTGGGAGACGTCGGTATCTGCGATCTGTGCGAGCGCGTGAACGATCGTCGTCGTTATCGTGGCCGTGCTCTCTGAATCGTGATGGAACACGTAGCGGTCGTTGGGCTGGTCGTACTGGAGGTCGTCCGCATCGTCAGCGGTGGGTAGTTCCGTGTGCATTGCTTGATCTGGCGTCCAATCGTCCAGTCGTCCGTAGCAAACCCCAGTATAAAAGCCACTCGGCGATAGCTTCAGTCACTTGCCATGAGTTCCCCGTCTGATTACTGGTCAGCCATCGAATTCACAACTCGAGTCTCGAGGCGAGTTGGCTCGAAGCAGACCACGAGCGAGGACGGTCGATTGTGAGGTTTTCACCGACCGATACCCGTCTCGCTCGAGGATTCGAAGGATGACGAACACACAATACGCGGTGCTCGTCGAAGTTGTTCGTCGGAGAAGTGCGCTGGCTGGGATTTGAACAACGCCCGAGAACCTGCTCGCGGTGCTCGCAGAACCTCAGTCTGATTCAAATCCAGTGGGGCTTCACGACTCACGGATGACGGGCACACGCTATGCGGAGCCCGTCGAAGTTGTTCGTCGGAGAAATGCGCTGGCTGGGATTTGAACAACGCGGAGACGTTCCGAGTCGTTCGTTTCACTTACTCCCCGGACTGCGACTCCTCTCGTTCAAATCCAAGGATGATTTTTGGGTGAACGGACTCCTCGCTTCGCTCGTCGTTGTTGTTCACCCAAAAATGCGCTGGCTGGGATTTGAACCCAGGTTGTGACCATGGCAAGGTCACGTGATACCACTACACTACCAGCGCCCTGTTGCACTTTATTCTACTTCGGGAAGGATGTATAAGGGTTGCGAATCGTTTCAGGTTCGGCAGACCGGCACACGATCGGCACCCACTCCGCAGGCTGTCGGTTCTCGAGTCCATTTCCCGCCGAATTCTCGGACATTCGTCGAACCCTGCGCCATAGTTATCATATCGAGTGAGTATGTGTCCGTTCACCACGAATTCGGGGCTGTGAGAGCGTCACAGTCGCAATCGAATCCGCTATCCTTTTAAGACCTTGAGCGCAACAAAACGCTACAGTCTAGTGACGCGGCGCCGAAGCGTTTCGGCATGACCGTCAGCATACTCGTTCCGTCGTCACTCACCCGCGAAGCCGAGGACAAACGCGAGGCAACTCGCAAACTCGGATACATCGCCCGCGCGGCGACCATCTTCCGGGCTGATCGCCTGCTCGTCTACCCAGATCGGGACGGCGAAACAGGGCGATTCGACGGCGGGTTCGTACACACCGTCTTGCGGTACGCCGCAACGCCGCCATACCTCCGAAACGAGGCGTGGGGCATGCGAGACGAACTGGAGTATGTGGGCATCTTGCCGCCGCTCCGTGCGGTGTCACAGACCGGCTCCGAATCGAACGGTTCGGGGTCGTCAAGACAAGGGATCGTGACCGAGGTCGGACCTGAAGGGCGCGTCCGGGTCAATTGCGGCTTGCAACACCCGATCTCACTCAACGTGCCTCCATCGATGGAGGTCACAGAGGGGGAGCGCGTGACCGTCAGGATCTCTTCGCGACGACCGGTCCGGGCGAAGCTCACTGATGAGCCCCTTCCGGGGCTGTCAGTCGAGCGCGCGGACCTCTCCGCAGCACTCGGCCGTGAGGACGCCGGCGTCTGTATCGCGGCCTCCCGATTCGGTGAGCAACTCACCGTCGGGCGGCTCGAGACGCTGGCCGGACGCACCGAACGAGATGGGATGACCATCGCGTTCGGCGCGCCCGAGAGAGGGCTGCCGGATATCCTCGGAATCGAGGCGTCGGCCGTCTCCTCGAGCGACGAGGCAGACGTTCAGTCGTCCACCGAGGACGCAGCTGACGACGGAGTCGAACCCACCGCTGATCCGGGGTTCGACCTCTGGCTAAACACGGTTCCGGATCAGGGAAGCGAGGTCGTGCGAACGGAGGAGGCTCTGTTCGCAACCCTCGCTCCCCTCTCACTGAGAGAGTGATAGAATGCCACAAGCAAATTCACCACGCAAAGGCTCACTCGGGTTCGGTCCGCGAGAGCGTGCGACCAGCGAGGTCCCACGCTTTAACTCGTGGCCGGACGACGACGGACAGCCGACGCTCCAGGGCTTCGCGGGCTACAAGGCCGGCATGACCCACGTCGTAATGGTCGACGACAAAGCGAACTCGCCGACCGAAGGGATGGAAGAGACCGTCCCCGTTACGATCGTGGAGACGCCGCCAATGCGCGCTGTTGCACTGCGAGCGTACGAAGAGACGCCATACGGCATGCAGCCGGTCACCGAGGTCTGGACCGACGAGTTCGTTTCCGAACTCGATCGCGTTCTGGACATTCCCGGTGATGACTACGACGCCACCGCCGCCGAAGACGATCTTCGCGGCCACCTCGAGGAGGGGCGCGTCGACGACGTTCGCGTCATCACGCACACGGTTCCGGGGGACATTCCCTCGATGCCGAAGAAGAAACCGGACGTGATGGAAACGCGAGTCGGCGGCGGCTCCCTCGAGGATCGCGTCGAATTCGCCCTCGAGACCGTCGCTGACGGCGGCGAGCACGTCATGAACGACGTGTTCCGCGCCGGCGAGTACGTCGACGCAAGCGGCGTCACGAAAGGGAAAGGGACCCAAGGCCCAGTCAAACGCTGGGGCGTCCAGAAACGAAAGGGCAAGCACGCCCGGCAGGGATGGCGCCGCCGCATCGGGAACCTTGGTCCCTGGAATCCGTCCCGCGTTCGGTCGACGGTCCCCCAGCAGGGTCAGACCGGTTACCACCAGCGGACGGAACTGAACAAACGCCTCGTCGACATCGGCGACGGCGCAGACGCGACGGTCGACGGTGGCTTCGTCAACTACGGCGAAGTCGACGGACCGCACGCGCTGATCAAGGGCTCGCTCCCCGGGCCAAACAAGCGTCTCGTACGCTTCCGCCCGGCGATCCGACCCGGAGACCAGCCGCGCCTCGATCCCGAGGTTCGCTACGTCTCCACCGAATCTAACCAGGGATAACACATGGACGCAACAGTACGAGACCTGGACGGCGACGACGCGGGCTCGGTCGAGCTCCCGGCGGTCTTCGAGACGAACTACCGCCCGGACTTGATCGCGCGCGCCGTCAACGTCTCCCAGGCAAACCGAAAACAGGCCTACGGTGCCGACGAGTTCGCCGGCAAGCGAACGCCCGCGGAATCGTTCGGTAGCGGCCGCGGTATGGCCCACGTCCCACGCCAGGACGGACGCGCACGACGCGTCCCTCAGGCTGTCAAAGGACGAAAGGCACACCCGCCAAAGGCCGAGAAAGACCAGACCGAATCGATCAACACGAAAGCAAAGAAGCTGGCCGTCCGCAGCGCCATCGCGGCAACGACGGACGCAGAACTCGTCGCAGAGCGCGGTCACGCGTTCGACGAGGACGCCGAGCTTCCGGTCGTCGTCGACGACGAATTCGAAGACCTCCAGAAGACGTCCGAGGTCGTCGAATTCCTCGAGGCAGCGGGCCTCGCAGACGATATCGAACGCGCTGACGACGGTCGAAACGTCCGCTCGGGTCGCGGAAAGACCCGTGGACGCAAGTACCAGACGCCGAAGTCGATCCTCTTCGTCACCTCGAGCGAAACCGGCCCATCCCGTGCGGCACGGAACCTCGCTGGTGCCGACGTGGCGACCGCTGCAGAGGTCAACGCAGAGGACCTCGCACCCGGCACACAGGCCGGCAGATTGACCGTCTGGACCGAAAGCGCACTCGAGGAGGTGGCTGACCGATGAGTACGATTATCGATCACCCACTGGTCACCGAGAAGGCGATGAACGACATGGACTTCGAGAACAAGCTCCAGTTCGTTTGTAACCCCGACGCGACCAAACCCGAGATCCGGGAGGTCGTCGAGGAGCGCTTCGAAGTTGCAGTCGACGACATCAACACGCAACTAACGATGAAGGGCAAGAAGAAAGCGATCATCAAACTCTCCGAGGACGACGACGCACAGGAAGTCGCCTCGAGAATTGGGGTGTTCTGAGAATGGGACGACGTATTCTCGGACAACGACGTGGTCGCGGTACCTCTACGTTCCGCGCTCCGTCACACCGATACAAGGCGAAGCTCGATCACAAGCAGACCGAGGACGACGACATCGTTCGCGGAACGGTCGTCGACATCGAACACGACCCGGCCCGCTCTGCGCCAGTCGCAGCCATCGAGTTCGAGGACGGCGAACAGCGCCTCGTCCTCGCACCCGAGGGAATTAGCGTCGGCGAAGAGATCCAGGTCGGTGTCTCGGCTGAAATCAAGCCGGGTAACACGATGCCACTCGCAGAGATCCCGGAAGGGGTCCCAGTCTGTAACATCGAAGCCAACCAGGGCGACGGTGGCAAGTTCGCGCGCGCATCCGGTGTCAACGCGGACCTGATCACCCACGACCGCAACGCGGCGGTCGTCCAGCTTCCAAGCGGCGAGGTCAAGCGCCTCGATCCGCAGTGTCGTGCAACCATCGGCGTCGTCGCCGGCGGTGGCCGCACTGAGAAGCCGATGGTCAAAGCAGGGAACAAGTATCACAAGATGAAAGCACGGGGCTCCAAATGGCCTCGCGTCCGTGGTGTCGCGATGAACGCCGTCGACCACCCATTCGGTGGCGGTGGCCGACAGCACCCGGGCAAACCCAAGTCCGTCTCGCGGGACGCCCCGCCGGGACGGAAGGTGGGTGACATCTCCTCGCGTCGTACCGGCCGAGGTGGAGACAAATGAGCCAGGAGTACAGAACCGGCCGCGAAGGTGAGTTCACCTACCGTGGCCACACGCTCGAGGAACTGCAGGATCTGGAACTCGAGGAAGTTGCAGAACTGCTACCCGCTCGCAAGCGGCGAAGCATCGAACGCGGTCTCTCCGTCGAGAAACAGAAATTGCTCGAGGAAGCCCGCGAGAAAGACGAGGAGCAGACGGCGAACGCGCCGATCCGAACGCACCTGCGGGATATGCCGATCCTGCCGGAGTTCGTCGACCTCACCTTCGAGGTCTACAACGGACAGTCGTTCGAGCGCGTCCGCGTCGAACCCGAGATGATCGGACACTATCTCGGCGAGTTCCGCCTCACCCGCACGTCCGTCGAGCACGGACAGGCAGGTATCGGTGCAACTCGTTCCTCGAAGTTCGTCCCACTGAAGTGATCATCGTATGGGAATCAACTACTCAGTCGACGCCGATCCCGACTCCACCGCGAAAGCGATGCTTCGGGAGCGTCACATGAGCCACAAGCACAGCAAAGAGGTCGCACGCGAACTGAAGGGCAAAACTGTCGCCGACGCACAGGCGTACCTTCAGGACGTCATCGACGAAGAGCAGTCGGTTCCGTTTAAGTCCCACAACACCGGTGCGGGTCACCGCTCCGACATCGACGGCTGGGACGCCGGCAAGTACCCCGAGAAGGTCTCGGGCGAATTCCTCGACTTGCTCGAGAACGTCGCGGCGAACGCAGACCACCAGGGCTTCGACGGCGAGACGATGGAAATCGTCCATATCGCAGCCCACAAGGTCGGCGAATCGGTCGGCCGCAAACCCCGTGCGATGGGGCGAGCGTCCGCCTGGAACACGCCGCAGGTCGACGTTGAGATCGTTGTCGAGGAGACCGACGAAACATCGGAGGACGATAACTAATGGCTGACGAACACCAATTCATCGAAAATGGCCTTCAGCGGTCCCAAATCGACGAGTTCTTCCAGGAAGAACTCGGCCGCGCAGGCTACGGCGGTATGGACGTCGCCAAGACGCCGATGGGTACGCAAATCGTCCTCAAGGCCGAAAAGCCCGGGATGGTCATCGGAAAAGGCGGCGAGAACATCCGGAAGGTCACGACGGCACTCGAGGAGAAGTTCAACCTTGAGGACCCACAGATCGACGTGCAAGAGGTCGAAGAACCCGACCTGAACGCACGAATCGTCGCCGACCGACTGGCCAACGCACTCGAGCGTGGCTGGTACTTCCGGAAGGCCGGTCACACGACGATCGACCGGATCATGGAAGCCGGCGCACTCGGTGCGGAAATCGTCCTCTCCGGGAAGGTCACGGGTGCACGCTCACGCGTGGAGAAGTTCAACCGTGGCTACATCAAGCACAACGGCGAACCCGCCGAAGAGGTCGTCGACCACGGACAGGGCGTCGCCGTCATGAAACTCGGAACCATCGGGGTCAACGTCAAGATCATCCCGCCAGGTGCCGAGTTGCCCGACGACTTCGGTGTCCACGAAGATCTGGATCCCGAAGAGATCGTTCCAGACGCCGTCGAAGCCAACGAGGCCGAGGGTGTCGAGGAACTGCTCGAGGGCGAACCTGAGGAGGCAGAAGCCGCCGAATCCGGCGCAGAAGCGCCTGCTGAGGACGCTGTCGAGACCGAACCAGAACTCGAGGAAGAAGACGTCGAAGAGGTCATCGAGGCGGAAGTCGAGGCCGACGAGGAAGAAGTCGAGATCCCCGACGAGTCGCCGATCGAAGACGACCTCGACGAACTCGAGGAAGACGTCGAAGCAGAAGCCGAAGAACTCGTCGCAGAGATGGACGAGGAGGAAGCGGACGACGCGGACGATGCCGAGGAAGACGAGGGAGGTGACGCCTGATGGCGATTCTCCACGTCGAAGAAGTTCGCGACATGACGCCTGCAGAACGCGAAGAAGAACTCGAAGAACTCGAGACGGAGCTGTTGAACCAGAAATCCGTTCTCGCAGCCGGTGGTGCCCCGGAGAACCCGGGACGCATCGGTGAGCTGAGCCGGACGATCGCGCGGGTCAAGACGATCCAGCGAGAAGAAGGCGATCTCGAGGAAGACGAGTAAGAACAACGATGGCACTGACACCCGAAACGCTCCCACGGCACGAACTCAACGGACTTCCCGTCCGCGTCGTCGAGAGTGACGACGCCAGCCGGGAGGGAATCGAAGGCCGAGTCGTCATCGAGACGACGAACACGCTTTCGATCGAAGTTCGTGACGATGGCGAGTCTCGGGTGTTGCGGGTGCCAAAATCGGGCTCAGTATTCGAGTTCGCGATCACAGATGAAGCCGCCGAGGACGCGAAGTCCTCGGGGACTGCGTCCAAACTGGCCGACACCCAACCCGGCTCTGCCGATAAAACGGACGAGTCGGACCGAGCCGACGGCGACGCCGTCGGCTGTGCTCGTATCAACGAGCACGCTGGCGAGGATGTAGCCTACGTTACGGTCGATGGATCGCGGTTGCTCTCACGACCCGCCCGACGCACGGAAACTAATGGTGACTCACCATGGCAATAGGACTAGACGTTGAAACCCCTCCGGAACCAGAAAACCCGGAGGAATACGACTACGAGACGTGTCCGTTCTACGGCGAACTGCCCGTTCGAGGACAGACCCTCGAGGGACAGGTCGTCTCGACGGACATGGACAAGACCGTAGTCGTCGAGCGAGAGTACGATGTGGCGGTACCCAAATACGACCGCCTCATGAAACGCCGCTCGCGCATCCCGGCACACGTTCCGGGCGTGCTCGAGCCGCTCTCGGTCGGTGACACGGTCACGATCGCAGAGACCCGACCACTGTCGAAGACGAAATCGCACGTGGTCGTCGAAGTAACTGAAGAAGCGACTGCCGAAGACGTGGCAGCGCTCACCGGCGAAACCGAGCCGGACCCACAGCTGTCCGCCGAAGACCTCGGCGGCGACGACGCTGAAGACGAAGGTGATGCCTAATGGAGGCAATGAAAGCCGACGTCACCCAGGGACTCAAGAAAGGGTCGCTGGTCACGTGTGCCGACAACACCGGCGCACGGGAGCTGAAAGTCATCAGCGTCGCGGGCTACCACGGCACCAAGAGCCGCCAGCCGAAGGCCGGCCTCGGTGACAAGGTGACCGTTTCGGTCACGAAAGGGACCCCCGAGATGCGCCGTCAGGTCCTCGAGGCAGTCATCGTTCGACAGCGGAAATCGATCCGCCGTCCGGACGGGACGCGCCTGAAGTTCGAGGACAACGCGGCGGTCATCATCGACGAGAACGAAGAGCCCCGCGGCACGGAGATCAAGGGGCCGATCGCCCGCGAAGTCGCAGAGCGCTTCGGAGCAATCGCATCTACCGCGACGATGATCGTATAGACAATGAGTAAACAACCACACAAACAGCGAACGCAGACGGAGCGTGCACCGCTGCACAAGCGACAGAAGCAGCTTCACGCGACGCTGTCCGACGAGCTCCGCGAGGAGTACGGTACCCGTCGAACCCGCGTCAACGCGGGCGACACGGTCGAGGTCATGCGTGGCGACCACGCCGGCGAGGAGGCCGAAGTTCTCCGCGCCATCCTCGAGGATGGAACCATCCACGTCGAGGAGGTTACGGTGGAGACGGCAGATGGCGAAGAAGTGCCACGGCCACTCGCTCCCTCGAACGTTCGTATCACGGAGCTCAATCTCGAGGACGAGCGTCGCGAAGCACGTCTCGAAGGCGACGCAGACGAAGCCGAAGGTGATAGCGAATGACGAAACACCAGAAACGACTGTCAGTGCCGAAGTCCTGGCCGGTCGAGCGCAAGACGGAGACCTTCACGGTCAAAGCCGGCGCAGGCCCACACGGTAAGGACGGCGTCCCGCTCGTCGTCTTGCTGCGGGACGTACTCGGTTACGTCGACTCGAAGAAAGAAGCACGATACGCCCTTTCGGAGGACTCGATCCTCATCAACGGGGAACCGATCAACGACGAACAGCGCCCGATCGGCATGTTCGACATCGTTGCCTTCCCCGGCCGAGAGGAGTACTACCGCGTCTTCCCAGACGAAGGCGGCCGCCTCGCGCTGACCGAAATCGACGAGGATGCCGCTGGTAGCCGTCTCGGAAAGATCGAGGGTAAACAGCAAGTTCCAGGCGGGGACACGCAGTTGACTCTCCACGACGGGACGAACGTCTTCGTCGACGACGAAACCGAGTACAACTCGAGTGACTCGATCGTCGTCGACAACGAGGACAAATCGATCGTCGCTCACTTCCCGTTCGAAGAAGGGGCACTCGTGACGGCCGTTCGTGGCAACCACGGCGGCAAGATCGGTGAGATCGACGCAATCGATATCACGCCTGGAAGCGGTCCGAATACGGTCGGCGTCTCCACGGACGACGACGGATTCGAAACCATCCAGGAGTACGTCGTCGTCATCGACGAGAACTTCACGGACGAGGACTCGTCCTCGGAAGATGCAAGCGGTGAAACCGCGAGCACGGGTGATGCAGAATGAGCGAAGCTGATGCCGGTGACTTCCACGAGATGCGCGAACCACGCGTCGAGAAAGTCGTCGCCCACATGGGCGTCGGACGTGGTGGCCGCGAACTCGGGAAAGCCGAAGACATCATCGAGGAGATTACGGGTCAACAGAGCGTCCGTACCCAGGCGAAACGAACCGAACCCGACTTCGGTATTCGCCAGGGCGACCCGATCGGCACGAAGGTCACCCTTCGTGGCGAGGACGCATACGAGTTCCTCGAGACCGCGATTCCAATCGCCAGCGTGTCTGCGAAGCAATTCGACGATACGGGCAACATCAGCTTCGGCATCGAGGAACACACCGAGTTCCCAAGCCAGGAGTACGACCCGAACGTCGGTATCTACGGACTCGACGTCACCGTCAACCTGGTTCGACCAGGATACCGCGTCGCCAAACGCGACAAGGCGAACCGATCGATCCCGTCGAACCACCGACTCACCCCCGAGGACGCAATTTCGTTCCTTGAGGCGAATTTCGACGTGAGCGTGGAGGAATCAGACGATGAGTGAAAGTGAAACAGAAGCCGAGCGCACGGGCGAGCACGCCACGAAGCGTACCGGGCAGGACGAAGCCTGCCAGCGCTGTGGTCGCAAACAGGGGCTTGTCGGAAAGTACGACATCAACCTCTGTCGACAGTGCTTCCGCGAAATCGCTCGCGACATGGGATTCAAGAAGTATCGATAACATGACTGGAAACGACCCACTCAGCAACGCGCTCTCGGGACTCGACAACGCCGAAAGCGTGGGGCATCTCAGCCACGAGGTAACACCCGCCTCCAACGAGATCGGCAGCGTACTCGAGGTCTTCTACGACCGCGGGTACATCGACGGCTTCGAGTACGTCGACGACGGTAAAGCCGGTCAGTTTGAGGTCGAATTGAAAGGAGCGATCAACGACTGTGGCCCAGTCAAACCCCGCTACAGTGCCAGCGCTGAAGACTTCGAGAAGTGGGAGAAACGGTATCTCCCCGCTCGAGACTTCGGTGCACTCGTCGTGACGACGAGCAGTGGCATCATGAGCCACTACGAGGCTCGTGAGCAGGGTATTGGGGGCCAGGTGATCGCATACGTCTACTAACCATGCGAGTCGAACTGGAAATCCCTGACAACGTAACCGTCGAGATCGACCACCTCGACGTGACCGTCGACGGCCCAGAAGGCAGCGTTACCCGCCGCCTCTGGTACCCCGACGTGACCGTCGAACTCGAAGACGAGACTGTGGTAATCGAAAGTGACAACGAGGACGCGAAGACGAACGCGACCGTTGGCACGTTCGAGAGTCACATCAAGAACGCATTCCACGGCGTGGCCGAGGGCTGGGAGTACAAGATGGAAGTCTTCTACTCTCACTTCCCGATGCAGGTCCGCGCGGAAGGCGACGATGTCGTCATCGAGAACTTCCTCGGCGAAAAGGCAGCGCGACGTACGACTATCCACGGTGAAACCGACGTGTCCGTCGACGACGAGAGACTCGTCCTCTCCGGACCCAACAAGGAAGACGTCGGCCAAACGGCGGCCGACATCGAGCAACTGACACGCGTCAGTGGCAAGGACACCCGAGTCTTCCAAGACGGCGTCTACATCACCGAGAAACCCGCTAAAGGAGGTGCCTGATAGATGGCAGACGACGATCCAGAAACTGAAGACACTGGGGCCGACCCAGACGAGCCACAGGAACTCGAGGACATCAGCGGTGTCGGCACGAGCAAGGCAGACGCCCTGCAAGATGCCGGCTTCGAAACTATCGAGGACGTCAAAGAAGCAGACCAGGACGACCTCGCTGGGGCCGACGGTATCGGGAACGCACTTGCGGCCCGAATCAAAGCAGACGTCGGCGACCTCGAAGTTAGCGACGAAACCGACGCCGAAATCGAAGACGAAGACGTCGACGAAGACGCAGAATCCGTCGACGAGGACGTCGAAACCGAACTGCAACCTCGCGGATTGACCGAGAAGACGCCGGAGCTCTCCGAGGAAGAATCGGAGTTGCTCGAACAGCGTCGAAGTGAGGGCAAACCGCAGTTCAACCGACAGGACTACCACATGAAAAAGCGGACGCCGGAGTCCTGGCGACGCCCACGCGGACAGCTGTCCAAGCAACGAAAGGGCGTCAAAGGCAAAGGCCCGACCGTCGAGGCTGGCTTCCGAACGCCAACCGCAGTTCGTGGCAAGCACCCAAGCGGATTCGACGAGGTCTACGTCGAGAACCTCGACGACCTCGAGGGCGTCGACGGCGACCGAGAGGCTGTTCGTATCTCCTCGTCGGTTGGTGGGCGCAAGCGCGAACGAATCGAAGAAGAAGCCGAGGAACAGGACGTTCGCGTCCTGAACCCAACCTACGAAGAAGTAGAGGTGGATTCAAATGACTGATCTCTCCGCACAGAAACGACTTGCAGCCGACGTTCTCGACGTCGGAGAGAATCGCGTCTGGCTCGACCCCGACGCTCAGGCAGACATCGCCGAAGCGATCACCCGTGACGAGATCCGAGAACTCGTCCAGGAAGGTCGTATTCAGGCTGGTGACGCCAAGAGCAACTCCCGCGGACGCGCACGAGAGCGCAACGAAAAGCGAGCCTACGGCCACAAGAAGGGGCCAGGCAAGCGCCGCGGCAAGAAGGGTGCACGCCAGAACGAGAAAGACGAGTGGCAGAACAAGATTCGCGCACAGCGACGGAAGCTTCGTGAACTCCGAGACAAGGGCGAACTCACGCCCACGCAGTACCGCGAGCTCTACAAGAAGGCTGGCGGTGGCGAGTTCCGGAGCGTCCAATACCTGTTGAACTACATCGACGAAAACTACGGTGACCAATAATGGCGACTGGACCACGATATAAAGTGCCGATGCGGCGTCGCCGTGAGGTCCGAACGGACTACCACCAGAGGTTGCGCCTGCTGAAATCGGGTAAGCCCCGCCTCGTTGCTCGCAAGAGCAACAAGCACACTACGGCGCAGCTGATCACTCCCGGACCTCAGGGAGACGAGACGCTTGCAAGCGCACACTCGAGCGATCTCGAGGAGTACGGCTGGGACGCACCCACGAGTAACATCTCTGCGGCATACCTGACCGGCCTGCTGGCCGGCACGCGGGCAGTCGAGGCAGGCCTCGAGGAAGCGGTCCTCGACATCGGTCTGAATACGGCCACGCCCGGGAACAAGGTATTCGCAGTTCAGGAGGGAGCAATCGACGCCGGTCTCGAGATCCCACACAACGACAGTGTGCTCGCAGACTGGTCGCGTACCCGTGGCGAACACATCGCCGAGTACGCAGAGCAACTCGACGAACCGCTCTACAGCGGTGACTTCGACGCAACCGAACTCCCAGAACACTTCGACGAGGTACGAGAGGCGATTCTCGAATGAGCAACTACAACGACGACGGATGGGAACCCGTTACCCGTCTCGGCCGGAAGGTCCAAGAGGGCGAAATCGACGATATGGAGACCGCCCTCAACTCGGGACTCCCGCTCAAGGAGCCCGAACTCGTCGACCAGCTCCTCCCCGGACTGGACGACGAAGTGCTGGACATCAACATGGTCCAGCGCATGACTGACTCCGGACGCCGCGTCAAGTTCCGGTGTGTCGTCGTGGTTGGTAACCGCGACGGCTACGTCGGCTACGCGGAAGGCCGAGACGATCAGGTCGGCTCCGCCATCCAGAAGGCAATCGGTATCGCGAAACTGAACATGATCAAAGTCCCCCGCGGCTCCGGGTCGTGGGAGGACCGTTCGGATCGGCCACACTCGCTGGCCCGACGCACCAGCGGCAAAGCTGGCTCCGTCGAAGTCGACGTCATTCCAGCCCCCGAAGGGCTCGGATTGGCCGCGAGTGACACCGTCCGTCACGTCCTCGAACTGGCCGGCCTCGAGAACGTCTGGACGAAGAGTCACGGTAACACGCGTACGACCGTGAACCTCGCGAAAGCGACGTTCAACGCACTCGAGAACGCGTCCCAGTCGCGCCAACCCCAACAGCGGGGTCGACAAGACGAAGCCGAGGTGGCTGACCAATGAAAGCAATCGTCCAGGTCCGCGGTGAGGTAAACCGACAGGAGGACGTCGAGGACACGCTGCAGATGCTCAACATCCACAGCGTCAATCACTGTGCTCTCGTCCCCGAAACCGACACCTACGTCGGAATGGTCAACAAAGTCAACGACTACGTTGCCCACGGTGAGCCCGAAAGCGACGTTCTCGAGACGGTTCTCGAAAGTCGAGCAGAACCTCTCGAGGGCAAACAGTCCGACGTCGACGAGGAGTGGCTCAGCGAGAACACCGATTACGACGACTTCGGTGACCTCGCCGAGGCATTGCTCGCCGAGGAGACGACACTTCGTGAGGAAGGCTTGTCACCAACGCTTCGACTTCACCCGCCACGAGGTGGCCACGACGGGATCAAGAAGCCGACACCCGAAGGCGGCCAACTCGGAAAACATACAACCGAGCAGATTAACGACCTGTTAGAATCGATGCGATAACCATGACAAGCAAAAAACGACGCCAGCGCGGATCGCGTACGCACAGCGGTGGCTCCCACAAAAATCGACGGGGAGCCGGTCACCGCGGCGGTCGCGGCCGCGCCGGGCGGAGCAAACACGAGTTCCACAACTACGAACCGAAAGGCAAACACGGCTTCAAGCGTCCACAGGGCATCCGCGAGGAGGTCGAAGCAATCGACGTCCAGAAACTCGACGAGGATGCACTCTTGTACGCAGCCGACGACCTCGCGGCAGAAACCGACGACGGATACGCCATCGACGCGCGTGATATCGTCGACGACGGTCACGAAGTCGACAAAGTCAAAGTCCTCGGTTCTGGACAGGTCCGAAACAGCCTCGAAATCACGGCCGACGAGTTCTCCGACACTGCAGCGGAGAAAATCGAAGCAGCCGGTGGCGAGGCGCTGTTGACGGAGCGAGCGCAGGAGGCACAAGAGAAAGCGGACGCCGCCGAAGCTGACGAAGACTCCGAACAGGACGAGGACTAACATATGGGATGGAAGGAAGCCGCCGAACCGGTCTTGACGCGGATGCCCGCAGTGCGCCGTCCAGAGGGGCACGTCCCCTTCAAGCGTAAGCTGGCGTGGACTGCCGGCATCCTCGTGTTGTATTTCTTCCTGACGAACATCGCCTTGCTCGGGTTGCAAGGCGGAGAAGCGACCGACATCTTCGGTGAGTTCCGTTCGGTGCTCGCCGGTGAGATGGGGTCGCTGATGCAGGTCGGTATCGGTCCGATCGTCACCGCCAGCATCGTTATGCAGTTGCTTGGTGGTGCAAACTTGCTTGGTCTCGACACGGACGACCCACGAGATCAGATCCTCTATCAGGGGCTGCAGAAGTTGCTCGTCATCGTCATGACGGCGTTGACTGCGCTCCCGATGGTGTTCGCCGGTGGCTTCCTGCCCGCTCAGCCGTCGCTCACTCTCGGCGGACTCGAGTTCGGCCAGACACAGGTTCAGATGCTGATGTTCGCCCAGATCTTCGTTGGCGGGATCCTCATCCTCTACATGGACGAGGTCGTCAGCAAGTGGGGGATCGGCAGCGGGATTGGCCTGTTCATTATCGCTAGCGTGAGCCAGCAGCTCGTGACCGGATTCGTCAGTCCATCCAGTGAAGGATTCTTCTATAGCTGGTACGAGATCATTACGGGCCAGGTCGAAACCGGGTCCATCGTCTCCAGTGACGGGCTCTACACGATCTTCCTCGGCGAAGGACAGATCATCGCCTTATTGACGACGTTGCTCATCTTCAGCGTCGTCGTCTACGCGGAGTCCGTCCGCGTCGAAATTCCACTCAGTCACTCTCGAGTCAAGGGTGCTCGCGGTCGCTTCCCAGTGAAGCTCATCTACGCGAGCGTCCTGCCAATGATCCTCGTTCGCGCGCTGCAGGCGAACATTCAGTTCATGGGCCAGATTCTCGATAGTGTCTGGGCCGGAATGCCGACGTGGCTCGGGGACTATTCAGGAGGAGAGCCCGCCAGTGGGTTCTTCTACTACACTGCACCGATCTATTCACCTGACGATTGGATGTGGTGGACCGGGGCAGTCACACAAGACGCGTGGATGGTACTAATTCGCATTTCCGTCGACCTGTCGTTCATGGTCATCGGTGGTGCAATCTTCGCCATCTTCTGGGTCGAGACGACGAACATGGGCCCCGACGCCACCGCACGTCAGATCCAAAACTCCGGAATGCAAATTCCCGGATTCCGACAGAACGTCGGCGTCATCGAGAAGGTCATGGAGCGCTACATTCCGCAGGTTACCGTCCTCGGCGGTGCGCTCGTCGGCTTGCTGGCCGTCTGGGCGAACATGCTCGGCACGGTCGGTGGTGTCGAAGGGACCGGTCTGCTGCTCGCTGTCTCCATTACGTACAAACTGTACGAGGAGATCGCCGAGGAGCAGATGATGGAAATGCATCCGATGATGCGCCAGATGTTCGGCCGAGAGTAAGCGTTCTTCTCTCTTCTTTCTGTTTCGAGTACAGTACACTCACTGTACGACCAGCATGCTTTGTTGGTTCGGCCAGCCACCACTCGAGGCCAATCGTTCGCCTCGGGGGAGAACCAACGGAATAGATCTCGTCGGACTTCTGAGGGTCGCCAGCACGCGCTCATTGTGCTATGTTGTTTCAGTAACCGAGTGCCCAGCGTCTGGTGCGCTAGGACCTTGGTGGTGGCACACAGAAACACGGTGAACACATGAGTTCACTCTTCGACCTCACAGACGACGTGGCAGTAGTCACAGGCGGCGGTCGCGGCATCGGACGGGTCATCTGCACTCGAGTTGGCTCGCGCCGGTGCGTGCGTCGTTCCGACGGCTCGTACCGATGCAGAGATCCAATCGGTCGTCGACGAAATCGAGGACGACGGCGGTGATGCACACGCTGTGACGACGGATGTAACCGACCCCGAGGACGTTGCTCGAGCCATCGACGAAACAGTCGGTACCTTCGGGTCAGTCGATATCGTCGTCAACAACGCCGGTGTCAACCCCGATGATGGGCTCGGCCTCCCCGAAGACGTCTCGAGCGAAGGATTTGCGAAAACAGTCGACGTCAATCTGATGGGTGCATTCGAAGTTACAAGCGCGGCGGCAGCACAACTTCACGAAAACGGCGGCGGATCGGTGATCAACGTCGCGAATGTCGGTGGACTCGTTGGGTTGCCTCGACAACATCCCTACGTCGCGTCGAAACACGGCCTGGTCGGGTTGACGAAGAGTATCGCGCTCGATTAGGCACCAGACGTTCGCGTGAACGCACTCGCACCGGGATACGTCTCGACCGACATAGTAGAGGACTTAGAGGAGAACGAACGACTCCGCCAGTCCGTGATCGATCGAACGCCGCTCGAGCGGTTTGCGGCTCCCGAAGAAATCGGCGGTCCAGCCGTCTTTCTCGCGAGCGATGCAGCACGGTACATCACTGGGGCCTGTCTCGAAGTCGACGGCGGGTGGACCTCGAGGTAACGACCGATATCGTCTTTCTCGTAAACAGTAGCTATCGGATGCCACACAGAGCTACAGAAAACCAAAGAACGGTAACGGCAAGAACAGTGGTTTTGTCGCCGATTACTGAATCGAGTATCCCGCTGCAACGGTTAGCAGGAACACCATGAACACGGCGATAACCATCATATAGGTGATTGCACGTGGCTCTTCCCGGAGGTGCTGATAATACGCGGCGATCAGCAGGGACTTGATGACAGCAAGTACGACGGTCCCGCCAATTGCCGCCGACTCGGGAATGTCTATCTCGAAGAAGACGAACTTCGCTGTCCCTAATATCAGCAGTACGACGTATATGAGGGTGTATGTCCGAACGTCAGCCATTGGTATACAATGTGGAAGACGGACACTTATACCTTCCTCATACGATCGATGCTGTCGATCTACTCACTCAGCTCCGGTCGCACAATCTCTCGGTACGATTCCACACTGCTTCGGACATCGCGTTTGGTTTGACTCACCACCCACCGAATAGTGTGCAAGTGAGCGCAAGAGACGCACTCGTGTTTTTGAGAGGGGGTCGTAGTCGTGGAGCGATGGACTCGAGGTATGAGCCGAACTGAACAACTCGAGTGTAAGTGTGGCGTTAGAACGAAAACTGCAAAATGAATCGATTCTACCTGCGTAGCCCGCCGGCACTACATCAGGTAGAACAGTGGGAACAGGAAGACCCACACGATGTCGACGAAGTGCCAGTAGAGTCCGAAGAACTCCACGGGCCGATGGTCCTCGAGGTAGGCGTCGATGCTCACGATCCGGTAGATCATGAAGATCGCGATCAGAAGCCCGAGGATCACGTGTAGTGCGTGCAGGCCGGTGGTGACGAAGTAGATGGAGTACTCGACTCCGTTCCACCAGTAATCGCCCTCAGCGAACTTGACGCTGTACTCGTAGGCTTTGACCCCCATGAACGTCAGCCCGAGGAGGAGCGTGACGCTCATCGCGCCGAGAAGTCCCTTCTTGTTCTGGCGCTCTGCGAAGACGAGGGCCATGATGACCGTGAAACTCGAGGTGAGCAACACATAGGTGTTGAGCAGGCCAGGCCAGGAGGCGAACGGAACGGTCTCCCAGCTGCCCCAGCCCATGTGCAGGCGCATGAAGACGAACGCGCCGATGACGGCCCCGAAGACGACGACGTCCGACGCCAGGAAGATCCAGACACCGAGTTTCGAGTTCCCGACGCCTTCGAACGGCCAGCGTTCGGCAATCTCCATCGTCGGTGCGTCGAATTGCTCGACACCGAACTTGAACAGCGTGTACGCGAGGATCGCCAGTCCAGCAACGATGAGGACTGGATACATGATGTTCGGGTCGGCATCCATTGCGGCCTCTTCGAACCCACGGTTCTCCGCGAACTGGATCATGTATGGCGTGAAGCCAGACAGACCGAGGAAGAACACGAAGGTACCAAATCCAATGCCGAGTGGCCAGATACTGGCGTGGTCTGCGTGTTCTTCTTCGTGAGCCGTCTCAGTTGCCGTCGCAGCATCGTGACCAGTCGCGACACCGCCGTCGGTCGCCGCTTTCGAATCGTCGACAAACTCGAGTCGACCACTCGCGTAGCTCGGTCGTCCGCCCCAGTTGTCGAGCGGTGGTGGTGATGGAATCGCCCATTCGGCGGTTCGGGAGAACTCCCACGGATTGTCGGGTGCTTCAGGCCCCGAAATCCAACTCTTCGCGAACGTGTAGAACATGATCAGGAACGACGCGCCGAGGATATACGCACCGACGGTCGCAACCTGATGGTAGATCTCCAAGCCCTCGCTGAAGCCGAAGACACGTCGTGGCGTCTCCCAGGCGAGGAACATCGGGAAGTAGAGCAGGTTGAAGCCGATGAAGTACACTGCGAAGTTGAGCTTCCCGAGGGTTTCGGAGTACATCTTCCCGGTGATTTTGGGCCACCAATAGTAGAGGCCCGCGACCAACGCGGTCACGCCCGAAACCATCACGTAGTGGAAGTGAGCGACGACCCAGTAGGTGCCACGGAACTCGTAGTCCAGCACGACGGCACCGAGGAACACCCCGGTAATTCCACCGAGGATGAACAAGACGAGCGCGCCGAGGCTGAACAGGAACGGCGTCGTGAACCGCACGCGTCCCTTGACCATCGTGTAGATCAGCGCGAAGACCATCAGGTCGAACGGCAACGAGATCCCGATAGTCGTCGCCATTATCAGAGTCGTAATCTCGAGGTTGATCGTCGTCAGGAACATGTGGTGCATCCAGACGAGGAACGACTGGACGGCCACGAGTACCATTGCGACGATAACCCACTTACGACCGACGAGCCGTCGGCCGGTGAACGTCTGGAACGTCTCGAACATGATCCCTAACGCGGGGAAGAAGACGATGTACACCTCCGGATGGCCGAAGAACCAGAACAGGTGCGCCCACAGCAGGCCCGATCCCTGATCGGTCATGAAGTACTGTGTTAGGAACAGCCGGTCGATGGACAACAGGAGTAATGCTGCGAGGAGCGCTGCGAATGCGAACAGCATCATCCAGACCGTGAGCAGCCACGACCAGGTGAAAAGCGGCATGTTCCAGAGGCCGAGTCCCTCCGCGCGGGAGCGATGGATCGTGACCAGGAAGTTGATGGTCCCGAAGGTAATCGAAAGGACGAACATCAACAACGCGAGAACCGTTGCGGTGCCACCGGACGTCGCTTCCATCGCTGGGGTGTACGTTGGCACGTTCAGTGGCGCGTACATCGTCCAACCACCGGCGTACGTTCCGCCCTGGAAGAACGACAGTGCGATGAGAATCCCTGAGAACAGGTAGAACCAGTAACTCAAGGCGTTCAGTCGCGGGAATGCGAGGTCTTTCGCACCGATTTGAAGCGGGACGAAGTAGTTCGCGAACCCGGATGCGATGGGCGAGAGGAACCAGAACACCATCAACAGCCCGTGGGCTGAGACGGCCTGATTGAACTCGTTACCCGTGAGGAGTCCTGTTCCGCCTGCTTCCCAGAGATGTGCACGGAAGATCAACGCGAGGATCCCGCCGAACAACAGGAAGAACAACGCAGTCACCATGTAGAGGATCCCGACGTCCTTGTGGTTTGTTGTGACTAACCACCGTTTGACGGACGTCATTGGGGGGAGATCACCCATTAGCTCTCACCTCCGTCCTCGTCGTCATCCGCTTCTTCTTCATCATCGTCATCTTCTTCGTCATCCTCTTCATCGTCTTCTGCATCCGGATCCTCGAGCGTTTCAGAGATGTTCTCTGGACCGTTGAGGTTGAACGAGTCCTCGATCGTCTCGTACTCGTCGTCCTCGAATTCGATCGTCAGCTCGTACTCGCCACCTTGCTCGATATCTTCGAAGGTGATCGTTCCGTTGTCGTACTCACCATCGTCTTCGTCGTAGACGAAGTCCTCTTCTTGGTGCTCGAGGGTGATTTCGTAGGTGCCTTCTTCGACTGGCTCTTCATCCTCGTCCTCGAGGGTAATCTCGACGTTCAGTTGGTCGTCGAGCCAGTCGTCGAATTCGTCCTCTTCCATAACCTGCACGGTGCCGACCATATCGGAGTGCTGGTCACCACAGAGTTCGAAACACTCGATTTCGTGATCCTCACCGGCTTCTTCTGCGATGAACCACGTTTCGTCGTATTCACCGGGGATTGCGTCAGCTTTCACCCGTAAGTCCGTGACGCCGAACGAGTGCCAGACGTCACCGCCAGTCACCTCGATTGCGACTGGGTGATCGGCAGGGACGTTCATGGTATTGGTCGCTTCGACGCCGTTTTCGTACTCGAAGTACCAGGCAAAGTTCTCACCTTCGACGTCGATCTCGATTGGATCTTCGTCGAAGTCGTCCTCTGGATTCTCGACGTACAACAGCATCGCGTACGTCCAAACAACCAGCGAAATGACGATGATTGCACTGATACCGAACGATAGGAACAGTTTCTTGCCGCCCTTTCCTCCTGTCGGTAACTCCCCGAGTGTTGGCACAGAATCGTCGGCTTCCGCGTCGTCGGTATCGCGATACTTGTACGCGTTGTACATCGTGTATGCGATCACGATGACACCGACGAGCGTCCCGAGTGCAAGAAACACCTGAAAGATGCTCTCGAACACGTCGACGCGCGTCTGCACTTCCATCGGAGTCGTAAATGCGCTGAAGATTGTATTCACCTCGTTTTGGAACCGCTTATATGTCGGACGATGATGGCCGTGGACACTTATCTATTTGGAAACGCTCTGACCGAATCGGAGACGTCATCACCTGCTACGGCGATTATTATCGATATATCGTCGTGCTTCAGGGCCATCACTCCGGGGTCCTTCATCAGTAGCTTCGAGGCAGGGACCTTTTTTCTATCGCTGTTTCCCGATTATCGTGTCTCCTGGAAAACACGTACTGCCTCAAATTGACGACGGAAGCGAACGTGTTCGTCCCGAAATTGAGGCGACTGTGGTTCGATGCTCGAGCAGCGAATTGAAAAGCCAAATTCACCCTCGCGCGCGCCCCGATAATTCAGATTCCGACGACCCATACTCGAGCGCTCTCGTCGAGTCCATACACACGCTGAAAGATCGCATCGAGACATTGTGCAATTCGATTCGGATCCGCCTTCGCGCTTACGTGGACGTTCACTCCCGTCGCATCTTCGGGACGTCGAATCTCGTCGATTTTGAACGCGGGAAACTCACCTAAGAGAGCTTTGAGTGCCTCGAGTTCCGAATCCGTACAATCGAGGTTGATCGTTCCGTCGCTGAACTGTATCCAGGGAAGGCCAAGTTCCGGATCGGGGCCCTCGAGTTCGGTGTCCGACACACCGCCCGATTCCTCGAGTGGTGTATCGGTGTCGGCGTCGGTCGACTCGAGGACCGACCTGTCGGCCTCGAGTGTCAGGAATTCGCTGCCTCGGTTTCGGTGTGCCGTGATGGCGTCGACGTACAGTTTTCGCCGTTCTGGTGGCTTGGACGCGTCGAATCGAGTCATACTTCATTCGATGTGCCCGTTTCTTTAAGCCTTTATGTGACGCCGGAGAACGGGTCCCTATGGCACAGCCACGAATGCTGATCCTGGGCGCACCAGGGGCAGGCAAGGGGACCCAGAGTGCAAAGATCACCGACGAATTCGACATCGACCACGTCACCACCGGTGATGCACTCCGTGCGAACAAGGAGATGGACATCTCCGACATGGATACCGAGTACGACACTCCACGAGAGTACATGGATCAAGGTGAACTGGTCCCCGACGCAGTCGTCAACGCGATCGTCGACGAGGCTCTCTCACAGGCTGACGGCTTCGTCCTCGACGGCTACCCACGAAATCTCGAGCAAGCCGACGAACTCGAGGACATGACCGATCTCGACCTCGCGCTCTATCTCGACGTGAGCGAGGAGGAACTCGTCCACCGACTGACGGGCCGGCGACTCGATCCCGAAACTGGCGATATCTACCACGTCGAGTACAACCCGCCTGAAGATCCGGAAGTTGAGGATCGACTCGAGCAACGCGAGGACGATACAGAGGAAACCGTCAAGGAACGGCTTCGTGTCTTCCGAGAGAACACCGAACCGGTGATCGAGCACTACGAAGACGAGGGCTCGCTCGAGCGCGTCGACGGCGAACAGGCTCCTGAAGACGTGTGGGAAGACGTGAAGAAGACGATCGAAGACGCAGCGTAACTCGAGCGGCTATTCTACGTTGATGTCGACTCGTTGCTCAGCCACGTTGAGGTAGGTGAGTTGTGGTGGGAGCATATCTGGATCAGGGTAGATAGAGAGTTCTTCGTTCTTGAGGTTGTCATCATATTCGAAATCGAGGCCTCCACCACCGCCTTGTATATAAACTGATGTGGCAACCAAAGAACCGTAAAAGTCTGGGTTTGAGTGGACACAAACTTGCTCTTCACAACCACTTGAGTGCTCCCACTCAGCATCCTCTTCATCATTGACTTTACCACCCCCAGCATAGATTACACCTTCATACCGAGGACTTCCACCCTGGTTAAACTCAATGCGAGAGTCTGATGAAACAACTGTTTGGATTACTGAGCCTGTGCCCTCTTTGTTCTCAGTACAATCCTTTCCGTCGGTAACACAGATTTTCCCGCTATCAATATCGAGGTCTCCTTCGAGGTAAATACTCAGGCTGTTTCCATCTTCATACTCACTAACTGTAATTATTTCATCAGTTCCTGCATAAATGGAATCATCGATTACGAGTGTTGCATTCCCCTCAGAAAGGTTGAAATCTAGATGTTCATCAGACATATCGTCAGTGTAATATGTTCCATCCTCTAATTTTGATACATCATCTTCTATATACTCTTCATCGAAAGGATCCAAAACCTCTTCATCATCCTTTGTCTGGTTGATATACCGATTAACCTCATCGTCTAATGGCGGATATATCGATCTTTCTGACTCAACATCGTCACCGCGATTACCTTCAATATCATCAGCAGCATGGACGGCTCCACTCTTGAACGCGTCAGATACCTGCCTAAACCCGTATTCTGCAGTCACCGTTCCTGTATCATCATCGTGAACCTCAACGTCTTGAACGGTTGATGCACCACCTTGGGACTCAAAGTAGTTCTCCCACCCACGGTAATACTCACTCGTCACCTCGACTGTCACCGAATCGTTTTCGACGACACTCACGTTGTGCATCGGGTTCGTTTCGTTGTGTACTGCCGTCACTTGACCCGAGGTCAGCTCGGCCTCGTTTTGGGTTTTAATGATAGGGAATGAAAGCGTCTCGGAATCATCGTCGTATTCGATTGGCGGAGCAGAGACTACCTGCGTCTCCTCACCTGTTTCACGGAATACACCACCTGCCTGATATGCGATCTTGGTGCCGTCATCGCCAGTGTATTCGATTGCTCCGATGTCGAGCGTTTCGTTCACGTAATTCCCATCACTTTCGTTCCCGTCACCACCTTCGATACGAAGCGTTCCAGCTTCGTTCATCACCACTGCCCCATGCTCTCCGACGTCCATGTCCATCGACTGTGGAATGTCATTACTTGAGGAGGCAGCCTCCATCTGTTGGCTCAATTCGACGAATCCAGACTCGACACGGTCATGCTCGGCATCTTGCTCGACACTCGAGATCGAGTCAGTCGCAACGAGAAAAAGTGCAGTGCTGCCGACTGCTACCATCCCAATCAGGAGGACGATACCAAGTACTGTGGATTGCCCCCGGAGGGATGATGGAAGTGATTGGTCCCCGGACTGAACAGTCATGATACACAGCTAGAAAACCAATACTATAGTAATATCGGTCGGACAAGTATTTCCAGACAGTTTATATTAGTTCACAGTGAGAATTTTTCTCCTCGTTTGTAGCGGAAAAAGTGGTGCGAAAACTCTTTATCGAATTTGGATCCAAGATCTACCGATAAAATAGTCGACCACTGGCCACTCGAGCACCGAAGATAAACACTTGTATACCGAACCTCCCCTAGCCACACATAGATGACGCGTACAGCGGAGAAAATCGACGCCCTCGTCCGGGAGGATTCCGCCATGACGGATGCACTCGAGTCCATCCGTGAGGCGGCCGATCAGAACGGTGGCGAGGTCGAGTGGGCCGACGTCCGCGACGATTTGACGAGCGGGCAATGGGGCCGACTGATCGAAAAAGGAGTGTTAGTTGACGGCGAAAATGGGTTCGAAATCTCCGATCGTGAGGCGTACGACGACGCCCTCGATGGTGATTCGTCCGCTAAAAGCTACGATACCGATATCGAGATCGAGGCCGAGGAATCACAGTGGTCCCAGTACGACAAGATGGCTGGTGTGGCCTCGCTATTGTTGATGTTCGGTTACTGGATCGAATCCGTCCGTGACACGGTCGGTGGAACGATCGACGCTGCACTCGGTCCACTCGACGCCGCGCTTCCGTTCTATGCGGTTATTCTCTCGGTTGCCCTCCTGACGGGACTGTACTCCACGCTGTTGCAGGCGAATCTCATGAACCCCGAAATCATGGGTAAGTACCAACAGCGCATGAAGGCGATGCAGGAGAAGCAAAAGGATGCCCGCGAGCGCAAGAAAGAGGCCGAAGAACGCGGAGCCAGCGAAGCCGAAATCGAGCGACTCGACGACGAACTCGATGCCGTTCGTGAAGAGCAAATGGAGGCGATGGCGGAGAACCTCGGCATGTTCAAAGAGCAACTCCGGCCGATGGTCTGGATCATGCTCTTTACCATTCCGTTGTTCCTCTGGATGTACTGGCGAATTCACGGTGTCGGCGTCGAGGGAACGATCATCATGCCTCTCGTCGGTGAGACGAGTTGGAACGCGGGCCTCCTCGGTCCGATGCCAGCCTGGATTGTCTGGTACTTCCTGTGCTCGATGGGCTTCTCGCAGTTACTGCGCAAGTCGCTCAATATCGACATGACGCCGTCGGGAACCTAACGAACGTCCCGTCCCGCCGGACGGTTCATTCTCACGAGATCACGCTGGATTATCAATCGTAATGTGGGTCTCAGATCGGTTTCGACCTGCTTGTGAGCGATTCAAAACCCATTTTACCCGCCACCGCGCAGTTTGGATATGTTACTGACCGTCTCCGGCCCGCCGGGAAGCGGGAAGAGTACCACTGCGGAACTGCTCGCCGATGCATTCGACCTCGATCACGTCAGTGGTGGCGATATTTTTAGAGAACTCGCCGACGAACGCGGCTATACGCCACTCGAGTTCAACAAACTCGCGGAGGAAAACGACCAGATCGATCGAGACCTGGATCGGCGACTTCGCGAAATTGCCGTCGAAGCGGACGGACTCGTGTTGGAATCCCGTCTTGCAGGTTGGCTCGCAGGCGAACAGGCTGATTTCCGGTTTTGGCTCGATGCGCCGCCACAGGTTCGGGGCGAACGAATCGCAGAACGCGAAGGGAAGGATCCCGAACGGGCGACTGAAGAGACGAAAGCGCGTGAGGCGAGCGAGGCCTCCCGATATCTAGAGTACTACGACATCAACATTCAGGATTTGACGATTTACGATCTCTCCGTGAATACGGCTCGCTGGGAACCCGACGCCGTACTCGACATGCTCGTCACGGCCGTTGGAGAGTACGACGAATCGGGTGACGAAGGACAGGCAGCGATTCAACTCGAGTACGAGTTTTGACCATGGCCGAGCATTCCCGTCTTCGTGGTCCACCCGACGACCGAACGCCGGTCGAGTTGCTCACCTTCGGTGTCGTCAACCTCGATAAGCCACCGGGACCATCCTCACACCAAGTCAGCGGTTGGTTACGCGACTCCGTCGACGAAACGCTTTCTGCATATGGTTCGGAGGACACACTCGAGCAAGCGGCCCACGCCGGGACGCTCGACCCCAAGGTTACTGGCTGTCTCCCACTGATGCTCGGCGATGCGACGCGTCTCGCGCAGGTCTTTCTCGAAGGGTCGAAGGAATACATCGCCGTCCTCGAGTGTCACGCCCCCGTCCCAGCAGACGTCGAATCAGTCGTCAGTGACTTCGAGGGACCGATCTATCAGAAGCCACCGCGCAAAAGTGCAGTCTCTCGTCGATTGCGCGTCCGCGAGATATACGACCTCGAGGTGCTCGAAACCGACGACCGGAAGGTGCTCTTGCGAATTCGGTGTGAGAGTGGCACGTACGTGCGCAAACTGTGTCACGACCTTGGATTAGCCCTCGGTACTGGCGGACACATGGGGCATCTTCGGCGGTCGGCCACGACGCCGTTCGACGATACCGACCTCCACAACACGTCTGAGTTCCTCGATGCGCTCACGTTCTGGCTCGAAGACGATGACGAGACCCTCCTTCGCGAGGTGGTCGACCCGGCCGAACGAATCCTCGAGGACCTTCCGTCGGTGACGATTGCCGAAAGTGCTGCCCAAGAAGTAGCGAACGGTGCGCCAGTGTACGAACCGGGCGTACTCGACGTGGACGACGGTATCGAGCAGGGGTCGCTCGTGGCCTGTTACACGCCGAACGGGAGTGCCGTCTGCCTCGGTACGTTCGCCAGGTCGGGCGATGCCGACCACGGTATCGCCGTGTCCCTCGAGCGTGTACTCGTGTAACTCGAGTATCGAAACGATATGCTTAAACAGCGGAGCGCCTTTCGTGAAACTGCGGGACCGTGGGGTAGTGGTATCCTCTGCGGATGGGGTCCGTAGGACCCGAGTTCAATTCTCGGCGGTCCCACTCGAAATTATTGGAGTACTCAACTCTTAGAGCCTCAGTCCGGCGAAACGCCTGTAGGTCCTATCCTCGCCTTTCCGATAATTCTATGTAGACGACAGGATACAGTCTCGGGGTGGTCTGCGTGACGACGGCCCCCTGACCGTCGACTGGCAGTGACTCGACGTGTCGTCACTGTGGGTCGTACGTCACCGACCAGTTCGGTCGCGTCTTCGGCGACGATCGTGACCGCGTTCACCGCTGTCGGCACTGTGATTCCTACCGCCGAATTCAACGTGGCTCTGCCGCTGGCATCGCGGTCGGCGTTCCAGATCCAGAGACGACACTGGGCCACCGCGGAGGTGAGACTGATGTGTAGCGAGTTCGTCCCGGCGAGCGAACTCTACCACGTCGAGAGTGAGACCCATCGCCCATCCAGCCACCAGGTGTCCAATGTCGACGTACGCCATGCGCTCGAGGCCGAAGGCGAACGCCAGTTACGGGCCGGCGACGGGACCGACTCGAGTGGACCTGAACGATCTAACTAAAGAAAGAGATGATCGGAGTACAATCAGATTAGGTCCTCACTCCGTTGCATCCACACGAGGAGCACTACGAGGCTCAAAATTCCGATAACGAGGAACTCGATCGCATCCGGTAGCCACGGGTTTTGGTTCGTTGCGAGTAAGCCGAGCCATGCGACGATTAGCGTCCCGACGCCAGTCGTCACTAGTGTGAGCAGCAGAAGATATGCTCTCTCCATCACGACTAGTCCGGTTTCCGTCTCGAAAAATCACCCGCTTGAACCAGCAGGTGAACGAGCGAGATGTCGGGCAGGTTGAGATGACACGACGAACGTTCAGTGCGGATACTGGCCACGAGGAAGGTGCGGAGCGTGCCTAAGGTTGAGACGACGGCCCACGAGAGTGGGGGCCGCTAGAAGTAACTCGACTGAGTCCGTAAACTCCAACGCGCTCTCATTGGTACTGGTCGAGCTACTGTAAACGGACTGTCGATATTGGTGGCGATTCCTCCTCTCATCAAACCAGTTAGGTGCCGGTCTCGTCGAAGTCGAACGAGGGCTCCGGTAACGGTTCGAACTCCGTTGCTCCACACGAAGTACATCCATCACGACTTCCGATAGGCTGGATCGTTCCGTTCGGGAACTCGAGAGCGGCGAACACAGATTCACACTCCACACACGTGGCCATCATGCGAGACGTTTCGTCGTCACCTCCCATCGACTCCGCCTCAGAATCAATCAGAGAAAAATTCGCTGTGAGGACGAGAGGAGCACACTGTCGAGTGTCACTGAAGTAGTAACAGAGAGCGGTCGGCAAACGTGAGCACTACCTCGAGGGAAGTACACGATGGGCCAACTCGATGACTCTACTGGGTACTGGGTGCGAACGCTGTGACGACACGGACGACAGGCACCGATACCGTGGTGTACGACCTCTTTCGAATCACTCGGTCGAATCGGTTGGTACCGATTCCGGTGAGCCGATAACGTCGAACGAGTCGCCCCCACAAGAACAGTGTGTTCCGGTTCCAATTGGCCGAATCGATCCGTCGCTCACAATTCGGACGGCAATGGCCCCGTTGCATCGACGGCAAATGGCGATCGATCGGCGACCTTTCACGGGCATGAACGGCCGTATTCCACACTATTATTTCAACCCTTCTACTCCAGAACGATAGCTGTGGGGAGAGAAATAGTGGTGTGAGACCAATTCAGCGCCTGCCACACCGCGACCGGCGGCTTTACGTGCAATCCATCCTGACGGTAAGACAATGACGGTCGTTCTCGCAGGGGTTGGTGCTGATAGTACGAATTTCGGTTCACTGGCACCGATATACGACGATGGCACCTTCGAGTACGTTCCAATCCCCGAGAAGACACCCGAGACGGACGAAACTGAAACGCTCGGATCTTGGGCGTTGCGGACGACAGACCGAACAGCTGTGGATCTGACGACACGGATCACCCCACAGCCTATCGGTGACGCAGACCGAACGGTTAGCGGTGACGCCCTCGAGTCCTGGCCGTTTCATCACGACCCGAACTTCGAGGCGCTAACGTACGGCGAACACCGAACGAGCGGCTACGTTTCCAGACTCCGGACGCTCGAGGCCGGCGACGTGGTAGGGTTTTACGCGGGGTTGCGCAAGCCCGATGGTGGGCGCGCACATCGGTACCTGATCGGTTACTTCACGGTCGAACGCGTCGACGTCGTGACGCCCGAGATGTCGGGCGAGACACGTGAGGAAATTCTCGGGAAGCACCCGGACAATGCCCATACCAAACGTGCTCGAGACGGAGAGTGCTATCTCGAGAAGCCAATCGTGCTCGTCGATGGCCGAGGGCCCGGCGGGTTGTTCGAGCGACATCCGATTCGCCTCTCCGAGTACTACGTGAAAGAAGGAAATGAACGTGCACAGTATTATCTACGCGATTCGGTCGCTTCAGCGTTGAACGTCACCGAAGGGGGTGAGAATATGATGTACAAGCCCGCATATCGGTGTGACCTGACGGCCGATGCGTTTTACGATCGTGTTGGGACACCCGGCTCGCGGAGTGCAACCGACGAACTGATCGACGGTTCGAACGATCCGATCGGCAAATCAGCCACAGAGCCGTCACGATGAGTTGACTGGAATGTCCTGATCGGTGCTGTCCGGTTCGATGGATTCGACCGTCGGACCCTGGACAATGACTTCACTCGAGTGGCCTTGCTAGGACGTCCCAATGAACGAGAAAACGACGACGGATCCAACAACGGTTTTCCGTACTGTGGGCCCTCATACCAGTCGTCGTCCACTACACCGGGGGACGATATCCGTACGATTGCTCGGCGTGTACTCGAACGGTCGGTTTCATGTAGTGATAGATCATATCTCGTGGTAGTGACCGACGATACGGACTCCCGTCACGATCGAATTCAGACACATCCGACGCCAGGAAGTGGCAACTCCCTCTCTGGATGGTGGCGCAATCGTAGTCCACTCCGTCTGGCGATATCGTACGCCGTCGTCTGGCTCGTCCGGATCTCCCCGAGTCTCACCCTCAAACGATGGCTGCTTCGCCGACTGGGGGTAACGGTCGGGCCGGGAGTTTCCTGGGGTCTCGAGGCCACGCCGGACGTCTTCTGGCCGGAACTGATCACGGTCGAAGCCGAGGCGATCGTCGGATACGACGCGACGATTCTCTGCCACGAGTTTCTTCAAGACGAGTATCGGACGGGTGAGGTCCACATCGGTGAGCGCGCGATGATCGGCGCGGGCGCGACAGTCCTCCCAGGCGTCGAAATCGGTGCTGATGCGCGCGTTGCAGCGAACTCGCTCGTGACTCGAGACGTGCCGCCGGAGACGACGGTGGCCGGGGTGCCAGCCGAGCCGATGGGATCATCGAGCCGTGACGACGAGTAAGACGTGTCGACGAGTGCAAACGAGAAATAACGGTCTACGGGAACGCCGAGACACTGGCGATCGCGTTCGATACGAACGTATCCGATCGAACGTGTGCGTACTGAGACTGAGATCGTCAGAATTGAAATCGGTGACTAAACGTCGCGTTCGTCTCCGAATTACAGCGACGACCAGGACTTGCGCGCTTCGTTCCAGGAGGTAATGTCTGCGATCCAGCGAGCGGCGATCATCTTTTTCAGGTTCTTTGCGGGAATGCCGCCGAAGGTATCGACGGGAAGCATCATGACGTCGTGGGCGACGGCCTTGTCGCCGACGGAGATGACGGTCCCTTTGTCTTTGAACTCCCACGTTTTGAGCGGGCGGTTCTCGATTGCACGGGAAATGTTCTCACCGACGACTTCCGCGGCCTGCCAGGCTGCTTGTGCGGTCGGCGGTGCTGGCTGGTCACCCTGATCGACGATGGCTGAGTCGCCAATCGCGAACACGCGTTCGTCGGAGGTCTGGAAGTTCGCTTCTGTGTTGACGCGGTTGTGTTCGTTCTCGAGGTCGACGTCGTCCATCGCGTCGCGGCCGGTGATTCCGCCGGTCCAGACGAGGACGTCGTGTTCGAGCGGTTCACCCTCGTCGAACTCGATGACGTCTTCGTTGGCTTCCGTGATCGGGTCGTCGGTATGGATCTGGACGCCAGCATCCTCTAAGAGGTCTCGAAGGGCCTGCTGGACTTCCGGATCGTTGCCCGGGAAGATTTCCTCGAGCGCTTCGACGAGATGGATGTCGATGGGCGCGCGATGGTTGTCGCGGAATTCGGCGATTTCGCCAGCAGTCTGGATACCCGAGAGTCCGGCACCGCCGATGACGACCTGTGCGGGGTCACCACGGGTCGCGTCCTGACTGGCGTCGCTGATGGCGTCGTGAATCTCGAGGGCGTCGTCGAGACTCTTGAGCGTCAGCGAGTGCTCGTCGAGGCCAGGGATTCCGTAGTAGGCAGTCTGCGTCCCGAGGCCGACCATGACGTAATCGTACTCGACGTCGTCACCGTCGGCGAGTTCGACGACTTGTTCGTCGACGTCGAGGCCGGTGACTTCGTCACGGATGAATCGCGTCGACGGGTCTGCGATGTCGTCGATCGGGAACGTGATGTCCGATCGGACGCTCGGGTCGCGGATGACGCGGTGAGATTCGTGCAATACGAGGTGGTAGTCGACGTCAGCGATCCAGGTTAGCTGCGCGCTTCCCCCGAGTTCCGATTGGAGCTTGTTGATCGCACCAGCACCGGCGTATCCGGCACCGAGCACGACGACGTTCTCAGTCATAGCTGACAGTCTGATACACTACGATACAAAGGTGTTGAAACGAATATAACAGTGATTGGTGTTACCAAGGAACAGTGGTTGGCGGTTTCTCACCAGATTCTGCGACCCGCGATGTCGAGAAGTGATGGCCGCTTCAGAGAATTCGGTTCCCGAACGCACTCGCAGTGAGTTCGGCCGCGAGTCTGGCCGTTTCGTTTCGCTCGTCCAGTATCGGGTTCACTTCCACGACGTCCATCGATCGAACGACTTCGTCGCGTTCGTGACGGGTGGCGACGGTCTCGAGTGCTGCGTGGGCTTCGCGATAGGTGACGCCGCCGCGAACCGGAGTGCCGACACCGGGGGCGGTTTTGGGATCGAGCCAATCCAGATCGAGACTGACGTGGACGCCGTCGGTCCCACTCGTCGCGACGTCGAGGGCATCTTCGACGACGGCCGTCATGCCGTACTCGTCGATGTCGGCCATCGTAAACGCCGTCATCTCGCTCTCGCGGACGAGTTCACGTTCGCGGTCGTCGATACTCCGAAGGCCGACGTAGGCGATCGATTCCTCGCGCACACGCGGTGCGTGCGCCCAGTCGACGTCGCCAAACGCTCCCCTGCCGAGCGTCGCGGCGAGTGGCATCCCGTGAACGTTTCCGCTGGGTGAGGTCGCGGGTGTATTCAAATCGGCGTGGGCGTCGAACCAGATCGCACCGAGGTCGGCGTCGCGGGCGGACCCACGCATCGAGCCGATGGCGACGGAGTGGTCGCCGCCGAGTACGAGCGGAAACTCGCCGCTCTCGAGCGTCGATTCGACGCGCTCGCCGAGGCGTGTACAGACGTCCTCGACTTCCCGGAGGAATTTCGCGTGTCCGTCCGCCGGTTGCTCCACGTCCGGGTCCCGCTCTTCGGCCCGCGGGATCGACAGGTCGCCATCGTCGATCGTCGTCACACCGGCGTCCTCGAGTCGATCGGCGAGCCCCGCGTATCTAATCGCAGACGGCCCCATATCGACGCCCCGCCGGTCGGCCCCGTAGTCCATCGGCGCGCCGAGTATTCTGACTGTTTCGCTCATACTCACTCGTACACGGTGGTCCCGTTTGATGGTAGCGGTCGAGATGGCGACAGATTTAGGGTTAGATGGGGCTAATTCGTGAGTACGATGATGCTGAGTGACGTGATGGAAGACTACCTCAAAGCGATCTACCAACTCCAGCGAGAGACCGACGACCGCATCAAGACGTCGGCGATCGCCGAGGAGTTAGACGTCACGTCGCCGACCGTCACCAGCATGCTCGACAAACTCGAGGAGCGCGGACTCGTCGACCGCGAAAAGTATCGCGGCGTCACGCTGACGGACGAAGGCGAAACGGTTGCACTCGAGGTCGTCCGTCACCACCGGTTGCTCGAGGCGTACCTCACCGAACACCTCGACTACGACTGGGCGGAAGTTCACGAGGAAGCCGACAGACTCGAGCACCACATTAGCGAAAACTTCGAGGCTCGGGTCGCCGACGCGCTGGACCAGCCGACGGTGGACCCACACGGGTCCCCGATTCCCAGCGCGGATCTCGAGCCACCAGAGCGCCCCTCCGGCGAATCGGTGATGGAATTTTCCGAAGGCGACGCCGTCGTCGTCGAAGAAGTCGCCGACCGGGACCCGGACGTCCTCTCGTATCTCGCCGAACACGGCGTCGAACCCGGCGTCGAACTCGAGATCGTCGAGGTTGCACCGTTCGGCATGGTAACGGCACAGTCGACCAATCGCGACGAGCCAGTTTCGCTGCCCGAGGCCGTCGCACATCACGTTCGCGTGTCACAGCCTGCCGGGATAGAGCAGTAACCCGACTGTTCCTCGGTCTCTGTCGATGTTCAGTAGTGCCAACTCGGCAGTACGCTCGAGGACCATCAATGGGCAAGTTATAAGTTTAGATGTGTCTAATCCTTTGTTGATGACCAATCTCGTCCACAGTCGAAGGGGTGTATCGGACCCGTGACGAATCGTTCGGTTCTCGATCTGCCACGGTGGGTGCAACTCGTCGGCCCAGTTGCCATTCTCGCGATCGTCTTCGGCGCACTCTATCTCACCTCACCGTTCGGTGATCTCTCTACCGTCGAGGAAGCGAGTACGCTCGAGATCCTCTGGATGCTGACCGTAATCGGGGCTATCGCCGGAATCATCCCCGTCGCAATCGGCATGCTCTGGTTTCCGTTCATCCGGGATCTCGATCCACGATACCTACACGCGTTTCTTGCGCTCGCAGCCGGTGTTCTCGCCTTCATCGCCGTCGAGATGACTGAAGACATGATCTTCGATTACGGCCTCGAGGTCGAGAGCGCAACGCTCGCCGGCAGTACGATCGACGGAACGATCCTCGCCGGAACGGCTGCAATCGTTGGGGTCGGCGGCACCTTCGTGGTCATGTACGCCGCAAGCGAGTGGCGTCAACGAAAGATGGCGTCGCCCCAGAAGAGCGGTCTCGAGATCGCCTACCTCGTTGCCCTGGCGCTTGGACTCCACAGTATCGGCGAAGGTCTCGGAATCGGCGTCGCCTACATACAGGGAGACGCGTCGCTGTTGATGCTCCTCGTGCTCGCGTTCATCATGCACAACGTGATGGAGGGGCCGACCATCGTCGCCGCAGTCGCACGCGAACGGGAAACGCCACCGCTTCGACACTTCGCTGCGATGGGCGTCATCGCCGGTGGCCCCGTTATTCTTGGCGGCTGGATCGGTAGCTTTGCGGAGTCGAATCTGCTCGCCGTCCTGTTCTTCGCCATCGCAATCGGCGCGATTTTGCAGGTGCTCCTCGAGGTTGCCGATCTCATTCGCTTCGACGCCGAGGCGGTCCTGACGCGAACGAACGCGGCCACGTTTTCGTTCGGCTTCATTGTCATGTTCTTACTCGAAGATGTGCTGACTGAAGTCCTTCTCGAGGGCTGGCTCGTCCCTGTCTAATTTTTTCAACTCGTACGTACGTGGATCCACCTGTATAGATCGAAACAAAACGCCTTACTATGGCCGGTTCAAACACAAGAATCTGAGCGTATCCGACCAACTCACCCGTCGGGTTTAAGGAAATCAATTACGAAGATCATAGTATGTCATCAATCGAACTCACCCCCAGCCAGAAAAAGATTCTCCGCGCATTGACAAATCTCCACAAAGAATCGGAAGCAGCGATCAAAGGCGAGGATATCGCCGAGCAAGTCGATCGGAATCCGGGGACCATTCGAAACCAGATGCAGAGTCTGAAAGCGCTCCAGCTTGTCGAAGGTGTACCGGGACCAAAAGGTGGCTACAAGCCGACTGCCTCGGCCTACGAGGCCCTCGAGATTCAACAGATGGACGACCCGGCGTCCGTCCCACTCGAGCACGAAGGCCAGTCGGTCGAAGACGTCATCGTCGAAGAGATCGATCTCTCGAGCGTTCATCATCCGGAACTCTGTCGTGCCGAGATACACATCCAGGGTGCGATGAGTGATATTTCCGAGGATGACGCTGTCATCGTCGGTCCGACGCCGCTCTCGAAACTCCGCATCGAGGGTCGCGTCGACGGCAAAGACGACACGAACAACATTCTCATCTTGCGCATCGAGGACATGGTTGCACCGGCCGAAGAGCCGGCCCACTGAGCCAAGCGACTCTCCGTTATACTTCTTGCAGCGGCGTCGTCTTCTTGCAGCGGCGTAATCTTCTTGCAGCGGCGTAATCTTCTTGTAGTGGCGTACTGGTCTCTCGAGTGTACCGAGTGCTGTCTCGGTGATTTGCTGTGACGTCTTGGAGTCGACTACTGCCAGTCGAGTGTTGGGTACCTGTGTAGCGATCCCGTACTCACTTTCAGTCGAGATAGGGAGCGACCAGAAAAAACGCGCTTCGATTAGTGTTCGTCGTCAGCGGCGACTGCGGCGGGGATGTCGTCGACGCTCGCGACGGCGTCGCCTTCGTCGACGTCCATGACGATCACACCCATCGTGTTTCGGCCGACTTCCGAAATTTCGTCGGCTCGAGTGCGGACGATCTGGCCGCGCTCGCTCATCAACACGAGGTGGTCGGCGTCGGAGACGGCTTTGACGGTCGTAACCGGGCCGTTTCGCTCGCCGGTTTTGATGTCGATCAGTCCCTTACCGTATCGCGATTGCGTGCGATACTCGGCGAGGCGGGTCCGTTTGCCGTAGCCGTTTCGAGTCACGGTCAACAGCGCCTGTCCGTCGTCCTCGTCGGTTGCAACGAGTCCTGCGACGGCGTCCTCGCCCTCAAGTTTGATACCGTTGACACCGCGTGCGGTTCGGCCCATCGCACGGGCTTCGGATTCGTCGAAGCGGATCGTCATGCCGCCTTCCGTCGCGATGACGAGATCCTGTGAACCGTCGGTGACCTCGACGTCGACGAGTTCGTCGTCGTCTTCTAAGTCGGCCGCGATGATCCCCGTCGAGCGAATGTTGTCGAACTCCTCGCCGGCCGTTCGCTTGACGTAGCCGTGGCGAGTCGCCATCGTGACGTACTCGTCGTCGCCGAAGGCGTCGGTGTCGACGATGGCCGTGATCTCCTCTCGCGGATCGAGGTCGAGGATGTTGACGGCCGATTTCCCGCGGGCAGTTCGGCCCATTTCGGGAATTTCGTAGGTCTTGAGCTGATAGACCTTCCCCTGATTCGTAAAGCACAGGAGGAAGTCGTGGGTGTTCGCCTGGAACACCGTCGTCACGCGGTCGTCTTCTTTGACGTCCGCGCCGATGATGCCTTTCCCGCCTCGACCCTGGGGGTCGAACTGGTCGATCGGCATCCGTTTGACGTAGTCGTCTTCGGTCATGACGACGAAGACCTCTTCTTCCGGGATGAGGTCCTCGTGCGTGACCGTTCCCGTGTCCTCGATGATCGAGGTCCGCCGGTCGTCGTCGTACTCGTCTTTGACCTCGCGAAGTTCGTCTTTGATAACCGTGAGCAGTTCGGACTCGCTCTCGAGGATCGAGGTCAGGCGTTCGATCTCGGCGGTCACGTCGTCGTACTCGTCTTCGATCTCGGCCGCTTCCATCGACGTGAGACTCCCCAGTTGCATCCGAACGATGTGTGCAGCCTGGTCTTCGGAGAAGTCGAACTCTGTCTGCAAGCCGGCTCTCGCAGCGTCGCGGTCCTCGGAGTTCTGGATGAGGTCGACGACATCGTCGACGTTCTCGAGTGCCTTCAGTCGGCCCTCGAGGATGTGTGCGCGGTCTTCGGCCTCGCCGAGGTCGTACTCACTGCGCCGACGAACGACGTTTCGTCGGTGGGTGATGTACTCTTCTAAGGTCTCTCTCAGCGAGAGGACCTGTGGTTGACCGTCGACCACCGAGAGGTTGATGACGCCGAAGGTCCGCTCGAGGTGGTTCTCGAGGAGTTGGTTTTTGACGACCTCGACGTTCGCGCCACGTTTGCACTCGACGACGACTCGGACGCCGTCGCGGTCGGATTCATCACGCAGGTCGGAGACGCCCTCGATCTTCCCTTCGGTAACGTCTTCGGCGATTCGTTCGACCAATCGAGCTTTGTTCGACTGGTAGGGAAGTTCGGTAATGACGATGCGTTCACGGCTGTTCTTCCACTCTTCGACCTCGAACTCGGCGCGAACGCGGATGCGCCCGCGGCCGGTCTTGTACGCCGAGTAGATGGCGTCGCGGCCGACGATGTTCGCACCGGTCGGGAAGTCTGGACCCTTGACGTGGTCCATCAGGTCCTCGACGGTCGCGTCGGGGTTGTCGATCAACTCGATCGTGGCGTCGATGACCTCGCCCAAGTTGTGTGGCGGAATGTTCGTCGACATGCCGACGGCGATCCCCGAGGAGCCGTTGACGAGGAGGTTCGGGAACGCTGCGGGCAGGACGTCGGGTTCCTGTAAGCGGTCGTCGTAGTTCGCCGAGAAGTCGACCGTGTCCTTTCCGATATCCTCGAGCAGTTCCTCGGAAACGGGGGCCATCCGAGCCTCCGTGTACCGGGGTGCTGCGGCCGGATCGCCGTCCATCGAGCCAAAGTTCCCCTGGCCGTCGACGAGCGGGTAGCGCATCGAGAAGTCCTGGGCCATGCGGACCAGTGTGTCGTAGATCGCGCTGTCGCCGTGGGGGTGGTAGTCACCCATCGTCTCCCCGACGATCGAGGAGGACTTGCGGTGACTCGAGCCGCTGGTGACGCCCATCTCGTGCATCGCGTAGAGGATGCGTCGGTGGACTGGTTTCAACCCGTCCCGAACGTCCGGGAGGGCTCGACCCGCGATAACGGACATCGCGTAGTCGATGTAGCTCTGTTCCATCTCGTCTTCGATGCGGACGTTTTCGACCGCCCGCGCCTCGATATCAGTCGGATCGGGTACGTCTGAACTCATGTAATCAACTCAATACGCTTAGATGTCGATCCACTCGGCTTCCGGCGCGTTGTCCTTGATGAACTGCTTTCGTGGCTCGACGGCGTCGCCCATCAACACCGAGAACATCTTGTCGGCTGCAGCCGCGTCCTCGACGGTGATCTGCTTGAGAATCCGGTTATCGGGATTCATCGTCGTCTCCCAGAGCTGTTCGGGGTTCATCTCGCCCAGTCCCTTGAACCGCTGGACCTGGGTCGGATTGCCGTCGCACTTCTCTTCGACGATTTCGTCACGTTCGGCGTCGGTCATCGCATCGTAGGTCTCACCACGATAGCGAATCCGATACAGCGGCGGCTGGGTCGCGTAGACGTAGCCACCCTCGAGCAGCGGACGCATGTGCCGGTAGAAGAACGTCAGCATCAGCGTCCGGATGTGCGCCCCGTCGACGTCGGCGTCCGTCGCCATGATGATCTTCTTGTAGCGCACGTCTTCGACGTCGAACTCGTCGCCGATCCCCGCGCCGATTGCGGTGATCATGTTCCGTATCTCGTCGTTCTCGAGAATGCGATCGAGACGGTGTTTCTCGACGTTCAGGATCTTCCCCTTGATGGGGAGCACCGCCTGAAACTCCGGATTTCGAGCCTGCTTCGCGCTGCCGCCTGCGGAGTCACCCTCCGCGATGAACAGTTCTGCTTTCTCCGGGTCTTTGGTCTGGCAGTCGGCCAGCTTTCCGGGGAGCGAGGTGGACTCGAGGGCGGATTTCCGGCGCGTCAACTCTTCGGCTTTCTGAGCCGCTTTCCGGGCTTTCGCGGCCTCGACGGCCTTCATCACGATGGCCTGTGCGGTGTCTGGGTGTTCCTCGAAGTACGTTCCCAGCCCCTCGTGCATCGCGCTCTCGACGATGCCACGAACTTCCGAGTTACCGAGTTTGGTCTTCGTCTGGCCTTCGAACTGCGGGTCTGGATGTTTGATCGAGATGACCGCAGTGAGTCCTTCGCGGATATCTTCACCCTTGAGGTTCTCCTCCAGGTCGGAGAGCAAGTCGTTGTCCTGTGCGTAGTCGTTTATGGTCCGCGTGAGGGCTGTTTTGAAGCCGGTGAGGTGAGTGCCGCCTTCGCGCGTGTTGATGTTGTTCGCAAAGGCGTGGATCGAGCCCTGCAGTTCCTCGGTGGCCTGCATCGCGACTTCGATCTGAATGTTCTGTTCTTCGTCTTCGAAGTAGATGATGTCCTCGTGCATCGCCGAGCGCGTCTCGTTGAGGTAGGTGACGAACTCGCGGATGCCGCCCTCGTACTCGTAGGTCTCTTCGACGATTCCCTCGCCCTCTCCGGCCGCTTCGCGCTCGTCGCGCAGCGTGATCCGCACGTCGGAGTTGAGGAAGGCGAGTTCTCGAAGCCGATTCGAGAGCGTCGAGAACGAGAAGCCATCCGATTCGAAGATTCCGGTGTCGGGCCAGAACCGAACCTGTGTCCCGGTCTCTTCGTCTGCGTCCATGTCTCGAACGCGCTCCATGTCGCCGACGGGTTCACCGCCTTCGAAGGCGTGCTCGAAGACGCTCCCGTTGCGTTTAACCTGGGCCTCGAGGCGCTCGGAGAGCGCGTTGACGACGCTCACGCCGACACCGTGGAGGCCGCCGGAGACCTGGTAGGACTTGTTGTCGAACTTCCCGCCTGCGTGGAGGACGGTCAGAATCACCTCGAGAGCGGGGCGATCGTACTCTTCGTGCGTATCGACGGGGATACCACGGCCGTCGTCTGCGACGCTCACCGAGTCATCCTCGTGGATGGTGACGGTGATGTCGTCGCAGTGGCCGGCCAGTGCCTCGTCGATCGAATTGTCCACCACTTCGTAGACGAGATGGTGGAGTCCTCGAGAATCGGTAGAGCCGATGTACATCGCTGGCCGTTTTCTGACGGCTTCCAGGCCTTCTAGGACCTGAATTTGACCAGCGCCGTACTCGCTTTCCTGGGACATGTAAAACCTGCTTTCTGGTAGTGTTCGGGCACTAATAAAAGTCACGTACGCGCGCGGGCGAGCAGGGGGCAATGTGTGATTACGTTTTAAGAGGTCTACCGCCCCCGCAGTCGCGGACGCAACCCGTTCATCGAATACGACAGGTAATGGGTCGTTGGAGACCGAAAGACCGGGCGTACTCGGCCCCGAGCGTTAGAACCCGATCGCCTGTCCATCCCGTCGCGGATCGGAGCCGCCGATCAACGTCCCATCCGAATCGCGGTAGATGAACTGTGCGCCACCGAAGTGATTCGCATCCGGTTCGAAGTACTCCGACTCGAGGACGATTTCGTGGCCTCGCTCGCGCAAAGAGTCGATGGTCTCCTCGGGCAGTCGCGTCGTCTCGAGGGCGACCTCGTGGCCCTCCTCGAATCTGAATCGGGGAACGTCGATCGCTGCCTGGGGGTTCAACCCGGACTCGAACGTGTTAGCCAGCAATTGGAGGTGTCCCTGTGGCATCATCGACCCACCCATCACGCCGAACGAAGCGCGGAACTCGCCGTTGTGGGCGAGCATGCCGGGGATGAGCGTGTGGAACGGACGTTTTCTCGGTTCGATCGCGTTCGGATCCGCTGGATCGAGACTGAATTCTGTCGCGTGGTTTTGGAGCGTGAAGCCACCGACGACGAGACCGCTTCCGAAGGGCTTGAAGCCACTGGTGAGCATCGAGACGGCGTTTCCGTTCCGGTCGACGACGGTGAGATAGACCGTATTCGAATTCGGTGTGTCGCCGGCCTCGGGGTCGTACTCCCCGACCGACTCGCCGATCTCTGTTGCACGCTCGCGAGCGTACGCTTCATCGAGTTTCGACTCGAGTGGAACGTCTGCGTCGAGTGGGTCTCCGAGGTACTCCTCGGCGTCCGTGAAGGCGATTTTGATCGCTTCGATCAGTTTATGGAGTCGTTCTGGATCGGTCGGTTCGTCGGGCAACTCGAGGTGCTCGACGATGTTCAACGCCTCGAGTGCGACTACTCCGATCGTGTTAGGTGGGTGTTCGAGTACCTCGTACCCCTGGTATTCCGTGCTGATCGGGTCGTTCCAGTTGCTCTCGAACGCCTCCAGGTCCTCGAGTTCGAGTAACCCATCGTGTTCTTGCACGCGATTGACGATCTGTTGTCCTAACTGCCCCCCGTACACCGTCTCGATGCCCTCGTTTGCGATTCGCTCGAGCGATTCCGCGAACGCACGATTGGTGAAGACGGACTCGGGAGCCGGCGTCTCGCCGTTCTCGAGGTAGGTCTCTCGAAACGACTCGAACGCTGCAACGCGCGGTGCAGCGGCTTCCCACTGAGTCGCGATGTACTCGCTGATCGGGACGCCGTCTCTGGCGTGTTGAATCGCTGGCTGAAGCACGTCGGCGAACGGGAGGTCTCCGTAGCGATCCGACAGCCGGTAGAGCCCGTCGACGACACCGGGGACCGTTACAGATAGTGGTCCTTCGGACGGAATACTCGGGGACGCGTCCCCGTCCGTCTCGTCGATTTTCTCGCGATAGGTTTCGACGTCGGCGGCGGCCGGTGCGTACCCCGTTCCGTTGAGCGCCTTGTACTCGCCGTCGAAGTGCGTGAGCGCGACGATATCGCCGCCGAGCGTGGTCATGTGTGGTTCGACGAACGCGAGTTCGGCCGCGACGGCGACGGCCGCATCGGCCGCGTTTCCACCGTTCTGAAGGACGCGAACCCCCGTCTCTGCCGCCAGTGGATGGCTCGTCGCGACCATTCCGTTTCGGGCCATGACGGCCGAGCGACGGCCGATGAACTGCCATGGATACTCGAACTCGCCCGTCGAAGACGGACTATACTCGTTGCGTTCGGCGGCCCCGATACCACTCCCACCCGGTGCGTTGGCCCCGATAACACCGGTCACTGCCGTTTCAGAACCGAATCGCTCGAGGAACGTCCGTCTGTTCGTCACACCGTCGATACCTGAAGCACTGACTAAACGGTTATTGGCGATCGCTCTGTCCGTCTGCGGTGCCTGACAGTCTGGTAAAGGAAACGAAACTCGGCGACGAAAACGACTGCTGAACAGTCTCTCTTGTTGTGATTGGCCTGCTAATCAGAAGAGTCACAACCCCCGCCACGAGCGTCTCACCAACGCCCGCAGATGCTTGGATTTCCGTTCGAACTCACCCTCGTCTTGTTGCTCGTCTCGATCGCCTTCTTCGCCGGCATCGGAATCACAACGATCGGTCCCGGTGGCATCTTCGTCACCATCGCCCTCTACTCGCTAACACCGCTCGCCTCGGGCGAGGTCGCGGGGACCGCCCACGCGACGTTCGTCGTCACCGGTCTCGTCGGTAGCGTCGCCTACCTCTACTCCGGCGAGATGGACACCGGCGAGAGTCGCGCGATCGCCGTTATTTTGAGCGCCTCGAGTATCGTCGGTGCCCTCGCCGGGGCGTACATCAACTCGTTCGTGCCGCGAACCGTGTTCGGAATCTTGCTCGGAGCCGTGTCGATGGCCGTCGGCGCTATTATCCTCTATCGAGAGCGACGAGGCTTCACCCCGCTGTACGACCTCGACGCGCTCGAGCGACAGGGGCAACTCGCGCTCGCGGGTCTCGGCGTGTTTCTTGGCGTCTGTAGCGGCCTCTTGGGAATTGGTGGGCCCGTGTTGGCCGTCCCGGCCCTGGTGTTGATCGGCGTCCCCATGTTACTCGCCGTCGCCGTCGCGCAGGTCCAGTCGATCTTTATCGCGGCGTTTGCCACCGCAGGGTACGCCTTGCAGGGAGAGGTCATCTTACCACTTGCCGTCGCCATCGGCTCTCCGCTGCTCCTCGGTGTCATCATGGGGTGGAAGATCGCCTATATGATCGAGCCGGAACGCCTCAAGCTCATCCTCGGGGTCGTCCTCCTCGGCGTCGGTCCGTACCTCGCGCTGTAGCTCGCGTGTCGACGAGTACGTCGACGTGGAATGGTCGGCCAGCCAGTCCGGCCGAGCGTCGGCACCATCGTGCCAGACACTGAAGTCACTCGCTATCGATTCTCCGTTCGACTACCGGTTATGTCCCCCCGGATCCTCATCCCGTTCGACGACTCCGAACCCGCACGCGAGGCCCTCGAGTACGCCGTCGACCTCTTTCCCGATGGCGAGTTCGTCGCGTTGACCGTCGTCGACGTGACGACGATGCCGTTCATCCCGAACAGTGCAACCGACGCGCAAGCCCGTGACAGACTCGAGGAACTCTTCGGAGAATCGGACGAATCCACCTCCGTCGACGAACACCTACAAACCGCCGAATCGCTCGCGAACGAATTGGGCGTAGACCTCGAGACGCGAATGCGACTCGGATCGCCGGCCCAAGAAATAGTCGAGTTCGCCGAGACCGAATCGATCGACCACGTGGTGATCGGAAGTCGCGGGCGCTCCGGTATGCGACGCGTCGTTCTCGGGAGTGTCGCCGAAGTCGTCGTCCGACATTCCCCAGTGCCGGTGACAGTCGTTCGCTAATCGGGACTGCTCTCCTGCGTTACTTTCCTAGCGTATCAGTTACTACCTCCATTCAGCCCCAGTGGAGTTCAACAATCGAGATTGTAGGGACAATCGCCAAAATTCACTTACCACCAGTGCTGGTAGCCACACCCGAATGCTTCCAGTTGTCGCGCTTGTGCTCGCGTTCGTCGCACTCGTGATCGTGCTCGAGGTCGTCTCGTACGCCTCACTCAAACGGATCCCCGCCGTTGCGACGGAAGAGTTTCCGGAGATCGATCGAACGCTGCTGGACAAATTCAGCAGCTACGATCCGGAGTTAGGGTGGTCTCCACAGCCAAACCGCGAAAAGCAAAAAGACACGGGTGATCACCTCCCTGGCGAAGAAGTTCGCAGCGTCGTCACGTACTCGACCGACGAGTACGGAAGCCGAGTGTGCGTCCCGAAAGACCGGGACGAAGACGCCGACCTCACCGTTTCCACGTACGGGGATTCGTACTGTTTCTGCCGGGAGGTCGACGACGACGAGACGTTTCAACACTATCTCTCGACGGACCTCGACACCCACGTTTCGAACTACGGCGGCGGCAACTACGGTCTCGATCAGGCGCTGATGCGGCTCAAACGCCAGTACCCCGACGAAGAGACCGACTACGTGTTCATGGTCGTCACCGCTGCATCGATCGCCAGAATCCTCTCCGTCTGGAAACACTACCAGGAGTTCGGCAACATCCTCGCGGTCAAGCCCCGATACGTCCTCGAGAACGGCACGCTCGAGCGCGTCGAGAACCCCGTTCAGGAGAAAGAGGAACTGCTCGACCTGCCGGCCAAAGCTGACGTCTTGCGGGAGTACGACTTTCACTACGACCACTGGTTCAAACCCCACTACGCGACGTTTCCGTACACGTCGGACTTCCTCGACAAGCCGGAGTACCTTCGGTACGCCCTCTACACGGGAGGGAAGGAACTCGAGCGCCGCGCCGGGCGGTCGGTTCCGGGTGTCGACTTCGATCAGGCGCAAACGCAGTCAGCGCTGCGAATGGAACGCCCTCGCGTCCACTATCACGAACGACTGTTCGAGACGCACGAGCAACTCTTCGACGCGCTCATCGAGGAGTTCGTCGACTACGCGGACGAACAGGAGTTCACGCCGGTGTTCGTGATGGTTCAACAGCTTCGATACGCGACGTACGAGTCCGAACACGGAGCGATATACGGCGACTTGATGGACCGACTGGACGACTCCTACGACGCCCTCGAGACGATCGACATGGCTCGACACTTAGACCCGGACGACGGCGTCGAGTCGCTGTACGTCGAACGCGGAGAGGGAGGTCACTACAGTCCGGAGACGAATCAACAGATCGCAGACGTGCTGGCTTCGGTGATCGACGAAGAGCCCTAATGGAGCGATTCATCGTCGAACGTACGTTGAACGTGGTGTAATAGGGATTTACAAACTCGAAGTCAAACAGTACGGATGATGGCAGCTGAGGCGACGTTTACGATTCCGGCAGCGCAGTTTCCACTTGGGACGGTTTTCGATCGACTGCCGAGTGTTACGGTCGAATTCGAGCGAATTATTCCTGCACAGGACGTCGTAGTCCCGTACTTCTGGGTCCGCGGGACGACGGTCGACGACGTGGCGGATTCGTTCGCGGAGCACCCGGGAGTCGAGGACATTCGATTCGTCGATTCCGTCGACGACCAACACCTCCTGCGCGTCGAGTGGGCGCTCGAGTACGACGGCGTATTGCGTGCACTCTCGGAGGGGAACGTGGCACTCATTGAAGCCGTCGGAACGAGCGACCAGTGGACGTTCGAAACTCGCGCCGACAGTCGACAGGATATCTCCGATTTCCAGAACCGATGTCGGGAGTACGACGTCCCGATTCGACTGATGAAGCTACACGCGCTCACGCCACTCGAGTCCGATATCAAAGGGACACTCACGGACACACAACTAGAGACGCTGGTGCTCGCGTACGACCGCGGATACTTCAACTCACCTCGCGACGTGACGATGGCGGAACTCGGAGCCGAACTCGGCATCTCACAGCAAGCCGTGGCGTCTCGCATTCGGCGTGGTCTCGATCAACTCCTCGAGACGGCGCTCGCTGACGTCATTTCGAACGAGTAACCGGCCCGTCGACACTCCGACACCGCTTATAAACGAGTTGTATTTTCAACAACCACCCTCAACATCGACGACAGATTCACCTCACCGTATGGGTGGAACGCGGATTACTGTTGACACCATATTCGAATTGTGTCGAAGTAGACACCGCCGTCTCGTTCTCGCGAAATTGTCGAATCGATCTCGACCGATGACGGTCGACGAACTCACTGCAGTACTCGTCGAACACGAGCGAACGCAATCGACCCACCCACCATCGATGACTGAATCTGATTACGTTTCGCTGTCACTTCATCACGTCCACCTCCCGAAACTAGCCGCACACGACCTCATCGAATACGAGTGCACCGACGGGCATCTCGAGCCGACAGCCACGTTCGAACAGCACAAATCTAAGATAACTGCCGTCATCGACGCGACCGAGTCGACGTTCGACGCCCCGCCAGATAGCTCGTAATCCGTTCCCTTCCACTCACCGCTCCTGACACACGGCGGGTCGTCCCACATAGTCGGATTCGATAGTGCTCAGATGGTCGTTCGCCGCCACGACTCGAGATCCCTGCTCGAGACCGATTTCTGTGGGCTCGGTGATAAACACGTGTCAGTACCCGGGGTATCGTTGACGGGGATGAGTGTCGTAACGATTGTACGATGGAGTGGCTGTATCTGGCTCTGGGAGTGGTCGTGCTCGTCGCTGTGGTCGTCGATATTCTCTGGACGACGCTCTGGGTCGACGGTGGATCCGGTCCTCTCTCAGCGCGGTTGACCACGTGGACCTGGCGTGGTCTCCGTCGGGTGAGCAGTGATCACCCACTGGGGTTGAGTCTCGCCGGCCCGTTGATCCTCGCGTTGACACTCGCGATGTGGATCGCGTTACTGTGGCTCGGATGGACGTTGCTCTTCGCCGGTGACGAAACCGCACTCATCAGCACCCACACCGGCGAGCCAGCGGACTGGTCAGGACGGTTCTACTACGTCGCGTACACGATGTTTACGAACGGGAACGGCGATTACACCCCGACGGCAGGCGAGTGGGAAATCACGAGTTCGCTGACGACCGCGACGGGGATGGCGTTCGTCACGCTCGGCGTCTCTTACATCCTCACCGTGCTCGGTGCCGTCTCCGAAAAACGCTCGTTCGCGAGCGACGTCACCGGCCTCGGCGAGCGAAGCGAAGCCTTCGTTCGCGCCGGGTGGACCGACGAGGACGAATTTTCCGGACTCGACTTGCCACTCGAGTCGCTGTCGGCCCAACTCTCCGTCCTCGCTGACCAGCACAAGGCGTACCCAATTCTCCACTATTATCACAGCGAACGGCCCTCTCGAGCCTCTGCGATGGCCGTCCCCATCTTCGACGAGGCGCTGACCATCTTTCGCCACGGTGTGAGCGAGGAACGACAGCCCAATCCGACGTTAGTCGAGAACGCTCGCTCGAGCGTCGATAGCTACCTCGATACGCTCGATACGGCGTTTATCGACCCCGCTGACGAGGTGCCCCCACCTCCTGCCCTCGAGCGCGTTCACGAAGAGGAGATTCCGACCGCCACCGACGCCGAGTTCGAGTCGGCCCTCGATGAGCTCTCTATGCGCCGTCGAAAGCTCCTCGGCGTGGTCCGCGCCGATGCGTGGTACTGGCCGCCACTCGAGGAAGAATCGTGATCTTCGTTCACTTCCATCACCCACCGACCGCTATTGCCCCCTTCACTTTCACTCCGGTAACACACAGCTTTTAGCCCCGCCGTTAGTATGGAGGGACAATGACGTCGTTTCAGTCGACACTCGAGGACGAGGAGGGGATCGCCGAGGAGCTGGCCGAGAGCCAGCAGGCGATCTCGATCGCCGAGTTCTTCGAGAAGAACAAGCACATGCTCGGCTTCGACAGCGGCGCTCGAGGCCTCGTCACGGCCGTCAAAGAAGCCGTCGACAACGCCTTGGACGCCGCCGAAGAGGCGGGTATTCTCCCGGATATCTACGTCGAAATCGAGGAAGCGGGCGACTACTATCGGTTGATCGTCGAAGACAACGGCCCCGGAATTACGAAAGAATCGCTCCCCAAAGTGTTCGGGAAGCTCCTCTACGGGTCTCGTTTCCACGCTCGCGAACAATCCCGGGGACAACAGGGGATCGGGATCTCTGCGGCCGTGCTCTACTCTCAACTCACCAGTGGCAAACCGGCGAAGATCACGAGTCGGCCACAGGGGGCGAGTGACGCCCAGTACTTCGAACTCATCGTCGACACCGACTCGAACGAACCCGAGATCAGCGTCGACGAGACCACCTCCTGGGACCGCCCCCACGGCACCCGGATCGAACTCGAGATGGAGGGGAACATGCGCGCCCGCAGCCAGCTCCACGACTACATCAAGCACACCGCCGTTGTGAACCCCCACGCGCGTCTCGAACTGCGCGAGCCACAGGAACACTTCAAGTTCGAGCGGGCGACGGACCAACTCCCCGAGGAAACAGAGGAGATTCGCCCGCACCCCCACGGGGTTGAACTCGGTACCGTGATGAAGATGCTGTCGGCGACCGACTCGCAGACGGCTTCCGGCTTCCTCCAAGAAGAGTTCACCCGCGTCGGCAAGAAGACCGCCGAGTCGGTCATCGACGAGTTCCGGGACCGACACTACGGCCGAGAAATGCGCTGGCGTCCGCCTGCCGGCCACGAATCGATCGATATCGAAGCGGCGATCACCGAGGCGACGGCGAACAAAGGTGCCGACGCGACGGCCGCGTTCGCCGAACAGATCGCAACCGGCGTCGGTGATACCGACCGAATCGCCCACCACGAACTGCACGAGGTCGTCGAGACGGCCGCCGATACCGTCGCGGACGAACACGGAACGACGTTCGGTGACACCGTTCGCGAGAACGCCCTCGAGGTCGTCTGGAACGCACTGATCGACGCCCGCGAGGACGACTCTGACGGTGAAGATATCGAGGACGACGACGCTCAGTCGCGACTCGTCGCGGACCTGTACGAACTCACCGACGACGCGACGAGTACGCGAAAAGACGACGAAGTGATTCACGCCTTCGGCGAACGCCTCGCCGCGAAGTTCGAGGACGAACACGCAGACCGCGAGAACGTCCGACACCGCCTTTCCCGACGCGACCTTCGCGACCACGTCGATCGTGCTGCGGAACTCACCGAAGAGTACGACGATGTCACCTTCGGCGACACTGCACGCGAGAACGTGACCGAGGCTATCTGGGATCTCATGGTCACCGTTCCGGACGACCCGCCGCTCGTCCGCGAATTCAACGGCGACCGCGATGCGACCAGCGACCTCGTGGAGGGCATGCGCGCGACCGACATCATGGCTCCGCCCACTCGCTGTCTCGCTCCGATCACGGAGGATCTCATCTCTGCCGGCCTTGAGAAGGAGTTCGACGCCGACTTCTACTCCTCTGCGACTCGAGACGCCGAAGTTCACGGCGGTGACCCGTTCATCGTCGAAGCTGGGATCGCCTACGGCGGCGACCTCGAGGCCGAAGGAAGCGTGGACGTCATGCGGTTTGCGAACCGCGTCCCGCTGGTTTATCAACGCGGTGCCTGTGCGACGACCGACGTCGTCAAAGCTATCGGGTGGCGAAATTACGGACTCGACCATCCCGGCGGCTCCGGCCTGCCAAACGGTCCGGCCGTCATCATGGTCCACGTCGCCTCGACGAACGTTCCGTTCACGAGCGAGTCGAAAGACGCCGTCGCGAATGTTCCCGAGATGGAAGACGAGATCGAGTTGGCGATTCGCGAAGCCGCACGCGAACTCAAGAGTTACCTCAACAAACGCCGCTCGATGGAACAACGCCGGAAGAAGCAGAACGTCCTCGGCAAGATTCTGCCCGAGATGGCGACGAAGGTCGCCGAGGTAACCGGCCGCAACGAACCCGATATCGACGACGCCATCGCCCGAATCATGAACAACGTCCTCGTCGAGCGCTCGGTGAGCGAAAACGGAACCAGTAACACCGTCTCGGTCACCATCGAGAACAACTCGAATACGAGCGAATCGCTCGAGGTCACCGAAATCGTGACCGCAGAGCCGACGACCATTCCCGACGACGCCAACGTCGTCGAAATGGACGGTGAATGGTTCCTCAAGTGGGAACCGGATGTCTCGAGCGGAGAGGAAGCGACACTCGAGTACGAAGTGGCCGACGACGCAGCGTTCGACCTCGACGTAAAGGGTGTCGAAGCGGAGAAACTGACGGTGAGTGACCAATGAGCGCAGATTCCGACGAGCAAGCACGAGAGCAGTTGATCGACCTCGCAGCACAGTTTTACGACCAGTTCGAACTGGGCGAGATCCCCCACATGTCCGTCCCGACGCGGACGAAGAACAACATCGAGTACAGCGAAGCGGAGGACGTCTGGGTGTACGGCGACCGCGAATCGACACGGTCGGCAAACTCCGTCCGCGGGGCCCGAAAGCTGCTCAAGGCCGTCTACACCATCGAGTTCCTCGCGAACCAACTCGAGCAAGATCGGTCTTCCACCCTGCGTGAGTTGTACTATCTCTCTGAAAGCTGGGACAACAAGGAAGCCCAGTTCAACGATCAAGACGAGTCCAACGGGCTGATCGAGGACTTAGAGATCGTCTCCGGCGTCACTCGTGAGGACTTTCACATGCGCCCGGAGGAATCCGGCGCGACGATCATGGGTCCGCTTCACCTTCGCGAGCAAACTCGCCGCGGCGAACGCGAGATTCACTGCCAGAAAGACGTTGGCGAAGGTGGGTATCAGATCCCGAACAACCCGGACACGATCGAATTCCTGAATTCTGAGGCCGATTTCATCCTGGCGGTCGAGACGGGTGGTATGCGCGACCGACTCGTCGAAAACGGCTTCGACGACGAGTATAACGCCCTCATCGTCCACCTCAAGGGACAGCCCGCCCGTGCAACTCGTCGGATCATCAAGCGACTCCACGACGAACTCGGCATTCCAGTCACCGTCTTCGCCGACGGTGACCCGTGGTCGTATCGAATCTACGGCTCAGTCGCCTACGGGTCGATCAAATCGGCTCACCTCTCAGAATACCTCGCAACCCCTGAAGCCGAGTACATCGGCATCCAACCCGCCGACATCGTCGAGTACGAACTCCCGACCGACCCGCTCAGTGACTCCGACATCAACGCCCTCGAGAGCGAACTCGAGGACCCACGATTCCAGACCGACTACTGGGAAGAACAGATCGAACTCCAACTCGAAATTGGGAAGAAGTCCGAACAGCAGTCGCTCGCTGCTCGCGGCCTCGACTTCGTGACGGAGACGTACCTTCCCGAGCGACTCGACGAGATGGGCGTCATCTAAGGACGGTTTCGGCCACTTTCTCCGACGCTTTCGCTCTTCTCGAGACTCAGCAATTCTCTGGATCGTCGAGCACGACCGGGACACCACGATTCGCGACGTCGACGACGAACGCGTCCGCGTCGATCTCGATCGCCTCGAACGTGTCGTAGTGCACCGGGAGAACGAGATCCGGCTCGAGTGTTTCTGCGAGTGCTGCAGCCTCGTGGCGATCCATCGTGAACGTCCCCCCAACGGGTGGCATGAAGAGGTCGACGTCAAGCGTCTCGTGGCTCTCGAGGGCGTCGGTGTCACCCGGCCAGAACGCGGTGACACCGTCGATGGTGACCGCGAAGCCACACCCTCGTCCCTCGGGGTGATACGGGTCGCCGTGTTCGTCGACGTGGGGCCCGTCAGGATCGTTGTACGCCGGCGTCGTGAACAAATCGAGCGGCCCGAGGATGAACGATTCGTCCGCGCGGACGCGTTCGACTTCGTACGGTAACTCCTCTGGCTGTTCGACCTCCCGATCGAGTTCCGTCGCGTCGATAGATTCGTGGACGACGACGATCGCGTTTTCGTGGGCTACCCGTCGGATCGAGTCGGAATCGTAGTGATGGTCGTGACTGACGAGGACGAGGTCGCCATCGTTCGGTTCGTGGCCCTCGAGCGTTCCATACGCCTCGGGTCCGGGATCGATGTAGATCACGGTCCCCGTCCGACCCTCCAGCCGGATCGTGGCGAGACCGTACCAGTCGACGGTCACTGCACCGAATTCAACGGTCATACGTGGGGTTTCGAGGGAGCAGGTCGAAAAAGGTTCGAAACGGGGTGCTCACTTAGCGTGCTTCGATCGCGGGCTCAGGGGACGCGAACGCTGTGCTCGAGCGTCCCGACGCCTTCGACTTCGATTTCGACGGTATCGCCGTCCTCGAGTGGGCCGACGCCTTCCGGCGTTCCGGTCGCGATGACGTCTCCGGGCTCGAGGGTCATGTACGTCGTAATCTCTGCGATGAGTTCCGGAATGGAGAAGATCAGCTGTGCGCGCGAGCCGTCCTGTTTGAGTTCGCCGTTGATTCGCGAACGGACTGCCGCGTCCGCGGGAACTTCCTCGGGCGTGGCCAACACCGGGCCGATCGGTGCAGCGCCGTCGAACGCTTTCCCGCGGACCCAGTTTTGCTCCTGGCGTTGATCGTCCCGGTTCGAGACGTCGTTGACGCAGGTGAAGCCCTCGACGACGTCCATCGCGTCCGCTTCGGAAACGTGGCGACATTGCTCGCCGATGACGACGCCGAGTTCGGCTTCGTGATCGATTCGCTCCTTTCCGGCGGGGACGGTGACGGTGTCACCGTAACTCGCCAGTGTGTTCGGTGGCTTCAAGAACAACAACGGCCGATCGGGAACGTCGGAGCCCATTTCGTCTGCGTGGTCCGCGTAGTTCCGACCGATACAGACGACCTTCGAGGGCTCACTCGGTGGGAGGATGTCAATTGCCTCGTCCTCGAGGCCGTAACTCTCGTCTGCGAAGTGAACGGTGCCGTCGTCGTACTCGCCGCGGCGGATTGCGCCGGCCGGATCACGGAATCGGACGTATTTCATGAGCGAAGGGTTGTGGCGATGGGTCAAAAGCGTTGAGATGGCGGTGGTGTCGGTTGGACATCAGAAGATGCCAGAAAAACTGTGGTGCGGTACTGTATGTCACGACGGAGTTGGAACGGAACGCTTTTTACTAGGCCTCGGCAATCACTGATTGCAGATCAAGTCGCGCACCGTTGGCGAGATGGACACCGTCCGTCGAAGCACGGCGCGTGAACGATGTGAACGCTCCGTTGGTGTAGTCCGGCCAATCATTTCGGCCTTTCGAGCCGATGACCAGGGTTCAAATCCCTGACGGAGCATTCTTCCGACGTTCAACCGTTTTGAGTCACGTCTGCCGCGTTTGTTGTGCCCGGGCTCTGATTCTGGAGTGACAGCACTCGAGTTCCAGGCAATAGTGTCAATTCAGTATGTAATACGCGGTTTTCTCACCGTCTAATCCGTGTCCTTCCACCCTGCCTAGTTAGTACTACTAATTGCTATCGATGATCAATATCTCAACCACGTCCGAACTCAATACAGCCACTGGCCAATGTATTTTTAATAGTGTGATTCATTGGATAGGAAAACTATGGGACGGTTTCGCCTTTCTACGGACGAGCGGGCTCTTTCGCCGGTTATCGGGACGGTGCTTATGATCGGTATTACAGTGACGCTAATGGCGATGGTTGGGGCCGTCGTCTTGCAGGGGACACCGGCTGAAGCGAATTCGGAAATGGAAGTCGTTTACCAAGAAGAGCACGACGGCGATAATACGCTGCTACAGGTTGGTGTGGCGTCAGGCGAGGGAGAACTTGACCTAGTCGCAGGTAATGAAGACGTTTGTGACTGGGACGGCCCGATGAACGTCGAAACAGGAGACACTGTTACTATGACGTGTTCTGAAAGCGATCTACCAGTAGCTGACTCCGTTTCTGTCATTCACGATGGTGGACAGTCGGAAGTTGTCGACGAGATTGATATCGAAGGGAATGCGCCGGAGTTCTTGACTAGTCTCAGTACAGAGACGAGTTTTCAAAATGGCCAGTACACAATAGAAGCCACCGGACAAGTCGAGAACAACGGCAATGCACCAGGGGAACAAGATGTTGTGCTTGAAGTCGTCGACGAAAAATCAGAAACTGAGACCGTTATTCTTGACGAAGGGCAGACTGGATACCTAGACATAGAATGGGAAGCTCCAATCGGCCAGGCAGACGACCAAACTGTCCAGATCCAGAGTGAAGACGACTCTGAAACCTCGAATATCGCGTTTGGTGAGTTCGTTATCACCGACGTAGAGACACCAGACGAAACCTTCGAAGGTGAACCGACAGAAATTGAAGCCGAAATTGAAAATACAGGTGGAGAAACCGACGTGCAAGATATTGAGTTTGAAATCACCAACGAAGGGGGTAATAGCGATGAAACCGTTGACACCCACCACGATCTTGAACTCGGCGCAGGTGAATCCGAGTCGGTGACATTCGAGTGGGAACCAGCGGAGGAAAATAACGAACGAACGTATTCGTCAGTTGTTAGTACTGAGGACAATCACCAACCAGGTAACCCAATTCACGTTGATACGGTTCCGGTACCAAAGTTCGACAGCGTGACAGCAGAGGCCACTGAAGACCATAATCCGGAGCCCAACGATCCACCTAGTGTAGTGGAATTTGAGCACGATATCGAAAGTGAGCCCGCCGATATCGATATTGAGTTCGCTGTAGATGTTAATAAAGACGGTAATACGGAAACTGAGTCAGTAACGGAGACTGATGAAACAGTTGTAATTGAACTCGATGTCGACGGTCATGTTGACGATTATCCTGCAGAAGTCACAGCGACCGTCGGTGAAACGGAGTGTACAGCGACGATCGACGAAAACGACGGTGTCGTCGACGTTTGCTAATCAATCCGGTTAGATAGTACGATATTCTAAGCGGAAGTATTACGATTTTGTGACCGATTCCTGGCTACTGAAACGTCGTTTTGGTTGTCGTTGACTTCTCGAGTACATCCTCAATCTCAGAGGCAGCAAACACGTTGTTTCGATTGGACTCGTTGAGACAACGGAAGTGGTACGTCTCGGCGCGGTCGAAGACCAGTTCGGTGAGGCGTCGTGAACGCTCGTACGGGATATCGCTTACAGCGACTGAAATTGCGTCGGTTTATTTGTCTCCTTGAGTTCGCAGTTTCGACATTGAGCAATCTGCGGGAAGTTTCAGGTATACTCCGTCGACGGTCACTCATTTCGTCTCCAACCCTGCTCGTTTGAGTGAGTCCGTTTGTACCGTTAGGCCTGAAAAATTAGGCCCGTCACTCCTCGAGTTCAGATACCTCGAGCCATCGCTCGCAGTTGTGACACTGGTATCCGCCTTCGATGTGTTCGTAGACGCGTTCACCGCAGCGTTGGCATCGCCAGCGGGGATGTTTCATTGGTTGGGATGGGGCACCGAATAGTGATAAGGTCACGGGCTGTCAGTTGGGCTACCGATACGTCTGGACGCTCGAGCAGTCGATCATTGCCATCTCTGGTCCGGCGATGGAATTACCTTCACCCCTCGAGTACCGTCCGTTATGGACGACCACACCAGCGATCCCTCGGTGGCTCCACCGTCCGGGAATACCGTTCCAACTGGTTGGGACACCGCCGAGGGACGCTGGGAGCACGCGACGCTTCGCCAGGCGACTGTCCACGGCGTTCGACTGTTCAACGCCGGCGCGTACCACGAGAGTCACGATTGCTTCGAACTCGAGTGGTACAATTACGGCCGCGGAACGACCGAAAGCGCGTTTTGCCACGGAATGGTTCAAGTTGCCGCTGGCGCGTACAAGCACGTCGACTTTCAAAACGACGACGGCATGCGCTCACTCTTTCGAACGGCGTTGCAGTATCTCCAGCATACTCCGCGCGATTTCTACGGCGTCGACGTACTCGACGTTCGAACGGCGATTACGAACGCACTCGAAGAACCCGAGCGAATCGACGACTGGCAGATCCGTCTCGACGGCGACGAACCGACCGCTCGAGCGATCGATTTCGAGTACGTGCAGGAACTCGAAGAGTGAGGCAGTCGATTTAGACACGCATCGGTCGTCGGAACGCAGATAGTGGGGGCAATTTACAACCTCCGTGGTCCGTGAGATAGTCTCGTCCGGGTACGAGACCGAATCGCCTTTTGGCGCTGAGTCCAACTAGTCGGTAATGAACGTTGCACAGCTCGGGTCGGGAACGCCTGAGATTGCTGTCGTTGCAGGTGTTCACGGAGACGAGCCATGTGGTGTTCGGGCCGTCAAGCGATTGCTCGAGGAGCGTCCGACCGTTTCGCAGCCGATCAAACTCATCGTGGCGAACGAAAAGGCACTCGAGCGACAGGTCCGATTCGTCGATGAAGACCTGAATCGAGCGTTTCCGGGGGATACAGACGCGGCAACCCACGAGGGTCGCCTCGCTGCTCGGCTGGTCGAAGAACTCGATGGCTGTCTGACCTTTTCGATGCACTCGACGCAGAGTCACGCCGAACCGTTCGCGATCGTCAACGAGGTGACCGACCGAGCGCGTGAACTCGTGCCGCAGTTGCCGGTCGCAGCGATGGTCGAGACGAGCAACTTTGCGGAGGGGCGGCTCTTCTCCGAAATCGATACGATCGAAGTCGAGTGTGGTCTTCAGGGATCCGAAACGGCGGCTCAGAACGCAGACCGACTGATGCGAGCGTTCCTCACTGCCGTCGGTGCGCTCCCGGGCGATACGATCCATCGAGAACTCCCAATCTATCGACTGACGGACGTTATTCGGAAGGAGCGAGCCGAGACCTACGAAGTCTTCGTCGACAACTTCACGGAAGTGAAGCCGGGCGATCCATTCGCCGCTGCCGACGGTAACCGACAGGTTGCAGAGGAGGCGTTCTATCCGATTCTCATGTCCTCGAACGGCTATCGGAACGTGTTCGGATACGCAGCAGAGAAACTCGAGACCGTGTCGTCTCAGTCGACTGCCGAGTAACGCGGCGGCGAGTCGTGCGTCGGCGTCCGAGATGGACACAAGTTTCCCCGGGTCGGTAGGTTTGATACGCTGGCCTCCCTTTCCGGAGCATAATGAGTGCAACACTCACTATCGGGTTGCTTGCGGAGCTGTTCCCGAACGGGATCAGCCACTACGCGCTCGGGGGGCTGTTAGTCGGACTCGGGGTTGCCGTCATTTACCTCGGAACGGGGATCGCTGCAGGAGCGAGTACGTTCCTGGAGTCGACGCTCTCCTACGGCTCGAACCTCTCCCAATTTCAACAATATCGCGCGTCGCGTGACTGGCGCGTCGTGTTCACACTCGGAATCGTCGCCGGTGCGGCCGTCTACGCATTGACGTTCCAGTCAGGTCTGGTTTCGAGTGGCTTGCAACCAGGTGCAACGACTGGTGAACTTCGTGACATCGGCGGGATTACGATCTGGTTGACTGACGTCCAGCCGTGGCGGCTGTTCCTCGGTGGCATTCTGATCGGGATCGGCACGCGCGTCGGGAAGGGCTGTACGTCGGGCCACGGCGTCTGTGGCGTCGGCTCTGCCTCGAGTGCGTCGTTTGTCGGCGTCGCGACGTTTCTCCTGATTGCGATTGGAACGGCACAGTTGGTGCAGGCCGTGGGGGTGAGCCCGTAATGAGCGCCGACCACGAGCAACATCCGTTGTTCCTTCCGCTGGTGTTTGCTGGCGGGCTCATTTTCGGCTTCGGGCTTGGATTCAGTCACATGGCACAGCCGGAGGTCGTCCTGAACTTCCTCACGTTCGAGGACTTCGGACTGCTGTTCGTCATGTTCGGTGCGGCTGTCGTAACGGGACTCACGTTCTTCGGCGTGAAGCTCTTCCGGAGTGAGGCTCCGTTGACCAGCACCGTTTACGAACGCCGACTAAAGACGCTAGATACGAACGTCGTTCTCGGCGGCGGAATCTTCGGTGTCGGCTGGGGACTCTCCGGAATCTGTCCCGGGGCAGCCTACGCCAGTCTCGGCGTGGGTAACATCTTCATCCTCTATGGAATCGCGGGCATGTTCGTCGGTGCGTACATTCAAGGCTACTGGCGCTCGACGAGTGCCAGGACAGACGCATCGACACCCACAGCGGAGTGAGAGTGGGCGAATTTTCACGCTCGAATCATCGAGAGAGTCTCGAGGCCCGATATCTCGGTGACCAGTTCGGATGTGATGACGCAAGGTCTATCCCCCTTCGTCGACATATCTCAGACATGGAGTTCCCACCGAACCAGGGCCTCGATCAGGACGAAGTCGACGAACAGGTAGACGACCTCCTCGCCGACAACGACGTCGTCCTCTTCATGAAGGGGACCGAACTCATGCCACAGTGTGGCTACTCGCGCAAAGCGCTCGGGCTCATCTCCCAACACCGCGAGGAGTTCGAAACGGTCGATGTCCTCGACTCACTCGACGAGTACCGCGCCGCACTCAACCGACACAGTGGCTGGGAGACGATTCCCCAGACGTTCGTCGACGGCGAATTCGTTGGTGGATCCGACGTTCTCGAAGAACTCGAGGAGCGCGGAGAGTTGGACGAGACACTCGAAACAGCGTAAGTAACACACGCAATCCGATAGTACATGTATCCGGATTGATTCGAGGCGTATTCAATAGCAGGTCATATAAGTCACGCGCTCGTACTAGGAACTCAGCGACTATCGCCGCAGACCATCCACTCATGTCAACAGAGGAATCCAGACACGTATATCGGCTGCATTCAACGCTCGAATTGCCCCTCGAAGACCTACGCGAACACATCGACGAAGCTACATACCCAGATGGAGTCGCCGACGTGGAGATAACGCGGCGAAATAATACTCTCATTCTCAAAGCTGTCGCCGAGGATGAATCCGTTAGCAAGTACACGCCAACTGCACAACTCAAAGCGAGTGTCACCGAAAACCGGGTGTACGAAGAGGATCCGGAGGAGCGCCGGAACTCGTTCCGCTGGGACGAGGAGGAAGAAGAGGAGATCGAATCCGAACTCGTCGAGTTCGCCGCGTTCAAAGGCGACCGCGAGACGGTTCTCCAGAACTCCTTGTTGCAGTACCAGATGTTCCTCGTGCTCTGTGAAATTGCGGAGGCAGCGGAGAAAGGGACGCTGACCGCGATTTCAGAACACAGCGGCGACCTCGAGGCGACGCGGATCGTCGAAGGCGAAGCGCGTCCGGCAGACATCGAAGTGGTCGAAGGGCCTCGAGAACACTCCTCTGGCCAAAACGGCGTTAACTGGCGAGACAACAAGTTCATCAGCGACTAGCCGAGTGGAGTGGAGTTCGGTAGCGAGTCGAGTGAATTCGAGAAAGAGTGTCCGTTCTCAGCCGATTCGGTTTCGCGACCAGAGATCCTTCACGAGTCGATCGTTTTCGTCTCGAGAGCGAGTGCTCCGACCGTTACGCCGAGTCGTAGACGGTGAACTCGCGCCAGTGTCGGAAACACCACATTCCGAGCCCAGTACAGACGAGGCCACACGCGAGCAAGTACACGATCAACTGTGAACTGACGATCTGATCGGGATTCGACAGGCCATAGCGCAGTCCCTCGATGGAAAGGGCTACCAAGATTCCACTGCCGAGGGCGATTCCCGTCGTCGCAATCAGGACGGTTACCCCGTCGGCGTCGTCTTCGTCGAGTCTCCACAGGATTGTCACGAACGCGATAGCTGTGAGGAGCACATAGTACTGCAGTCTATCACTACTGGCCGTCACATCACCGGACAGCAGTGCGACGGCGCCGACCATCGCTGCCGTCAAGAGTATCGTGACGCCGGCAATTGCCCCGAACACGCGATTATTGATTCTCTCGAGTGTCCGCTTCCAGTTCATGTCCCTTCAAGTACACCCATCCGAGAAAAACGTTGAGGTATCGAACAGCAATATTGACATGAAGTATTTATAGCACGAATTCGAAGGCTCGAGCGAATGCCCGATTCCGTCGAACAACTGGCAGTGTCGACCGACGACTTCGCGTTTCCAGCCGAGGAAATCCTCACAGGACGGGGCTTCATCACTGGCAAGTCGGGCAGCGGCAAGTCGAACACGGCGAGCGTCGTCGTCGAAGAGTTACTCGATCGGAATCTCCCGTTGTTGCTCGTCGATACCGACGGGGAGTACGTCGATTTGCAAGAGACTTACGAGAACCTCATGCACGTCGGCGGCGCCGATCGCTGTGACCTCCAGATCGACAGCGAGAGCGCAGACAAACTGACGTCGTACGCACTCGAGGAGCACGTTCCGATCGTACTCGACGTTTCGACGTACCACGACGAGGAGGAAACGGCGGCAGTTCTCGAGGCGACAGTCGAGGCCCTGTTCATCGCCGAACACGAGTACCGAATTCCGTTCTTACTCTTGCTCGAGGAAGCCCACGAGTTTATCCCACAACAGGGCGGGACCGGTGGAAGCGATCTGAAGTCCTTGTTGATCCGAGTGGCAAAGCGCGGCCGGAAGCGGGGCCTTGGCATCTGTGCGCTCTCCCAGCGACCCGCTGCGGTCGACAAGGACTTCATCACTCAGTGCAACTGGTTCGTCTGGCATCGCCTGACCTGGGAGAACGACACGACCGTCGTCTCCCGAATTATCGGCACCGAGTCCGCCGAGACGGTACAGACGTTAGACGACGGTGAAGCACTCGTGCAGACTGACTGGGCGGAATCGGTCGACCGCGTTCAGTTTCGGCTCCGGCGAACCGACGATGTCGGTTCGACGCCGTCACTCGAGGATCTCGATCGAACGCGTCGGACTGACCAACCGAACGATGTCAACGACCCCGATTCGATGGCGGCCTCCGGTGACTCCGCAGATTCGTCGTCCGGGTCTTCTGGCCAGTCGACGTCGTCCCAATCATCGAGTCAGTCGGCATCGTCCAAGTCTTCGAGTCAGTCGGCGTTATCCACCTCGCGTCGAGCAAACAGACCGGGAGCGTCTGCGTCGAAAACGGACGTGAGTGGTGGTTTTGGGGCCAACACCGTGGAGCGGACCGAAATCCGCTACGACGAATCGGCTACTTCTGCGTCGTCGCTCTCCGTCCCCGATCAAAAACCGTCACTCGAGCGACGACTCGACCGGCACAACCCACCGGAGAACACCGCAGAGCCGCTGTGGGAACTCGGTGCGATGGTTGTCTACCTCTACGACTTACTCGTCTGGTATCACCTGTCTGCTATTTCGATACTCGAGGCCCGGTACGCTCGCTCGATCAGACGGCTCAAAACCGCCCTCGTCAGTCGACACTACGCCAGCCGACCACGTCGATACGAACGGTACCTGTATCGGCTGGGTGCACTCCTCACGGTACTCCTCTGTTATGGACTCCTCATCTCGAGTGTGCTCGTATTGGTCTGATCTGGTCTCACTCGAGCGACGAGATGGTGAAGCGGTTTTCGACGGCGATTACAGAAGGTATTCGAGTATGTGCGACATACGGGTCCGCCCTCCCTCGAGTTGACTCCCTACGAGCCACGGACACGTACGGTCGCATGGGAACGTTTTGGAAAAGTAGCTCGCGGTCGATTAGTCGGAAGGTGTTGGAATCGATTGACCGACGGTCGGTCCTCGCTCGGGTCGATAGACGCTCGTGGCGAGTGTTCGGGCCAAATCAGCGTTGGCGTCGACCACGATGCGGACGGTCTCACCGTCGACCGTATTGATGGTGAGGAACGTCTCGTGACGTCGCTCGAGTCGAGGTGGTTCGAGCTGGTCGGAATAGCGAGCGGCGTAGGCCGCGAGTGCCAGCCCCCCTACCGTAACGAGTGCGTATAGTGGGATGAAGACGCTCGTTACGAAGATGGCGACACCCGCGAGCACGGCCAACGCGAGGATTCCCGCTCCGACCAGGATTGATTCGTACGATCGGTTGACGCGTGATCGGCCGCGGACGTGTTGAACGCCTGCTGCGATCGCGATCGTTCCAGCGGCGAGGGCGACCGTCGCCAGTATTTGGCTCACATCGAGTGCAAACGCAAGTGCGAGACCGATGCTGGCGGCGCTCAAGACGGCCAACCCACCCCACAGCGGTGTTCGATGCGAGCGTTCGCCATCGCTGCGATAGCGAGTCCTCGTCCGTCGATTGCTGTGAATCGAACAGATGTACTCGAAGGGAACGGCGATGTACTCGCCCGCGTTCGAGACGCAGAGTATTCGGCGGTCGGTCACGCCAACTGCGGCCTCACCGCGTAATGGCGTCTCGAGCACGCTCCCGGACGTGAGATCCTGCACCGATTCGCCGTCGGCCAGATGGGCCGTGAACTGTTTTTCGGCAGGCCTCATTCGCGATAGTGGTAGCCCGAACCAATACATAGTAAGTCGCTGCCTTTTCGCGTCGTCGTTCGAGAATGCACGTCGTGACCACACCGCTGATCGTTCGATCGAGTAAAAACCATCCGATTGTGGATACGCTGAGGGCCAATCGAGTCGTTGCGTTCGTTTCGTGTCGATTCGGTACCACCCGTTTTGTCTCGACGTGACACCGACCCGTTTCGTTCTTGGTCCTGTTTCCGTTCCATGCTGGTGTCCGTCCACATCTCGAGTGCGTGCTCGAGTCGCTACTCGGTCGGACACGGTGGAGGGTATGCGATACCATCGTGGCAAACTGACTCGTCAATTGACGAAATAGCGAACGACAATATCATATGGACGGACCAGTATGAAAGAGATATGACTGCAGTCGGTATCGACGCCGTCGAAATCTGGACCGGGAATCTCAAACTCGACTTACCCGGGACGTTCGCCCCCGAAAAGGACGAAGATCCCGAGAAGTACACCAAAGGGCTCGGCCTCAACGCCAGTTCGTTCCCCGACAGTTACGAAGATATCGTTACGATGGGTGCGAACGCCGCCCACCGACTGATGGAACGCAAAGGCCTCGATCCCGACGATATCGGCCGAATTGACGTCGCGACCGAGAGCGCGTTCGACAACTCGAAGCCGGTTTCGACGTACGTCGCTGGTTGCCTCGAGCAGGTGTTCGAGGGCGACTTCCACCACGCGAACAAAGGAGAGCGAAAGTTCGCCTGTATCGCCGGGACGCAGAGTCTCGACGACGCGTACAACTGGATCCGCGCGGGCCGGAATCGAGGTCGCTCGGCACTGGTCATCGCGACCGATACGGCGCTGTACGCACGCGGTGACGCCGGTGAGGCGACGCAGGGTGCGGGTGCCGTCGCGATGCTCATCAGCGAGGATCCGGATTTCGTCACGCTCTCGACCGAACAGGGCTACGGCTCTGCGGACGAAACGGACTTCCTCAAGCCGAATCAGCAGTTTCCCTCCGTCGACGGCAAACGCTCGGTACAGGTCTACCTCGCTCGTATGCGCGAAGCGTTACAGGACTACGAACAGGTTGCAGGCGACGTCCACCCCGACGATCTCGCGTTTATTCCGTTCCACACGCCGTTCCCCGGCATGGTCCGCAAAGCCGGCTTGCTCGGGTACCGACACATTACGCGCGACACCTCGTTCGAAGACGATTTGGCCGACGAAATCGGCCGCCAACCCCGTTCCGAGGCGTTCGACACCGACGAGGAGTTTCACGACGCGCTTCGGGAGTACATGGACGCACTCAAGGACACAGATGCCTACCAGGAGTGGTACGCGGAGACGATCGATCCGACGCTCACGCTCTCTCGAGAGGTCGGCAACTGGTACACCGGCTCCGTCCACATCGCCCGAATCAGCGCACTCAAACACGCACTCGAAGCGGGGCGTGACATGACGGGGAAGCAACTCCTCGTCGGATCCTACGGTAGTGGTGCCCAGGCCGAAATCCACTCCGAGATCGTCCAGGACGGCTGGGAAGGAGAGATCGAAGCGCTGAACATCGACAACCAACTCGAGGACCGCTACGACCTCTCCTGGGCGGACTACGAGGAGGTCCACGACGTCCACAATCACGACATGGACGTCGACGTCGAGGAGTTCACTGCACCCGATTCGGAGTTCGTCTTCGATGGGTGGGGTCGGATGGGTGAACGAAAGTATCGTTACGTCGAGTAGACTCGATTCGTTCGCCATCGGTTTTGCAACGTCAGTTGTTCCAGTCGAATCGGTTCAATCCCTACCGACGCCCTTCTAGACCTGTCGAAAAACGGTGACGTGAGCGCAAGGTATTTCTTCGCCCGGAAAGGTGCGTGAGTCATGGCTCGACAATCGTATCAAGAACAACTCACGGAACTCCGAGAGGATATTCTCTACATGAGTGAGATTGTCATGGAGCGTCTTCGGATGGGGCTCGATGCCCTCGAGCAGAAAGACGAAGCACTCGCTCGAGAAGTGATGGAAGGTGACGGCGAGATCAATCGCATGTATCTGGAGTTAGAACAGCAGTGTATCGACCTGCTGGCGCTTCAACAACCCGTCGCGAGCGATCTGCGTTTTATCGCCGCTTCCTTCAAGATCATCACCGATCTCGAGCGAATCGCCGATCTCGCGGTCAACCTCGGCGAGTATACGCTCGAGGCACAGGAGAATCTCTTTCCCGACGTCGACGTCCAGGAGATGGGCGAGTTGACGCTCGAGATGATCGAGAACGCGATGGTTGCTTACGACGTGGAGGATACCGACTCCTGTCGCGAACTCGCCGACCGAGACGACGACCTCGATCACTTCGCCGAGCGAGCCAGCGAAATCGTCGTTCGCGACCTGATCGAACGCGAACTCGACTCCCCTAAAGAGATCGAAGCGCTCTTACAGGACGTCTCACGGCTCCTGTTGACGATTCGGGATCTCGAGCGCGTGGGCGACCACGCCGTCAATATCGCTGCCCGGACGGTGTACATGGTCGAAAACGACGACGAGCTGATTTACTGATTTGCTGATTTGCTAACCCAACTGACGTTCTAATCCGGGCTTGTGCCGAATTCGCTTCCGTTGAAGACGGGGTGTGTTCAAGTGAGTCGATCGCCGAGGTAGCCAGCGGCGATCATAACGACGACCAGCACCGTCGCCAGCGCGCTGATCTCCGGGCTGAGACCGGTCCCGATCTGGTTGTAGATGTAGATCGGTACGGTCTGTGAGCCAGCGCCCGTCAGGAACTGCGTCGCCGTGAACTCGCCGAACGAGATCACGAACGCCAGCAGCATACCGGCAGCGACCGCCGGTGCCAGTAGGGGCAACGTGACGTTACACACCGTCTCGATGTTGTTCGCCCCGAGCGTCCGGGAGGCGTCCTCGAGTTGCGTATCGAAGGTGAGCAACCGAGAACGGACGATCAAGAAGACGAACGGGAACGTCAGGACGGTGTGCGTCAAGATGATGACGGGGTAGCCACTGGACATTCCGACCGTGCCGCCGAATCGCAACAGTGCGAGGCCGATGATAACCGGCGAGATCATGATCGGGAGCAACATCACCGTTGCGAGCGTCTCCTTGTAGGGTATTTCGCTTCTGACGAAGCCAAACGCCGTCGCCGTCCCGATCGCACCAGCCAGTAGCGATGCGGCGACGCCGACGATAACGCTCGAGATGATGCTATCGTAGATTCGCGAATTGTAGAGGAGTTCGACGTACCACTCGAGGGTCACGCCGTCGTAGGGAATCGTCGGTTGCTCGCTGACGGTAAACGAGGTCAACACGACGATGACGACCGGTAACAACAGGAGGACGTAGACGAGTCCGAGCACCGGCAGTAGTCCGAGTCGCTCGAGTCGTTCGTTCATAGGTCGCCGAGCACCTCCGAGACGTTTGCGAAGTGGTTGAACAAGCCGACGAGGATCAACAGGCCACCCGTAAACACGACGGACATGGCGGAGGCGAGTGCCACGCTGTAGCCCTGTGCGTCGGCGATTCGGTTGGCCATCATGAGGTTCTCTGAACTACCGAGGAACGACGGTGCCAGGTACGATCCGGCGGCGAGGATGAACACGAACAGCGTCGCCGCGATGATTCCGGGATAACTCAGCGGCAAAATCACCGTTCGAAGCGTTTGGAGTTGGCTCGCCCCGAGCGTGTGAGAGGCGTTTATCAGTTCGTCGTCGATCGATCGGAGCGAGTTGTAGATTGGTAAGACCGCGAAGGGCAATAACGCACAGACGAGTCCGAGTATGACGCCGTTCCGAGAGAAGAGAAATCCGAAGTCAGTGCCGAACACCTGCTGGACCGGCCCCGAGGAGATGAAGAACAACCGAACCCCGAAGAACCGGATGATGATCGCGATCCAGAGCGGCAAGAGGACTAACGAGAGCAACAGGATCGCTCGTTTCGACTTGAACGCGATGTAGTACGCGCTCAGGTAGCCAAGGACCAGACAGATGGCCGTCGTGAGGAATGCGTACAGGAACGTCCGTACCAATGTTTCGCCGTAAACGCCGCTCAACGCCGTTTCGTAGTACGTAAAGAGTCCGCCGTCGCCGAAGTTGAGACTCTCGACGAGGAGATACAAGACGGGGACGATGAAGAAGACGGTGAGCCACACCAATCCGAGTCCGACGAGTGTCCGTGCCGACACGCGTTTGCGCAGCGCTGGTGGGAGCGAGACCGAATCGAGCCTGATCGTCCTCATAGCACGATCACGTCCGCCGGATCGAATTCGATGCCGATCTCGTCGCCGTCCTCGAGGTCGACCGAGGCGTCACCGTAGGCAGTGACGGCGGTGCCGTCCTCGAGCGTTGCTTCGATCTCGTTTCGGTGGCCGAGGTACTCGATGTGGGAGATCGTCGCCGAGAAACTGTTTGCCACTTTTTCCGTCGGTGATTCGCGGACGGTAATCTCCTCCGGACGTACGTACAGCGAGCGCTGTCCGTCCTCGAAGTCGGCCGATGTATCGACGTGAACCTGCAGGTCGCCGACGTTGACGGGAGTCGCGTTCGACGCCATCACCTGGCCGTCGCCGTCGCCGCGTGCCGATTGCGTCGGCGCTCCGGTGAACTTCGTTGACTTGCCGACGAACTCCGCGACGAACTCGGTCTCTGGATCTCGGTAGAGTTCCTTGGGCGTCCCTTCTTGCTCTTTTTTCCCTTCGTTCATCACGATTACGCGGTCGGACATCGAGAGGGCTTCAGCCTGATCGTGCGTGACGTGTAACGTCGTGACGTCGACTTCCTGTTGGATCTTCTTAATCTCGTTTCGCATCGTCTCGCGCAGGACGCGGTCGAGCCCGGTCAGCGGTTCGTCAAGCAACAGAATGTCGGGTTCGTACGCGAGTGCACGGGCGAGCGAGAGGCGACGCTGCTGTCCGCCGGAGAGTTCGGTCGGCTTGTGATCGCCGTGGCCGTCGAGTTCGACCATCTCGAGGAATCGCTCGGCCTGTTCGTCGTGATCGCGACCCTCGAATTCCTGCATCTTCAGCCCATAGGTGATGTTCTCGTGGGCCGTCATGTGCGGGAACAACGCGGAGTGTTGGAACACGAATCCGATGTTCCGTTCGTTCGTCGGCACGTTCGTTACGTCCTCACCGCGAAGGTAGACCGTCCCGTCCGTCGCGTCGCGAAGGCCAGCGATGGCGTGGAGTGTCGTACTCTTCCCACAGCCACTCGGTCCGAGCAAGGTCGCGAACTCGCCTTGCTCCAGTTTGAACGAGAGGTCGTCGACGGCGAGGAGTGACCCGTAGGTCTTCGTCAATTCGCTTACTTCGAGCATTATTGTGAAAGTGTCTCTGTCGGGGGTTATCCGGTGATGTTGGCGAAATCCTGTTCGATCCGCTCGATGTTTTCGACGACGAGCTCCCAGTCGAAGGTCAACACGTCGTCCGCGTCGAGGGACTCGAAGCGGCCCTCGAGTTCGTCGTGGTCGCCCTCGAGAGGGATTGGGTAGTAGTGATGTTCGACCATCTCGAGGGCCGTCTCTTCCTCGTAGATCCAGTTGAGCAGGTCGTAGGCCTCTTCGTGCATGTCACTCTCCTCGAGAATCGAGAAGGCGACGGACCAGCTGATACAGCCCTCTTCGGGAATGACGTAGTCGACTGGGTCGCCATCCTCTGCGAGCGTTTCGACGCGACCACCCCAGGCGTCGGCAACGTAGGCCTCCTCTTCGCTGAGGTCGCCCATGAAGTCCTGGCCCGAATCCCAGTACTGGTAGACGTACTGGTCCATCTCCTCGATTTCGTCCATGACCTCGTCGTAGAGGTCGTCGTCCTCGAGCGCGTCAGCGACGTCGATACCCAGCGCCGCACACGAGTTCCCGAATCGCGTTGGACCGCTGCTAAACAGCGTCACTTCGCCTTCTAGGTCAGGGTCTTTGATGTCGTCCCAGGAGGTAATTTCGTCGACTTCGTCCGTGTTGTATCCGATTCCCTGGGCGGAGACGTGATAGAACAGTCCTTTGTCGCCGAAGAACTCCTGATCTTGCCACTCTTCTTGGATGTTTTCCGTGTAATTCGGGACTTCGTCGTAGTCGATGTCGAGCAACAGATCCTCGTCGGCGTACTGGACGGAATCCAGCGCGTATCCGTAGGGAGAGAGCGTCACGATATCGTATCCCCCGGGGTCCGTCGACATCTGCTCCATCATATCGGTGTCGTCCGGCTGTTCGTCGAACTCGATCTGGATATCGTTCTCGTCTTCCCACTCTTGGAGTACCTCTATTTCGGCGTCCTGTATCGCACCGCCACGATTGAGATAGGTCAGCGTCTCTCCACTCCCAAGACACCCAGCTAACGCCACCGCAGACGCCCCAGCACCGAGTTGGAGGTACGATCGTCGCGACATTCCGCGTGTGGGGTTCTCTCCCGTACTAACGTCACGCATACTCAGGCCGAGTTACCCTGACATAATTAATCTTTCGAGATATAATACAAACAGAGGAAGGATATACACTACGTGATTGAACAATAGTAACGCTAGTTACCCCTGGCTGACCAGCAGTAATATCTCGATATTTTCTGATCTTCAACCTTTTACCGGCAGAAGTGACCAAATATGATACGACTCGCTACAGCGAGTATTTTTACAATAATTCAACCTCGTGGAATAAAATCCAACAACTCGACACTGACTCTCTCACCCGAACTGGCTACGAGTGCGAGACTCGAGGCGGGACGCCAGTCAGCAACTGCGCGACGTCGTCGATATTCCGGGTGTCTAAGAGTAACTCGGCCGCCTCCCGCACGGAAAATGTCGCATCCAATTCGACGCCGTGACACCGAGCGTAGCACTCGAGCCAGTGATTCAACGCTCGCTCGAGTGCCTCGAATTCGGCGGGTGAGAGGTGGACGAATTGTTCCCCAGTTCGGGCGTCGACGTAGAGCAAAATCGCTCGACCGGCACCCTCGCGCAGATACGGCGATGGATCGACGACGGCCGGGTCGTCCTCGCTGTCGATTTCCGTGAGTGCACGTCGGTCCCGGAGGGCCTGACGCTCGAGCGCGGCGATTCGAGGGCCGTATCGAGACACGGCTACCCCTCTCGGTACTCGACGCCCTTGCCGCCGCGGGGGTGTTCCCAGTCGGTATCTGCGACGACGGCGCAGGTTCCACACTCGATACACGGTTGGGTATCGAGGCTGATCAGTGTCTCTGCAGTGCCGTTCGTCTGAACCGTCTCGGCGCGATAACACCCGGCACCGAAATCTTGTGCACTGACTGGACAGGCGCTCACTGCAGCACCGCTCGCCGCTGCGGACTCGTCGAGCAGTTCGATGTGGGGATTGCCCACGTCCGTATCGTAGGTGAGGTCGCCGATTCGTTCCTCGAGCGTCGGCGGTTCGACGTCGCTGTCCCAACGGATCGTTCGCCCGTGTTCTTCGGCGATGACCGTCGGCAGCGTCACGTAGCCGGTGTTCGTGTCGGGCAACATCGACACGAGGAACGGTGAGTTGTAGGCTCGTTTCATCAGGCGCTTCGCGATCGGGTTGCCCACGGCGAGCGAGCCGACGGGCGACTCGAGCACTCGGTCGACGGCATTCGCCACCGCATCGCGTTCGCCGACGCTTCGGCTGAGTTCGTAGCGACGAGGGCGGAGTTTGTCCATTGTTCCCGACTTCTCGAGCATCTGCGTGTAGCGACGGCCCGCGGCTTCGGGGTGGGAGTTACCCCGCGTGACGACGAACGCGTCGGCTGCGAGCGCGCCCGCGGTGATCGCGTGGTTCATCCCCTTGATGATCGGCCCCTGGGCTTGCATCTGACCGGCGGCGTCGCCGACGAGCACGAGTCGATCGCGGTAGGGCTCCCGGTGAGCCACTTTCTTCGAGTCGGGAACGAGTTTCGCGGCGTACTCGCGTTCGTGATACGCGTCGCCCAGCCACTGGGCTAACAGCGGGTGGGTGAGCAACGCGTCGAGCAGTTCGTGGGGTTCGGCCTGTTCCTCGACGAGGCTATCGAGGTGGAAGACGGTGCCGATCGACAGCGAGTCCTCGTTCGTGTAGAGGAAGCCGCCGCCGCGAACGTCCTCGAAGAGGTCGCCCGAAAACAGGTGGGCTGCGCCTTCGTCGGCGTCGATACCGAACCGGTCGTCGATGGTGTCGGGGTCCATCTCGACGACGGCTTTGACGCCCTGGAACCACTCGTCCGGTTCGTCCCAGTTCATCAATCCCGCATCGCGGGCGAGTTCGGAGTTGACTCCATCGGCGGCGACGATCACGTCCGCCGTGATCGGCTCGAGTTCGTCGCAGGTGACGCCGACGATCTCGCCGTTCTCCCTGAGGAGACCGTTTACTCGAACGTCGGTGAGCACGCCGCCGCCCGTCTCGCTGGTCTTCTCGTGGACGCGGGCTTCGAGCCACGAATCCATCTCTCGGCGGAGCACGGCGTCACACCAGTCGGTGTCGTGCTCGTGGAGGTCCGTGAGGTCGTAGCTCTTGACGCGATTGCCCGCGATGTTATGGATCGTGTACTCCGTAACCGGGCGCTCGCTCGCCGCCTCGCGAAAGCCGTCGAAGAGGTCGTCAGCCGTGTAGGCGGCCGACTCCTCGGCGTAGACGAGTCCGCCGGAGACGTTCTTCGATCCCGCCTCCGTGCCCCGCTCGAGGACGAGCGTTTCGACGCCGTGGTCGGCCAATCGAGCCGCGGCCGCAGCACCGCCAGGTCCACAGCCGACCACGATTGCTTCGTAGTGTTCGTACTCGCTCTCCGCCGCTGTCGTCGAGTCTGTTTGTACACTCATCAGTCGTCACCTCCGCTACCGTCGGCAACCGCCTCGAGTTCGATATCGCCCGATTTGACCGCTTCCGTGAGTCGTGGGAGCACCTCGAAGAGGTCGCCCTCGAGGAAGTAATCCGAAAAGTCCCGTATTCGGGCGTCCGTATCCGTGTTGATCGCGACGATCGTGTCAGATTCGTCCATGCCGACTTTGTGCTGGACGGCACCGGAGACGCCGGCTGCAACGTACAACTCGGGGGCGACGACCTGCCCGGTTTCACCGATCTGGCGCTCTTCTTTCGAGTACTGCTCGACGTGGCCCTCGAACTGGTAGGACGAGGTGACGATCCCCCGCGTAATGCCGAGTTCGGCGTCTCCGAAGGCGTCGACGAGCTCGAGGCCGAGTTCCATTCCCTCGGTTGGGTCGTCCGCAATTCCGCGCCCGAGACAGACGACCACCTCGTGGCCCGTGAGGTCGACGCCGGCCTCGAGTTGATCGTGTTCGGTGATCTCGACGCGGAACCACTCATCCTCGAGTTCCATGTCGTGTTCGACGACGAGCCCGTCTCGCTCGTGATCTGGTTCGATGGGATCGAAGCTCCCCGGAATAATCGATGCACCCTGAGGATGGAATTCCCGGTTCGGGTTGTCGAGACAGAGAATCGTCGAGTACTCGAAGCCCGAGAAGTCCGGGCGCTTCATGTGCAAGACCTTCTCGAAGGTCTTCTTGACGCCGGGTTCGCCGGTCTTGACGGGGTTCGAGACCACCTCTTCTTCGATGAAGAGGTCCGAACAGTCGGAGGCGAGCCCTGAATCGAGTTCGGCCTGCACCTTCGCCGAGAGGTCTCGGCCGTTGTTCGTCGCCGGGAACAGGATGTACCGCGGCTTGTCGTACTCCCGCCAGTCCGTACTCTCGACGGTTCCCTCACCGCGGGCCATGTGGGCCGAAATTTCGGTGTATGGCTTGTGGAGGAATCGCTCGAGACGGTCGTCGTCGTGATACACTGCGACGTCCGCGCCGTAAGCGATGCATTCCTCGGCGAGATCCTCGCAGTCGTCGCCCATCAAGAACGCGACGACCCGTTCCTCGTCACCGTAGTCGTCTGCAAACTGGTCCATCAGCCCCCTTGCCTTACCGAGCATCTCCCGCGAGACCTCGAGTAACTCGCCTCGTTGGGTCTCACAGAAGACCCACATGTCCTCGTAGTGGCCGTTCGAAAGCGCGCGAACGTGTTTCTTATCTCGCGTTTGCTCGGCCGGTTCGGACTCGTCTTCGTCTTCCGACGCTGCCAGCTCCTCGTCTTCCGTCTCCGCCACCTCGTCGACTTCCTCGCCGTCGGCCTCTTCGCCGACGTCTTCTTTCGTCTCCTCGTACTCACCTTCGGTCTCAGTTCCGGCTTCGACGCCGTCGGTTTCGTCCGAGCCGATCTCGCCAGTCGCCTCGAGTCTGGCGTGGATCGCTTCCCGGGCCGTGTCCCGGTTTTGACCCGCCTGTTCGGCTTCGAGAATCGCCTGGAGTTCCGACGATTCCTCGATCGTCTCGAGTTGCTCGGTCAGTTCGTCGACGGTGTGTTCGTCGGGGTCGATTGCAGTCATAGTCACTCACCTGCCTCCGCTGCGTAGGGTTGGAACTCCTCGAGCACTGTGCGTAACTCGTCTCCGTCGTCGGGGTCGATCATCGTCGCGTCGCGCTCGGAGGGGGCCTTCGGAATCGGATCGACCGACGAGACGATGGTCGGCGAGCCGTCGAGGCCGATGTACTCCGAATCGAGGTGTAAGTCTTCGTGGTCCCACGTCGTCAGGTGCTCGTCGTGGTCGGCCGCGCGATCGGTGGTCTCCGCTCTGAGTTGCTTGTGGGTCAGTCGATGTGACGCGGTTCTGTAGCTGGGTTCGAACTCCGGATCGGTGACCACGAAGCACGGAAGCGGTGCTTCGACGGTTTCGATTTCGTCGACGTCACCTTCGACGAGCCGCTTCGCGCGTAGTCGACGTTCGTCCGGGTCGATATCGAGCGCGAGAACGTGGGTCACGATCGGCCAGTCCATCGCCCACGCCGTCTGCGGTCCGGTCTGGCCGGTTTCGCCGTCGGCTGTCTTGAACCCGGCAAAGACGAGATCGATATCCTCGATCTCCTCTTGGTACGTCTCGAGACCCGCGCTGAGCGTGATCGCCGTCGCCCACGTGTCGGACGCGGCGAGTTCTCGATCGGAGAGCAGGTAGCTGTCGTCGGTGTACACCGTTTCCATCGCACCTTTCAGAACGTCGCTGTACCCCGGCGGACCCATGCTCATTCCGCTGACGTGCCCGCCGTGACGGACTTTCGTCTGGAGTGCGGCCTGGACGGCCACCTCGTCGTTCGGATTCATCACCGTCGGCGTCTTGCCGCGCTCTAAGTGCCCGTCTTCGTCGAACGACACGGCGCCCTCCGAGAAGTCCGGCACGCCTTTGGTCAGAACGATCGATCGCATCGTCTCCTCCGTCTACAATGTGTGTCTTTCACTCCCATACCTGGTATCACCTATCGCAATTATCAGTATTAAGAATAGGGGTGAAAATCACCGAAAATTCGAGTATCGATGTTCGATCATCCACGCTCGAGTGACTGTCGTGGAAAACGTGGACGAAACACGGGCGGGATTTCGAAGAACGGCCAGAAATCAAAAGACGGCGACGGGTTCCGCCCGTCGCTATTCGACGTCGCGCTCGGCCGTTCCCATCGATATCTCGCCGTCAGCGCGGATTGTCCCGTCGACTTCGGCGTCAGGGCCGAGTTCCAAGTCTACACACGAGACGTCGCCGAGAATTCGCCCGTCGTCTTCGACGGTAACGTCACCATTCCGAGTCGTCAGATCGCCGTGAATGCGCGTGTCACCACCGACGGTGACGTCGCCTCGAGCCCGGAGGCTACCGAAAATCGTGGTCCCGGCTCCCACGTCGATCGTTTCGGCGCGGATGTTGCCGTGGAGACGACACTCCTCGCCGATCGTCGCGGGAGTGGAGACTCGCCAGGCGTCGTCGCTGACGGTCGCGTTCCGGGGGATCACGAGCGGTTCGACTTCGGGTTGGGCGTCCCCCTCTTCGTCGACGAGTTCGGAGACGAGTCGCTGAGCGGTGTCTTCTTCGCCGACGAGGAGGAGGTGCTTGAGGTAGACGAACAATAATACGATCGTCGGCATGGGGTTTCGGATGACGATCCAGCCGTTCGCCTCGAATCCTTCCTCGATTTCGACGTCGTCGCCGATGTCTAAGTCGCCGGCAACTTTCATCTCGCCGCTGATATGGACGCGTTCGCCGATGTAGGCGTCTTGGCCGACGAGGACGTTCTCGGCGACGTCACACCACATGTCGAGTCGGCAGTCGCCGCCGGCTTCGATCGCACCGCCAAACTCGACGCTCTCGCCGGCGAGGACGTTTCGGCCGCGCACGCCGAACTCGATCGTGGTCCGGGAGCCAACGAGGACGTCGCCGTCGGTTACGAGGTCGACTTCCTTGACTTCCGTCCCGTCGGGAACGACCAGTTCGTCGAGGGGATCCCTGCTGAAGGCCACACTTCGGCCCAAAGGAGGCATCCCCTAATAAACCTCGCGCGTCGTCCGTCAGCCGTCAGACGCACGTCGGACGCAGCTGCGGGTGAGTCGTCTCCCTTTTATGACTCCTGGCCCGTACACTCGAGTATGACTACACTCGCGTTCGACGAGGATGGCGTCGACGTCGTCTACGAAGGCACGGAATTCCGTCTCGAGCGAGCCCTCATCGAAGAGGCAACCGAGAAAGCCTACTACGACGTGACGGACCACGAAGTGTTGAAAATCGTCGCCGAACAGCCGAACTTGCAGGGCGAGCCGCGTCGCGTCGGCGACATTCTCGCGTAGACTCAGCGGTGATTTTGTGTTCGCTCTCGAGCGCTCGGTAGCAGTGGGTGACTCGAGGACGAGACCGACTCACATTCGGGGAGAAAAATCGAAACGGGTAAAAACGTCTCGCGGGTACGTACGAGTGAGCCGAGATAGCCTAGCCCGGCCAAGGCGGTAGATTCGAAATCTACTGTCCTCACGGACTCGGGAGTTCAAATCTCCCTCTCGGCGTTCTTTCGCGAACAAAACCGCGAGCTCCGCGTAGCGGTGCTCGCATCCGTGAGCGAAAGACGACTAACTGGAGATTTGAATCAGGGAACTGCTTCGCTGCGACCGTGGTTCAAATCTCCCTCTCGGCGCTTTTCACGACGCAACATGGCGAGCGTAGCGAGCCACTGCGTCGTGGAAACGCGAACGGGGAGTTTGAAGTAGACGAGTCGCAGCCCGGGAAGCGAACGGAGTGAGCGACCCGGACCGTCTCGGTGTCGTTCAAATCTCCCTCTCGGCGCTTTTCCAGCAACAAACTGATGAGCACCGCGGAGCGTGTGCTCGAGTCCGTGAGAGGGCTCCGCTGGCTGGAATTTGACCGGCCCTCTCTGCCGCTCGAGGCGATTAGGCCGTATCACCGCGCTTTTCCCGTCCGATAGTGTCGTCCCCGGACGTGGTTCGACTCTCTACCCTCGTCATCCTCGCCGGAATCGTGCTCGTGATCGTGCCGATACCACCGATCGGAATCACGTTGGGGCCGATTTTGATCCTCGTTGGCCTCGCGCTCCGACTCATCGCTGGCGTCTAAGTATCGTCGTCGCGGTCGACATCGACCCGTCCGACGTCAATCGATCTGTTCGCCGCTCATTTTTGCCCAGACAGTACGGGTACGATCGTCGAACGTCGCCACTCGAGCGAAACGCACTACACTGTCTGGTGGCTAGGTCGACGTACGAAACCGCATCGCTACTCAGCTATGGACCCGCTCACGCTCCTGGGAGTCGACGTCGTGTTGTTCTTGCTGATCGGCATACTCGCGGGTGCACACTGTATCGGGATGTGTGGCCCGCTCGTGACGGTCTACGCCGGTCGGATGAGCCCGGAGAGTGATGCGAGCGCGAACGACCCGCAAACGAACCGCTCGAGTCACCTGACAACGTACGAAGTTCGCCAGCACGCGCTGTTCAACCTCGGCCGGACGGCGAGCTACACGCTTCTGGGGGCCGCGTTCGGCGCGCTCGGTGGCCTCTTGTTCGTCACGACGGCGGAGTTGACGCCGGTCGTCGAGGCGACTCGCGGCGGCGTCGGACTCGTCATCGGCGCGTTCGTCATCGTCACGGGGCTGTACTACGTGCGCGGACGGACGACCGGCGGGATTCGACTCCCCGGCCTCGAGCGACTCACTGGCTGGCTGACAAAATACGTCGACCGACTCGCGAACGGTCCCGGAATCGTCGGTCTCGGCGCGCTTCACGGGCTGTTGCCCTGTCCGATTCTCTACCCGGCGTTTCTCTACGCGTTCGCGACCGGCTCGCCCACGAGCGGAGCGCTCGCACTCGCTGCACTCGGAATCGGAACGGTGCCGGCCGTCTTCGCGTACGGAACCATTATCGACTCGGTCAGCGTCGTTCACCGACAACGAGTCCACCGGCTCCTCGGGGTCGCGTTCGTCGTCCTCGGGTATATCCTGCTCGCACACGGGTTGATGAGCCTGGGAATCCACGTCCCACACCCGGAGTTGCCGTTCTACGACGGCCTCGAGACCGGAAGCCACGACCACCACTGACGAACGCGCTCAGATTACCATCGATGACCACTCACTGACGATCACATGACACCCGCACCCGACACCGCAGATCGAACCGGCTGTACGCTGTGTGAGCTTCCCGTCGAAGAGAGCGGCGTCACCGCGGAGGGCAACGCATTCTGTTGTACGGGTTGCCGTGACGTCTACGAAACGCTCGGCGACATCGAGACGGTCGACGCCGACGACGTTCGCGAGGCTCGCACCGAAAACGACGAGGACCGGTCCGTTCCGCCGGATCACGAGACGACGTTCCTCGAGGTCGATGGGATGTACTGTGCGACCTGTGAGGCGTTCATCGAGTCTGTCGCGACGGCGACGGATGGCGTGAGCAACGCCAGCTCGAGTTACGTCACCGATACGGCGCGAATCGATCACAATCCGGAGCAGGTGTCGGTCGAGGACCTGAAAACGGAGATTAGCCGACTTGGATACAGCGCCTACGATCGCGAGGACTCGATCAGCCGCCGTCGCGCGAACAACTGGGAGATGGGACGGATCGCAGTCGGCGTGATGATGGGGATGATGGTGATGATGCAGTACATCGTCATCATCTACCCGACGTACTTCGGCGGACTGTTCTACGACGAGCGGACGACCGAGTTCTTCACCGAGACGCTCGCGAGCGACCTCGCGACGCCGTTCTATCTGATGATCGGTACGCTGACGACGATCATCCTGGTCATCACCGGCAAGCCGATTCTGCAGGGCGCGTACGTCGCAGTGAAGACGCGCTCGCCAAATATGGACTTGCTCGTCGCGATAGCAGCGGGCAGCGCGTGGCTCTACAGCACGCTCTCGATCGCCGTCAGCGGCCCCCACATCTACTACGACGTGACGGTCGCGATCATTGTCATCGTCTCCGTCGGGAGCTACTACGAGTCCGAAATTAAGCGCAAGGCGACCGAGCGACTCTCCGATCTGACGGCCGTCCAGGTCGACGAGGCTCGACGCCTTGGCGAGCACGGGGAGACCGAAGACGTGGCCCTCGAGGACCTCGAGGCGGGCGACCGGGTCGTCGTCCGATCCGGCGAACGCGTTCCCATCGATGGAACGGTCGTCGACGGCGAAGCGGCAGTCGACGAAGCCGTCGTAACTGGCGAATCGTTGCCCGTCACGAAAGCCGACGGAGACGACGTCGTCGGCGGGTCGACGGTCTCGAACGGCACGCTGACGATCGAGGTCGGCGAGGACGCGACGAGCACGCTCGATCGGATCAGCGAACTCGTCTGGGACCTCCAGAGTGGCACCCACGGCATCCAGAAACTCGCCGACAAACTGGCCACCATCTTCGTTCCGCTGGTGTTGGTCCTCTCCGTGGTCGTGACGAGCGTCTACCTCCTGACGGGCGCTGGTCTGGCGGACGCGTTGCTCGTCGGCCTCACCGTCTTGATCGTCTCCTGTCCCTGTGCACTCGGCCTCGCAACCCCACTGGCCGTCGCCGCCGGGATTCGCGACGCCCTCGAGCGCTCGATCGTCGTCTTCGACGACAGCGTGTTCGAACGCCTGCGTAGCGCGGAGACGGTCGTCTTCGACAAGACCGGAACGCTCACGACCGGGGATATGACCGTCGTCGAGACGGACTGCGACGACGAGTTACTCGAGCAGGCGGCGACGCTCGAGGCCCAATCGTCTCACCCGATCGGCGCGGCGATTGCCGCCGAACGCGCGGTTCCGGACGGCGGCGCGGTCGGGTCCGACGCGACGAGTGAGCCAGCTCAGGAAGAGACTGATTCGGCGGACGCGAGCCTCGAGCGCGTCGAGTCCTTCGAGAGTCACCGAACGGGCGTTTCGGGGGTCGTCGACGGCGAGGAGGTCGTCGTCGGCCATCCGGATCTGTTCCGCGACCGGGGCTGGACGGTTCCTGACGAAATCTCCGACCGGGTCGCGGCAGGCCGTGAAACCGGACGCGTCCCGGTCGCCGTCGGTCGCGATGGTCGGGCAGAGGGGGTCGTCGTGGTCGGTGACGACCTCCGCGAGGGCTGGGAGGAGACGCTCACAGCGATTTCCGACGCCGATGCCGACGTAGTCGTCCTCACCGGCGACGACGCGCAGGCGGCGAGTCGGTTCCGCGAGCACGCCGCCGTCGACCAGGTGTTCGCGGGCGTCCCGCCGGAGGGGAAAGCCGAAACCGTCGATCGACTCTCCGCGACGGGCGACACGGTGATGGTCGGCGACGGGACGAACGACGCACCCGCGCTCGCTGCGGCTGACCTCGGTATCGCCCTCGGCGGCGGAACGGCGATGGCTGCTGACGCGGCAGACGTCGCCCTCGTCGACGACGCGCTCTCGTCCGTCGATACGGTCTTCGAACTGGCGCAGGCGACCGACCGTCGCGTGAAGGGGAACATCGGCTGGGCCTTCTGTTACAACGGCATCGCGATTCCACTCGCCGTCACCGGCCTGCTCAACCCCCTGTTCGCGGCGATCGCGATGGGGCTGAGCAGCCTCCTCGTCGTGACGAACTCCTCGAGAGCGTTGCTCGAGGAGTAACCCACTCATCGGGGCAGACCAGTCACTGCAGTAATTTGTCGTGACCTCGTAGGGTGGGCTATGTCCGATCGATCCACGCCGTCCCGGTGGTTCTCCGAACGCCCCGGATTGAGTCTGCTCACGCTCTTCAGTACCGCCCTCGCGGCGTTGATTGTCCTCCCCTATCTCCAGTACATTCTCCTCGCCGTCGTGCTCGCGTACGTTCTCATGCCGGCCCAGCGACGGCTCGAGCAGTACGTGCGCTCGATGACGGCCGCGCTCGTCCTCGTCGTCGTCGCGATTCTCGCTATTCTCTTGCCGGTGATGTACGTCCTCGCGATTGCACTTCGGGAAGCACTCGAGCTACTTGCGGCCGTCCAGGAGGGGTCACTCGGGATGGCGGACATCGAACAGCGACTCGAGGCGACGGGGTACGTCATCGACCTGGGCGATCTCTACGGAACCTACCAGGAACCGATCAGCACGGCCGCACAGGGGCTCGCGACGAGCGGGATCGAACTCGTCAGTGGCCTACCGGCATTGCTCATCGGGTTGACGGTCACGCTGTTCGTGCTCTTCGCACTGCTACGCGATGGAGACCGACTCGTCGCGTGGATACAACAGGTCGCCCCCATCGAGACTGAGATTCAGGAGGAACTGCTGACGGAACTGGATCGGCTCATGTGGGCGTCGGTGGTCGGAAACGTTCTGGTCGCCGCGATTCAGGCCGTCGCACTCGGCATCGGATTGGCCGTGTTGGGCCTCCCGGCCATCGTCTTACTGACGGTCGCGACGTTCGTTTTCGCGCTCTTGCCACTCGTCGGCGCGTTCGGTGTCTGGGTGCCGGTCGCACTCTACCTCCTCGTGGTCGGCGATTTCGTCGGTGCCGGTGCGCTCGTCATCTACGGCTCGATCGTTAGCGCCTCGGATACCTACCTTCGGCCGGCACTCATCGGCCGAACGAGCGCGTTCAACTCCGCGATCATCGTCGTCGGTATCTTTGGAGGAATCATCATCTTCGGCGCGGTCGGACTGTTCGTCGGCCCCGTGATCCTCGGCGGCGCGAAAGTCACGCTCGACGTGTTCGCTCGAGAGCAAACCGCCGATTTGAAACCGCCGATCGGGCCCGGTGGAGACCAGCCAGCCGTGGACCCGGCCGTCGACACGTCCACACAGACGGGTGTCAGAACGCTACTCGACGACGCGACAGCGACCGATTCCGACGCCGATACTCGAGTGGAATCGACCGGTTCACAGGCATCATCGGAGAGACAACGGGACGATGGTGATGATGGTGACGAAAGCGACGGTGCGAGCGAGAGCGACGACGACACAGACGGGACCGACACGACTGACACGACCGACGCGACCGACACGACCGAGGACGAACCTCGCGACGACGACCGATAGCCGAGAACGGGCTTGAGTTGAGAGTCGGGGCGAGTCTCGAGAACTAGTGAGCGAGACCGAATGCGATCGGGTCTGATAGCACAGTGACAGCTACTACACCGGACTGTCGTTGGTTTCTACACACTTCCAGTCTCATCGAAGAGGTGCGTTCATTACCCCGTGCGCGTAAGAGCCAGATATCATGTCTCGAGTCGACCATCCACACTCATGTGGGAGAAGTGAGGGGTTTGCTGACCGACACTCACGCCAGACGGTCGACCGGGGCCACGACTAACAATGGATGGATCACACGCAACGGGGAGTCCGTACGCTCCCCATACGGACACGGAACAGTCTGCAATGCTCGAGGCCGTCGGAGTCGACTCAGAAGCTGAACTCTTCGATATTCCGGAGGCCGTCCAGTTCGACGGCGAGTTCGACATCGCGTCTCGATCGGAACAGGAGACGAGACAACTCGTCCGTTCGATACTGGGACGAAACGACGACCTGACGGAACTGCTCGGCCGCGGGCACTACGGCTACTACGTCCCGTCGCTCGTCGACCACCTCGCGGATCGCTCGGAATTTCTGACCTCCTACACGCAGTATCAACCCGAGGTCTCCCAGGGCTTTCTGCAGGCGCTCTTCGAGTTCCAGTCGCTACTCGTCGAGTTGACCGGCCTCGAAATCGCCAACTGCTCGATGTACGACGCCGCGACGGCACTCGGGGAAGCCGCGACGCTCGCCGAGCGCGTCCGCTCTACCAGCGGCCATCGCGTGCTCGTTCCCGATCAGTTGCTCGAGGGCCGGCGATCGACGCTCGAGAACTACGTCGCCGGCACCGACCTCGCAGTCGAGGAGTACGCCACGGCCGACGGAACGGTCGACGTCGGCGCTCTCGACGAACAGGTCGACGACGAGGTCGTCATGGTGTACGCGGAGAACCCGACGATCCGCGGAACGATCGAGGAACGCCTCGAGTCCATCGGCTCGCTCGCGGGCGAGGCCGACGCGCTGTTCGTCCTCGGCTCCGATCCCGTCGCCCTCTCCGTCCTGCAGCGGCCCGCCGACGTCGGTGCCGACGTCGTCATCGGCGACGCGAGCGTCCTCGGCTTGCCGACGAGTTACGGCATGGGACTCGGGCTCTTCGCGTGTCGCGAGGAGTACCTCCGGCAGGTTCCCGGCCGCCTGGTCGGCGTCAGCGAGGACGCGACCGACCGTCGGGCGTTCACGCTCACCCTCCAGACGCGCGAACAGCATATCCGCCGCGAGCGAGCGACGAGTAACATCTGCACGAATCAGGCGTGGGTCGCACTCCGCACGGCGATGCACGCGGCCTCGCTCGGCCCCAACGGCATGGTCGACCTCGCCAACCGCGGCGTCACTCGAGCGACGGATCTCGCGAACCGAATCGACGAGATTCCCGGCGTCGACGCGCCGGTTCACGACCGCCACCACATCCGCGAGTTCGTCGCGCGGACCGACCAGCCCGCGACCGTCCTCGCGGCCGACCTCGAAGACCGAGGCTTCGCCGTCCACGTCGTCGGCGACCACGAAATACAAATCTGCGTCGCAGGCGTCGGCGACGAGCAACTCGACTCGTTCGCCGCGGCACTCGAGGAGGTGGCACGATGAGCGACCACCCAGACGACCCTGTCGCGCAAGCACAACAGGTACGATACGATCAGGCCCGTTACGTCGAAGACGGTCAGTACGAGCCGTTGCTCTCCGAAAAGGATCTGACTCGAGTCGACATCGGCGACGCGAGTTCGGACGCGAACGCGGGCGACGGCGACGGCGACGACGGCGCGAGTGCACGTGCGGACTCGCCGCTCCCCGACGACCTGACGCGTGACTCACTCGAGTTGCCCGAACTCTCCGAGCCGGAACTCGCTCGCCACTACACGCGCCTTTCACAGATGATCTACGGCATCGACAGCGGCCCCTATCCGCTTGGCTCGTGTACGATGAAGTACAACCCCAAGTTCACTGAGGACGTGGCCGCGCTGCCCTCGGGTGCCGTCCACCCCGACCGGTCGGAGCGGTCGATTCAGGGTACGCTCGAGGTCCTCTATCGGCTACAGGACTACCTCGGTCGGATCGGTGGCATGGACGCCGTCACGCTCCAGCCGCCGGCCGGTGCCGCCGGCGAGTTCGTCGGCATCCGCGTCGCCGCGGCCTACCACGAGCACAACGGCGAGGGCCACCGCGACGAGGTCATCGTTCCCGAGAGCGCACACGGAACGAACTTCGCGACCGCAGCACTCGGGGGCTATGACGTGGTCTCCCTGCCGAGCGACGAAGACGGCCGGGTCGATCTGGATGCGCTCGAGGCAGCCCTTTCGGAGAACACGGCGGCGCTCATGTTGACGAATCCGAACACGCTCGGCCTCTTCGAGCGCGACATCGAGGAGATCGCGGCGATGGTCCACGACGTGGGCGGGTTGCTCTACTACGACGGCGCGAACCTGAACGCCCTGCTCGGTCGCGCTCGGCCGGGCGACATGGGCTTCGACGTGATGCACTACAACGTCCACAAGACGTTCGCGACGCCCCACGGCGGCGGCGGTCCCGGTGCCGGCCCGGTCGGCGTCGTCGAGGAGTTGGCCCCGTTCCTGCCCGCGCCTCGAGTGAACGAGGCTGACGACGACGGCGAGAGCGACGAATCGACGTACGAACTGTTCGACCCCGACCACACGATCGGGCACGTTCACGGGTATCAGGGCAACTGGCTCGTGCTCGTCAAAGCCTTCGCGTACATCGCGCGCCTCGGCGACGACGGACTTGCGGACGCGAGTGCGAAGGCCGTACTGAACGCGAACTACCTCGCGAGCCAGATCGAATACGACGTGCCGTACGAGCCGTTCCACCACGAGTTCGTCGCCAGCGCTGGCGAGCAAGATGCAGCGGACGTCGCGAAGCGAATGCTCGACTACGGCGTCCACCCGCCGACGACGAAATGGCCCGAGATCGTTCCCGAGGCGCTGATGACCGAGCCGACGGAAATTGAGAGCAAGGACACTCTGGATCGACTTGCCGGCGCGTTCAACGCCGTCGTCGACGAAGACGACGCGACGATCGAGGCGGCTCCCGACCGAACCACGGCCCGACGGATCGACCAGACCGCCGCGGCGCGGAGTCCGCGCCTCTCGTGGCACGCACTCGACGACGCAGACGAGCGCTAACGGTCGACATCTGATTTTTGTGAGTAACGGTCGCGTCTCGAGCGAACGGTGCGTTTGCTCTTGCGTCTCCGCTATCGCGACGATTGTGACCGTGAAGACGACTGCAATCCGTCGCCGAGGTGCTCGAGCAACGCGGGGTGTAACGAACCGTTCGAGCCGAGCAGTGCCGCCCTGGCTTCGGTGTCGAAGTCGAACTCGAACCGTTCGCCCGACTGGTCGGTTATCGTCGCGCCTGCCTCTCGAGCGATGACGAGACCCGCAGCGATATCCCACGGATAGGTATCGTGCTCCCAGACGGCGTCCGCGCTGGCGCTCGCGAGATAACAGAGGTTGAGCGCCGCGGAGCCGAGTCGCCGGACGCCGCGCGATTCCTGGTAAAAGTGGGAAAGAAAGCTCCCGTCGGGGTCGTACCCCGAGATGAGCATGCTCTCGTCGAGGCGGTCGCGGTCGGTCGTCTCGATCGGGTCGCCGTCTCGCCAGGCTCCCTGCCCAGCGATACCGGTAAAGAGTTCGTCGGTCTCCGGGACGTAGACGACGCCCAGAACTGGCCTATCGTGGTCGATCAGTGCGACCGAAATCGAGTAGTTTGGATTCCCGTGCGCGAAGTTTCCGGTGCCGTCGAGTGGGTCCACGACCCAGGTGTAGTTCGAGTCCCCGCTTCGGTCGCGCGTTCCCTCCTCCGAGAAGAGACCGTGCTCCGGAAACTCGTTGTCGATGACCGTCGAGATGATCCGATCCGCCTGGTGGTCGGCTTCGGTGGCGATATCCGATTTGTCTGTCTTGTGATCGATCGACTCGACCTGTCCGTGAAGTTCGCGCAGGGGTTCGCCGGCAGCTCGGGCCGCTTCCGTCGCGACCGTGAGCGCGCGTTCGACGGTCCCGGCGGCCTCGTCGGAGAGGCTGCCATCACCGGCGTCCGAGTCGTGTCGACCGCGGATCGACGTTCGACTCGAGTCAGTAGCGTCGATCGGCGGGGACGTCGCTGCTGGAGCCTCGCGTTTTTTGTCGCGGGGGACGTCCGCGTCTCGGACATCCCAGCCGAGTTTCTTCGTGATCGCGGTGAAGAAGTGATCGTCGTAGCTGGTTCTGACGACGTGTGCGAGCGTGTCCGCCCCCGTGACGACCACCTCGTCGCCGACCTCGAGAAGCGTCTGTGCGCGTCCGCCGTCGACGAGCAGGTTCGCACCCCCCTGTGAGATGATTCGCAACTCCGTCTCGGGGGAGACGACGATCGGCCGGACGCCCAGTTTGTGGGTGTGGAGGGGGACGAGTTGGAGCGTGTGGTTGTTCACCGGATAGTGAACGGGGCCGTTCGCAGAGAGCGAGATGCCAGTCGATCCGGTCGGCGTCGAGACGGCGAGTCCGGTTCCCTCGAACTCGCCGACGTACTCATCGTCTGCGTAGACGTCCAGACGAGTCACTTTTCGATCGATCGGATCGTCGGGCGGGACCTGCTGGATCATCACGTCGTTGATTCCCGTCGCCTCGACGTCCGGCGCATTCACGTAAACCTGCTGGCGGCTGTCGACTGCGGCTCGACCCCGAAGGACCTCCTCGAGTGCGTCCTCGAGGTCTTCGGGTTCGACTCGAGCCAGAAACGCGAGCGTCCCCGTGTTGACGCCTAACTGTGGAATCTTCCGCGGGGCGAACGTCTTGATGCCCTCGAGAAAGGTGCCATCGCCGCCGAGGGTCACACCGAGGGTCGCCCGACTCTCGTCGTAGACGTCTCCGATGTCGTCGCCGACGTCGACTGTCGTCAGTTCGATCCCGCTTCGCTCCGTCCACGCGGTGAGCGTCTCGAGGGGTTCGTCGCTGTCGGGACTCACGATCGCGATGATCTCGTCCGTCGTCGCGAGTCTCCGTCCTTGCATACCTCTCTTCACGAACAGGGGTCAGAAGTACGTTTGTACTGTCGTCCGTCGTCGGGGCGTCCACTCGAGTGAGAAACGGGTCGGCTGGGGAGGGGTGGACGATCGGACCTTACGTCGCACTCGAGTCGACGGCCGTCCCGTTGTCGCCGATTTGCACGAAGCCGTAGTCGCAGTTCGGACAGTGCCACTTGACCTTCTCACCGAGATGAACTTTCGTACTCGCCGCACGGTAGAAGGTCTGCTCTCCGTCACAGTCCGGACAGTAGTGATCGAGTTCCATGGCCATACGAGCGACTTGTGCACGACATCTGTTTAACGTACCGGTTGCGCACACTCTCCTCGGAGTGACAGTAGGGAGTGGCGGCTTGCTCGAGTAGGGTCGTCTGTGGTGGACTATTTGCCACCCCGACAGCAGTTAAGTGGCCCCCAGCCGTCGACTCGCGTATGTCGATTTACACTGGCCGCGGGGACGACGGACAAACCGATCTCCGTGACATGACTCGCGTCTCGAAGACCAGCGCGCGCATCGAAGCCTACGGTACCGTCGACGAACTCAACGCGCTCATCGGAACGATTCGGCCCACCGGCTACGACGACATCGACGACCAATTGCGAACCGTCCAGAACCACCTCCACGTCGTTCAAGCCGACTTCGCAAATCCGGATCCCGACGAGGACGACCCGGCCATCCGCACGGAACACATCGAAACCGTCGAAGACTGGATCGACGCTTACGACGACGAACTCGAGCCACTCACCTCGTTCATCCTCCCGACCGGCAGCGAACACGGAGCGAAGCTCCACCACGCCAGAACGGTCTGTCGGCGCGCCGAACGCCGCGCCGTCGCACTCGCGAGCGAAGAGGAAATCAACGAGCAAGCCGTCCAGTACCTGAACCGTCTCTCTGACGGCCTGTTCACGTTCGGGCGAGTCGTCAACGCTCGAGACGAGACGCCCGAGGAGTCGCCGGAGTATTGAGCGTGGACTCGCGGGGAGAGGTGGCGGGCTCGAGGGTGGAGCCGTTCGCTGGCCGCTGAAAGGAAGTCTTAAGTTCGACCCAGCGATATAATCGGCTGCGGGTTGGTGATCTAGTCCGGTTATGATACCTCCTTCACACGGAGGAAGTCGGCAGTTCAAATCTGCCCCAACCCATTTTCTCGCACGCGATCTTGAAGGACCAAGATTCGCGCTCTAAGCCTACTGAATCGATATTTTCCACCCTCAGTTGGCGAAGGCCGATTTTGAATCCGTTAACGAACATAGCGATCCTGTCCTGCACCCCAAGCACGTCTGCGCATTAGGTTGAAGGAGCACTTAAACCCACATACCGTGGGAACAACCCTCGTGACACTGAGCAACAGACAAAAATCTTAGCAGAATCCCAGGTAGCAGATTCGCGCCCGGCCCGCTAACCCTCTTACGCGTGCGGAGTACGGAAGAATCGCCAGCAGTCGTAGGGTTGGGCTTGCGCTGACCGGCTTTCTGCGAGTCGTTTCGCAACGTCGGGTTGCTCGGGTCAGAGTCATCCTGCGATTCGGTGGATTACGTGTTAAAACTATGGACGTTGACACGATCGCGCGCGCCGACTTGGATTGCCGATGCGTCACCGCGTATCTGCGGGTCCCGCGACTCGGCCGCAGTTTGGCTCAGGAGACGGGGGGTGTCCGCAATTCTTCTTCCATATCGCTACTTGGATTGCCTGTAGTGCTTGCGTTCCTGCGAGGCGCTCGACTCGTTCAAGGCCAGAATAGTTCTAGAGAACGAAGTGAGCAAAAGCGAAGGATCGATACAGTGAACGTGAGGGTTCGATCCCGGCATCAGCCTGAGATTCACTCTCAGGAATTAATGAAAGCGTAGATTAAGGAAGTATAGTGACTGTCTGAGGCGTTCAACTATGTCTTGACAGCATTCATTAGGTCTGGTTGAGTACAACGTGGCATGTCACAGACGAGGCGAGAAGAGTTTCTCCGTGAATTAGGGTATGAAGAGCCGTTTGATGAGTCTCCGGTAGAAGTTCCTGACGGATGGAACGGTGGGGCAGTTGTCAACACCGGTGGGAACATCATGTGTCGTATCTGGCAGACATGGGAAACCGGAAACCGATCGGAAGAGACGGAGTTTGAGGTGATTTACGACGTGTCCCAGGATGCAAGCGTAGGACTGCAGGCCTACACGTGGGATGCCGACTACGGGGGATACATTTTCGACCACACCATTAAGAGTCGGACTGCAGACGAGCAGGATGACCACACACAGGCTGAGATAGCAAGGGAACTTATGCAGTCACATAATCAAGAAGCCTGAGTAGAAGTCTATCACATTCCTATTTCCTCCTATGTTCAGAGTCTGTTTGTCCTCACCTTGTTGTCTATAGGATAGAATTCTCTCGAAGGACAAACCCGCCAGAGTTGATTTCATCTACCCATATCGTTTATGCTTGCAGGGTTACTAGTCCAAGGTAGTCAGTGACGGACAAGGACACGATCCAGCGTTCAATCTCCGACTTCGACGGAGAACCATCCAGCAGTCGGGCTCAAACCGACCCACCAATAGAAGAGACGTCTCCAGCCGGTGATGACCCCGGCGAGTTGCTTGACTGGTTAAAGAAAGACGAGACCCCATCACCAGCATCAGCAACGGACCAACTCCCAGTGCTGATTGTCCAAGCACAATCGACCGGATATGACGCTCTGACCGCTACCCAGTGCATCAAACAAATCCTCAAAGATGCCTCACCCCCGGTTGATTGCCCACAACTGGTCTACTTACTCGATAACGACCGAGTAGACACCGGACTGGTTCTTGCACACCTATCCGCGATCTTCCCGAAAGACGACTTTACGCTGACCGAGTCAATTGATTTCGAATCTCTAGAAGAACTCTCCTATAACAACCGCATGGAGGCTTATCGTGTCGTATCACGCCTTCCGCCATCCGCTGACGCTTACAGTCAATTGAAACAGGTGACCGAGCTCTTTGGCGGAGTTGTTGAGATCGGTAGTAAACCGTACTCGGTTGGTGGGTACTTCAAAGGATATGCGACACGGAGCCTCAATACGGCAGTTGAACATCCTGAATCTGTTTCCCACCAATTGGTTACAGAAATTCTTCATGACCATCCTTGGAGATCACTTCGGCTGCTGGCAGCGAAGTCAAGCGATTGCATTAATACAGAAATCGTGGAGGAACTCACCGACGAGCTGGACGAAAAGTACACCCCTTTGAATTTCTATTCCGGTCGGATAATTGAGTTTCTCTGCCGGACATACATCGGGGTTGAAGATTCTAATTCACAGCGAAAGTTGGGAGAACTCATTCAGGCAGCACTCGACGCCGGTATCTATCCGAACCAATGGAACGAATTTGTTCCATCTTTCATCGAGGAAGTACGAACTGGTCAGGGAAACAACCAAGATGCAGGTGAGTTATTAGCCGCGGTGTTTTCGGCAATTCAGCCTAGTGATCTTGCTGAGGTTCGAGATATATACCCTGAGAAGATAATTCGGGAGGAGCTGTCAGAAGAGCCGAAGCTGTGGGTACCGGTACTCCGAGTTGCGGCAAGTTCGTGGCCCGAGTTAATTGTAGACTCCATCGACCGGCTGGTTTCGGTTGTACGTGATTGTCCAAGTCAGTACCGTACCCCGATTTGCGAAGCAATTGCTTCTGCTGGGGAAGCCTATCCAAGTGACACTCTTCCTGCAATCGAGCCCCTCATACGCGATCTTGAACGAGTGGACACCGCTCGGGAAATAGAGGACGTTGGCAAGATACTGCAATCACTTGAGGTGTATCCACCGCCACCGAAACTATTCGAGTTGTACGGATCCACCGATAGCCGGATAGACTCTAAAGCGAAGGAAGTAGTTTCATCCCTGCGCCGCCAATTCCGACAGTCTGACCCTGATCTCGTTCCTGGAGAGGTATCTGGGTTGGAGGAATTCTCTCAAGACTACTCTCTTGTAAAGCAGTCCGGTCCTGTTACGTGGAGTACTCCCCAGTTGGGACCTGCCGAGATCGCCTTAGTCAACAAAACCGCGAAAATCGCGTTAGCCGCGTCGCAAAGCGATTCAGCAGGTGATGAAGTCCTAGATGCGCTACAAAATATACTAGAAGACGAAGTAGATATTGAAGGCGTAGATCCATCGGTTCAGTTCCTCGCGCCATCCCATGATTCAGGATGGGTCGAGTTGACCATACTTGGCACTGCTATTGCCCAAGTCATACGCCCGAGTATTCGAGTTGCCCTACATACACCGGCGACTGGTGGCTGGGGGACGAAAAAGGACATTCGGGAAGCTCTCTCTCAATACGGGATTGTTCATTCAGAGAATTCGTGCGCAGAGGTCACTCCAATCCTCGATCTCATCCCTACAGCACGTGTTACAGACGGGGGCATTCACGTCGAGACGTCCGGAACAACCGTTCAGGAGCATCCTCCGTATCTCACACTGGTCCGGGACATTGAATCCCTGACTGATGCATCAGCAGATGTCGTCCTCTACAACTGGTTATCGGGAATCGATGCCGTAGACGCTGCACAAATACAGACGTGGAGAGGGACAATCGTTGACGGCACGCCTCAACCGTATACACCCGAGCGTGGAAGGGCAGACGAGGGAGCCACAGATGAAACTCGCGGGATTGCTGATTCCGCTTCCCTACGCCATCTTACCCAGATTGATGACCAAGATCTGTCGTCACTGACTGAATCCCATTCTGAACAGCCCGTTCATATTGAGGTACATGGGGTGTTCGCAGAACAATACGGTGCAGATAGGCGGCAACACGTTGGTCCACCAACCGACCTCCCACACTCTGTGTTGCTACAGACTGATGAAGACGCCAGTAAAGGCAGCCAGATGTCCCCTCGGGAATCTGCATCAGAATCGTTGACTGAAGGGCCATCCCCGATCCACGTATATTCGGTTGAGAGCAATTCTGAAATCGGGGAGTTACTTGGCCGTCTGGATGAGTTCAGCGAGAAGATCGGGGACAGAACCGCTGCAGGTGCAGTCAGACGACTCCGATATACGCTCAGTAGCCTCCCAGTCCCGGTTGATCTTCACGACCATTGGGTGCAGAATCAGCTCGACCAAGGCAACCGGTGGGTTCCTCGAAGGCTACACAGTCGGCGCAACGAAATTGAAAAGCTGATTGATGAGGCTGTTATCGACGCGGAGGTACTTGATATGGCTCTTACAACCGTTGATACGCTCTTTGACAGACTCGATGAGAGGAACCCCTTGGGTGAGCAGTTATTGGATGTACTTGATGAGGCAGCGTCTCGGGAGAAATCCGTTGGAGTGCTATGTACGAAGAAAACGTACAAAGAAATGCTTGACATTTTCCTCCGGGAGCGGGCTAGTGATTGGGTTCTGGAGGATGACCTCTTGTTACTTGATGAAGAAACTGTGCGAGAGGTGGAACCCGGGCGTGTTGATATGCTGGTGACGTTCGACGCATTTCCGCCACAAACCTCGATTTACTACCACCATCCTGCTATCCCGAAAACCATTGTACTCGGGCATGACGACGACACGCTGAATTCACGTGTACACGGTGTTGACCAGAAACGTCGGCCTTATCTCCCGCCACAAACCGGTGCTGACCTCCCGCAGATAGACGTGACCACTCATGGAAGCACTCTAGAGGAGACCACCGAACGAACTCTGACCGACAGTCTCTACAAGACATACCTTTCAGTTGCATCCCAGTCACGTGAAAACAATAATTCAGGAGGAACAGGCTTGTCAGGTGCGATTTATCGCTACCGTCTTGAGTTCGAAGAGACCTCACCAGTGACGCTCTCGGATGCACATCCCGTGATTGTTCGATCAGAGGAACACCTCGTTACAGCGGGAGAGTACTCCCTTCGCTCTCTGTCGCGGATCAGCGCTGGTGATGAAATCGTCCTCATTAACGACGACGTTCAGGCCGACCTCTGGGAGGAGTTCCTCCGTGAAGACTGGGAGGATGATGCTGCGGTTGATACTGACGCTGCGTTCATGGACGCTGTTCAGTTGTGGTATGATGCCGTCCTTTGCGGGCTTGAGGAACATTCGCCGACTGATGAGCCGAGCGATGGTGTAAGCGGGTTCGCAAGCGAGATTGAACAGGACGTGTCCGTGAATGCCGACGCGGTGAGAGACTGGGCACGTGGAGTTTTAGAAGCTGATTCTCCGTCTGATCTCGTATTCCGGAGCGGGCTTCGTATCGGTCCACGGCATTCGGATGGTGTTCAAGTAATCGCAAGCGAGTACGGTTCTGAACGGATGGCGGAAAACTGGGATCAGGTCTTCACTCGTATCAAAACAATCCGTGCAACGCACCGTCAGCGTGGGAGTGTTTTTTGGGAATGGCTTGTTGACCAAGCATGTAGTGGCGACTTATTTGATGAACCGGGAGTCAGTCGGGAAATCGTCACTCGATGCAGTAAACGTGACAAAGGATAATGTCGAGACCTATGGTTATATTACCTGGTATCGTCCTATGTCGAGTTAACGAATGGCAGACATCGACGGGGCATCCCGAGACGATATCGAAGCATTCGCCTCTGAACTCGTCGGGGATACTGTTGACCAAATCCGCGGGGCGCATATTGACGACGGTGAGCGTACCCCGCCTGGATTGACGCCGCGAACGAACTTTTTCTCTGGAGCTCTCGCTCCTGAGGAAGAAGACACGAAGATCGATAAAGAAATCCAGTCACGGAGGTCGCCATCAACTCTCGGTCTGATTGGCCGCGTGACGACCGCTGATGGCGGTGACACAATCACCCTAAGCATCCGGTTATCATTCTCTCTGTACTATCGGGTCATCCCGACACCGGCAGAGGTTGATCAGTTAGGCGAAGACACACCGACAGTATACCGGAAGTACGTTCTTCGGGAACCCGGTGATGACGACGCTGACTTCGGTGTGGGTACAACCGTCTCGTTCGATGCCAATGCAGAGCACACCGGCATTCTCAGCGAGGCATCTGATAAAGCTGAGCGAGAGTTGAACAGGAAGATCCGAGCGGCTACCAAGGAGCACATCGAGTCTGCACCGGACCTGTTAGACAGCGATGGCGGATCCGTGAAGAACTTCGTGTCGAGCAATGATGACCTTGCCGACGATAACTACCTTGAGAAGCTCTCTGATGTACCTGTCGGCGGAGATCCGGAGTATGCTCCAACCCCGAAAATGGGGGTGACTGTTCGTCTTCTTGAAGGGCTTGATGAGACGACAGCAACAGCTGATAAGCCAGGTTCTGCTGTTGTCCGCGTTGACGTAACTAACAAAAGCGACGAAGAACCAGACTTCGGAGACCTCGACCTGGCAACATATGAAACCCAGCTAGAGTTACGAGGAGAAGACGGGACGGAGTTCCAATCAATGAGTTTCGAAGACGTCCCTGAAGGATTCCGATATGATTCCTCCGTTCCTGGCCAAGGCCACAACTGCACTGCTGTCTGGACAGCGGATCAGACGGGCATCAAATCAGAAACTGTCCCTGTCCACAAGCAGGCGTACTTCGGTCACCGACAGTACTCCGGTGAAGCAGCACCACGGTTTGACACTCTCGCTACAGACCCGCTTCCGGTCCTGCGGGCAGTTCGCCAGAAATTGAAACAGTACAAAAAGGACGACTGGCAGGACCGTCTTGATGAAGCGAAAGCGACTGCCACAAACCCTTCGTCGAACCAGACTGTGGAGACAATCAAGTCTGATATAGAGCGGTTTGAACGGGAGATTGAGCGATTTGACCGCGGTGTTTCGCTTCTTGAAGAGGACCAAATGGCGCGGGAACTCTTCAAACAGGTGAACCGCGTGTTCCTCCGTAAGGTTCGGAAAGGCGATCCATGGGATGAGAATGTGGAACTTGAATATCCGGGATGGCGGCCATTCCAGGTTGTCTTTATTGTATCCCTGTTGCCGGACATCGTCCACGAAGAGCGGGACTTCGATCCGAAGGCCCACGATCGTGACAAGGCAGACCTCCTGTACTTCCCGACTGGTGGAGGGAAAACTGAGGCCTACCTTGCACTGCTTGCCTTCACGGCACTATTCGACAGGCGGCGCGGGAAAGAGTTCGGCCTGTCCGCGATGATGCGGTTCCCACTCCGGCTACTGTCGTTACAACAGTTCCAGCGAGTCGTCGAAATCTTGGTTCACGCAGATGAGGTCCGGAAAGAGGAGGGATATGGCGGTGAGCCTCTCAGTGCCGGATTCTTCACCGGGAACACGGAGAACAGTCTCGGTAACTTGCTGAAGTCCGAGTTCAACGGCTGGTACCCGAGTTATCCGCAGAACGAGAGAACGTTGGAGGAGAACCGCGAAAAACTGCGAGAGTTCAAGAAGCGATGGAACCAAGAAGACGGGCACGACCTTGAACAGGTAAGTCGTGAAGACTACCGCGCAGTCGAAAAATGCCCGCTCTGCGGAAGTGACGTCGATCTCGTATTCAGTACAACGACTGATCGGGTCGAACATCACTGTTCGTCAGCATCCTGTCGTCGGGAAAAGCTACACGTCCATGTGACGGACATTGATCTCTATCGTGCTGTTCCAACGATCGTTGTTGGAACCCAAGACAAACTTGCAGCTCTCGGGTACAATTACCGTTTCCGAACGCTTGCTGGCTATATCACTCATCGGTGCCCGGAACACGGGTATACGCACCAAGGCGATGAGTGCATGATGTCGCGGTTCTGCGGCCGGGACAAGCAGGACTTCGAGACGGAGTTCGGTGATTTAGAGCAAGTTGACGTTCATGACCCCGTTCCAACACTCTGTCTGCAAGACGAACTCCACCTCGTCAACGAAGATCTCGGAACCTTCGAGAGCCACTACTACGCTGCCTTCGAAAAACACCTCGAATGGGCTGCTGAAAAGCAGGAAACCGACTACTACGAACCCAAGAAGATAGCAGCGACAGCAACGATCGAGGAATCAAATAATCAGGTCAAGCATCTGTACGGCGGGAAAGAAACGATCCGGTTTCCCGCACCCGGGCCGGACTATCGAGAATCCGCCTACACAACTACTGATGAAGACAAGGTCCAGCGGCACTACGTCGGTGTCGTTCCTTGGAACCGCAGCCAGATTAACAGTATCATCCGATTGCTGGAAATGCACCAGCGCCGGATTCAAGACTGGCTTGCCGACCCCGAGAAATCTCTTCAGGAGTTCGACTTTGAAGAGTTGTCAGACCCAGAAACGTTCGAAAACCTCCTGAACCACTACTACACGCTGGTAACCTACGTCATCTCCAAATTTGAGGGAGGTCGTGTCTACAAGTCCGCTGAAACTCAGGTGAACGACAATCTGACTGATGATGAATATAATCCCGTGCAGAAATTCGATATGCAGGGGAATACCGACCCAGATGCGATGGCCGACATGCTCAACCGGTTTGAGCAGGTCGGTGAGGAAGGTGGTACGACGTACGAGGATATTGAGGGTCTGATTACTGCAACCAGTTCAATCAGTCATGGTGTGGACATTGACGCCCTCGGTTACATGGTGTTCTTCAATGCGCCACCACGGATGTCGGAGTACATTCAGGCGTCCTCTCGCGTTGGTCGCAAACATCCAGGAATCGTGCTGGACGTCTTCGACCCGCTGGGGGAGCGTGACCGGTCGCACTACCATTACTTCCACAAGTATCACGAATACCTCGACCGGCTCGTTGAACCAGTAGCGATTAACCGGTGGGCGAAATTCAGTGTCGAGCGGACCTTCCCAGGCATCTTCATGTCGCTACTGTATATTCGGTACTTCGACGAGTTGAGCGAGCACCTCGGATATTTCAAAAACAAAGCCCACCCGCGAATGGCCCGGAAGGCCGAACAGGCCGGTGTAATCGATCAAGACCAAATCATCGAGGACCTCATCGAGATCTACGGAGAAGACTGGGAGACTGGTCAGTGCCCGTTCGCAGACCGGATCGAGGAACTCGTTCAGGTTTCGTTCAATAACATCCAGAGCGGGACTGAAGAGGACATTGAGGGATGTCTCGCTGGACGAGTAATGTTGAGCCTCCGTGACGTAGACGACCCAATCGACATCAAACCGAGTTACAAACATGAAGACGCGTTCGAGGCCGTAGGGGTGGATATTCGATGACAGACAATATGCGTCGCGGGAAGATGCAAGTGATGTACAACTTCCCGCCAGGAGCGACCTTCTCCAATCCAAAACATAATCTCATTGAGAAGGCGGCGAAGATGACTGGCGACCAGATGGAAATCGCCAGTGAACGGGAGATGATCAACCATGTTCATGCCAAACTTGACAACTGGAGTGGCGGTGTTGAGGGTGCCTTATCGCCGCCAGCATCCGATCGGTGGGCAATCATCGATCCATCGAACGTGTACGCGACAATTTTCCCGCGCGTCTTCGAATGTATGGACTGCGGAAAAGTCCACGATTACAGTGATGAACGTATCAAAGGGCTTGAGCAGAGTGGATTGAGTTGTCAACAGCAGGGGTGTGATGGGGCTCTCACACAGATCCACCACGTTGGTGTTTGCCCCTCCTGTTCAGATCTTAGCTCCATCTTTGTTCCGGGATGTGACGAGCACGGTTACTCGTACGTGAAGCTAGATGACCGTGCAGACCGGTATCAGGATTTCAAGTGGCGGTGCGGTGCCTGCCAAGGAGCGATCATCAGCGATAATTTCCAGACGTTCTGTGAATGTGGTGAACGGATGGACGTAACGGTTCATTCGTCGTCAAAGGCAATGAATATCCACGACGTCACTCGGGTTGACCTCGGTGATCGGAACATCTATCAGAGTAATATCCGGACCGAAGAAGAGATTGACCCGATTGTCATTGGTGCCTACCTTGGCGAGTTCGATCACCCCGAGACGAGCCTGAAGGAGATGGTGCAGAAGGACGGAATGTCGAATATCGACTTCGACGAGATCGATACCGACGACCCTGAGGTAATTAAACATACCAAGCAGGCCCTTGGACAGATCGGTGGTGATCAAGACCCTGAGCTGGTTCGTGAGATGGTTCAGGCGAAAGTCGGCGATGTTGAGCCGTCTGACAACATGCGGCGGTACATCCAGCTGAGGGAGATTATGGAACAGGAAAGCGCCCGGGAAACTGCAACTCCCCGAGAAACCCAGCTCATGGATCAGATGGGGATCATTGATATTGGAGTCACCTCCGAGTTCCCGCTGCTTAAAGCAGTATACGGCTATCATCGCACCTATGACGACGAAGAAGAAGGCGGTTCAACACCTGCTGTGCGGACGTTTCCGCCAGTACAAGTTGAAGATGGAGACTGGCGCACGCCGATTTATACAACTCGGTCGAAGACAGAAGCCGCAATCGTCCAACTGGATCCTCGCCAAGTTGGCCACTGGCTCGCTGAGAGTGGATATCCCATCGAAGACACGCAAAATATGGACCTTTCGGAGGCACGGGCGACACTGTACGGAGAAATGGAAGCCATAGAACCGTACTCAACCGATGTTAATGACGACAGTCAGTATAACGAAATCACCCTCGCTGTGCATCGCTTACTGCATACTATCTCCCACCTGCTCATCCAGCGAGCTGCTGTCCATTCCGGGATTGACGAAACCTCATTCGCGGAATACCTGTTCACGGAAGGTCTCGCTACAGCAATCTACGCAAATAATACGCAGAACTATACGGCAGGCGGTCTCTTCACCTTGATTGATAGGAACCTCGACGACTGGTTGCTTAGCACACTGACGCAAGGAGAAGGTTGTATGTACGACTCCACGTGCGCCGATATTCGGGGTGGTGCTTGTCACGCCTGCCTCCACATGTCTGAAATTGGCTGTCAGCACTTCAATAAAAACCTCTCCCGGATCGCTCTCTACGGTGATCGGATCGCATCTGATGTGTCCGACGGGTTCTGGAAACTAACTGGTGGACTTGGCGGAAAAAGCACCTAACTCGGGAAAATGACGCTTGCAACACCGGCCCAATTCGTACAGTCTGTTCGAGCACATGAGATCGATCCAGTAGCCTTCTGTACGCACCTCCTCCATACTGCTGCGTCCGGTGAAGGGACTGTTGACCCTTCGCAGACGGCGGATGAATTCGGCATCCACCGAGAGGCTGCAAATCATCTTCATGATCTCGCATCTGAGTTTGGCCTTGTTGATTTCACATCTCAGGCGACTAACCGGGTCAGGGTAAATCGAAATGCAACGATCGAATTCATCCAATTCCTTAACATATTTGATGAGTACATGACGCCATCCGAAGCCGAGTTACTCGCAAATAATGAGGTGCACGATGTTGAATTAAGCATCGCTGTACCGAGTGGGTTCGATGGGAAATCAGCAGAGCTAATGGCGCGTCTCATTCGATTGGTCCGGAATGCCGAACGGGAGTTACTACTTGTCACTCCCTTCTTCACCCGGTTTGGTGTGGATGTCTTCGTTGATCACCTCGCATCCGCGACTGACCGTGGTGTTGACATCACGCTCTTAACCAGAGACGTAACAGATAACCGTGAAAACGCAGACCACGTGGAACGGATTCGTGAAACAGTCCGCAGCAATGGAGACACATCTAATTTCCACGTCTATCAGTACGATTCACCCCACGGTCGTCTGCACGCCAAGACATTGATAGCAGACACCGAGATCGCATATGTGGGAAGTGCGAATCTTACGAATTATAGTCTCAAGGAGGCAATCGAGATTGGATTGATCGTCCGTGGGCCAGTTGTTGACGAGCTAACCGACTTCTTTGAGATAGTTCGCTGTTCTGCGAACACTCAAAAGTATTCGGAGGGGCCAACTCAGCCCTGAATCTGGGTAGAGTTTTACAGTGGCTCAGTAAAGAGACAGCACGAGTTTAACGGGCACTCATTACACTTCGGATGAGGTTCGGTACAGATGAGTGCTCCAAGGTCAAGAAATGCGAAAGTGATCGAGCGAGCCAGCTCTGGAGTGTCCGGGATGAGTGTATCTACAAGTTCATAGACGGAGTCCTTCTTGTGCGGCTGGTTCGGCATTTGATACCCGAAAACCCGCTCAATAATCCGGGCAATATTCGAGTCAACAAGTGAGATGGGTTGATTAAACGCAAATAGCAGGCAGGCTCGTGCGGAATATGGCCCGACTCGCCATGGTTGTTGTAATGCATCAAGATCGGCTGGAACCGTTCCATCATATTGAGTTACACAGAGTTCTGCTGCCTCCTTCAGACTCCGAGTTCGCTGGTTTCCAAATCCGAGAGACTTGATTTGCGTATAAATCATTTCGTCGTTTGATTTCATAAGTGCATTTGGAGACGGGAAGCGATCGAAGAACCCCTCATAGATGTTTGCAACGGCATCTGCACGTGTGCGTTGGAGAAGAATTTCTGTCGCGTAGACACGCCAAGGGTCGGTTGTATGCCGCCATGGATAATCTCGCCCAGAGCTGTCAAGCCAGTCGAGGAACTGGGGCATAGTGTAAATAAATGATTCAACACGGGGTGCAGGATCACCGGTAGTTCCCTCTGCAAGGTGGTCAGCAATTTCCTCTGCGTCAATCTGGCCCTCGTACTCTTCTACGGTTATTTCGGTTTTTCCGTATGGGAAGTCAAGTTCCATCAATTATTGCCCCATCTAGTCCCTCATCCCATAAGCACTTGTGTAATTGGGGTACCGTCTTCAGTTACGATGGCAGGAGAAACCCCGAGACAGGGGTTATTACACTAGTTATCGTTCTGGCCCTCCTCAGAAATCCTGGTCTTTTTAATGTTGAGTGATAATACCCAGGTAATGGCCGATTCGTGGGAGGATATAGATACGCCGGAAATCCCTTCATGTCTGCTGGATTCATCAGATACTGAGTTCTCGTTACACCAGGAGTTCATCCTCCGCCATGTGGATTTTCTCATTGATGTGCTTACTGCTGAACAGTACCACCACAACTGGCACCATCCAGCCGGTTGTCCAACGGCGACCCCGGAAACCCAATGTCGGAAGCGAAAATCCGATCAGCAATTTCCCTGTCGCTATGAGTCGCTCACCGAGAGTACCTCAGAAGCAATCTGTACCTGCGAAGATTCGCTCACGGGGAGTGATGATCCGTTAGATACCGTCGCAGCTGTTGCTATTGCACCAGACGATCAGCCGCCGTCGCGGCGGTATTTTAACCGTGAATATCGACGGATAATTGCTAACTTACGGGATCAAATCGGAGTCTGGGATAAGATCGCCGAATTAGACGAGGACGAACTAGAGGCTGCACTTCTTAAGGCAACAAATCGACCAAGTATTAGTGATACTCGTATCACACGCCTGCAGAAGCTTGTTGACGTAGTAGCTGACGACGACCATACCGACGGTGTAACTCTTCGTGGACTTGGCGGATTGCGGTATTCGAGTTTCGCCGATCTGCTCGCCGAGTTCCCCGGGATATCAAAATCGGATGCATGGTGGTTGATGCTTGTCGCGTTCGATAAACCCGTTTGGCCAAGCGATCCATTCGTTGACGGGCTCCTGTGCTCACTAGGGCTTCTATCACCAGATGAGTTGAGAGACGATACTGAACGCAGGGAAAGACTTGAAGAAGAACTTGCTCGACGTCAGATTCCGCAGTTACATCGAGCAGTCGCAGGACATGCAGTCAAAGGGGGAATTGACTCATGTGGCGACGACTGCGAAATTCAAAAATTCCTTCTCACCCACCGTCTACGGAGGCAGAAACAAGAGAATTCGGGCCCCATCGTAGTGGATCTCTTCTCCGGTGCTGGAGGTCTATCACTTGGATTTGTACGTAACGATTGGACCGTTGAGTTAGCTATCGATAACGACAGGCATGCTACAGACACCTACCGTCTCAATCATCCTGAGATCCCCCACGAAAAAATCGTGTGTGGAGATATTCGAACAGAGCTTGAGGAAGGACTCCTTGAACGAATTGACCGGGAACCTGATGTCATCGCCGGTGGACCACCTTGCCAGTCACTTTCACAGGCAGGGTATCGAGCGAGATTGGCGGATGATAGCGAGTATAACATCTTGGAGGATGATCGGACCGAGCTCTACGAAGAGTACGTGACTGCTGTTGAGCGATTACGCCCCAAGGCACTGGTGATGGAGAACGTAGAGGGTATGGCAAACGAGATTGGAGACACTGGAGTTCGTGTTGCCGATCTCGTGATTGACGCGCTCAACTCCATCGGTGCTGATGGGCACGGCTACACCTGCCATTACAGACTTCTTGACTGTGCTGATTATGGAATCCCCCAACACCGGGAACGCATCTTCATTTTCGGGGTGCGGGATGACCTTGTGGGAGAAAATGACGATTCTATCATTGAGGCCCTGTTCGAGCAGATTTCAGAAGTGGGGCCGACCGACGAAGTCACTCTGAAACAGGCGTTGTCCGGCTTGCCGAAACTCCGTCGAGGAGAGGGTGGACGAGTGGTTCCCGACAGCGTCCGTGGTACCCGGAGTGAGTATGTTGAAGAACACGAGCTGAGTACGGGGACCGAGTTATGTTATAATCATCAAGCGCGGGAACACCCGATGGAAAAAGACCAGACGCTGTTCGACGAAGCATTAGAACCGGGAGACACCGGTTGGGACGTGAAATATAGGAAAGATGGAAAATACGCCGAGTTGATCGAGTATGACGTTGGGACTGAGGAGGACCCTCGATTCAAGGATAAATACCGAATGCTGGAGTGGACTGAGCCAGCACCGACAGTTGTCGCGCATCTCGCCAAAGACGCGAACAATTTCGTCCTTCCGGATTACTATGAGTACGCTCCAAATGTAACCGGAGAACCAGATAATCGACGGAATAGAGGAATAACTCCCCGTGAAGCGGCACGTCTCCAATCCTTCCCCGATGATTACGTCTTCTTGGGACCATTCACTCACTGGTTCCGTCAAATTGGGAATGCAGTGCCACCATTGATGGGGTGGCGAATTGCTGATGTCCTTCAGCAGCAACTCAATTCGGAACCGCCAGCTGTGTTCTCCTGTCGCTCCCCACAACAGGCCAGTACCGACGACTAGCTGCTGCCTTCTCCACGGCCCGTACGGTGCTAGGAAGACTGCATTGCGCAGTTCCTCGTCGAATGCTTCCGTGAGGAGGTCTGGACTGAACTACCAGTACGTGAACTGCTGGGAGGACCACTCGCGCTTCAAAACTCTGTATCGACTATTAGACGGTATCGACAATACCGTCGATGTGCACCGGCAGTCCACCCCAAAAGATGTCCTCCTTGAACGCCACAGAAACAGCGGCGACACACCGTACGTCGTCATTCTAGACGAAGTAGACCAGCTGGAGGATACCAAGCTGGTTCAAGAGATAGCGACTGATACCCAGCGCCAGTAGTCCTGTCCAAGAATCCCCCAATCGAGGACGTCACCCTAAGTTGAGTTCCACACACCGCCCACTCTACCGGTGACTGCCACCGTCCTTTGTCCCCAAAGTGAGCCGGCCACTCGACATCACTCAACCCCTGTACGCAGCCAGGTGACCGTGTACAGCCTGTACACGATTTTCCTGTCTTATAAGAGTATGATTGTTAGGCTACCCTGTATGAGAGACACTGGAGACGACCCGACCGTAACGATCGAACTCGCCATGACAGACGATACGGGCGAGCCCGGGATACTAACCTAAATCCAATCAATCAGTGTTGAAGACGAACCCACTGATCTGCTGAAACGACACCTTCGATCAGAGCATGGAATAATGGAGGACGTCCTCAATGAGTGAGACTGTCGCTGCATACGTCCGGTCAAGCACCGAAGGGCAGACAGTCCGACACCAGCGGGACGACATCCGTGACTGGGGCAATCGTGAGGACATCAACTCCGACAGCATCGATTGGTACGTAGACTTTGCACAGTCAGGCGCTGATCCTGGGCGCGAGCAATTCGAGGACCTCATCAATTCGATGCACGCCGGCGCTTACGACGTCGTCGCAGTGTGGGAAATTAGCCGGTTAGCGCGACTTGGAAGCACCTACCAACAGTTTTTCGAGGTGGCAGAGGAGTCAGAGACGATCGTCCAATCGCAGACGGATGGGTCGATGAAGTCCGTCCCGGTGGGAGCGGGAAACTAATCGCCGACATCTCAGTTGCAGTCGCAGAGGAAGAACGACGACAACTGATTTTGCGAGTAGAGTCCGGTGTTCGGCGTGCCCGGTCGGAAGGGAAGTGGCTTGGCGAGGAACCGATCGAATTCACACGAAATGAAGAGGGATACCTTCGACCGAACCTCTCCCCCAGCGAAGGCGAAGACGGATACCTGAAGTCCGGAACGCGTTCGAAGCGATCGAGACCGGGAGCAGCTACCGCGCGGGAGCGCGAAGGGTCAACACGATGCACCAAACCCTCAGCCGCATCCATCAGGACGAGGAACGGCGATCGTGGTATCTCGATGCGACCGCAGACGACGAGCGGGTCGAGGAAGCGCTGACCGTCGTTCCTACAAAATAGTACCACACCGTAACTGCAGGCGGCAGCGGCGCCCGGCAGGCAGGTGTGGTGTGCACACCACCGAGGCAGGCGAGACTGTCAACCCCGGAGCACGGGTATCTCACTCGGTACGAGGGGTGGGTCATGTCGATTGTTCCGGCGTAGTTAACTTGTTAACTTAAATGTTAACTCACAGGTTAACTCACAAGTTAACCCAGAAGGCAACTCACGAATCAACACGCACAGACACGACTATACCTCGGTAAAACCCCTCAACAACCGATTTGACCAAGCCAGCAAAACCCTCCCTACTCTATGTCGAAGTACTCTCTTGCCTGCCGATCAATTTCGACCAATATCTCACATCGAGCTGGGTTCACGATGTCTTCACCACTCCCTGCTTTATCAGCAAGCCTCTGAGCAAGAGTGGTCTTTTGAACAGGCGCATACCCCTGTTCTTCACACCATTCCTGCACCGCATTATCCCGACCATGATCCGGCAAATTGTCAGGAGTAAGCACCTCACCAATATCATGAAAGCTGTCAGACTGCCAGTACCCCAGCTCCTCATTAACAGCCTCAACATATACTTCTAAATCAACTAAATCCTCCAAAACTAACGGCTCATCCCGGCCAGCATTATAAGAAAATATCTGTTCCTCATCCACTCCACGTCCAATCAATCCCTCTTCATACTCGTTCCCTGCCTCATCTCCATCGACAATAAACGCGGTACGCCCGCTCTCAGATAACAAGTCGCCCAGATCATCCGAATCAGCTGTAGACAAACCAGGCGCAACTTGATACTTTAATTCAGTTCGTCCTGTAGCACCTCTAATCAGCGACGGAAGCAAGATACACTCACACGGGCCTTCCCCAATCAGCACGTTCCGAGAAACTGTGAACGCAAACGAACTTAACCCCATTGCCATCATCAGAGGAGAGAATCCCTCTCCTTCCCTCCAAAACCCGTTTTTGATATTGCTCTTTTCTTCATCCTCATCAGGGATAATGGGGCGAATCCCCCTACCCAGATCGGAAGGAAGACATCCTGCGGAATGCGTAGTATAGATCACTGTGTTAGCAAGATCCTGCGATTCAAGAACCTCAATAAGGCTTGCCTGAGCGTCATAGCTCAGATGTTGCTCAGCCTCATCAACAAGAAGAACCGGATCTTCACCTGCATCCTTGGTATTGAGAAACGCCAACAACGCAATAAACCAACGTAACCCATCGCTCCGATCTTCAATTGGCGAATGCCGATGCTCATCTTGCGTTTGAGTATGTAGGTGCAGAACTGTGTCGTCAATATCTATTACAGGAACTACCTCTTTTTGAACCCATGACTTAGAGAATTCAGATTCCAGCTTCCGAGTTGCATCGGTTGTGAGTGTATACACACGAGGTCTATCACCGTTTTCCGCAGCTTCAAGCAATTCGTCAAGATCAAGATCTGCTAATTCAGCCAGGTTCTCTAAAGCATCTGGGTAGTTACCGCTGTGCTTTTCCAAGTCGTACTGGTTTTTCAATTGCCGGTCCTCTTCGGTAAAAGAGATGAATTGCGGTCTTTCCTGTTTCAAGAGTTCTCTGGCACGGTGAGGAGGACATTGCTTTTCATGTTCTGCCAATTTCTTCAGTTCTTGTCCTACTTTGATAATCTCATTATCGTGTTCTGTGCTCTCGTCTGATTGCTTGATTACCTCGACAAGGTCTGATCCGAGTTTAGAAATTGTCTCTATCGTGTCGTCCCCGAGATAGTCTTCATCGCTCCTGAACACTTCTTGCAACTTCTTTATCCTACTTGACCTTCTTTTTCTCTTCTTCCTCCCTCCTCTATCGTCCAGCAGTTCAATGCCTTCTATGTTCTCTAAGGATTTTATTGCATTTCGTCGTGGCTCTAGGTTGTGAGGTAGAGTGGTATCTAGAGCAACGGTTAGATCGCCATCTGCATCCTTTGTGAGAGTCCACTCTGAAATGTTCTCAGCTCCCTCAATACTGCTGAGTTTTGCTTGATCATCTTCATCAAGTTTGAACGTAACGGAGAGTTCGGGTTGGCAGTCTTTGTGCCTTGTAGCATCGTATTCTGAAATTGGTTCGTCGCTGTTGAGTTCTTCCAATGCATCGAGGAAAGAGCTTTTTCCTGCTTCATTTGTGCCAACCACAGCAATGAGATTCTCGTTTAGCCGGATATTGGATGGGTCGGCGAAACGCCTGTAGCAGTGAACGCTGGCGTTCCTAAGTTCCATGGATAGGACTGATTGGGTTCCTTATTAAAGCTGTTTAACTGGTATTTGTGTTGGATATCTCAGAAGGTTCGTATGATCGCGTTTAGTTATAACTCAGATTTGCACGCTAACCTTGGAGAAGTCCGTAATCGGCATCATCAATCCTTGCCGTCGCCTACGCGTGACGCTCCTACTTTAACGTGCAAATCTAAGCGGTATAGTAACTCGTACAAGGTGTTTGCTTGCATTTCGACCCAGTCCTCGCCGCTATGTGTGTCGGCGGGGAGTGCGTCAAGTATCACTCCTCGACAGTCCTTGATGTCGGCGGCGTGCCCGTCGGGGCGACCGTCCAGCGCGCCGGTGACCTGTAGGCAGGCGTCTGTGCGGAGTTGCCGGGCGGTTTTGTCTCGACTCATTGCTTGCCTCCTCGTGGAGTGGTGTGATCGGCGCACGTGAGCAGATTGTCTCGTCGCTGCTCGGTATGGCGTGGATCTGAACTTCGGTGCGGGGCAGTTCTCATTACATTAGGTGCTCGCGGGGGACTCGGATAAACCAGCATCACGGTGTCCGGTATTCTCACAAGAGTGGCGATAAACTGTGTAGAATTCAAATATCATCCCGGTTCCACGCTTCGAACCCCCGTGCTTGTTCGGTGATAGGAGATTTTCGGACAGCCTTAGCTGTCGTCGTCCTCGACGTCGTCCGGGTACGGTTCCTTCCACCGCGCCGGGTCGTCGTCCGGATTGTACTCGACTTCGACATCCTCGTCGGGCCACCCCTCCTCGATATCGTTCGGCCAGTCCTCAACGACCTCCACCGGCGGGGAGTGATCGATCGGAGCGACCCTCAAATCGATCTCCAGTGCTCCGTCCCGTTCTGCACTCGGTGAGTGCGTGATCTCTGTAACGGCGACGTCATCGAGCGTCAGATAACCGCGGATCCTCACCGTCACGTGCCCGTCCTCCACTGCCTCAATAGTCACATCGTCCCTGTTCATGACTCGGTATACTCGGTGTGGCCAAAAAAGAGAGGGGGTGCACACTCCCCTATCGATTTGTTTTGCCGGTTCTTCGATTGGTCACACGTCTGTACTCACACTGAGGGGTGTGTTGCCGGCTCCGCTTACGATTGCTCACATATCGACAACAACCGGTGAGCCGCGATGGTGTGACCGCGTGCACTAGCGTAATCGTACCGCAGTCAACGTGTTAACTTCTGAGTTAACTTCTGAGTTAATTTGTGAACATGGTCTCAACGATCGTAACAAGGTCGTGTAGACAGACAGGCGTATATGACCTAAGTCACTGATAGCAAAACGGGGCGCGCGCCACCGCGCCCCTGAAAACACCTCTACCGCAGCGACATCGCTGTCGGGGAAACGTTCTGGCGGCCACCACGCCGCCGGACCGTCACGCGCGACGACGGTCCGTGTGGGTCATTGAGTGGCGGTCACTTAGTAGCTTAGATACTCATCCACCCCCGGCGGCTCGGGAGTGGTGTGGACGCGGGGGGACACACCGCTATCGATATCTTTTGCTGGTACCGGAGGGTAGTGTTAGCTCACTCGGTATCAGGGGTGTGGTGTGCACACCACGTCTGCCGGCGCAAGAAAGCGACTATCTCCACCGTTCCAGACTAAATTGGCCAGGTGTACGTCAAGAACCATTTTAGAAGACCAGTTGCTGAATATATAGTGGAGTTTATTGTGAAATTATAGATCGGCTTGTTTCTAACTATCTGCGTGTCGTTTCAAGCATATGCAATAGGACGAGGGTTTATAAGTTACAGAGTAATATCATCAGGTAGGCGACGCCCGAGAATCCCTTGCATCTGTACTCTGACGATGCATAGACCTCTCTGGCAAACTAACCCGATACCCAAATCCTTGGTATCATAGTCCATTGCCGACGCGGAGCCAGCGCGTCGTCGGACGTCGCGTGTTCACAGTGCAGATAGCGGAAAGCACGTGATACTAATGACGGCAAAAAACGAATCCGAGGTTGACGAACGCATAGAACTGAGCGACGAGGACAACTCGTGCTTCGAAACAATAGAGGACAAAGCCAGAGAGGCTCTCAAACACAACGACCAAGGTCAGGGCTGTGACGTTGTCGTTCGTGCTCATAACCGCGAATACGACTTGGATCGGAATGTGACCGATCACCTCATTAGAACTGACGAGGAGTGGATCGTGGTTAGAACGTGGACTGAGGTTGGCGGCGGAATGAACCTTTCAGTCAAAGATTACGGTGAAACCCTTCACCTTGATGTACCAGAACTCGATCGGGACCAGGTTACTGACCGTCTCTGCAGCGAAGCACTGGACGCGATTGAAGTCAACCAGGAGGTCGGGTGGCCGGTCAAACTGTTCACTTCTCTCGTTCGAAACGCGGAAGAGATTGCAGCAGAACTCGTCACCGAGTGGCAGAATGGGGCGGAACACCTCGTCAGGGAACGAATCTACGACGGGATCGCGGGATGGACAGGACGTACCGCGTGGACCGCACACGAAGAGGAAGCCATGTACATCGAAGCGGAGAGGGTAGCGACGCAGTTCCTCGACGAGCATGTCACGTGTGATGTGAGTGACGACGTGGAAGCGACTATTCACGAGATTTGTAGACAGGCGCTGTCCAGTGCTGTTGACGATCACCGTGACCGTCGAGCCCCACACCTAGACTACGCAGCCGAGGTGGTGCTCACAGAATAACATTACAGCGGTATCCTGCTGTTCGACAACACGGTTCTTTTCTTACATTGCTCCGGGGACGTCCCGGTAACTAACCGTAGGAGAATTAGAGGGATAAGACAGAGTTGACGAGCCAGGTCGTGCGGTCAGACACACCTTTATCGATATGCGTATGATATTTGGTGGCGAGCACACTTACAAACGGGAGTGATGTTCACACTGTGCCCGTGGGTGGAGGAGATAACCACTTCCACTCTATAAAACCGGTCAAATTCGCTGAGGAAGCCGGTCTCCCTCAAAATACCAGCAGTTAGCAGAAATACCACCGACGATTCTGTTGTAGGCGCGGTGCACCCCACCACAGGTGCACCGCGAACACTCTCTACCTCGGGAAGACTGCCGAACATACTGTCCGGCACTGTCGACACGGGGATTGACTAATATAAAAGCACGTATTCTGAGACAGGCAACTCAACGCTCAAGCGGAAGTAAGGCGCGTTCGTCCGTTCACGAGTAGATTCTCGCAAATACATTTCTAAAGAAGAGGGTTTCGACAGTGCCACTTCGAAGTCTCCTGTACGCGTTGTTTGCTGGACCGATGATTCTCAGAGAAGTGAGTGAGCAGCAGTTGGACACGCATCCGGAGTTAGGGTGGAGTCGTGGAGAGACGGACATGGCGAGACAGCGAGTGAATTTGTTCGGAGAATGGGACTCATTGAGGAGTGAGATGACGTGTTCGTGTTGACAGACGAGGGTCGGTCGTTCGTCGAGGACGCTGTTGTAGAGTGGAGTGATTCGAGCTGGACACCAGCAATGACCGACGACGGGATGAGTGCTGAGACGTACGAGGCTACAATTAACGCTCGTGCGGTCGATCCTGAATTCCGGGCGACGGTGATTTCACGGCATGATTGAGAATGCCCGATTTCGGGTGTTGACCATCCCGGGTTGCTGGACGTGGCGCATGTCCTGTCGTGGAGTGACTTTCCGGAGTACAGAGCAGATTTGGCGAACGTGCTGCCCTAAGTAAGACCCATCACGCTGCGTTCGATCGTGGGCTGTTTACGATCGATCGAGACTACCGACTGCAAGTGAATCCAGCCTTCGAGACGCAAAGTGAGCTGTTGCAGCAGACAATTATTGAGCGAGTCGGTGAGCATGTCGGGCTTCCGGGTAAGAGCTTGAATTCGGAGTACCTTGCGCAGCATAATGTGACGCTTGGGTGGGTATGATAGTCGCGGTGTGACCGATCATTGTTTGCTATTTTTTCTTCTTTGACCTCCGTCTGTAACCGGTTCCGCTTCCGTAGTGAGTCGGCTGATTTCATCTTCCACTACAGTTGCTATTTGAGCGCCATCGTGATTAACGGAGTCAGTGAGGCGATTTCGAACACGTTTTCGATCGTCCTCAGTTACTGCTTCTATAGCCTGATCGCTTGGACCTCGGATTTCGTCGTACTCTTTAGGGTATTTCGCTCGCACAATTAGATTATCGAGAATTGCTTGGCTAACCTGTGTTGGGTCAACCCCGTTATCATCACAGAACTCTTGTACGAGATTCGACGCATCATGGAGCCACTCGTTGTCAGGTTTTGCTGTTAACGCGTTGTTCTCACCGGTGTAGCGGAGCATGAGCCTACCGTTGTGTTTACCGTATTCGAAGCCGGGATATTCACCAGCTAATTCCATCAGTTCGTAACAATAATCGTTGCTGGGATGTTCCTCGAAGATTTCATCCCGGACCTGATTGTAGTCTACACCAGCTCCATCCGCTATTTGCTGGGATCGTGCCTTTACTGCTTCCACGAGGTACTCAACCCGATCCTCCTTATTCATTAAGTGCCAATCAAGGTCAGAATCAACCTCGTGCTCTTGAACCATCTGTTCTGCCCGCTCCGGGGTTGCGTACACGCCATCGCTCGTTTCCACAGCCACAAATCCCAACCGTTCGATCACACGGTCTGCAAAATCTTCTCTCACTTCGTCGGAATGGACGTCTAAAGCCTCATCGACGGCTAATCTGATCTCCTTAATGTTGTAGAAATCGCGGTCATCGATGTTGTTCCTCAATGTTTCGACGACTGCTTCAACCCGATCTTCAGAAACCATGTCCACGCTTTCGCGTAACTGCTCGTAATAACGCCGAACGCGAGCAACTTGACCGCCGTCTCTGTATTCGTCCAATGCTGTCGCTATGTATTCACCGATTACTCCTCGAACTTTCCCCTCTTGATCGTAGACATATTGTTCGAGTGATTCCTGAACGTCCTCGGCGATGCGATAAGTGACCTTGGACGTTTCATCACTGGTCCTCGAAGTCGGCGTCTCGTTCAATGAAGAACTACCATTGAGCTGTCCGACCTCATCTAGATCGGCACGGAGGTCCGCTTCGAGTTCGTCCAAATCGTCACGGAAACGCTCAGGTCGATAATCTGGTGGCAAGTACTCGATGAGCGCTTTTTCTGCGTGCCTGCCTTTGTCTCCACCGTTCACGTGACCTTCGTGCTCACACCAGCCACTAAACTTCCTCACGGATTCCGCCGGGACTTGCCGGTTCAATTGTGGACGACGACTCATTCGGCCCACCCCCTCGTCGATTCCGAGTGGATGCTGTGTGAACCAGACTGGTTCTTTTCTCCTTCTTCCCGAACGGGAACCGTAGTAAGTAATCGAACTGGTTCTTTACAGAAAGAAGAAGAAACACATTCTCTGGATGCTCTTCCCCGGTCAGCATGGGCAAGATGCGAGTTATCTGGCGAATAGAGTCCCTGAGATGCGAATCGTGCTACTGGCAGTAAGTCCCCTACGGTCTTGCTGAGGTTTTCTTCATCGAAACTGAACCAAGTCGTACTGGACGTGGTTCTTAGCTGAGTATCGCTTTCGTCAGTCAGTCTATTCGTGGGCAGATCACTCTGGAAAGACCTCCAGAAATAATGTAATATCGACGGCGAGGATCTATAAGCAAAGCTAAGGAAGTTTAATATTGGGGTGAGCGAGGCTCCACGACGGAGCGACAGGGCTGCGTAGTAGCAGGTCGGTATGTCTCCTAGAGAATTGTCTGGGGGATCCCAGTCGATGTATGTGCCTTTCGTTGTGTCGAGATAGCCGTCGTAGCTAATTGTTTTCGTGTTGTCCTGCTGGTCAGTCCAGCCTCTTTTGTCAGGGCGGAGCTCGTACTTGAACATGGGCAACCTCTGCTGATGAGAGGGTTCCCATCCCGTGCGCCGGTGTGAGCGGCGCACGGGTTTTTGCTATGCATCCAGGGATAGTGAGCTACGGATGCGGGGATCGTATTGCAGCCGGCGAACGACCCAGGCCGGCGACCGGGGGTACTTCCTTATCATAATCAAGGACTGCGCAACTTATAAATCTCCTGGGCTAAGGTTTAAGATACCCCTTCACAACCCGTTTTGGGCCGTTCTACACCCCCATAACACAAACTTTTAAATAAGTTCGTCCTACCACTCGTCAGCGACAAGAGACACCTAGCGGGTTTCCATAATCCATTGAACTGACTCATTGAGGGTGATTCCTTTGCCCCCGACGATTGGGGCGATCCCCAACGCGGTCCGACCACAATGATACTGCTTGGACCATCCTGGGACGTCCGTAAACAGTAATGGGGCGGAGTATAACCAGCAGCCAGTTTTGCGTGACCTAAGTGGTCCACGTATCGAGGGAGGTCTTATTGAGAGAGATGTCTCCTCTTATTCCCCATTACCATTGATTGATTACCCTCCCCGTCTCCCACAATAACCCTGAGACTGCATGGACCATTAGGACCTCCCGAGACAATCCCCTTTCCGTATGGCAGTTTTCGTGATCCAATCAGGTTTTGAGTGGCCTGACCACCTTGGACCACCCTCACTGGAAGAGTGACAGATCGATGAGGTTGACAGTCTCGCCAGGGTCGTTGTAGGGAGCGGGTGAGGCGAGCTCCGACAGGGCGTGCTGGCTGCTTCGTTGTTCCTCAATGGTCTCTGTGTCGATGGTCTTGGTAATCTGCTTGTAGGCAGATAGTCGCCTATCTGTTGTGGGAGTTCGAGTGGCTTGCTGCACGGCTACCTGTTGTCTAGCGCTCGGATTTGGTGTGCACACCAGCCTATGACAAGACACAAACACAACAAGCCGAGCGGCGCATGAGTGACCACCACGCGCCTGGACGCTTCCACACCACACCACCCCCGGGTAGATCCCCCCGATACAGTCTATAGTAGTACACATCTGCGGAAATTCTGACCGACTATAGAACCCTAAGCGAGGGGGATTACGCCCTTAGATTGCATCCCCGAGCTTCTTAGCGTTTTAGCATCCCTAAGACGTAGGAATCACCGTTTAACCCGCTTGTGCGGGTGGTTGTGTCGGGCCGGTGTTTGCGTTCTGCGGGGGTTTTCGTCGGGTCGTCGGTCTATCTGCGGGGGAATCTGTCTTGCATGTTCTTGGATGTGCTGGGGTTTTTATCGTGTCCACAGATCCCGCCATATCCCCCACAAAAGCTTATGCAGGTGAAGTCGGAACTCTGATATATGGGAGTCAAGGACAGGAATATCAATCCCGACGAGTTCGCGTCGATTGATAGTTTCGGTAATCCTGATACCGACACCGACGGGACCGAAGAGACAGACACCGACAGTGACCGCGGGTCACACATCATCGCAGCTGGGGTCGATGATCCGGTGGCGGTGACCGAGGCGGCGGTCTCGGCCTTCGGCGTTGACTGGGAGGGTGGCATCGACTCGGGTGTCGCCGACTCGATCAATGAGCATGATGTCACCGCTTTTGGTGAGAACGGTCGCGCGGTCGTGTGCGGGAGCGACAGAGATGCCACTCGCGCAAAACTCCTTCATGTCGTCCAGTCCTCTGACGCGCGCGATAAAGTCGTACTGACAGACTGGTTAGCCTATTGCGAGGACTTGGGTGACCTGTCGTCGTTCCTCCGCGCCCTGCTCAATGCCGAGTCGGCCGTCACTGCCGTCGGGTCCGATGTGCTCCTTTCGCCCGGCGGGTCGGTCAATGACCCGGATCTCATCGACCTGCTCGGAGAGATCGCAGCAGCCTCGCTTGATCCGAGGGACATCCCTGACATCGAGGTGCTGCGGGAGGACTGGGAGGGTCGTACACCGATTGGGACTGAGGTCTCGATGGCTGGTAACCTGTGCCCGTCCGATGACTGGAACCGAGTGCGCAAGCACCTGCTCGACGTCGTGGAGGGAGAGGTCAGTCAGCGCTTCGCAGCGAAACGGATCGGGTGTGCACCGAGGACCGTTGCCCGTATCCTCAACGATCCGGAGCGTAGGGAGCTTTACCGTCTCCCGGCAGCTTCCGACACCGAAGAGTAAGTTGGCCAGTCAGGATTAGCAACCCCTTGTGAGAGAAGTGCTAAACAGAAGCGGTCGGAATCCACTATTTCCCACAGAAAGCTGTACCCGATCCCCAGTTCATTCAATATTCTCGTTAATAATATAGATAGCGTCGCACACACTACTCGCGGTAGTCATGTGATCTCTGGCCCAACGATGGTCAACTCAAACCCGAGTTTTGCCCCATCCGCAACTGCCTCGTACTGCTCACGTCGATTGATGAGTTTACCGATAGTCGGCGGACTCCACGGGACCTCTTCAGCAATCGATCGGTACGTTTCGCCTGCGTCTCGTAACTCGTAGACGCGGAGGACATCGTCAATCTTCCTCTCATCCGCAACGAGAAACTGCTTGTTCTCATCGAACCTAAGTGCGGCTGGAGGCTCCCCGTGATAGTATCCGGCATCTGTGCGACGATTGGTTTCTTCGATGCTTTTCTCGATGTACCGTCGCATCGCTTTGTGTTCGGTCGCTGCCTGTAAGAGTTCGATAGCAACGTTCATCGGATCGTCAAGATCTAACGCGCCGGTTGCCGTGTCGTGAAGTTCCACACCAGTGCTGCGACACGACAGGATCAGATCCATTGTGTCGTCAAAGTCGCGTGCAAACCGGCGCTTTCCGTCGGCAACGATCAAATCTGCTTCGCTGTTTTTGATTCGTTCAACAATTTGTCCGTATTCGCCTCGATCAGCGGTGCTGAATCCGCTGGACCATCGACCATCATCGAAAATCCTGTTCAGAACGACTGGCGGGTGGTCGTCACGGTTGTTCAGCTTGTTGATGTACTCTCGAATCTTTTCTTTCTGACGTGGAATGCTGCGGTCGCTGTCCTGGGACAGTCGAGTGTACCCGTCTGCGACTAGTGGTTTCTGCCCGTCAGTCATCGTTGCGGTGAACGGTGACTTCCATCTTGTTTCGCGCTCGTCCCATCTCCCATTCGAGTTCGTCGCCTTGTTCTAAGCTGAAGAACTCGGCAGTGTCTTTCGGGATGGTGACTCGATACTGTTTGGTTTCGCGCGTATTGCCGTCCCGGTCAGTAACCTCGGATTCGGTGACTTGGACCTTCGTTCTGGGCATCTTCTGTTTAGTGTTACGTGTTGAACTAAGTATAGTGTTACGTTAGTGTGTTAAAGCTACACCCCCAGCGCTAACAGTCAAGCTGTCGCTGCAGGATCGTCTCAGGTAAATCAGCGAGTCCTCCCCCAAGAGACACCTTGCGTTTTCTCTACGTGAGAATTCACAACACGCTCACTCGGTACGAGGGGTGTGGTTGGGATCAAAGTACGCCTCTCAATGCCTCACGACGCGTTTAGTGGTGCACCTCGTTTGGAATCCGAAGTGTCCTAATAGACACGACGCTAGTCACTTATCCGGCAAGTCCACAGAACTGGACTCGTTCACAATCTGAATAGCATTTGAAACGATTGGGCCACCGAGAGTGTATCAATATCACTGTCTTTGGGTAGCGTATGTATACAGACTCTCTGTTAAAGAACGGCATAGTCCCTCATATTGTGCGATATCAGAGATGAGTTCATACCACAACCTTCTGTATTCCAATACTGCAAGCAATTAGAACCATCCGTTATGTGCGGGTGCAGTAGTGGCGAATTCAGCAAAGGTACTTAGTATTTGAATGCCATGGTTGTAACCTGAACTACATATGTACGATCGACTGCTGTTGCCGACAGACATGAGCCCAGGTATTGATCAAGCAATCGACCATGCGATTGATGCCGCACAACGATACGATGCCGAGTTACACGTTCTCTATGTTGTTGATGCTGAAGCGTATAGCTCGTACCCTGGAGACGAGTACGTCCACGAATTTGAAGGATTAGAGAGCGCACTCGAACAGGCAGGTCGAGACGCAGTTGAAGATCTCACTGAGCGCGCAGAAACGTCGAATGTCGAAACGAACTCCATTATTCGACACGGCGTTCCTCACGAAGAGATCCTACAGTACATGGATGAAGCCGACATCGGACTCACTGTCGTCGGGTCGAAAAATCGATCCGGTGAATACAGACGATTGCTTGGCAGCGTTGCTGAGCGTGTTGCCAATATGGCAGAACGTCCAGTTACTATTGTGAAAACGCCAGTCGAGGAGTAATAACCGACCAGTATGAGCCAGGTGGTCCTGTGAAACCGGTACGAAGAACAAGTTAGACAGGCAGACATACTCTTGGCTGAGAGAGGAAGTCCGGTTTCCACCGCAGGTTGCGTATTCCAGTCATCTTTTTATACAGCTATCGGGTGGAGTCGCCCCTGATGGCGTTAATCGAGAACGATCACGTAAACGAGGAAGGCTGGATGGATGATTGTATCGATAACTGCTTTGATGCGACTCAAGCGTGTAACTGGCGTGCGGACGAGTATATCGAACCGGATGAAGAGATGGCTCGTTGTATCCGTCTCTGTCGGGACGTTGCCGGCCTCACGACGATGAACGCTCGCGCCATGATTCCCTCCATAGTTCACAGCCAGGTCGGAATTGGCTCGGCAGTGGGTCCATCAAACACACGATAATATCGATTTGGGTGAGACAGACTATGGTTAATCAAACACGACGTCAGGTCCTCTACGCAATTGGAGCGTCAAGTACAGTTGGAGTTGCGGGATACACAACCACCGAAACACAAGACCACGAGAACGAAAATAACGATACTGGCTCTGATGAGGATTCGGATTTCAACGAAGTGGACATCATGTTCGTACGGATGATGATTCCGCATCATGAGGGTGCGATCCAAATGGCCGAACTCATCCCCGAGAGAACCGACCGGGAGGAATTACTCGATCTCCGGACAGAGATCATCGAGGAACAAGAAGCGGAGATCGATCTCATGTGTGAATTGCTCGACGATGCCGACGTCGCCGGTTGTGACGAGGTAGGAAGCATGATGCCCCACGAGATGGGGGAGATGATGCACAGCGACGGAATGGGGGATGGAATGAACGACGGCGATGACGAGATGCACGACGACATGGATGATGGCATGCACGACGACGATGAGATGGGCGACGGAATGGGTCCCGACGAGATGGAGGAGATGATGCCACGAGAACACATGATGACCCACGACGACGGGCGAGAACTCCGCCGCGCCGAAAACGAGGAGTTCGATTGCCTGTTCGCCGAACACATGATTCGCCACCACGAAGGTGCCGTCGCAATGTCCGAACACGTCATGGACGAAGGTGAATCCGAGCGCATTGCTGGTCTGGCAGAGGATATTATCGATGGCCAGCAAGCAGAAATCAACCTAATGGAGGAGTGGCAAAACGAGTGGGGCTGTTGACTGACAACAGATCGTCGGCCTATTTCGTTCATTATTGTATTATCGAGTAGAACGAATCACAACAATTAGGGACCTGTTTGGTGAACAACAACACGATGGCTGTCACCGATTCGGTCGGTTGGTCCTCGTGCTTGCATCTTTGGTGAGGAACTCGACCTACTTCGGAAACGGTTGCCACTGAGAAGCGATATATGTCACAATACGATCCGGCGGATACACCTGATTCGAATCATGCTCACGACGAGCAACAACGAACTGAAAAACCAACTGACCGCGATTGTCCGTGCTGTCGCGTCTGCGGATTAACCGCTGAACGGTCCGACGAGCCGACGGTCCGACATGAGCATCGGGAAGAGAGTCACGAGGGACGCGTGCACCAAGATCCCGATCACTCGCATGACGACCACGACGGTCACGACCACGAGGCGCACGTCGATCACGCCGATCACGAGGAGATGTTCAAGCAGCGCTTTTTCGTCTGTCTCGTCCTCTCGCTTCCGGTTCTTTACTACAGCCCGATGCTTCAGGAGTGGTTCGGCTATGCAGCCGTGACGTTCCCCGGGAGTGAGTTCGTCGGGCCGGTTCTCGGCACGATTGTCTTCATCTACGGTGGGATCCCGTTCCTGCGAATGGGGGCGGTTGAAGTGCGAAACCGCGAGCCGGGGATGATGTTACTGATCTCGCTCGCCATTACCGTCGCGTTCGTCTACAGCGTCGCTGCGATCGGTTTCGGGATCGGTGAACCGTTCTTCTGGGAACTCGTCACGCTGATCGTCATCTTCCTGCTCGGCCACTGGATCGAGATGCGTAGTGTCCGGCGAGCCTCGGGCGCGCTCGACGAGCTAGCAGAGCTGATGCCGGATACGGCCGAACGCGTAACCGAAGACGGCGAGACCGAAGAAGTCCGCATTGACGACCTCGCGGAAGACGACCTCGTACTCGTTCGACCCGGGGCAAACGTCCCCGCTGACGGTGTTGTCGAAGACGGTGAATCGAACGTCAACGAGGCGATGATCACCGGCGAATCGCGTCCGGTAAAGAAAGAGCCGGGTGACGAGGTGATCGGCGGCACGACCAACCGCGACGGCAGCCTTCGGGTGCGCGTGAGTGCAACTGGCGAGGAGACGACGCTTTCCGGAATTATGCGACTGGTCGAGGAGGCCCAACAGAGCCGCTCTCGAACCCAGGTACTCGCTGACCGCGCAGCTGGATGGCTGTTCTACGCAGCAATTGCGGTGGCGGCTGTTACAGCCGTCGCGTGGACAGTGGCGGTCGGCTTCGGGTTGCCGGTCGTCGAGCGAGTCGTTACCGTACTCGTCATTGCCTGTCCGCACGCGCTTGGATTGGCCGTGCCGCTGGTCGTCGCAATCAACACGTCGATGGCGGCGCAAAACGGAATGCTCGTGCGCGATCGGATTGCCATGGAGGAAGCGCGCAACCTCGATACAATTGTCTTCGATAAGACGGGGACGCTTACAGAAGGCGAACAAGGGGTCGTCAATATCACCACGTCCGAAGGCTGGGATGAGGACGAACTGCTAGCTGTGATGGCTGCCGCGGAAGGCGACTCCGAGCACATGATTGCGGAGGCGATTCGTGAGGAGGCCGATGAACGAGGACTCTCGATACCAAGTGTGCGCGAGTTTGAGGCGCTCCAAGGCCGCGGGGTTCGCGCGACCGTAGAAATTGAAGCGGCGGCGACTCCCGGCGCGGGTGAGGACGGCGTACGAGATGGCGAGACGGTCTATGTCGGTGGCCCGAACTTGCTCCGCCATCTGGACATTGAGCTCAACGCCGAACTCGAAGCGTTCGCGGACGAAGCTGGTGACCGCGGTCAGGGTGTCGTCTACCTGCTTCGAAACGGCGAGGCGGTAGGCGCAGTCGCGCTCGCAGACGTGATCCGGGACGAGAGCTTTGAGGCGATCGAAGCACTCCACGAGATGGGCGTCGAGGTTGCAATGCTCACTGGTGACTCCGAGGACGTCGCAAGCGCCGTCTCCGATGAACTCGATATTGATACGTACTTCGCCGAAGTACTCCCGGAAGACAAGGACAAGAAGATTATCGAACTCCAGAACCAGGGTAAACTGGTAGCGATGGTTGGCGACGGAGTGAACGACGCACCCGCGCTGACTCGGTCTGATGTGGGCATCGCAATCGGGAGTGGGACAGACGTCGCCGTGGAGTCCGCCGACGTCGTGCTCGTGGAGAACGATCCACGTGACGTCGCACATCTCGTCCGTTTGAGCCGGAAGAGCTACAGAAAGATGCAGGAGAACCTCGTGTGGGCGGCCGGCTACAACGTCTTCGCGCTGCCGCTCGCAGCTGGCGTACTAGCCCCAATCGGAATATTGCTTTCACCAGCAGTTGGTGCCGTCCTGATGTCGGCGAGTACGGTCATCGTCGCCATCAACGCACAACTCTTGCGACGAGCTGATCTGTCTGTGTGAATTTGATAACATAGTACTTCTCACGAACACGACACCCCTCCCTCAATGCGTCTACACTGTACGAGGAAAGGAGAAAGACGAACGCAACGAGCATGCGACCGATTCCAGAGATCTCAGCAATAGATCAAACTGGCAAAATTGAGCCACGTACATGCCTTTTGGCTGAGGACATCTTATCAGTAGATAGTAGCACGGTTTCTTTATCCAGAATTACGCCTGAAAATGAATCGGGAAGTTCGGTAACTACGTGTGCGAATCGAACACGAGCATTCGCGCGAACGAGCGGTCCGAAGGACCCGGTAGTGAGCGCGATTCGCCGGTCGAGCGAAGCGAGACCGGCTTTTTGGCATGAACGGGTTTTCGTCGAGCGGAGCGCCAAGCGCACCCGAGGCGAAAAGAGGTTCGCCTGTATTGACCGTGAGTTTCACGAGGTACTCTGAATAAAGAAACCGTGTTACCAACTACTGTTATTCCTCTTCGTAAACAGGCCCTCACACCCATGTTTCCCTGTCAGAAGGCAGTCCAACCACCGTCAACGGGAATGTTTGCTCCGGTGATGTAGGATGCCCCATCCGATGCAAGAAACGCCGCAAGTGGTGCGACTTCCTCGGGTTCTGCGGCTCGTCCCATCGGGGTTCTGGTTCGGATGAACTCGTAGAAGCGCTCGTCTTCAAGGACGTCATCGGTCATCGGCGTTTTCACGAAGCCAGGACAAATCTCGTTGACGCGAACGCCTCTGTCTGCATAATCGACGGCGACCTGTTGAGTGAAGTTGACAATAGCGCCTTTGGCAGCGGAGTAGGCTGCGGCTCCCTTCCCCCCACGGAGGCCGTATATCGATCCAATATTGATGATGCAGCCTTCGGATTCTAGAAGGTACGGCAGTGCGGCCTTCGATCCGTGCATCACGCCGTGGAGATTGACAGCAATGACTTTGTTCCACTCTTCAAGCGCCATTTCCCCAAGAGAGGTCGTGCTTCCAATCCCGGCACAGTTTACTATGACGTCAAGTCCGCCGTACTCATCAGCGACACCATCGACGAGCGCCTCAACCTCATCGTATTCGGTTACATCGCATTGACCGAACTCGCAACCGAGCTCCTCGGCAGCTGCCAGCCCTTGTTCTTTACCTCGACTAGCGATGACTACCTCGGCCCCTTCCTCAATGTACTTCGCTGCGATCGCCTTGCCGATACCCGTCGATCCGCCTGTAATGATTGCTACTTTTCCGTCCAACATACATCGCAGTACGGTCATCGGTACTATAATTCACAGGGACCGATTCACTGTACACAATTGAATCTGAAAAGCCGAGTTACGGATTCTACCCGAAATGAATGAGCTCCCTGAGATCTATTTCGAAGATCTGATTGCGCGATTGATAGTAAAATGGGTATGACGAAAACGTACAAAATCGAACTGTTACCGGATGCGGAGACGTGCTACCGGTACCTTCAGGTCGGGTTTAGCATCATTGTCTGTACTTTCTTTGTCGGATTACTGGTGCTCGTGGTTCCGTCCTTGATACCGGTGTACGACGTGATCGTGATGCCTGCACTGTTCGTCGGACTCGGGTTGCTTCTGTACGGCGTCGGGACGCATCTGCACATCATGCACTTGAATATGCTCGAAATGAGGGACGAAGGTGGAAGACACGAATGAGGAACGTCTGTCGGCTACCCGCGGATGAGCGACCCGAATATTTGGGGACAACAAGCATCGGTGAACAAGAATGAGCCTCGATCGCTGGCCTACTGAGATAGTACGTCGGATAACGAAGTTGAGCATCGGGCAGCGTGTTGCACTGTACGTCGTCATCGTGGCTGGGATTGTGAGCGTCTACACCGGGATTTACTGGTACGGGATGGCCACGTACGAGGACCGCAGCCTGTCACTCGCTGGCGCTCTCCAGACAGTTGTCCAGTCGTTGACGACGACCGGATACGGTCAGGACGCACCGTGGGAGACGACGGTCATGAATCTGTTTACGATTCTAATGCAGTTCACCGGCATTCTGCTCCTTTTTCTTCTCCTCCCGCTGTTCGTCGTCCCCTGGTTCAGACAGTTTATCAAACGTCGGCGGATCGATACGGTGGAACCGCTCGAAGATCACGTCGTTATCTCCGGCCACACACCGCTCGTCCACACGTTCATTATCGAGATCGAATCACACGGCCATCAACATCCCTACGTAATCATTGAAGCGGACCGCGATCGTGCCGCAGAACTCCGCGACATCGGACACACCGTGTTACACGGCGATCCGGAAGCCGAATCGGACCTTCGGAAAGCATCTATCGAGGAGGCACAGGCAGCGGTCGTCGCTGGCGACGATCAATTGACACTGAACGCTGCACTCGCCGTCCGCGACGTGGCTCCAACAGTCCCGATAACCGCAACACTGGAGGACGCGACATTCCGGGAGTATCTTCACTCAGCGGGCGTCGAATACGTCCTCCAACCACGACACGTCATCGGGCAAGCGCTCGCCTCACGCTATGCGATGAGGACGGGAACGCCGTCCGATCGTATTGTCATTCTCGGTCACGGAACGGTCGGTAGTACCGTTCGGTCGGCGCTGGAAACGTGGGGTGCAACGCCGAGCGTCGTAGACATTGAAGCGGGCGAACACGTAGATATCGTCGGTGACGCAACTGAGAAGAAGACACTTCAGGATGCGGAGATAGAGAAAGCAGATGCTGTAATCATTTCCCTCCCAGAAGACCGTCAAGCAGTGTTGAGTACACTACTTGCTCGTGACTCCCATTCTACGACCAATATATTTGTACGGGTAACTGAGAGTGAAGCAGTTGAGAGAGTTAAACGAGCAGGTGCTGATTACGTACTTGAGTTACCAGACATCGCTGGTCGGTTGCTTGCCGCCGCTGTCCTTGACGAACCCATTAGCGCAACCGAAGATGATATTCTGATCACCCGTATGACTGATCCGACTGGGGAACTCTCAGCGATCGAAAATGACCGTGTCGTTGGTGTCACTCGAAATAATGAGTTGCATCTCGCTCCTGAACCTGATTTCGAACTTCAACAAGACGACCTCCTCATCTACGTAAGAGAGTGATACGCTCGGGTACCACTGATCCTACGTTCAATTATTTGAGCTCTTTCTATACTCGAATGGTTTGTTGTGGATAGTGTCCCCCTCGCATAGGAAGTGTCCCCGGGCTATATCGGGATAAGAAACCACATATCCAGTATGACTACTGGATCAGAACCACCAGAACTCACTGCTACACTCACACGATATAGGGCGTTTGAGAGGGCCGTTGGAGAGGTAGTCATCTACGATCCGCTGAACGCAGGGATCTTATCCTCCGTTACGTGGTCATCAGACGATACCATTCTGTCCGGTCGGGCTGCTGATAGCGCCTGAACCAACTCTCACAACCTAGGTACCATCATGCCAGTTGATCCCGTCTGCAGTATGGAAGTTCCCAGCACCGATACAGAAGCCACGGTCACTCACAATGAGGAGACCTACTACTTCTGTTCGCAGGCTTGTAGAAACCTGTTCGAACAATCCCCAAGTCGCTATCTCGACGAACAACATCCCCACCTCAGCGAAATCGACGGTGTGACGGTTCCCCGTCTCTCGTCGGGTCGAGCGAGAGGCGATTTCGAGATCGACATCGACGACCCAGGATCGTTAGGCGTTGGCGATCGCGTCACGTTCACCAAGGCTATCACCGACGACGACGTTCGCAGCTTCGCCGAAGCGACCAGCGACACGAACGCCCTCCACCTCAACGAGGAGTTTAGCGAGAAAACACGCTTCGGTAGCCGTATTGCCCACGGAACGCTCGTCTCGGGGTTGATCAGTTCTGCTCTCGCTTGCTTCCCGGGGGTAACGATCTACCTTTCGCAGAACCTCGAATACAATCGTCCCGTCAGTATCGGTGAGACGCTGACTGCCAGCTGCGAGATCGTCGAAACCCTCGAAGGCGACGAGTATCGGCTCACGACTCGTATCGAAAACGAAGCAGGAAAACTCGTGATACACGGCACGGCGACTGTTATTATTGATAATCTTCCAAATACTCAGATGGGATCTCGTTAACTGTTCTTGACTAACCTCCTTTTCCAGAGTAGTTTCGATATGTCGAGTTCAACGATAGTATGTGAGGGCCACCGATAGAGGATTTAGAGATAGGCCTCTGGAGATTGCAAGAACTGTTCCCGTGACTGGTCGCTCTCGAAGTAGTAGATCGACTCGTCATACACGGTACAGTAATCCGCGTTCTTCACAGTGAGTTCCGTCCCCGTAACTGGATCTTCGACGTCTCGATCACCGGGTGCCGCTTTGCGACCCCGGACGACCAGACCGACGAACGCGAGCCCGATCAGAATGAAGAGTGCGTTCATAATGAGTATCGGATCCACACCAAACACCGCGATACCAGCACCGGGGTCAGCAACAGCTGCCTCCGGTATCAGATCGAGCGTTGCGAACAGGTAGTACACCGTGAATCCAGCCGTCGCCATCGAAACGTATAGGATGAGCGTCAAGCGATTGCCGATTTTCGATCCAAAGATTTGTCGGTAGATGTGGATGAGCTGTGGAACGATCAGATCCGCATAAATATACGCGATGACGCCAGCGAAGAGGAATCCTGACCCCCACAGTACCGCAGCGAGCGGGATATTACCCATTGAGCCGACGAACGCTACGAGCGATACCAGCGGTCCGACCGCACTACTGTAGAGCACTTCCGTGAAACCCTCACCACCTGCTCCAAAGAAGGCCTCCCACGCCCAATCGGGAATCACTGTCGCGGCAAATCCAGCGATGAAGAATCCTGCTAAGAGGGGGTTTCCGAGCATTTTAACGTCTCTACGGGTTTGATTCGCGGCTTCCACCCAGCCGTTCAGCGACGTGATTTTCTCCCTCCAAGACGTCGTGTGCGTGTCTGGATTCTGTTCGAAGAGCGATTTACATTGGTCCGAACAGAAGTGGACGGTTTCGTTTTTAAATTCGACGGCGAGGGCATTCTCACGGTTCATCCGCATCTTGCAAACGGGGTCAGTGACGACGGGTTGCTCCTCTCTCACGAGGCGGTCCCTCACTTCGGCGGCCTTATCGTACGGAATCAGGAAATGCGTGAGTATCACCGCAGTTACGATCATGATCGGCGCACCGACTGCCTGTGCGAGTGCGAACTCCCACCCGAGGAGCGCCCAGATGAGGAACGTGAGTGCAATCACGAAATTCGTCGAGGCAATTAAGAAGGCGACAGCGGGAATGATGTGCGCACCTTTCTTGAAGAGGGTTTTCGTCGCTGCGATATCCCCGAACGAACAAGATGTCGAAGCAAACCCGAACGCCGATGCGTAGAAAATCGATCTTGGACTCCCATCGCCCATGTAATTGACCATCCCTTCCTTGGAGACAAATGCCTGTATCGCTCCGGATAACATGAACCCGAATAGAAGGGCCCACAGCGACTGCCAGAGGAAGTAGCCAGTCGTCCAGAGTGCGTCCCCCACGGTCGAGAGGATGGATGAGATCATGCTTAGAACTCTCCTTGTCTAACAGACATTTCCATCGAACTTATTGATACTGGTTCAACATTCAGTTGTGATTTCGTTCGTGTCGTTCGTACCAGTTCCTCAAACGTCCCTTCAGTAACAATAGGCCTCCTCGTCACCTGAATCAAGCCACAAGTTCCCACGATATGGAATTTGCGACGAATAAAATACGTACGAGGTTATACTAGTCGGTATGGCAACCGAAGACTCCCTCGTTCGAACGATCGTAATCGTCGTCGCTGCAATCGTACTCGTTCCCATGCTGATGATGGCACTCATGATGCCGATGATGGGCCTGTGGGGTGGGGGACATATGTGGAACGGCGGGATGTGGGATGGAACCGGAACCACGTGGATGTGGGTCATCATGTCGGTCATTCCACTACTCGTGATTCTTGGAATTGGATATCTGCTCTACAGTGTCTTTCGCCGGTCAGAATCACGTGGGACAGATCCAGCGCTCGAAGAGCTACGAGCGGCATACGCCCGCGGCGACATTTCCGATGAAGAATTTGAGCAACGCCGCGAGCGTCTAGAACGAGAGCGATAATCGAATCATGGAATCCCTCTGCGGCTGCGAGTCCAGCCATTGCACCGCCGATCACCGCAACTGTTTCTGTCTGTTTCATCGAATCACCTGAAGAGCGGACGTTCGTTGTCTTCCAGTAAGCCGATAGAAGAGTAGGACTGCTGCCGCCCCAACGAGAAAGAGATACACGAGTGCCCACCCCAGATGGACGAGCGTATCTGGCTGTGTAGTGAGGCCTGCGTCGAAGACGACTTCCATCGGATGGTGTCCGGGAAGGGTTTTCACCCACCACGCGTCGTCGCCCATCGGAAAGAGCGGTGATTGAAAGAGGCCGATATCGAGCATCGAGACGACGAGGATCGTCCACAGGCCGGCCACCCTATCGAAGACGACACCGAGCAACATCCCTACGAGCCCGTACAGTAGCGTTACCACGAATATAGCGAGGACGAACAACGTCGGTTGTTCGGGCATCACGTCGTAGGCCATGACTCCCACGGTGACCGCCGTCACCAGTGCCACTAGTACGCCGAGGGTTCCGAGACGAGCGAAGATCACCTCACGCGCCCGGTAGCCCGCTAACACCAGCCGACCATCGACGTTCCGTGCATCTTGCATGAGTAACAATCCGACGATCCCCGCGATGATGGTGCTCGTGAGCGGCGTCATCGCAACACCGTGAACCTCCGGAAGGCCTCGCATGACGACTTGCGTTTCCCCGTTGATCGGGAGCTCGATCGGCATCTGTGCGTCTTGCGTGACGGCGAACGCGACGGTGATGAATGCGATCGGGAGCACGATCAGCAACCCGACGAGTACGTAGTTGCGAGCGGTTTCCCGGAAGCTGATACGGAACATCGTTGTAGCGCGACGACTGCTCATCCCAGCCACCTCCCTTCAACGGCCATCGTTCGCTGGAACACGAAAAGCGCGAGTCCGATCAGTACGGCGAGGTATCCGAGGACGAAGAGAAGGTCACCCGTTGCATACGTCCCGTTAAGCATCGCCTCTTGGATCAACGTCTTCGGATGGTACAGCGGGAAGTACTCAACCCACCACGGAACGTCGGCAGCAAGCGGACTGTCGCCGCTTAAGAACGCGTCCATCATCGCAAGCAACGCGATTACCAGCGACCCTTCGAACAGACGGGGGAGAAGAGCCCCAACCAACACACCGATACACGCATACAGAACACCGGATAGCGCAAGAAAGCTGACGGCTAATATGGGTGCTTCCGCCGAGACGTTGACCAAGAGTACACCGAAGTTGATGACTGCGATGACAACCGTGATCCCGACAATGGTGAGGAGCCGAGAGACGAGGACGGTACTCGGGGAGTAGCCGACGACAACGAGTCGTCGATCCGCCGATCTGGCCCCGATGATCATCACCAAGCCGAGGATCCCGGCGATCATCGCAACGCCGAGCGTCGCCCCGAGAATCCGCGCGAGTTCGATCGGAACCGACTCGACTGTCGGCATCTCGGGCATGTTCGACATGGACTGTCCCCACCCTTCGATGATGATCGCCGGTAGGACGACGGCCAGGACGACCGTGACCGGATCACGAACGAACGAGCGTATCTGCGACGACACCCCGATTGTGAGCTTTTCCACCATCAGTTCTCGACCTCCGAGAGCACTCCTTCTTTCAGCTCATAGACGCGATCGATGCGGTCTCGCTCTTGCAGGAGGTGAGAAATGATCACGATCGAAGTGTCTTCGGCGACGAGCTCTTCGCTCATGTCCCAGAACGTCTGGTACGTCTCCCAGTCGAAGCCAGTGTACGGCTCGTCGAGCAACAACACATCCGGGTCGTGCATGAGTGCGATCCCGAGATTGACCTTCTGGCGGTTCCCGCCGCTCAGGCGATCGATGCGATAGTCGAGATATCGGTCGAAGTCGAGCCGATCGGCAAGGTGGTTCATCGCCGCGGTTATCTCCTCCTCATCCAACCCGTAGCCGGTACCGAACAGACGAAACGTCTCGCGGACGGTGAGGCGGTCGTACAGGAGCGTTTCCTGTGGGCACCACCCGATCGTCCCATTGTGAGTGACGTCACCGCTGTCCTGGTCCAGAACGCCGACGAGGATCTTCATCAATGTCGATTTCCCGGACCCGTTCCCGCCAACGATCCCGACGATTTCGCCCGGGTAGACGTCGATCGACGCACCAGTCAGCACTTCAACGCTCCTGGTGAACGGGAGCCGTGAACCGTACGTCTTCGTGATATCGTTCGCACTGAGTACTTTGCGTCCGAATTCGGCCTCCGATTCCTGAGTTACTTCGTTCATCATCATTGTCTCCTGTTGTTCTTTTTACCTCTCTAGGGTGATCGAGACTCACGTACGAAGCGTCGCCACTGGCCCAATCGAGGAACGAACAGTGGAACTTCCTGCTGATACGTTCGGTACTCCTCACCGAACTGATCGAGCATGTCTCGCTCTTCCTTGCGAGCGAGCCACGTGAAGGTCAGGACGATAATCGGGAACAACCCAACCGAAAATATCGTTGGCCAGTGAACGATACCCTCGCCAAAGAGTGCGAGGAACAACCCAGTATACTGCGGGTGGCGGACGTAGCTGTAGAGTCCGCTGGTAACCAGATGGTCTTCCTGTCTGGCGCGATGGACCTGTCGCCATCCCTGAATAAAGAGCAAGATCCCGATGAGCGCCACGCTGTAGCCGACCAGCATCGATACGAACATTCCGGTCTCACCGATACCAACCAGTGTAGACCAGAGATTGTCGCTGGCGTACTCCCGATCGAGGCCGCCGAACCGAATCAGGAGATAAATAGTCAGCGGGAACCCGAACATTTCGGCGTACAGTGCGATGATAAACGCCTGTACGACACCGGCTCCAGCCCACTCGCGCCAGCTTTCTGGGGCGAAATAGCGGTAAAACAACCACGAGACAACAACGATCATGATTAGCGCGAGAGCCCACGCTCCGGCGTGTTCGAACGTCACGTCCAAGCTGATGAAACCGGTGGCCAGCAACATCACCAGTCACCGTCCACGACGATCTGACAGCATCCATCGCTGTGATTGGATGGCGTTTGAGCGATCCCTGACTCTCGATCAATTTTGCCGAACGCTCTGTCCGGTGCGCTCATATCGAAGCACTCCGACTCGCACGTAGCGCTTCTGATCCTCAAATCGATCCGTTCGAGCGAGACAGCGGCGGGATCGTACTCAACGCTCACTGTTTCGGTTTCGAACTCGACGCGTGCGCCACGGACGCCACGAAGCGTAGCGATCGCCCGTTCGAGCGTTAGAGCGCAATTTGGGCAGTTCAGCCCGTGGATGTCGGTGTGTTTTCTCGTCATTTTCCTGTAGTGGGCTTCTCGTAGCCGGGTAGTCGCGCAGCAAACATCTGGAACCGACCGATCAGACCGTAGTTAGCTACCCTTGTGAGCAAGCGAATCAGTAGCTTCGCTTGATCGTCCTGAACGCTTCCTGCTGTGGAGATTGGCGTGCTGAACCGAGGTGTGATTGGTGTTACCCCTATTAGTGACGAATGCGAGTGGCTCTTCGTCACCTGTGACCCGCCGAAACGGCTTGATAGGGGTCTCGCTGTCATGATCCTAGAACGGTGACCGGTTCTGTTGGTGGCCATCCATGTGAGTCTCCTCGTCGTCGCAGCAGCTATCGTGTGAACCGTCACTATCGTCAGCTGCTGCTTGCCTTCCGTTCGGTTGGATCCGATCACCATCCAGTGAGATGGTGAACCGCTTCGAGTCACAGCCAGTCTGCTCGACGGTGTGAACGATTCGGTTGAGCGTGACTGAGCGTGGGTTGTACTCGAAGACTGCTTGCTCTATGTCGAATTCGACGGCTGCACTGTGAACTCCGGAAAGCCCAGCAACGGCTCGTTCGACCTTCGCAGCACAGTTCGGACAATTTAACCCGTGGATTCCGACGCGTGTTGTTTCGAGTGTCATGAGTTGGGGTCTGGTAGTGCTGTTTCACTGTGAGAACGGGTGGGGTGAGCCGTCAGTTACAGCTCGATATTCCCCAGCCGCGTCGAGTTCGTGATGACCGAGATGCTCGACGTAATCATCGCCGCGACGGCGATCACCGGGTGGAGCAGCCCGAAGAACGCGATCGGGATCGCCACCGCGTTGTAGATGAACGCCCAGAAGAGGTTCTGCTTGATCTTCGAGAAGATCCGCTCCGACAGCGTGAACGAGTCAACGAGCGCATCGAGCGAGCCCCGCACGAGGCTAACGTCGCTCGACTGGATGGCGATGTCAGTTCCCGTGCCGATAGCGACGCCGATGTTCGCCTGTTTCAGCGCGGGCGCATCGTTGATCCCGTCGCCGACCATCGCAACGTTGTATCCCTCCTCTTGCAATTCGCTGACCTTGTCGATCTTGTCCTGCGGGAGGACGCCAGCCATAACTCGACTGGGGTCGATATCGACCGTTTCAGCGATCGCGCGGGCAGTCCGCTCGTTGTCCCCGGTGATCATCCAGGTTTCGAGCCCACGGTCGTGCAACGCCTGAATCGCATCGTGAGATTCCTCCTTGATCGTGTCGGCCGTGCTGATGACGCCGACGTTTTCGTCTTCGATACCGACGAGCACCGTCGTTTTCCCTTCCTGCTCTAAGGCCTGCAGTTCGTCCTCGTAGGCAAGCGGAATGCCGACTTCGTCGAAGAACTTCGTGTTTCCGACGTAGACCGATCGTCCGTCGATCTCTGCTTGGATCCCTTTTCCGGCGACGTTATCGAACGCCGCCGGCTCGGCCAGTTCGATTTCCTGGTCTTCGGCGTACTCGATGATAGCCTGCCCGATCGGGTGTTCGCTCCCTCGTTCGGCCGAGGCAGCGAGTCTGACCACTTCGCGTTCGGTCAGACCGGGATCTTCCAAGTGTCCGCCGTCAGCACTGACCGAAGGGTGGTCTCCCACGACGACGTCCGTAACTGAGTGGTTGCCCTCCGTGATCGTCCCCGTCTTGTCCAGCACCACGACATCGAGATCCTTCATCGTCTGGATGGCTTCACCGTCGCGGAACAGGATGCCGTTCTCGGCAGCCTTCCCAGTGCCGGCCATCAGCGCCGTTGGCGTCGCCAGTCCGAGTGCACACGGACACGAGATCACCAGAACGGCAACAGCCGCGAAGATCCCGAGCGTCAACGGATCGAGAGCGAGATCCACCCAGGGGAGGTACGGTGCACCGATACCCGCGACGGCCCCCATTCCGTCCGGGAACAGGAACCACAATACGAACGAGAGCGCTGCGAGTATCAGTACTGTCGGGACGAAGTAGTTCGTGACACGGTCGGTAAAGGCCTGGATCGGGACTTTGGTTCCCTGGGCTTCTTCGACGAGTTCGACGACCTGTGAGAGGAACGTGTCGTCGCCGACCTTTTCGGCCCGCACCTTGATCATCCCCGACTGGTTCACCGTCGCACCGATCACTTCGTCGCCTTCCTCCTTGGTTGCAGGATCAGACTCGCCGGTCACCATCGATTCATCGACGCTGCTTCGTCCCTCGATGACGGTTCCGTCGAGCGGGACCTTCTCGCCTGGACGAACGACCATTACATCCCCAATCTCGACGTCTTCGATAGGGAGTTCGATCTCTTCCCCATCTCTCTGGACCGCTGCCGTCTCTGCTTGCATGGACATCAGTCCCTCGATGGCCGAGCTCGCACGTCCTTTCGCTCGGTGTTCGAGGTACGTTCCCACGTTGTGCGAGGCCATGATCATCGCTCCGACGCCGGCGTAGTTCTCGATCGGCGTCACGAAGACCATCACGCCGGTTACCCATGCGACGAGTGTCCCGATCGAGATCAGCGAATCCATGTTGAACGTCCCATTCTGGATACCCCGAATCGCGGACGCGTGGGTCGTCCGACCGTAGTAGAAGACGACGATCGTAGCGAAGACGAACATAGCGACGTCGATCTGGAAGCCGGTCAGAACTTCCAGCGGTGTCCACATGAACACCATGAGCAGGACGATTGGAGACGTGACAATCCACGCCCGGATCGCCATCCGACGCATCTCCTGTAGCTCTTCTTCGCCTTCCATCTCGTCGTTCAGTAACTCGTCACGAACACCGTAACCAGCGGCTTCCACGGCCTCGATGAGTTCTTCAACAGGGACATCCGAGTCATGGCTGACGTCCGCTCGCTCCGTGGCGAAGTTGACCGAAGCGTCCTGCACCCCGTCTACATCTTCGAGACTGTCCGCTATTGTAGACGCGCACGTCGTACACGACATGCCCGAGAGGGACAGGTCGGTTCGTTCTATATTCGAATGGTCGTTTGACATGGTCTCTTCACCTCATCTCATACTACGGGCTACAGTTTGATGCGACTTGTCGTTATAATTACTAGAATCTGAAAGGGGGTAGATCTTCAAATCGAAAGTCGTGTTTCCGACATCAGTTTGCCCCTTGTTGCAATGATTCGTACCGCTGTTCGTGCTTGCTTTTACACGATGGACAACAGAAGACTTTGACCTCGCCGTTGATTCGAGCTGTCTCGCCGTCGCTTTTCACCGTGTTATCGCACACTGCACACGAGATGGTGAAATCAGCGGGAGTGACCCCGACACTCCATTCGTATCTGGACAGGGGCGTGAGCTCGTACGAGTCGATGTCTTCCATTTCCAGAGCATCTCGGAACCACGCGTGTGCATCTTGATCGGGTGCGTTCACGTGAGCAACGATGCCGCCATCGAAACATTGGAAGACGTGCTCGGTTTCATCCAGCTCGTACAGTCGGTCGAAGACGCGTTCGACGGCTTCCGGTTTGACTGTCAGTTGAATCAGTACCGGAACTCGGTTCTGAAGCGTTGTTCGATCCACGTCAACCGTGAAGTTCCGAATAACGCCTAATTCTTCTAAGCGTGCGACACGATCGGAAACCGCTGGTGGGGTCAGGCCGACGTGATCGGCTATTTCGCTGAACGGTCGCCGAGCGTCATCGATCAGCAACCGTAGTATTTCGAGGTCGGTCTCATCTGGGTTCCTCATACGAGAGAATTCGACCTCGAAGACAATTAGTCTTCCCCGCAAAACAGTTTATATACAAAAGCATCACACGGAGATAGCTGAATGATTAAAACAACAATTGCAATAAGAGAACAGATCTACTAGTACAACATGGCACGAACGATCACTGTCACTGGGATGAGTTGCGAAGGCTGCGAACAGAACGTCGAGGATGCGCTCCAAGCACTTGATGGCGTGGCCCAGGTCAGTGCTGACCACGAGGCCGAATCTGTCGAACTCGACACCGAAGGTGGTGTAGAGGACGAAGAAATCCACGCTGCCATCGAGGACGCTGGCTACGACGTCGCCTAGTCGTCTGCTTCTGTCGTCCGGAATGTTCGTGAAAGGTCGTTTTGAATGAGAGCCCCATATGAAAACTAGCTACGTCCCTGCGACGATTGAGGCGGAACTGGACCGACGATGAGCCAGTTGAGGTGGTTACCTACCCCTTGTCGCCCTCGCTAGGTAGGTATTCTCTTCGTCTCTCCATTGATTCCTCATTAGTGAGTTGTGAGTAATAGGCATTGATACCGCCTGCGCTTACATCCATGCGTTCGCTGACGACCGCGACAGAGGTTCCTTCGCGCAAGTACTGGATGATTGATCTACGATGGATCGGGTGCGTGCTTACGCTGTTTGGGCACCAAGGTGCTGACTCCCAATCGTTGCGTTTTGGAGTACAGAAGAATCGAAAGGAAGTCTATGGTTGAGCTACCCTACTGACCCCCTATGCTGTTCAATCTAATAATCGACGGCGGAGTGCCGACGGTTAGAGATCGAACGCGTCTCGTCTGAGTTCTCTTTTTTCACGCTCGGATCTCACATCGTAGTGTTTTTCCATCGTACGAGTACTTGTATCAACCCTCCCAGATAGTAAATTTGGATCGTGGCCCTCATCGAGCCACGCAGAAATACTGCTACGGCGGATATCGTGTGGCGCGACTGAGTCATCACACTCTGATGGATACGTTGATCCGCAGGCACACCCATGCCCTAAATCACCACACGCAGTCAGTTTGTATACCCGAACACGAATTGCTGATCGAGACATACGTCCCCGCTTAGTCCCCAGTAGAGGTTCTCTCCCAAATTCATCAGTTACTGAGGGACGACGGTCGTTGATCCAAGCACGAAGCAAATCGCAGACCCATCCGTGTAAGTTAATCTCGCGCTCCGAACCACGTTTGTTTTTGAGCGGAGTCTCACTTTCGGGGCGATATACTAAATCTGCCCATCGGTTATCTAGGTCTACGTCTTTTACATCCAGTGCTCGCAAGCCGCCAATACGAAGCGAACAGGACCATAAGAGCGAGAGAATAACGTGGCCGGTTGACGCATACTGGTAGCGTTCTAAGTCATCAAGGAGTCCCGCAACACGATCTGGATCGATCTTACTATCACGTGCCGCTCCATCTCTTGTTGGCAGTACGATCGACTCCGGGAGTGACTCATCAACCCAGCCCATCCGGAAACAAAACCGGAGGAAGAGTCGAACCACACAGAGTTGGTTGTACATTGTGTTGGTATTGATCGACTTGCTTCGGTATCGTCGAAACCGGGATAGGTCGAGTGGTTCGAGTTCTTCAACGCTGTTAACGTCTCCTGCACCCCAAGCCCATTTGCGGAACATTTTGAGTTGATAGTGGTGATTCTGCAGCGATGAGTCGCTGAGTTCGGTCTCTCTTTCCGTGAAGTACGCCTCGATAGCATTGTCAATTGCTGGCATGCGTTGTTGCTCCGTGCCTGGGAGTGCGAGCGAGTCGCCAGTGATCTCAGCAACTATTTCTAAATTGCCTTCACCTGTAGTCGGAAGGCCCGCCCGCGCAGCGAAGCGAGCAGGCAGGACCCGAGGGCGGAACGCATGGAAGTCGGCAGTTCGTCGAGCGAAGCGAGACGAACTCCAATGGATTACACGCGCAGACGCGAAGCGTCGAGCATGTAATCCTATTGACAGTTCAAATCTGCCCCAACCCATTTCTGACAAACGTACTCCTTACTCGGATCGTCGTTGTTTCGTCAAAAATTGACACGGGAGGTTTGAATCAGGGTGTGGACCGTCTGAAGTGAGTCCAACTTTCGAACACTACGTTTGTGCTGACTTGGCAAACTCGAGTTCCGAACACTCGTACGTGTAGCACTTGATTCCGTTCTCCGCACAGTGGTCTGCCAACTTCGACGGCCAGACGTCCGTCTCGTCGAAGTCGCCTAGATATGCGACCGTGACTTTGTCACTACTCTGACTGGCTTCACTCTCGACCACTACGGCCGTATTCGGATCGTCGTGGCTCGTCTTGATCACGCAGTCACCCGATACGTAGGGATTCGAAGCGAACTCGAGATTCTCGTGTTTGTACCGCCAAAGTTTGATATCGGTATCGACACAGTACGACGCGAGGATGGCGGGGTGATACTCTCGCCACTCCGCCGGCCCCTCGTCGAGCGAACTCGGGAACGCAACGCTAACGGCTTCTCCGTCCATCTCTTGGCCGTACGCACCGGTATTCTTCTCGGGAGGCATCACCTCGATAACGACGCCTACCGACGGCTCATCGGTTCCAGCTTTCACGACACGATCACCCGGCTTAAACGGATTCTCGGGCTTTTGATTCATGTGGGCAGTGTTCGGACCGAGGTCGATCAGTTCGTTCATCGGTCGGGCCGCTAAATGGTCGAGTTTCTCCGGCGACTCTCCCGAGTAAGCCGCTTCGGACTCAACCTTCGACGTTAGTGTCTCGAGTCGCTCCCACCCGAGCAGCATCAGACTGTCTTCGTTGTCTCGGTGCCAGACCATCACGACGATATCGTCGTCTGGATCACGCTCCACGAGTGACTCCGGGAGGAATGCAGAGACGTCTCGCGACGACTTGACGTCAACCTTGTAGCCGAAGACCTCAAAGTCATACCCCGAGAAACTTTCGGAGTTGCACCGTCTAATTGCCTCTTCGTTCTTCCACTCCCACATCTCGACTGGCAGATATTCACGACAGAACTGTTCGAATGCAAGCTCCCCCAAGTTCCCAATTCGTTTGACATCCAAGTCGTCGACACCTTGAATGACTGCCTGATGATGTGCCCGTTTGTGGTCGATTTCATTTGGCGTATATCGATACATCATGTTGATTTATAATCCAATAAAAATAAAATTTCGTGTTTTTAGATATGAGTGTACAAGAACCTGTTCGAGCCGTAGAAAACACTATAAGATAGAGTCAATCTACCCACACGTTAGCTGTTCGATCAGTGTATAACTCGACCTAGTTGGCACTACAACTTCTGATCGCCTTCTTGCTGGAAAACATCTTATTTGTTTGATTCTGTTGGTTACCCTAACCACAAAGCAATACCCACAATCCGCCGAGTGTAAACACCATCCCAATACTGGCGTTCACCGCCGGATACCACCAGTACGCTCGCTCGAGGTCCACCTCGCTAAGTCCGATTCCGACCAGCAAAATCGGATACGCCAGCATCAACAGCCCGAGCCGATAGTCGAGGAGCGCGAATACGCCCGCGGCGAGCGCCCAGACCGAACCGCAGTAGACCGTCGCGAGGCGCCCACCGAGACGGGTTGCGGTGGTTTCGATGTCTGCGCGGCGGTCGGGTTCGATGTCCGGGATGGCCGAGAACGTGTGCATGCCCATCGCCCAGAGCCATCCGCCGAGGAGTGCGAGGACGGGCGGTGTCGTTCCGGCGACCGCGGCGTACGCTGTCGCACCGGGGAGGATGTAGAGGCCATTCGAGAGCGAGTCCAGAGGTGGACGGGTTTTGAGGCGCAGCGGCGGCGCGCTGTAGGCCGCCCCGAGAACGAAGAACCCGAGAAGCCAGGGGGCAGCGACGGTCGGGGTGATCGCCAACAGCGCGAGGCCAAGTGCGAACGACAAGGTGACTGACCAGCGAGTCGCGGCGTCGCCACGGTAGCGTGATTCCCGGTCGGCTTTTTTCGGATTTTCGCGGTCGGCGTCGGCGTCAAAAACGTCGTTGATACCGTAGAGGAAGAGATTCGCGGGGAGGAGGAAGTACCCAAACAGGACGAGTACGGTCGGGGTGAACAGCGCACCAACCGACTCGGCGGCATAGACAGCACCCACGAGTACGGGACCGGCGAGGTAGGGCCAAAAACGTGGTCGTGATCGAACCAGAAGCGCTCGAGAAGTCATACAGTCGGTGTCTCGGTGGCAACGTCGGCGATGAGCGCGTCGGCGGTATGCTGCCCGCTGATGAGACACATCGGTACGCCGATGCCGGGCGTCGTGTACGCGCCGGTGTAGTACAGTCCCTCGAGTGCGGACGAACGGTGGCTCGGGCGGAACGGCCCGGTTTGGCGGAGCGTGTGAGCGAGACCGAGCGCGCTCCCTTCGCGGGCGTTGTACCGAGTCGCGAAGTCGGAGATGCAAAACGATTCCTCGACGAGGAGACGGTCCCGAAGGGCCACGCCGGTGTTTGCCGCGATGTCGTCGAGGAGAGAGTCTCGATAGGCCTCGCGGATCGCCTCGTCGTCCTCGAGGCCGGGGGCGATGGGGACGAGCGCGAAGAGGGCGCTACAGCCGTCAGGAGCGACGGTGTCGTCGGTGACCGACGGTGCACAGAGGTAGTACGCAGGGTTATCGGGCCAATTTGGTTCGTCGAAGATGGTCTCGAAGTGGGGGTCCCAGTCGGTCGGAAGCACGAGGGTATGGTGGGCGATGTCCTCGAGGTCGCCGGTGATGCCGAGGTAGAGCAAGAATGCCGATGGTGCGTAGGTTCGGGTGTCCCAATACGGTTCGTCGTGTTGTCTGAATTCGGGTTCGAGGAGTGACTGTTCGGTGTGGGCGTAGTCTGCGTTACTGACGACGAAATCGGCGTCGACGGGCCCGGCTGACGTCTCGAGGTGGAATCCAGTTTGTTGGGGCGCGATCTTTCGGACCTCGTATCCGGTTCGGAATTCGACGCCGAGTTCGGTGCAGAGATCGACGATTCCGTCGACGACGGCTGCGATTCCCCCTCGTGGATAGTAGACGCCGAGGTTGAAATCGACGTGGCTCATCAGGTTGTAGAGTGCGGGGGTGTTCGACGGCGACCCGCCGAGAAAAACGAGTGAGTACTGGACGACCTGCTGGAGTTTCGGGTGGTCGAAGTACGACGACACGTGATCGTCCATCGAGCCGAGCAAGCCGAGTCCGCGGGCGTTTTTCAGGACGTTCCAATCGACGTAGTCGCGAAACAGGGGCCGATTCGTGTAGACGAAGTGTTCCATCCCGATGTCGTAGGTTTCCGTCGAGCGCTCGAGGTAGTCTTCGAGTGCGTCAGCGGCACCGTCCTCGTAGAATTCGAACGCGGCTTTGGTGGCCTCGACGTCTGGTGTTACGTCGAGTCGGTCGCCGTCTTTCCAGAAAATCCGGTAGTGGGGATCGAGTCGCTCGAGGGTGTAGAAATCGGAGGGGTCACGCTCGAACGCGGCGAAGAAGCGCTCGAAGACGTCGGGCATCATGTACCACGACGGGCCCATATCGAATCGAAAGCCGGCGCGCTCGAGGACGCTCGCGCGGCCGCCGAGTTGGTCGTTCTTCTCGAGGACGGTGACGGACGCACCCGCCGCTGCGAGATGGGCGGCCGTCGAGAGTCCACCGAATCCGCTGCCGACGATGACGACGGAGTTCCCCTCGAGAGCGTTCGGTGGGGCCGACCATGGCTCCGTAGTCATTCTGACCTCGTTCCGAAGTAAGTTCGAATGCGACCGACGGTGCGGCGGGCCGAATGCATCGGTCGGGGAAAATTCGATTCTGATTGCGTCGACCCCGCGTTCGTCACTTGCGTGGTCTCACCCTGGCTGCTCGAGTCGGAATCGGCTGCGTCAGGCTCGCCCGGCGAAATCGCGCTGACGGCCTCGAAGACGGCCTCCGGGTCTCGTGTTCGTCGCCAGTGATACCACGTTCGGGCGGTGACGGCGAGACGTCGAGGTCTCGAGAGCGAGGGCCGACTCGCGAGCGTGTCGTATCCGTTCTGGCGGATGAGTCGGTGGTGTTCGGCGTACAGTACGGCGGCGAGGAGGACGCCGAACTGAACGTCTTCTGGGAGGTGGGGGATGCCGGCGACGCCGTTTCTGTAGAGCGATTCGGTGCGTTCGAGTTCGTCTTCGATCACCGCGGCGACGCTGTCGTCGAACCGAAGCGATTCGATATCGTCGACGGTGACGCCGTGACGGTGGAGGACCTCGCGAGGGAGGTAGATTCTGTCGTACTTCCGGACGTCCTCGCGAACGTCTCGAAGGAAGTTGGTCAACTGGAATCCTTCGGCGAGCGCGGCTGCGTGGGGTCTGACTGCGGGATCGAGGTCGGCAGCGAAGACGTCGGTCAACAGGTACGCGACTGCGACCGACGAGCCACGAAGGTAATCGTCGAGGTCGTCGATCGTGTCGTATCTGGCTCGCTCGAGGTCCATCGCCATGGCGTCGAGGAATATCTCGATCTCACGATGATCGAGGTCGTGTTCGTTGCGGACGGCGGCGAATCCCTTCATCACGTCGCTCGTCGGATCGCGTTCGCCGAGCGCTTCGGCGCGAAGTGCCTCGAGTTCGCGGCGTTGTGCCGTCGTCGACTCCGGTTCGGGATCGTCGACGATTTCGTCTGCGACGCGGAAGAATGCGTACATGACGTGTGTCGGGTCGCGTGCACGCTCGGGAAGAAGCCGAGTAGCGAGGTGGAACGTTCGCCCGGTGCGTCGATGGATCGATTCCGCGGTCGCGCGGTGAGACGATGGCGTAGACATGGTGGGTGCGTACGTTCCTGTAGCAACCCTCGGCCCGTATCACCGATACCTTACCAGTAAGTATCGGAGAGAATTTAGCCCAAAACGGCCGTGAGAAGCTTTCGTTCGGCTGCACGGAGGTGCTGGTGAAATGTCGGTCGAGAGACGCCCATCGACGCCGCGAGTTCGTCACCGGTCGTCGTGCGAGGGTCGTCGTAGTATCCCGAGTAAAACGCGCTGTAAAGCGCCGTTGCCTGTCGATCGGTCAGTCGGTCCTCCAGCGTCGACTCGAACGCAGCACGAGTCGTCGGTCGGTGCGTTCGTTCCCGGTAGGCCACGAGTTCGAGCCCGTCGTATCGATCCTCGAGCAGTTCGAGGATCACTCGACCACCGGTTTCAGCGGGCACGGTAATCTCGAGTTCAGCGACACCGGATTCGGCTGTCAGCGTCTGTACTTCCGCGCCGCGTTCGGCGAGGTGGTCGATAACCGATCCGGGTGCGAGTTCGAGTTCGATCAGTGGGGTTTCACCACCGCCGATCCGCGTCACTGACTCGAGATGCTCGGTAGTGGGTGGCGATTCGTCGGTGCTCGCCGCGACGTCCTCGGAGGTGTCGACGAACAGGTGTAAGTGACCGTCACCGCCTTTTGCGGAGCCACGAAGCTCGAGGGGAGCGTTCCAGGTGTCAGCGAGTGCGACCGGGAAGAACGACTCGTCGGTGATCGTGAACTCGAGCTCGATGAGATCGTCTGCTGTCAGTCCGCGTCGGCTTTGGGCTGCGTTGATCGCCGTCGCGATGGTTCGACCCACCGACTCGAGAACCACCAGTTCGCGCTCGTCCAGGGCGTCCGTGTCGGTCCCGACGACGACCAACACGCCGTAGGTTGCGTCGCCGTACACGAGGGGGATAGCAGCGAACCGTCCGGCGTCGCGCTCGAGACGTAACCCGGATTGGTCTTCCAGAGAGCCGAGGACGACCGATTCCTGGGAGAACGCTCGAGCTATCGGGGAGTCTCCGTCGAGATCGATACTGAGGTCCTCGAAGGAGTCGTCGAAGTGGGCGTGCGTGGAGGTCTCGAGTGTGTTCGCCGCGAGGTCCGGTTCGCCGATCCACGTTGCGGCGTAGGACTCCGTCGCGGCGATTCGCTCGACGATGGCTTGCTCGGTTTCTTCGCGGTCGACTCCGTGCATCAGGAGTTCGGTGACGTCTGCGAGCAGGCCGTTGATTCGATCGACGAGGCGGTCGAGGCGTTCGCGCTCGGCCGCCAGCGCGAGTTGGGCCTCCTTGCGCTGGGTGATATCGACCTGAAAGCCGACGTAGTTCGTGACGTCGCCGGTTTCGTCCCGAAGCGGTGCGACGGTGACTTCGTTCCAGAACGGGTCGCCGTCTTCGCGGTAGTTGAGCAGTTCGACGGTGACAGCTTCAGCACTCTCGATTCCGTCTTTGAGTTCGCTCACAGCCGCTGGATCGGTCTCGTCTCCCTGCAAGAATCGACAGTTTTTCCCGAGGACGTCTTCGGCCGCGTATCCGGTGAGCCGTTCGAAGGACTCGTTCACGTAAACGAGCGAATTATCCGGCTGGTCCGGGTCACTGATCGTGATACCGACGGGTGCCTCGTCGATTGCCCGTTCTTTGAGTTCGAAGTCGACCTGGTCCAGGTCCCGCGTCTTCATATAATGACTGTCGAGTTCGAGGACAAGAAGGTTTGCTCGAGGCCGTCGTCTCCGAGCGAACCCAGTTCTAATCCAATTCTGCTTCTCGAGTGCGAGAGAATAGTCAACTTATAGATGGATCGAGGTCTCTCATACACGTTCGTCAGCGTCTGATAGAGTGATTCGCTATCTGATCTATCGGACACATATCGAGCCGTGGCCTCTGAGATAATAACACGAAATATTAGCTAGAAGCGACCCAGTGTCGCCCTTTAGTAGAAAAAATTCCCGTCGGTCCAAATAGTGCCTGATATAGTTAACAATAGTCGCCTCTCAGAGGTGTCTCGTCTAAAGTAGCACTGAAATTCGAGCTCACCACGGGGACTCGAGTACTCACTTCCCATACACGATTCGTTTGCAGGCATCACTTACTCGGAATTCAGTTTCCATTATAATTCTGATACCAGAAACCCCAAATGAAGCGTTCCCGACAGTAGCTGTATGTCAGAATTGAATTCGGAGATGCCGTGGATTCCAGCCGACGCGGGTCCCGAGTTCGACCCGCTCGAGCACGCTGATATCCACCCTTCGTCGGACACCCCGATGGTCGTAACGCCGCGGGGTGGCGACCGCGAGGTCGGCCGAAGTTGCTATCAGGTCGATACCGTTTCCGGGACCTACCTCGTCGATTGTGGATTGAATCAGGGGAGTGGCGACGCGTTCCCCGATTTTCGAGGCCTCGAGCCAGAATCCGTCGACGCCGTCTTTCTCACTCACGCGCACATCGACCACTGCGGTGGCCTACCGGTGCTCGAGGCCCGCGGCTTGCTCGCGGACGACGCGCCGGTCGTCGCAACGCCGCCGACGGTCGACCTCGCGACGACGCTTCTCGAGGACTCACTCAAAATCCACAGACGTGAGACCGCCCGTACGAAGCGGAATCAGGAGTTCACGCGCCGGGATCTCGACGAAATATTCGACCGGTTCGAAGCCGTCGACTACGGCGGTGGAACGCTCGAGGCCGTCGCCGATTCCGTCGTGCAAGATCCGATCGTCTTCCAGTTCGGAAACGCTGCTCACCTCCTCGGTTCGGCGTGGCTCGCCCTTCAGACCGGTGGCTATCGCGTCGTTTTTTCGGGTGACATCGGCGACAGGGCGAGTCACCTGCCGGATCTTGCGCCGCCGCCACAGGCCGATCTATTGTTGCTCGAGTCGACCTACGGCGCGACACATAGCCATACAGCCTTCCGAGACGCGCAGTCGACGATCTACGAAACGGTCGAGCGCGCGCTGAACAACCACGAACCGGTCCTCATTCCGACGTTCGCCGTCGGCCGGGCCCAGACGCTTCAGTTACTGTTCGCCGATCGGTTGCACACGCTGGCGGGCGACCTGCGCGACGACGTGCGACTCGTCGTCGACGGCATGGCGGAGGAGGCCACCGAAATCTACCACGAGTACGTGAGAAACACCGACTACGTAGACGAGTCGATCGCGAATCGCGCGACGGAGAGTGGGGATACGACGCCGTTCTCTCCGCCACACACCGAATTTCCTCAAAGTGATGCGGACCGACGGGCGATTCTCGAGGACGCTGACCCAACTGCTGGCGGAAACGTTCCGATCATCGTCGCCCCCTCGGGGATGCTCACCGGCGGCAACTCGCCGAGATACCTCCTCGAGATCGCGGCCAGATTCCACTCGGCGACGATCGTGCTCACCGGCTATCAGGCAACGCGGACGACGGGGAGAACCATCCAGAACCAGGTCGATGCCGGTAGCGAAGCGGTCCAGTTCACCGCCGACGCGGATCCGTTCGGAACCGAGTGGCCGAGCGCCGAGAACGTCTCCTGGGTCTCCGCCGAGAACTCGAGTGAACTGGTGGCCAGAGCGACGATTCCAGCGGAGTGGGTGTCTCTCGTCGGCGGCCTCAGCGGCCACGCCGCCCAACACGGCCTACTCGAGTTCGCACGGACGGTCGACCCGGAGACAATCGCGTTGATTCACGGCCCGAATTACGCGCAGGAACACCTCGGGACCCACCTGGCGAAGAACGTCGAGAGCGTCGAGAACGTAACCCGTAGTCGACGACTGACGCCAATCGCCGTCGACCGTGAGGCGACTCCGGAGACGCCAACGCTGTCTCCCGAACAGTTCGAGACGGACCACGAGAGCGCCTACGACCAACTCGAGGACGTCTTCGACCGCCTTGCAGCGTTGAACGAGGAGGTTGCCACGGCACGGACCGAAACGACTCGGAGCGAAGCCGAGATCCGCGCCATCGTTCGAGACGAACTCGAGCGAGCGGGTGTGCTCGACGGAGAGTGAGGACGCCTCGGAAATTCGATATCGTCGCGGTGATTGCCAGTGTGAAACTCACGTTTCGGGACAACGAACGCTTACAGTCGTTACTGTCGTACGTTCCCGTATGGCATACGAACTGCACTGCGATAGCTGTCACCTCGAGCGAGAGTGTGCCGATTGGATCGAGGCGAACAGCGACGCGAACGACCACGAAGCCGCGTATCCCGACCACTGGGTGACGATCGTCGCGCTCGAGTGATCGTCTGCAAGCGGCTTCGCCTTCCCATACGCTCATTGTCGTGTCGAACACAGTAGCGAGCGATGCAATACTACGAAGATATCGAGGTTGGCGACACTACCGAGTTCGGTGAGTATCACGTTACGAAAGAAGAGATCGTCGACTTCGCCGAGCGATACGATCCACAGGTGTTTCACACGGACGAGGAGGCAGCGAAAGAGTCCGCGTTCGGCGAACTGGTCGCATCAGGATGGCACACGGCATCGATGTGCATGCGGATGCTCGTCGACGGGCCGCTTCAGGAGCGAGCGGGGATGGGTGCCCGGGGTGTCGACGAACTTCGCTGGAAACAGCCAGTGCGGCCGGGAGACACCCTCTCGATCCGCTCGGAAGTTATCGACAAACGCGTCTCCGAAAGTGACCCAAAACGCGGTTACGTGGACAGTTTCCTCGAGGGCCGAACCCAAGATGGAGACGTCGTCATCTCCTGGATCGGTCTGGGGATGATCGAACGCCGAAACCCCGGTGAGGATTGACCGAACGGCTACTCGCTCGGATCGGTCTCGAGGTGTGCGGCGAGGATTGCCGTCTGCACCGTTCGAAGATCACTCTCTTGGATCGTCGCCGCGGCCTGAAAGCGCTCGCGTAACTCGGAAATGCGGCGGGGTTTCGCCGCGAGGTGAACGAGTGAAAACGCGTTCGGATCGACGGTGCGTGCCGCGTCGAACGCCGCGCGATCGTACAACGGTGCGAACGATTCGAGAACGGCCTGAAGGAGTTCGTCGGTCGCATCAGCACCCGGATCGCCGACGGGGACGGCGTCCTGACTCTCCTCGAAGTACGTCTCGAGGTCGACGACGCCCGCGTCGTCGTAGAGCGCTTGCGCGAGAGACTCAACGGTCGACGGCGAGAGGTAGACGCCGTAGAGTTTGTATCGATCGTCGCTCGTCATATCCACTCGTTCGTGACCGACCTACAAGAACGGTCGCTCGAGAACGAACGGACTCCAACGGTGATTTATCGCGTCGACGGACCGTATCAAAACACGTAGTGAGCGATTTCGCTCGAGTCACACGCTGGGCACGCCTCTGGCTCGGCGTCGAATTTCGTCCCGCAGTTTCGACACTCGTAGAGCTCACCCTCGTTTTGTACGAGTACTCGAAGCCGTGTCACTACTCCCATCCCACGTAGTGCTTGGGTCGGCACAACCATGAATTGTCCTGCCAGCATTGTTCGAGAACAGACTCCGGTCGTGAGTCTCACGACAAGGCGACAGTCGTTTGCTACTCACCTTGTCAGTCTAGTACTAACTTCTCTCCTTCTCAACTGTAGTTGAATTCTGCCATGTATGGAGCGTAATAGCTAATGGCTGACGACCACTTACGAGGATTCCGAAAGTTTACAAAACTGGGCGAGAATCTGCGGTAATGTGTGGTTACTACCCAAACTTCACAAATAAATCTATAACTTGTACACCTCTCGTACCACAATATAGGGGTAATTTCTATCTGACCTTACACCACATATCAGGAGAACGGTTCTTCCTCAGAAACATAATGAATCCATCATAAGTTAGTGAATCGGTGAATGGCCTCGAGACGATCCGTCGAAGTACGCTTCGATGCTGGTGTACGAACGGGAAGGCCAGACAACAGTCGAGGCCGCGTTCAGATCTCGGTGACGTACGTGTGTGAGTCGGGGAGGGCCTGTGCGTCCTCGTGAAGGAGAGCAACGACGAGACAGTCGGCGTAATCTTCGAAGTACGCAACGAGATCGGCGATGCGATCGGAATCGATCGCCTCGAGTGAGTCCAAGAGCACAGTTGGGACGGCCTCGTGGACCTCGTGGACGAGGAAGCCCGCGAGGGCGAAGATCAATCCGGTCACCTCGCGTTCGCTCTCCGAGAGGTGATCGATGCGATCCTCGTAGGTCGTCCCGTCGTCGGCCGCGCGGACGACGTGGAGGTCGAAGGCGGTCTTCGTTACTTTTCGACGACCCTCGCGAACCGAGCGCTCTCGTCGTTCGATCCAGATACGCTCGATGTTTCCGTACTCGAGGATCGAGAGAATCGAGTCCATGTGCTCGTTGAACGCGTCGACGGCGTTTTCTTCGAGGCGGCCGACGCGGGTTCGAAGGTCGGTCAGTTCGTCGTCGATATCCTCACGTTCGGCCTCGAATTCCGCTCGCTCCTCGAGTTTCGTTTCGATCTCGTCGATCTGGGAGTGGACGTCGTCGTACTCCGATTCGAGGGACTCGATTTCCATCTCGAGTTGGGTGCTCTCACGGTGGGTTTCGATAACTTCGCCGTAATCTGCCGTCTCGAGCGTCTCCGCTTCCTCCTCGAGTTCCTCGACGCGCTCGCGCTGTTCGGCCTGTTGGGTTTCGAGGTCGTCGATCCGCGACTCGCGGCGCTCGAGTTCCTCCTCGACGGCGGAGCGTCGGTCCTCGAGTTCTCGGTGGTTCTCTCGGCGCTCGCGAAGTTCGCGCTGGCGCGTCGAGAGTTCGTCGATCTGCGATTGGAGGTCGTTTCGCTCGCCGAGTTTGCTCTGATGAAGCGATCGAAGCTTTTCGACGGTGGTTTCGATGCGGTCGCGTTCGACCGACGATCCGCAGGTCCAACAGACGACGTCGCTCGACTCTTCGAGGAGTTGGTCGGTGACGTCACCGTCTGTATCGGAGCCTGCACCGGCGTCGCTGTTTGGCTCGATCTCGAGGTCGAGTCCATCTTCATCGAGTCGGTCCTCGTTGAACCGGATGACGCTCTGGAGTTCGTTCAGCGTCGTATCGAGTGCGCGTTTTCGGTTTCGAAGCTCCTGAACGCGGCCCTCGAGGTGCTCCGGTGAATCGAGATCGTCGTCGACGGCCTCGAGTTCGTCGTCGATCTCCTCGCGTTCGGCCTCGAGTTCGGCCTTGCTCTCGCGCTCGGTCTCGAGTTCGTACTCGATCGAGTCGAGCGTCGACTGTGCGTCTTGGAGGTCGGCGACAGTCTCCTCGATGTCTGCGCGTTGCTCTCGGCTCGCGTCGATGTCGAGGTCGAACGACTCGAGTTCCGATTCGAGTTCCTCGAGTCGCTCAGTTTTGGCTTCGATGTCGTCTTCGATCGCCTGCCGTCGCGTCTCGAGAGCCGGCCGTTCGGACTTGAGATCGTCGAGGTCGGCGAGTTGGTCGTCGATCTCTCGCTTTCTGGACTCCAGTCGCGATATTTCGGCTTCGATCTCGTCCGTGTCGATCGGCCGCATGATCAACTCACGAAGGTCGTCGCCCCGTCGAACGGTTTGTCGAGCCTCGTTGGACTCGAGCAAGAACGCGAAGAGATCGGCGAGTTCGGGGTCCTCGAGGTACGGATCGCCGTCGAATCGGACGGCACCGTCGTGGCGCTCGAGCGTGCGAGTGTAGGTTTCGCCGTCGAGAGCTAATTCGACGTGGCCCGACTCAGCGTCGCCTTTCAGCGACGGGCGGTCGCTACCGATTGCGGCCATGATCGACTGGAGAAACGACGTTCGATTAGTCGCGTTCCGGCCAGTCAGAACGTTTACACCGGGCTCCAGCGTAACTTCGGTGGAATCGATCCCGCCGATGCGCTCGGCGGAAACAGTGATCGACGACGTAACTGACTCAGGTGGTGACACACGGGTCCGTTGTCTGTCGGAGTAAAAAATAGTATCGACTGGCGAGTGATGTCGAATTATCGCCATCATCGATTGCGGCTGTTTCGTGCCGGTCAGGTGCTACTCGCCTGCTCGCAATCGCAGCCGCCTCGCTCGAGTAAGTCGACGATCGGATAGTCTGAGCCGCAGTTCTCACAGACGACGCGGACGTTGACGAACACCTCATAGCTGCGGTCCGTGAGCCGGTCTGCGGTCACCAGTTCTTCGAGTGTGGCGTCCGTGACGACCTGCGTCCGGCCGGAGAGGCGTTCGATCGTGGTCTGCTTTCGCTCGAGGCGGTCGGTCGGGTCTTCGTCGGGGAGGGCAGCGTCGCGGACGGACGTCAGGTAGGTGTGGACCGCCTGATGCGTGACGAAGTGTGACTGGAGCGCCTCGACGTCGATTCCGGACCGTTCGAGGTCACGGCGCTTTCGGACGGTGTCGGATCGAGGGACGCTGTCGTCCGTCAGCGTCTCGTAGAGGTGACCGACGTCGGCGTCGGTGACGGATTCGCCCGCATCGATGAGAGCAGCCCTGAGAACGGCCCGGTTGAACAGGTCGGCCAGGTCGCGCAGACTCGTTCGCTCCGTTCCGTCACCGATCCACTCCGCCTCGAGGCGAGCGCCCCACTCCTCGAGTCCGTACTCGTCGATGATGCGTTCGACTTTCGTTCGTCGTCGCCCGCTCGCGTCCTCGCCCATACCAACCGAGACAGAAGCCGCCGATACAAACGTTGTGGTTACGGGCGGAAATTTCGGTATACTCGGTCGGTTGCAATCCGCGCTGGTTCGGCGGTCGACACAGTAAGACTATCGACTGACGCGGGTGCCGATAGACCGTCGAGACAATTACAGGCCTATATTTGTAATGGGTCCTGTGTTCGTATCAGCCGAACGGGAGTATTTCGACCAATACCGTCAATAGGCCGCCGTGCTCGATCAAATTCTATTCTCGCGCGTTCGATGAGCCGTTCAACCCAACCGAACACTCGCGCGCTCTCGCCGTTGGGTGGTTCACTCCGAGAACAAGAGGTTGACTTCGACGGTGTTCGCCGCCGAGAGCAGTTGGTTGTGCAGTTCGTCGTGTTCCCACTCGTTCTCGAGGCGGTGTTGTGGGCCGGCGACCGTAACCGCGCCGTGGACTTCCCCCTCGTTCGAGAGTACCGGGGCACCGACGGCGCTAATACCGGGCAAGTACTCGCCGTGGCTGTACGCGATGCCGGCCTCACGAATCGTCTCGAGTTCGGCTTCCAGGGTCTCCCGGTCCGTGATGGTCTCTTCGGTGAACGCGGGGAGGCCCCACCCCTCGACGATCCGACTCACACGGTGGGACTCGAAGTGGGCGAGCATCGCCTTTCCACCCGCAGAACAGTGGAGGTACGTCGGCGTCCCGACGGTGATACTCGAGGAAACGGACCGTTCGCCATCACACGCGCGGATGACCGTCCCCAATCCGTTTTGTACAGTCGAACACAGCACTCGTTCACCGGTCCACTCGGCGAGGTCTTCGAGAGGGGTTTCGGACGCAGCGTGGAGTGGTTCGGCGTGTTTGACGTGCTCGCCAAACGAGAGGAATCGAAGGCTCAGACGGTAGTCGGTTCCTTCCTGAACGACGTACCCTTTCGAAGAGAGTGTCGTCAAGTGAGCGTGTACCGTGCTTTTGGGGAGCCCCGTTCGCTCGGTCAGTTCGGTAACACCCGCGCCTTCGGCCTGCCAGAGTGCCTCGAGGATGTCGAGCGTCTTGACGACCGCTTGAACCCGATCCACCTCGTCCGTGCCCTGGATTGTCATACCAATAGTTCCAGAGAGAGCAGTATAATTGTTCTGTTCTGTCGAACAGCGTAATCACAAAACACCCCGAAAGCGGGCTCCAATTGGCGTGACGACGGCCTGTGAGCCACGATAACACTTATGTAGTCGGTTCTGTCATATAGGATATGGACTTTAGCGAACCGTCCGAGGCAGTGCAGATTACCCAAGCGCTCGACGATTTCATCGAACAGGAAGTCTCCCCACTCGAGAGCGAGTACGAGGAGTTCCTCGGCCCGGATTACGAGAAACACATCGTCGACGAGAATCATCGACAGGTACCCGAATATCGAGAGATCGTCGAAACCATCCGGGAGAAATCGGTCGAGGCTGGGTTCTACGGGATGACAATGCCCGAGGAAGCGGGTGGCGGTGACGTCGATATCCTCACTCGAGCGATCGTCGGCGAGCACATGTCGAACCGACCGCCGGGCTTTCACAGTGCGATCTTCGGCGGTGCGGGCGGACCGACGCCCATTCTCCTCGCCTGCGACGAAGACCAGCGCGAAGAGTACCTGAAGCCACTGATGGACGGCGAGATCACGACCTGTTTCGCACTCACCGAGCCGGGCCACGGCAGCGACGCCCACTACATGGATACGACCGCTGAGAAAGACGGTGACGAGTGGGTGATCAGCGGCCAAAAGTGCTACATCACGAACGGCCCGTACGCGGACTTCGTCATGGTCTTCGCGCGAACGAGCGGCGAAGATGGGGATCTCGGCGGCATTACGTGCTTCCTCGTCGACGCGGACAACCCCGGCTTCGAAGTCGGCACGATCCACCGCGCGATGGGAATGACCCCGGGAACGCACTCGGAACTGTACTTCAACGACTGTCGCGTCGGCGAAGACAAAGTGCTCGGCGAGGTCGACCGTGGCTTCCAGTCGGCGATGGACTGGATCGGCGGCGGTCGAATTAACATCGCCGCTGGCTCCGTCGGCACGGCGCAGTTCCTCCTCGACATGTCCGTCGAATACGCCCGCGAGCGAGAGACCTTCGACAAACCGATCGGACACCGACAGGGCGTCTCCTTCCAACTCGCCGAACTCGCGACTGACATCGAGCAGGTCAGACAGCTCTATCGCTACGCCGCCTGGAAGATGGACGAGGGCGAGCGCGCACGCAAAGAGGAGTCTATGGCGAAGCTTCGCGGAGCCCAACTCGCCAACGACGCCGCCGACATCGCGATGCAGATCCACGGTGGTGCCGGCTTCATGAAGGAACTCCCGATCGAACGCAACTACCGCTCGGCTCGTGTCTTCCGTATCTTCGAAGGAACCGACGAGATCCAAAAGCGCACGATCGCTCGAGAACTCATCTGAGCGATGTCCAAGCCGACCAAACAGACCGAGCCGTCGGTCGCCTCCATCACCCGACTCGAGTTCGACATCGAGTGGCCGCCCAAACACGCCGCCGCGTACCTGATAGAGGCAGACGCGCCAATCGTGATCGACGCGGGTGATCCGAGCGACCGAGCGAGCGAGACGATCCGCGAGACCCTCGACACGAAGGGCTACGACCCCTCTGACGTCGAAGCCGTCATCGTCACGCATCCACACAGCGACCATATCGGACAGGTGCCGCTGCTCCGTGAGGCCGGTGCGACCATCTACGCGCCCCAACCCGTCCTCGAGCGACTCGAGCGCGATGGCGACGAGTTGGCCGCGGGCGTCAGTGAGATCGGACAATCCGCCGGCTACCGCGGTGAGGCGATCGAACGCGAGATCGAACGCGCTCGAGACTCGTTACGGCGAAATCGTCGACTCCTCGCCCCGACGGCGGCAGTCGGCTTCGAGTTCGGCGAGGCGTTTACCGTCGGGGGTCTCCAGTTCGAGGCGATTCACACGCCTGGACATCAACTCCATCACGCGAGTCTCGCGACGACGATCGGTGACCAGCGGATCCTGTTCAGCGGCGACGCGCTCATCGAGCCGTTTCGTTCCGGCGCGATCCACGTCGGTATCGACCACGGCGCCTACGAGGCGATCGACGCGTTCCACGACGCGTTGGATCGGCTCGAACCGTACTCGTTCGACAGCGTCTTCCCCGGCCACGGGCCCGTGTTCACGGATTTCGATCAGACGATCGAGTTCACGCGTAACGAACTCGAGTCGCTCACGGCCGAGACCCACGAAGCGATCGTGACCGTGGGGCCGGCCACGCCGATGGAGATCACGCGCCACCGAATGGGGGAGGTTCGCTATCCCGCCCAACTCCTCGACACGCTCGGCGCACTCGGGACGTTAGAGCGCCGCGGCCGCGTCGAACACGTTACTCGAGACGGCGTGCGGTCGTACGCGACGGTAAAGCCGACGCCGTAGCCGGATCTGACACGGTGTCTCGACTCGGTACTCGTTTTTGCGCCTGCTATCTGTGGTAGCTGTTGCAACGACCAGCACAATAGACTCAGATTCCAGCGCGCGAACAAAACTCGAGACAGATGTGATTCGGCGAAAATGTTAACAATTACCTTGTGTATAGTGTTGGCATGGCAACCGACATGGAGCCTGTCGACCAGTCACGTCGTTTTTACGACGACGGGATTTCGATCGGCGGGTTCGAAATTACCTCGGAGGACTTCTGGGGCTGGTTGACGATCCTGCCAGTGTTGGTCCTCTACACGCTCGTCGCACTGATACCGATCGGCTTCGCGTTCGTCGCATCGTTGCACAACCTGCCGCTTTTGAATCCACAGTGGGAGTTCGTCGGGCTCGACAATTACATCGAGGTCTTCCAGATCGATCGGTTCTGGGGATCGATGTGGCGTGGATTCGTGTTCATGGTCGGTTCGACGGTGATCCAGTTGATCGTGGGCGTCTGGATGGCACTCGTCTTGAACAAGATCTCGCGTGGCAGTCGGTTGCTGAGCACGCTCGTATTCACGTCGTATCTGATCCCGACGATTATCGTCACCATGGTGTTTTTGTTCATGCTGGATCCCTACGACGGGGTGCTCCACGCGGCGGGGACGCAACTCGGTCTCTGGGACGACTACTTGCTTGGGAACACGAGCCTCTCGATGACGGCGGTCATCATCATCAGTAGCTGGAAGTTCTCGGCGTTCGTGACGCTGTTCACGCTCGCACAACTGCAGTCTATTCCAGACCGGTTCTACGAGGCCGCGAAGGTCTGTGGGGCGACGACCTGGGAGATGTTCCGCGACATCACGCTGCCTCGACTCTACGGGGCGATTTTGGTCGTGATCTTCCTGCGCGCGGTGTTCATGTTCAACAAGTACGACATCATCTACCAGTTGACCCAGGGCGGACCGGGCAGTGCGACGACGACGATGCCGATTCTCGCCTACAGGGAGACGTTCGAACTCGGCGCGTACGGGATGGGCAACGCCGTCGCCATCGTTATGTTCCTGTTCTTGCTCGTGAGCGGGATCCTCTACTTGAAACACATGAATCCGAGCCAGGAGGTCCAAACATGAGTACCCAGACCGGCGGAGACGACACGCCGGACGAACCGACGTTCGGCCGCTCGTTCCGGCTCTCACACACCTACCGAAGCCTCATCTACCGAACCGGGCTCTACGGCAGCATGACCGTCCTCTTCGTGATTCTGGGCTTTCCGATTTATTGGATGGCCCAGAACGCGTTCAAGACCCGTCTCGGGCTCCAAGAGGGGATCACGTTTTTCCCCACGCCGGACATCTTCACGGTCCAGCAGTTCGACGTGATCTTCAACCCGACGGTCGGACGCTACCTCTTGAACAGCGTCATCGTCACGATCGGTGTCGTCGTGACCGTCATCGTCGTCTCCCTGATCGCGGGGTACGGCCTCGCCCGGTTCAACTACAAACACAAGGTCAAGACGGCGCGATTCTTGCTGGTCGGCTACATGTTCAGTCCGATCGTCCTCGCGATTCCGCTGTACCTCATCTGGGATACGCTCGGACTACTCAACAGGTACGTCGGCCTCATCCTGGCACTGAGTGCGATGTCGATGCCGTTCGCCGTCTGGTTGATGTGGAAATACATCCAGACCATCCCAGCCTCGATGGAGGAATCCGCGTGGGTCGCCGGCGCGCCGAGGTGGCGTGGCTTCCTCGACGTGATCGTTCCGCAGACGAAACCGGCGATGATCGCCAACTCGGTCTTCGCGTTCGCGATCGCCTGGGGCGACTTCACGTTCGCGTACATCCTCATGCCCGACGATTCGGCGACGACGTTCCCGCCGGGGATCTTCCGACTGTTCCACTCCTCGTGGGAAACCGGCTGGCCGGAGTTCATGGCCGTGAGCCTCCTCGTCTCACTGCCCGCACTCCTGTTCGCGTTCTTCCTCCAGTCGTACCTGCTGAAGGGCTTCAAGATTCGCGCACTCTGAGCAGCGTTTGAACAGACAATCACACGACACAATCGACACAACCACACTAACACACCAAAACCATGGCAGCAATCACCATTCAGAACCTCACGAAACGATTCGGATCGCTCGTCGCCGTCGACGACTTTAGCCTCACCATCGAGGACGGCGAATTCATCACTCTCGTCGGCCCATCGGGCTGTGGGAAGACGACGACGCTACGCTGCGTCGCCGGCCTCGAGAGCACGACCTCAGGAACGGTCATGTTCGGCGAACACGACGTTACCGACTACCCCGTCCAGCAGCGGGGAATCGCGTTGTTGTTCCAAGATATTGCGTTGTACCCACACATGACGGTCGAAGAGAACATCGGCTATCCGTTGAAACTCGAGGGCCAGAGCAAGGAACAGCGCAGCGAACGGGTTCGCGATGCTGCGGAGATGCTACAGATCGAAGATCAACTCGAGAAACACCCGAGCGAACTCTCCGGGGGACAACAACAGCGCGTCGCGCTGGGGCGCTCCATCGTCAGGGAGCCCGCGATGTTCCTGTTCGACGAGCCGATGAGCGACCTCGACGCGAAGCTCAAACACGAATTGCGGCCGCTGTTCGCCGAAGTAACCGAGAAGGTCGGCTGTCCGACGATGTACGTCACCCACGATCAGGAGGAGGCGATGACGATGTCCGACCGTATCGCCGTGATGAACGACGGCGAACTCGAGCAGGTCGGGACGCCGAGGGAGGTCTACGACGAGCCACAGTCGTCGTTCGTCGGGGAGTTCATCGGCCGACCGAACATGGAGTTCTTCGACGCCGATCTCTCTCGACAGAACGGAACGATGGATCTGTCGATCGGGGATACGGCCTATCAGATCGCCACCTCGGAGGCGTTGGCCCAGTACGAAGACGGAAATATTCGAATCGGTATTCGACCACAGGATATCTCGGTTTCCTCGGAGCCCGACGACGGACTCACCGGCGAACACGTCTTCGACGAGACGCTCGGCGATCAGACCCACAGCCTCTTCGACACGCCACTCGGCCGGCTCACCGTCGTGACGCCGCCGAAGTTCCGCGGCAACGGGCAACAATACGGCCTCGAGTTCGACACGAACGCGATGAAGGCGTTCGATCCGAAGAGCGGGCTTCGGATCGAGTAATTACCACTGCTCGATTTTCCGTCGTTCGTCGGCGAACGCGGTGAATACAGACGATATCTTTATAATGATTGTTAACAACAAGCATGGTCTATGCCAGGTAGTGGTATACACAGGCGACAGGTACTGTCAGGTCTTGGCGTTGGGGCGGCCGGCCTCTTCGCGGGGTGTCTCGGCGGCGGAGACGACGACGAACTACACATCCTCACCGATCTGACTGGCGGCGAGTGGGAAACGTACTGGGAGGAAGAACTCATCCCGGGATTCGAGGAAGACTCGGACGTCCCGGTCAACATCGAGTACACGGGCTTACACGGGTCGGGTGAACAACGACTCGCGACGCTGTTGCAATCCGGTGACGCACCCGAGTTCTACCACGGAACGACCTCCGAGTTCGGCGACCTGATCAACCAGGGGCTGACCAGGCAGGTCGACGACGTGGTCGACGACCTCGAGGAGGAGTGGGGTGACGCACTGTTCAAGTACACGCTCCAGCCGATGACCGGCGACCGTGACGAGGAGACGCACTCGATTCCCCACGGCGTCTACGTGGGTGGCTGTCTCAACTACCGAGCTGACGTCTACGAGGCGCTGGATCTCGAGGTGCCCGAGACATGGGACGACCTCGTCGACAACGCCCAGGCCATCGACGAGTCGGACGAGTTCGAAGAGATGCGCGGCTTCGGCCTCCCGGGAGAGCCAGTCGGGAAATCCGGCTCGGACTTCGCGAATTGGCTGTACAACTCCGGCGGCGACGTCTGGCAGGAAAACGGCGACGGCGAGATCGAGTTGTGGTTCGACGAGGAACACGTGATGCCGGTGTTAGACGTCTTGCTCGAGCTATCGGAGTACTCACCGGACGCGTCGGCGATCGGCTGGGAAGACACCATCGAGGACTGGATCGGCGGCAGATACGGCCAGTGTTTCATGAACAACGCGTGGCTCTGTGGTCCAGCGTACGAGGCGGGCGCGGAGGACCTCGCGCTCGCGACCGAGCAAGCACTGATACCGACGCGAGACGGTGCCGACCCGGTAACGCGAGGGTGGGTGCTCGTCAATGGGACGCCGATCATCGACGGCTCGAGCAACCCAGAGACCGCCGAGGAGTTCAAACGGTACATGTACGGGGCAGACAATCACGTCGAGGTGTCCCTGATGGAACCGATGCGATTCATCCCGCCCTACGAGGAGATCATCGAGGAAGACGAGTACCAGGAGGCGGATATCTTCCAGGTCGAAGACGGCGCGTTCCTCGAGAAAAACGAGTTCATCATGGACGAGATCGTTCCCGAACTTGAGAGCCCGGAACTGCCGTCGAATCCGGAGACGCTCCACGTCGGGACGTTCGACATCCCTGCTGAGCTAACCAACCGAGTGCTCGTCGACGACGAAGATCCCGAAGAGGCCTACGAGTGGGCGGTCGGCGAGTACGAAGCACGATACGATGACGTCCAAGAGCAAGCGAACTACTGACGCTCGCTCGAGCCGGAAGCGGCTCGTGCGTGCGCGTCGCGATCGTAGAGCGACTCCGCGGTCGTAACCGGTCGGACGACGAGCGTGCCAGCGAGACGATCACCCAATCTACGACCGGTCGGGGAGCGACGAACGACGAACCAGCCGAGAACGTAGCCGACGGGGAGCCAGTCGACGTATCGCAGGACGTTTCGAATTGCTGCGTCGTGTACGGACAGGTGAGCGCCGTCTTCGCTGACGACGAGGAGCCCCATTCGCTTTTTGCCCGGCGTTCGGCCGTAGCGCCACTCGAAGCAAAACGTATAGCCGAGGTAGATCGGGACGAGCCCGACGAGGCTCAAGAGGAACGCACCGTTTCCGAGTGCGAGGAAGGCGTCCGTGAACGCGACCAACAATACGGCCAGTATCGCCGTCTCGATAACGAAGTAGCACACGGCGAGGTCGATTCCCGTCGCGATCGCTCGGCGTTTGAGCAACGATGGCGACGCCGACTCGAGGTCGGGGTCGGGCACTCGTTTGGTGGGAATCGAATCGAGCACTATTGCTCACCTGTATCGGCCACCGGGAGGCGTGTCGAGGCCGGATCGTGGCCACGCTCGAGCGCCGGGTCGAGTGCGGAGTCGGTTCGTTCGCGTGCCGTGGCGTCCATCAGTCTTCGGCGGTCGATGAGGTGTTCGATTGCGTCTCTGGCGTTTCAGTCTCTGCCTCGGTCTCGGACTCCGAGGCGCGAGAGCCCTCTTCGGCTCGCTGTTCTTCGTAATCGTGCAGCGATTTCATCCGTTTGACGAGGTCGACGTCTTTTTTCTCTTGCAGCGAGCGAACCCGGTATCGGTAGGCCGGGTACGCGAGGATAATCCAGCCGAAGATAATCGCGAGGATCCAGCCGAGTTCGAGCGAGACGCCGGCCAGGAAGATCGACGACACGAGCGCACTCATGATGGCGACGACTTTCAGCACTGGTCGTGGCAGTTTGTAGATCGAGTACTCGTAGCGACGCTCGAAGCGCTTCGGCAGGTTCCACAGCGCGACCGCGCTGATGATCGCACCAATCATCGACGTGATCGAGAGAATTGCCGCCATGATGACGGGCGTCGTCGAGCTAATCGGCGGCACCATAAGCAGCGCCGGGACGGCGAGCAACAAGATCGCTCGGTGTGGCGTCTGGTACTTCGGGTGGAGTTTCGCGAAGTACAGCGGAATTGCCTCGTCTCGAGCCGCTCGCATGAGCTGTCTCGAGTACGCGGTATAGAGCGTGTTGAGCGAGGTAAACGCCCCGACGACGGCGGCGAAGGCGACGAAGTAGGCACCGCCGGTCGGCAGGAACTCGAAGGCCGCGTACGCGACGCCCGCGTCTCGATTCTCGATGTAGAAGTCGAGCGGAACGACGCCGACGGCGACGACGACGAGGAGCACCATGAGCCCGATCGAGATCACGGCGCTGAGTCCCAACACCCTGGGAATGTTCTTCACCGGATCCTCGAGTTCCTCACCTAAGTCGGTCGCGAGATTGAACCCGTGCATCGCGATCGATAACGAGACGATCGCGAGGAAGAACGCACCCGTTCCGGATTCGAACATGCCCGTGTAGTTCGCGGTGTCGATGTAGAGTGATCCCGGCACGATGAAGAGCAACATTCCGCCGATGATGATCGAGACGAGGACGATCTGAACCTGCGTCACGATCCGGATCCCCAGGATGTTCAGGATGATGAACGGAATCATGACGGCGTACATCAGTGCCCACATCGGAATCCAATCGAACGTCGGGAAAAAGCGCATGAACTCGGCGAACCCAAACGCGAGGTACAGTTGGCCGAGCCAGATCGAGGGGATGACAATCCACGGGAGTAAGAACCCGAAGAACGGACTGATCAGCCTCGAGCCGTAGACGTAACTCCCACCTGCCGCGGGCATCGCACCACCGATTTGGAGCGTGCTGAGGATGCTAAAGGTCACCGGTAGGATGACGAGCATCATGGCGATGGCGACCTCCGGTCCGAGGCCGTCGTCAGCGATCAAGTGAGCCGGTAAGAGGAACGCCGTCATCGCGATAACGTTGCCGACGAGGAGTAACGTGCCCCCGAAGAGACCGATCTTCTCGTCGATAATCTTGAACTCTGCGTTAGACATGGGTATCAACACACTCCATGGTACTTCCCGTGACGTTCACGCCAACGATGCCCTCCAACGGCGGTCGGCTTCGCATTTTCTGTCGTCGAGGAACCGATGTCCGTCGAGACAGCCACTCGAGTCGAGCGTCTCGTCTTCCGTGTCGGCTAGATCCCAATCCAATAGTCGGCCGTCTGACTATATTCACCCACGTATCCATGGCAAGAATATTCGATCCGAGTGCCGTAAATCTAGTGGTTGGTTATCACGGTTGATACTAACGTGAATGGTGTTCACATTCAATGTGATTCAACGTTACGCTCGTAAATGGTGCGGTCGATGGCGTTAACGGCGAGTGAACGCGTTCTCGACGAATCTGACTCTCGACTCTCACACGCAGTGTCTCGTGGGTAGGGATTCAGGTGTACGCCTGCATGTCGGTCAGTTCGTAGCCGACGACCAGTTTCTGAATTTCGGTGGTGCCGTCCGGGATGGTCATCGTCCGCGCATCCCGGTAGTAGCGCTCGAGGGGGTACTCCGTCGAGAGGCCGTTGCCACCGTAGATTTGCATGGCGTCGTCGGTTACGTCGACCGATTTCTCACAGACCCAGCCCTTCGAGAGCGAGGAGAGCATCCGGGCGTCCGGGTCCCCAGCGTCGATCATCTGGGCGGTGTGACGCGTCAGGAGTCGCCCCGTCTCGAGGCCGGCACGGATGTTGTAGAGTTTCTCCTGGACGAGTTGGTGTTGGCCGATAGGTTTCTCGAAGACTTCCCGATCGGTGGCGTACTCGAGTGCGGCCTCGTAGGCGGCTTGCATGATGCCCACGGAGATGGCGGCCATTCCGTTTCGCATCGAGGCGAACATCGTGTTCAAGGGGTTTCCGCCGGCACCACCGCCCGTCGCGAACGACGACTCGCTCGGATCCATTCGACCGTCGCTCATCGCCTCCATCACCGCTCGAGAGAGTTTGTTCTCCTGTGGAATGCGACACTCGTCGAAGAAGAGTTGGCCCGTCGGTGAGCCCTTCCAGCCGAGTTTCTCGAGCGGTCTGGTCTCGAAGCCGGCGGTCTTCTGGTCGACGAGGAACATGTCCCGTTGGTCGTGTTCGTCGTCCCAGGCGACGACGAGCGCGATATCGGCGATCGGGGCGTTCGACACCCACGTTTTCTCGCCGGTGATGACGTACTCGTCGCCGTCTTTGGTCGCGGTCGTGTTCGGCACCTTGGTATCCGACCCGCCCGCCGGTTCCGTGATCGCGAAACAGCCGACGAGTCGGTCGGTCTCCCACTCCTCGGCGTAGGCTTCGCGCGTTCGCTCGGAGAAGATCTCGAACATCGTCACCGGTAGCGACATCCCCATCGTCACCTGCAGGCTCGGCCACACGCGAGACACCTCCTCGCTGACGATGGTACTCGTCAGCGGGTCGTCGAAGCGTTCCTCGGCGTACGGCCCCACGTCTATTTCGGCCATCTTTTGCATGTAGTCGATCGCGTCGGCTTTCGAGAGGGGGTCGCGATCGGCCTCTGGCAAATCCGGTGCGATCTCTTCGTCCATGAACTCCCGAATCGAGTCTCGAACCATCCGTTGTTCGTCGCTGAGCATCATCGTGTATTCACTCTTGGCAGCAACTCGACTATCTCCACAGATTATGTTAAAACTTCTCACGAGATGGGGACGAACAAAACGCGACACGAGAACCGACACACTCTCCAGCCACTCGAGTGGTCAACTCGGGAGTTCGCCGGCGTTTTGAAGGCCGTCGACGATGTCGTCGGCGACTTCCTCGGGGCCGTGGTAGGGGTATCGATCGGAGTCGCCGCCGTCGGACGCGTTCTGGAGTTCCATAATCGACATCGAGAAGTCACCCGACTCGAACGTCGTTGCCGGGCCGTTGGGCAACGCCGGGAGGAACTCCATCGGGTTCGAGACGGGGTAGTCTGCACCGTCGAACGCGTCGACGAGCTGTGATCGGATCTCTTCGGGATCTGGCTCGGACATAGTACGGTTTGTGGTAACAGTATCCATTTACATAATCTTTTCCGCCGAACAACCTTCGTTGATTCAAGCAGACAACGCCTCGCACACACGCAACTGACTGGTCGAAACGGCCGACTGTGGCTCCGTCGCTTCGTCGCGTCAATGTCCGTTGTTACCGGCCATCGTGGTACACCACCACAATCTATTTGGCGACCGTCAGAAAAACGCCGTCCATGACTGCACTCGCTGTCAGGAGGCACGACTGTGGCTGAACCGATCGTCGCCGGCGTCGCCGAGAGCGACCTCGGCGAAACACCCGACCGAAACTGGCTCGACAACGCGGGCATCGCGACCGTTCGCGCACTCGAGGACGCCGGGCTAGCACTCGAGGACGTCGACGGCGTCGCCGTCGCCGGCGGGAACGACTACATGCCCGCGCTGGTCCTCTCTGAGTACCTCGACCTCGAGGAGCCGTCCGTGCTCGAGGGCACCGAAATCGGCGGCTCGTCGTTCGAGAGCTTCTGTGGTCACATCGGCGACGCGATGGCTCGCGGGAGAGCGGACGTGGTCGTGATCGCCTACGGCTCGACGCGCAAGACCGGGCCCGGCCGGGATCAGTCGCTCGAGATTACGCACCCCGTCGACGGATTCGTTCGACCGACGGGACTCTTTCGCCCGCCCGGGGCGTACGCGATGGCCGCCCGTCGGCACATGCACGAGTACGGGACGACAGAGGAGCAACTGGCCGAAATCGCCGTCGCCACGCGCGAGTGGGCGTCGATGAACCCGAAAGCCGAACATCAGGACTCGATCACGGTCGACGACGTCCTCGAGTCGCGCCAGATCGCGGAGCCGTTCAACCTCCTCGACTGCTGTCTCGTCTCCGACGGCGGTGGCGCGGTCGTGTTGGTTTCCGAGGAGAAAGCTCGAGAACTCGGGGTCCCCGAAATCGCCGTCTCCGGCGTCGCCTCGACGAGCACGCACCGACAGGACATCAGCGAGATGCCCGACATGACGACCACTGGCGCGGCCGTCACGGGACCGAAGGCGTTCGAACAGGCCGGAATCACCCCCGACGACGTAGACGTCGCCCAACTCTACGATTCGTTCACCTACACCGCCCTCGTGACGCTCGAGGACCTCGGTTTCTGCGAGAAGGGAGAAGGCGGGTCGTTCGTCGAGGGCGGAACCACAGCTCCGGGAGGCGAGTTGCCGATGAACACCCAGGGTGGCGGGCTTTCGTACTGCCATCCGGGTCACTTCGGGGTGTTCGTGCTCATCGAAGCCGTCCGCCAACTTCGGGGCGACTACACGGGTGATCGACAGGTCGACGGAGCGGAGGTCGCCGTCGCACACGGCACCGGCGGCATCCTCTCCTCGAGTAGCACCGTCGTCCTCCGGAGGGAAGCATGAGCGGGTCCGAATCCCCCGTCGTCGAGGATCGCCGGGAGTCGTGGGAAGGGCCGGTCCCAGTCCCGAGCGGTGCGAACGAGGCGTTCTGGGAAGCCACGCTCGAGGGCGAGTTGCTGTACCAGCGCTGTGAGGAGTGTGCAACTGCACAGCTCTACCCGCGTGCGGTCTGTACGGGCTGTGGGGCCACCGATCCGCCGTTCGAGGCGAGTAACGGCGTCGGGACGGTGTACTCCTACACCGTCTGTCACATCCCCGGCGAACCCGGCTTTAGCGACCGCACGCCGTACGTCGTCGCCGCGGTGACCCTCGAGGAGGGGCCGCGGCTGCTCGCATTGCTCGAGTGCGACCCGGAGACGGTCGAAGTCGGCATGCCACTCGAGGTCACCTTCTGGCAGGTCTCCGAAGAGGCGGCGATCCCGGTGTTCGTGCCTCGGTGAGTGAGCCGCGCAAAACGAGGCGTTCGTCCTGCGTTTCGCTTTCTCGGGGAGACGAGGTGGCCTCGAGACACCTAGACTTGGTACAATCGAAAATCGCTGCCCCGCCAGACGCTCGCTCAGTCGTCGGACAGCGTCGCCGTGGCGGAGCCGGTTAGGAGCGTTTCGCCGTGTTGGTTCTCGACCGCGAGGTCGACCTCGACGACGCCGTCGTCGGGCTGCCTGTCGACGACTTCAGCCGTCGCAGCGATCGAGTCGTCGGGGAAGACCTGCGACTGGAAGCGGACGCTGAAGGAGTCGACGGCCCCGAGGCCGAACCAGTCGGTGACCACTCGAGACGCGACGCCGGCGGTGAACATCCCCTGGCCGAAGACGCTCTCGTTGCCCGCTTGGCGGGCGTAGGGTTCGTCGTAGTGAATCGGGTTGAAATCCCCGCTCGCGCCCGCGTACTTGACGAAGTGTACTCGCTCGAGGTCCTCGACGACGACCGTCGGGCCGGTATCGCCGACGGCGAGGTCGTCCGCCGAGCGAACTCGGTCGACCGCCGCCGCGGGTGGGACGGTGTCGTCGGTGGCCGTCGAATCGTCTCCGTCCGTCGGGCCCGTCCCGTCCTCGCCGTTTTCAGCGTCGCTCTCGTCGTCTTCGACGGCACCGTCGGTCTCGATGACCGTCGCCCGATCGGTGAGCACGAGGTCGTCGCCTTCGTCGCGGTACTCTGTCTCGTAGACGGCGAACGTCATCGTTCCGGCGCGCCCGCCGTTGCGCTGGAAGACGTCCGTCAGGGTGGTCGTCCCCGTCAGCACGTCGCCGACTTGCAGCGGCCGCTCGTACTCGTAGCCCTGCTCGCCGTGGAGGACGTACTCCGGTCGAAAACCGAGGTCGAAGCCGTACATCTCGAGGTCGTCGGGTCGATAGCGGGGGAACCGGCTGACTCGAGCGTACGTCAGGGGCGCGGGCAGGCGGTCGAATCCGCGTTCGTCGGCGACGCCAGCGTCGCGAAAGACGGGGTTCGGATCGGTGATCGAGCGGGCGAACTCCTCGACTTTGCCCGGTTCGATCCGGAAATCCTCGACGGTGACTCGCGAGTCGCCGACCATGGCCTCGAGGTCGGCCATCGACTTACTCGGCACGAGCGACACCCCCGATGGCTGATCGGCGGCATGATTCCGGACCTTGACTATGCAGGTGACGCGCAGTCTCGCTGTATTCGTCCATCATTTTCCCTACGGTTTTTCGACGAATCTCATAAGCGTATTCCTCGCGGTCAACGAGGCGAGGCGGAAACTGGGTTCGAAGACGCGACCGGTCACATGATTTATTACATCGATCGTCGAAGTATCGTGTTGTATCATGATAGCAAATGCCACATTGTGGCCGACAGTGGATCAGCCAGACGTGAGGCGATATCGATGACGACCGACCAATTCAGCCTCGAAGGAGAGACGGTGGTCGTCACGGGCTCCTCGAGCGGACTCGGGAAGGCGATGGTCGAACGCTTCGCCGACGACAGCGCGAACGTCGTCGTCACCTCTCGAGAACTGGACAACGTCGAACCCGTCGCGAGCGCGATCAACGAGGGCGACGCCGATGGGCGCGCGCTCGCCCTCGAGTGCGACGTGCGAAACCGTGGGTCGATCGACGAACTGGTCGATCAGACCGTGAGCGAGTTCGGATCGCTCGACGTGTTCATCAACAATGCGGGTGCGAGCTTTCAGGCGCCGGTCGCAGAGATCAGCGAGAACGGCTGGAAGACTATCGTCGACATCAACCTCCACGGGACGTTCCACGGCTGTCAGGCCGCGGGCGAGTACATGCGCGACAACGGCGGCGGGAAGATCATCAACATCGCGAGCGTCGCCGGTCAGCGCGGCTCGAGACAGATGAGCCCTTACGGCGCGGCGAAAGCCGCTGTGATCAATTTCACGAGTTCGCTCGCCGCCGATTGGGCCGAAGACGACATCTGGGTCAACTGCATCGCGCCCGGATTGGTCGCCACCGAGGGCGTCAAATCCCAGATGGGCGTCGACGACGACGCCGACGCGATCGATCGCTCGAGAGCGGATCGGACGATCGGGAGGCCCGAAGAGGTCGCGGACCTCGCGCAGTTCCTGGCCAGTCCGGCTTCCTCCTACATCGTCGGCGAGACGATGACGATCAAGGGAACGCCGCGCCTCGAGTGAGTTCCCGTCGGCATCGCTGACCGGCGTCGTCGGTATCAACCGACCGACGAGGGTTCCGGTTCGTGTTACCAAGATCCATACACTTTTCAGTGATATCGACAAACTACTTGACAAATGGATGACCTCGAGCTCGTTCCGGCAGCGTCGCTGTTCGAATCGCCCTACGACGGAAACATTGCAAACCTCCTGGACAGGGCGGTCGCCGAACAGCCCGACCAGATCGCGATCGAACACGCCGGTGAGACGGTAACCTACCGGGAGTTTTCCCGCCTCGTCGAAACGTACACCCGCGGATTGGTCGGGCTCAGTCTCGAGTCCGACGATCGGATCTGTCTCTATATGCCAAACGGTATCGCGTTCAGTGCGGTCGTCTGGGCGTGCATTCGGAGCGGAATCGTCGCGAGCCCGCTGAACCCGGCCTACCGTCGCCGCGAAATCGAGTATCAGGTGGACCACGCCGACGCGAAGGCCGTCGTGGTAGACGGCGAGGCGAGCGATCACGTCGTCGACGCCGTCGCCGGTCTCGAGGCCGAAATCGTGAGTACGAGCGCCGACACCGATCACACGTCACTGTCGTCGGTTGCGGAGGGAGGCGACGACAGCCACGGCGACCTCGTCGAGCGCTCGGACGACGACGTTTTGCTTCAGCCCTACACGTCGGGGACGACCGGCGATCCGAAAGGCGTCCTCCTCACTCATCGGAACTTCCGGGTCCAGATCGCGACCAGCGTCTCGAATTACAGCGCGAGTCCCATTCAGGGCGATTCGCTCATTATCCTCCCGATGTACCACATCACCGGCCTCTTGCAGATGCTCTCCTCGCTGTGTTCGGGTCGGACGCTTCACTTACTCCGACCCGACCAGTGGGACCCAGAACGCGTTCTCGAGTTGATCGACGAACACGACATTCCGGCGTTCATCGGCGTCGCGACTATGTTCAGCGACTTGCTCGAGGCCTACGACCCGGAGAAACACGGCCTCGAGGCGCTCCAGCGGGCGGGACAGGGTGGCGACAAACTGCCGAAGCCGGTTCAAGAAGCGTTCGAGGAGCGAATCGGTGTCACGCTCTCAGAGGGGTACGGACTCACGGAGACGACGGCGACGACGCACACCATTCGCTGGTCGACACTCGGCAATCGGCCGGGGAGCGTCGGCCAACCCGCCGGGCACACGCGCTCGAAAATCGTCGACGAGAACGACGAGCCAGTCGCGACCGGTGAGGAAGGGGAGTTGCTCATCGACGGGCCACAGGTTATGGCGGGCTACTACAAGAATCCCGAAGCGAACGAGGCCGTCTTCACCGATGACGGCTTCTTCCGGTCGGGCGACATCGCGTCTCGAGACGACGACAACTACTACTACATCAAGGGGCGCGAGAAGGAGATGATCCTCACGGCGGGGTACAACGTCTATCCCCGCGAAATCGAGGACACGCTCTACGATCATCCGGGCGTACTCGAGGCCGCCGTCTTCGGCGTGCCCGACGAGCGACGGGGCGAGACCGTCGCCGCAGCCGTGGTGCCCACGAACGGGGCGTCGATCACCGACGAGGAAATCGAGGAGTACGTCCTCGGCGAACTCGCACCGTACAAGCACCCTCGGTACGTCGAAGTCCGTAATGAACTGCCCAAAACCGGGAGCGGGAAAGTACAGAAGACGGTTCTGCGCGAGGAGTTCGGTCGAGAGTATGTCGATGAGTGAGCGCCCAACGCCAGCACGGGACGTAGTGAACGGAGGCCCCGCGCTTCGATGAATGACCGAGGGAAAGGGGAATCCGCAGGTGACGAACCGCCAGATTCGGAGTCAGCGTCCGAGTCGAAGACGTACTCGAATCGCGAAATCCGAACGATCGCTCTCGCGGTCATCGGCGGCGTGTTCTTCGGCGGTGTCGCGACGGGGGTTGCCTATCCGACGCTCCCGTTGTTAGACGAACACCTGCTCATCAGCGCCGTTATGTTGAGCATCATCCTGTCGGCGAATCGAATCGCTCGGCTGTTCATGAACACGCCGGCAGGATCGATCATCGACCGCTACGGGACGCGAAAACCGATGATCTTCGGCCTCTACACGCAGGCGCTGGCACCCTTTGGCTACATCGCCGGCCTGTACACGCCGGCGTACGTGTTCGGGACGTTTCCAATCGTTGGCGAGGTATCCGCGCCGGGTGTCGTCTTCGTCCTGGCTCGTCTCTTCTGGGGTGTCGGCAGCGCGTTCGTCTTCATCGGCGCGTTCGCGACCATCACGTACGTCACGACGACGCAGAACCGCGGCCAGTGGGTCGGCTACATGCGCGGATTCGACTCGCTCGGCTTTCCGGCTGGCCTCATCGTCGGCGGCGTGCTAACGGACCTCGCGGGGATGGAAATCGCGTTTCTCGTCGGCGGCATTCTCGCACTCGTCGCCGGAACGATCGCCACGCTCGTCTTGCCGGACGTGCACGCCGGGACCGATAGAGACGCCGCGAGAATTCGGGACATTCCGGCCATCCTCCGCGAGCGGCCAGCCGTCCTCGCGATCGGCTACGGAAACTTCACGATTCAGTTGCTCTGGGGCGGCATCGTCCTCGTCACGCTCGCCAGATACGCGGAGGTCCACGGAATGCAGATCTCCGCACTGGAGGCCGCGGGAATTAGCGGGGTCGTCATGGCACTCGGCGTGGTCACGTCCGGCGTGACGACGTTGTTTACGGGCTGGGTCTCCGATCGAATGCGAGATCGGTCGCTCCTGACGGTCCCCGCGTTCGTCGCCATGGCCGTCGGGTTCCTCGTCATCGCGTACTACCCCGTCCTCGAGTTGCTCCTCGTCGCCATCGTCCTGATCGGGTTCGGCATCGGAATGTCGGCACCCGCGTTGCTCGCGATTCTGGGCGATCTGACGCCGGGGGACGAACTCGGTCGGATGGGGGGCGTCTACAACGTGATGGGCGAAATCGGGTTGAGTCTCGGGCCGCTCGTCGCGATTCCCGCCGTCGAAAGCTGGTTCGGCTACCAGTGGACGTACGTACTCTGTGCGCTGTTGGTCGTCAGTTGTCTCACCGTCGTCTCGATTCCGCTCCTTCGGGACCCGGCGGTCTCGACGACGACTGTGAACGCGGACTGAACATCGGTCTCGCGCACCCGTCTGTTTCGGAGAAAGTCGACATCAAGCGGAGTGTTCACAAGAACTAAGGTCTCTCCTGTGAAGCGTGATATCATGTCCCGAGACACAGCCGCCGTCGTCGGTGGCGGAATTATGGGTGCAGGCATCGCACAGGTACTCGCACGAAACGGCTACGACGTTCGCGTCCGCGAGATCAACGAGGAATTGGCCGAGGAGGCCAGAGAGCGCGTCATTTCGGGTAACTACGGTCTCGACGACGCCGTTTCCGGCGGCTATCTCTCCGAGGAGGAAAAGGCAGAGACGCTCGAGCGAATCACGTTCACGACGGATCTCGCGGCAGCGACGGACGGCACCGACTTCGTCATCGAAGCCGTGACCGAGAACCTCGCGATCAAGGGTCAGGTTTTCCGTGATCTCGACGAGGTCACCGACGACCAGCCGCTGTACTCGAACACGAGTGGCTTCTCCGTGACCGCGATCGCGAACGCCGTCTCCGACCCCTCTCGCGTGGCCGTAACGCACTTCTTCAACCCGGTTCCGGTCATGGACATGGTCGAAATCGTACGCGCACCGGAGACCGACGACGCGGTCGTCGAACGCGCGGAAGAACTGATCGACGAACTCGACAAGACGCGAGTGACCATCGACGACGCACCCGGAACCTACGGCTTCATCGCGAACCGCTGTCACGCGGCGATGCGCGAGGAGGCCCAGCAGATCGTCGACGAGGGAATCGCGACCGAAGATCAGGTCGACAAAGCGCTCGAGGACGGCTACAACCTCCCCGTCGGCCCGTTCTCGCTGCGCGGGATCGGCGAAGAGTGGGACTGAACGAACACAAAAACTGCGAACCCGCGAACCCACAAAATCGAGAAACCGAGAAACCGAGAAATCGAGAAGTCGAGAACCAACGAGACAGCGCGTTCTTACTTTCCTTCGAACTCGGCGTCGCGCTTTTCGGCGAACGCCGCGGCACCTTCCGCGTGGTCTTCTGTCGTCAACAACTCCGCGAAGACCTGGCTGTCGTAGCGCAGGCCCTCGTTCAGGCCGGAGTGGACGGCCATGTGGGCGGACTTTTTGACGGCCTGCACGGCGAGGGGTGCCTGTCCGGCGAGTTCGGTGACGAAGTCGTCGACGTCCTCGTCGAAGGAATCCGCGTCGTAGACGTGGTTGATGATCCCCTCGTCATCGGCGCGTTCGGCCGAGATGTGGTTGCCGCGCATGGCCAGTTCCTTCGCGACCGCCGGGCCGGCCAGTTTCGTCACGTACTGGACGCCACCCGCACCGGGGATGATTCCCAGGTCGACTTCGGGGAAGCCGAACGTACTCCCCTCGGTCGCCAGCCGGAAGTCACACGCGAGGGCCGTCTCGAGGCCGCCACCGAGACAGTAGCCGTCGATCTTCGCGATGACGGGCGTCGGGAAGTCCCGGATGAAGTCGTAGTGCGTGCGTCCGGAGGAGCCGCCGGCCGATTCGTCCGAGAAGCCGCCGATGTCCGCACCAGCACAGAAGGCCTTCTCACCGGCCCCCTCGAGCACGACGGCTCGCAGGGCGACGCCGTCGGCGTCTTCATTCGCGGTCTCGAGTTGTTCGAGCCCGGCGATGATGTCGTCTCGGAGCTGTCCGTTGAGAGCGTTGAGCGCGTCCGGACGGTTCATCGTGAGCGTGCCGATGCCAGTTTCACTGTCGTACTTCACTAGGACTGTGTCGAGGTCGTCCATGGCTGACAGTCAGTATCGATCACCAAATAAGTACACGAATCGGGTGTGCGAATCGCGTCTCTTCCCCCGAATGTACTCGCTCGAACCGACAGTTCGCGTAAGCCTTGCCGGTGAACAAACCATCACCCACACCGACCTCGAATGTGAGTTCGTGTCACGGACGAATCGACCGAGTGCGGACAGCGCTCGGTCACGAGTTCACCGCCTCGAGTGCAGCGTCGAGTGGCCGCCCGGTCACGTCGCAGCGTACCTCATTCCCGGAGACGAACCGATCCTCGTCGACGCCGGCATGGCGGGCGAGCAGGGTCGCGACGAGTTATTCGAGGGACTTCGATCCCACGGCGTCGATCCCAAAGCGATCGATCACCTCCTGCTTACGCACCCGCATACGGATCACGCCGGGCAGGTCCAGCCCCTTCGCGAGCGTGGAAACCCGACGGTCCACGCGCCCGGACAGACCCGCGACCGATTCGAACGCGACCTCGAGACCGTCGAGATGGCGACCAGACGGAACCTCCACGAAGCGGGAGTCGACGAGCGCTACATTCCGAATTCTCTCGAGCGGCTTCTCGATGCCCATCGGTCTCACCGCGACTGTTTGCCACTCGAGGCGGTAGACAACTGGATCGAGGACGAAACACCCGTGACGATCGGGGACAGAACGTTCGACCCGATCTACACGCCCGGCCATCACGCACCACACTACTGCTACGCAACGACGCTCGGCGAGGAACGCGTCGTCTTTGCGGGTGACATGGCCATCGAACCGTTCCGGGCGATCGCCCTCCACGTCAACTTCGACGACGGCGTTCGCGACGGGATTTCGGCCTACCTTGAGGCCCTCGAACGACTCGAGCGTCACTCGTTCGATCGTGTTTATCCAGGTCACGGGCCCGTCCACGACCGCTTCGACGCCGTCGTCGACCGATCGATCACCGACCTCGAGACCCAACTCGAAGCCTGTCTCGAGGTTCTCGAGCAGGCTGACGACGCGCTCACCGCAACCGACGTCGCACTCGAGCAGACGGACTCCGTTCGTGAACGAGCCCGGAAGATGCCCGAAATCGTCGGCTCGCTGGCCACGCTCGAGCGCGAGGGCCGCGTTCGCTCGAGCCTCGAGGAGGGGGTTCGATACCACGAACGTGAATACGAACACGACGAATACGAAGACGAACACGAACACGTGTAACGCGAACAGAATTGCTATCAGTGTGGTCGTGTAATGGTGTGTCATGCACGACGCAGTTATCGTCGACGCAGTTCGAACGCCATTCGGAAAACGCGACGGCTCGTTTCGGGACACTCACCCACAAGACCTCGCGGCAGAGCCACTGAAGGCCCTCGAAGAACGCAACGACTTCGAGCCAGAGACGATCGAAGACGTGATCTACGGCTGTGTCTCGCCGATCGACGAGCAGGGACTCAATATCGGCCGGCTCGCGCCGATGGTCGCTGGTTGGGGCGATATCGTTCCGGGTGTGCAACTCAATCGAATGTGTGGCTCGGGCCAGCAGGCGCTCAACTTCGCCGCGGCGAACGTCATGGCCGGTCAACACGACGTATTGATCGCTGGCGGCGTCGAGCACATGACCCGTGTCCCGATGGGGTCGGACGGCGGCGACGGGGCCGGCGTCACGGACACCTACTTCGAGCACTTCGACGAACTCACGCATCAGGGAGAGGGAGCCGAACGCATCGCCGAGAACTACGGCTTTTCGCGCGAGGAACTCGACGAGATCGCCGTCGACTCGCAGCGCCGCTGGGGCGAGGCGTGGGAGGAAGGGCGCTACGACGATCAGGTCGTGCCCGTGGAGACGGAAGTGGACGGCGAACCCGTCACCGTCGAACAGGACGAACATCCGCGTCCGGAAACCGATCTCGAGACGCTCTCGAACCTCCCGCTTTCCTTCCGCGAGGAGGGCAACGGTAGACACCACCCCGGCAACTCCTCGGGAATCGTCGACGGCTCCTCGGCGCTGCTCGTCGCCAGTGCAGAGGCGGCCGAAGCACACGGCTGGGAACCCATGGCTCGAATCGTCCAGACGGAAGTCGTCGGTGTCGACCCCGTGACGATGCTTACGGGACCGATTCCGGCGACCGAGCAGGTCCTCGAGCAGGCCGACCTAGATATTTCGGACATCGACCTCTTCGAGGTCAACGAGGCCTTTGCCGCCGTCGTCGCCGCCTGGCTCGAGGAGACGGGCGCGTCCTGGGAGCAGGTCAACGTCAACGGCGGAGCCATCGCTCACGGCCACCCACTCGGCGCGACCGGCGCGATGCTCACCACGAAATTAGCTCACGAACTCGAGCGAACGGGACAAGACCGAGCGCTTTCGACCATGTGCATCGGCTTCGGGCAGGGAATCGCGACGATTCTCGAGCGGGTTTGAGCCGTCTTCGGACGGGTCACAGATCGCGACGGGGAAGGCCCGCTTTCTGACGGGAAACGCGCGCTCGTCGTGACTGGCTCCCTCGAGACGCCGCTTACAACTGTGTATGAACCGAAACATCGCCTACAACTGTATATTCCCCGAAACATCGCTTGCAACTGTATATTCACCGAAACATCGCCTACAACTGTGAATAGTGGCAGCGAGGGATTCCCACGTCCTCCCCAGCCGATTCACTCTCTCGCGTCGCTCGCTCGCTCATCCCTCGCACAGGTCGATCCGCGCTTCGCCGGTGGCTCACCGCGGATCAGCGCGCGCCACCACAGATTGTTCGGTCGGTTAAATCTCGGTCGGTCGAATGTCGGTCGGTCGAATTGACATACCGTTGTTCGACTCTCGAAGTCGGACACCGACGACAAAAAAACGTCTTTCGGAGACCGCGTGCGTTACTCGTCGAGGGCGTCGATTCGCAGGTCCTCGTCGAACTGGAGTGCGTTCTCCACTTCAGCTTCGTCGATGTCCTCGAAGGCCCAGCGGGCGATCGAGCGGCGGTGGACTTCGTCAGCGCCGTCGACGATCCGGAACGCGCGGACGTTCTCGTAGAAGTGTGCGATCGGGAGGTCCTTCCCGATACCGTTGCCACCACAACACTGGAGTGCGAGGTCGATTGTCTCGTTCGTGACGTTCGCGGTGAACATCTTCGCCATCGCGACCTCGATCCGGGCGTCGTTTCGGTCTAGTTCGCGGGCGGCGTGACGGACCATACAACGAGCGGCGTGAAGTCGGGTTTCGGCGTCCGCGATTCGGTGGCGAAGCGCCTGCTTTTCCTCGAGTGTCGTGCCGAAGGCCTCGCGCTCTGCGAGGTAGGCCTTCGCGACGTCGAGTGAGCGCTCGGCCATGCCGGAGTAGCGCATACAGTGGGTGAGTCGGCCGCCACCGAGGCGCATCTGCGCGATTTGGAAGCCCTCGTTCTCCTCGCCGAGGGTGTTCTCGACGGGAACGCGCACGTTGTCGAACTTCACTTCGGCGTGGCCACCTTTGCGCTCGGTGATGCCGTGGCCGCCGAGGTGGGGCACGTTGCGGACGACTTCGACACCGTCAGCCTCGGACGGCACGAGGATGATCGACGTCCCCGAGTAGGGATGGGCATCGAGATCGGTGCGGACCATCGCCAGGTAGTAGTCCGCGTTGAGACCGTCGGACGTCCACCACTTGTGGCCGTTGATGACCCACTCGTCGCCGTCTTTGACGGCCGTGCTCTGGAGCATCTTCGGGTCCGAGCCACCACCCTGTTTCGGCTCGGTCATCGCGAACGCCGTCTGAATCTCACCCTGTACGAGCGGTCGCAGGTACTCTTCTTTCTGTTCTTCGGTGCCCACCATTTCGAAGGTGTGCATGTTCCCTTCCTGTGGGGCGTTTGCACGGATGGCGAGCGCGCCGATGAGCGAGCGCCCGACCTGTTCGAACGACGGCAGCATGTCCTGGAAGTCGAGTCCCTGCCCGCCGTACTCTTCGGGCACTTGGGGGGCAAACAGGTTCCGTTCTTTCGCCTGATCCCAGAAATCGTGGATTTCGTCCATCGTGATTTGCTCTCCCGTGGCGAGCGCTTCTCGCTCGCGAGGGAGGACGACTTCCTCCATGAAGTCCTCTACCCGCCCTGCAACCTCTTTCGCCTTCTCGGAGTCGTGGTACTCCATACCGGGATATGCACATACAACATTGTAAATGTACAACAAAGCGGTCAGATACAACGTTGTGAAATGAAGTCGCGATACTCGTCCGTCTCTGTTCCGTCGGGCGGTCCCGCGTACACAGCCAATAATTGCGAGCGAGGAGATATTGGCCGGGATACGTTTTAGTACCAGAGTGTGTTATATGAGAACATGGATCTCGACGATGTCCGCGAGACCGCGAGAGCGGGGAATGCAGCACGATTGCACGACGAAACGGCCCGTCTCCACGGCGATGCGACGGCGATCGAATACCACGGAACGACGCTGACTCACGACGAACTCCGCGAAGAGAGCGCCCGTTTTGCTGGCGGGTTGGCAGCACTCGGCGTCGACCCCGGCGACGTAATGCTCCAGTATCTGCCGAACTGCCCGGCGTACCTCATCGGTGCGCTGGGGGCGTTCAAAGCCGGCGTAGCTGTCTCCCCGGTCAATCCACAGTACCGCCGTCGGGAGCTCACCTACCAACTCGAGGATACCGACGCGTCGGCCGTTCTAACTCACGCGGCGTTGTTGCCCCACCTGCAGGAGGCACTCGAGGAAATCGACTGGGAGCCGGTAGTTATCGGCGTCGGCAGTACCGAGGAGGGCGTGTACATGTTTTCAGACGTTCGGGAGGAAGAACTGTTCGTCGAACGCTCGGACGACGACCTGGCCCTGTTGCCGTACACGTCGGGAACGACGGGGAAGCCAAAGGGTGTCCGACTCACCCACCAGAACTTCCGTGCGCAGATGTTCTCCGTCCTTTCACAGACAGGCGAACTCGAGGACGAGGACGTCCGGAGCCTCGTCTGGTTGCCGCTGTATCACATCACGGGCTTTACGCACACGGCGTGGCAGCCGCTGTTGCGCGGCGGAAGTGTCTTTCTCCGGAGTGCGGCTAACTGGGACGGCGACGCGGCGATGGAACTGATCGAAGAGGAAGGGATCACCCACTACGTCGGCGTCACCGCGATGTACGTCGATATGGTCAACAGCGAGAACTTCGGCGAGTACGACCTGACGAGCCTCGAATCGGCCGGCGAGGGCGGCGCGAAGATGTCCGTCGCGATTCAAGAGGAGTTCGAAGCCGTCGCCGGCGTCGAAATGGGCGAAGGCTACGGCCTCACCGAAACCCACGGGGCGACCCACTCGCAGGCGAGTTCCACGTTCGGTCTTCGCCACGGGACGATCGGGCAACCGACGCGCCAGACCGACTGCAAGATCGTCGACGAGGCCGGTGAGGAGGTCCCACCCGGCGAGGAGGGCGAACTCCTCGTGCGCGGCCCACAGGTGATGGACAGCTATCACGACCTACCCGACGCCACCGACGCCGCATTTACGGAGAACGGCTACTTCCGCACCGGTGATATTGCCCGGCGAGACGCGAACAACTACTACGAGATCGTCGACCGGAAGAAACACATGATCAACTCGGCGGGCTACAACATCTATCCCAGCGAACTCGAGGAGTTGCTGTCGGAACACGACGCCGTCGCCGAGGGTGCCGTCGTCGGGATTCCGGACGAGCGGCGTAATGAGGTTCCAAAGGCGTACGTCGTGCTCGCACCCGACGTCGAAGCCGGCGTCGACGTGACTGAAGCGGCGATCAAAGAGTACTTCCTCGAGCGAGTTGCCGCGTACAAACACCCGCGTGAGGTCGAGTTCATCGACGAACTCCCGCGAACGACCAGCGGGAAGATCCAGAAGTACAAACTCGAGGAGTGAAGCGTTCGAAGGGGCCGAACAGTCTCGCTGAATCTACTGGGTCGAACGACACCGCTGTCTGAACCGTTTCATCGATTGTGTCAGGTACCCCTTCACAGAATTCGGTTCAACAGTTGAACGAGTATCCGCCAGTGCGTTCACTCAGGCGGAACGCCAGTCTCAATCGAGCCACTGAATCACTACGGTCGATTTCAACCGTGTGCGTCGCACACACCTGAACTCTCTACACGAACCGTTCGTCCGGTCGCGATCATTCGACCCGTGATTGTGTCCCTGTTCGGTCGTTTTGAGGGTACACGACAGAGGCCCCCATACGTGTTCACCACAGCAAATCGAGTAAATACGAACCGAGACACATCATAGTCCGTTCTTGCTCCGGTTTCGGTCGATATCTCACGAAAGGGACGTGTTCAACCGGACAGAACAACATCGATAGTAGTTAGCTGTCGAGAAAGTGATGGCAAACAGCGTTACACGATTACGTGTGTAACGTTTGGGACAAGCGCTGGAAGACGCACTACAGGCGTTAGCGAGTCCCGGCATCCCATCTCGTTTCCAGTGATGCTGGGACCCAAAACAGGGAAGTGACCGAACCAATTCCCTGTCAGTTCCCTGCCGATTTCGAGAGGAAAATAGTTTAAAAATCAATGCATTGTCATTATTATCATATTCCAGTCACTTCCATCAATTCGGCGATACGCGTGTCGACTCGAGCCCCGAGACCGATGAATTAGTAGCTATCGGCCACCAGTTCGCCGGACGACTCGAGGAGTGGAGTTCCGGGTTCCATCCATTCGAACCAGTCGCCAAAGCGCTCAGTTGCTACCGACGGACCGTCCGCTTTTGGAAGAAGCGATGGGGGTGGACTATCGATCGACTGAAACCCGGTTCGACGAAAGAAAACGCTCGAGACGGAACAGATAGGCGTATACAAGTGCCACGTATTGTTCTCGAGTCGGTTCAAACTCAAGTGTGGTGTCTCGCGTTCGATTCGACTGTCGCTCTCACATCAACTGTCGTAGTGACTGCAAGTCAGTGCACAGCTACTCGGCAGCCGTGTTTGTCTGGAGCGTGCAAATCGATGTAATCGATCGGAGACGGGCTGGCACTTGTCTCCGAATACCGACGGACGCCCGTCCAGCTGACGCACCGGACACTACGATATGTGTCGTATGTAAGAGTATTCTGTGAAAGAGGTAGCTTTGGAGAGTGGGGGAGGGCAGTGTGTAAACGATTGCGCAAAGTTCCGGTGCGCGTTCGTTCGTCACAACCAACGACATTCGTATGTCACATACTTTTGTATTGCCACGTAAAATGATGAACGTATGCGAGCCGCCGTAATCGACGAGCATGGGGAACCACTCGAGATCGACGACGTCGACTATCCGGAGCCGCGACCGGATCAGGTCATCGTCGAGACGAAAGCGTGTGGAGTCTGTCGCAGTGATTGGCACGCCTGGCAAGGCGACTGGAGCTGGATCGGGGCTGGCGTTCCCGAAGGCCAAATTCTCGGCCACGAACCGGCCGGTGTCGTCTCGGCCGTCGGCGACGACGTCGAAACGCTCGAGGAGGGTGATCGAGTCGCCGTGCCGTTCCATCTGGGCGATGGCACTTGTACACACTGTCGAGAAGGTCGGGCGAACAACTGTGAAACGGTCTTGCCACTCGGCCTCTCGGAGTACGCACAGGGTGCATTCGCGGAGGCCTTCCCGGTTCGGGAAGCCGATTACAACTGCGTCAAACTCCCCGATTCCGTCGGGTTCACGGAGATGGCCGGCCTCGGCTGCCGGTTCATGACTGCCTACCACGCGCTGGCCGACCGCGCGAACATCCGTCCCGGCGACTGGGTCGCCGTCCACGGCTGTGGTGGCGTCGGCCTCTCGGCGATTCACATCGCACAGGCGCTTGGCGCACACCCGATCGCGATCGACGTCCTCGACTCCAAACTCGAGCGTGCCGAGGAACTGGGTGCCGTCGAGACGATAAACGGCGCGGACGTCGACAGCGCCCCCCAGGAAGTAAAGCGCCTCACCGACGGCGGCGCAGACGTCTCCCTCGACGCGCTTGGAATCGCCGAGACCTGCCAGAACTCGGTCAACAGCCTCGCCACCCGCGGCGATCACGTCCAGGTCGGACTGACGACCGGGGAGGAACAGGGTCAGATCGATCTCCCCGTCGACGTAATGACGATGCAAGAGATCGATTTCCACGGCTCCTTCGGCATGCCCTTGGTTCGCTACGAAGAATTGTTCAACCTGATCGCACAGGGAACGCTCGAGCCGAGTAAGATCATCGGCGAGACGCTCTCACTCGAGGAACTGCCGGAGACGCTGGGCTCGATGGACGACTACGAGACGGTCGGTATTCCCGTCGTCACCGAGTTCTAAGCAGCCCTAACCGTCTTCCAAACACGATTTTGACCTTCGTAGCGAATCGCTCGACGAGTGCACCGCTGTCTCGACGGTGTACGTCCTGACTACGTTCGAATTCTCGTGGAGAACACTCGCTCGAGTCGCGTATCGGTACCTTGGTAGCTCAAAACCCGGGCGGGGACGGGAGCCCGCCCTGGCGTGAGAGACATGAGCTAACTCGAAGCGGGGGCGAGTCCACTTCCGAGCGATCCGGGTACGAGTGCAACCCAATTGGCTGGTCAACACGTCGCAGACTGGTGGAGCGTGTACCCGACGGGGCCTTGCATCCCCGCAGCACCACTGATGGGTGTGTTACCCATTGTTATGCAGCTACTTGTCCACGAGTAGTTGAGACAATCCATTGACAGGAGGGCACTAGCACGAGCCAACGACCGAATTCGGTGACGGAAACGCTGACGTGTCCCATCATGTCTCGAGTGCGCGCAACCACGATATCGCTGACACGACGATATCCGATTTCTCCTCCCGATGGCGTTTGAGGGAGTCTCTTCGGTGGTGGTCGTGGAGCAGGTCCCGTGATGGAGTCCGTTGGGGTGACCCCTCCAGAGGCCGTCGTTGGGATGGGGAGACCGACGATTTGCACGCGTTCGAACGATTGAACGTCGGTTTCGTCCTCCTCACTCGTTTCCGTTGGCTCAATTCCCATCGCTCCCAAGATGTTCACACGAGTTCGAAATCGACTGGCCAGCCGTCGAATTCAGTCGAACGTCGAATCGGTGCGTGTTCAACTCGTCTCGGTGGTTAACTCACCGTCCGGGAAACGAATCCCTATCCATCGATAACGAGACTCTGGAGGACTGCGAGTAAGGTCGCTCGAGGTCGATTGGCCGACGAGCAATCCGCGCCATTCGGGTGATTAGGCGGTGGTTACGAGGGGTCGTGTGACACTGTGACAAATGCGTTCGAACGATGACCGGGTTGTAGCTCACGTTCGGGTAAAACAGTTGGTAAGAACTCCATAGGCGGTCGCGGCTTTCCGTTACAAGCCGGATAACTACAACTGGTCATAGCCATCGGTCGAGTATGATCACCTGCAGTAACTGCGAGACCGCCCAATTCTTGCAGATCACGCAGAGCCGCGTCTACTTCGAGGACGGTGAGATGATCAACGAAATCTCCGAAACCTACGAGTGTACCCTCTGTGGGTCGACAGGCCAGTACATCTACGACGAAGACCACGACGAGGAAACCGTTACCGGCGATGTCGAATTGACGACCGAACGACCGAAATTCGCCTGACGGTCACCACCCGAATCGGAGTCGATACCGACGAATCGATTCGGTGATCCCGTCCCCGAGAGAACCCGATAGTTTACGAGTCACGTCGGACGTGGCTACTGCCGACGGCGATTTCGTCTCGCTCTCTCGCTTGCAAGCGCTGTTCTCGATCGTACCCCGGATCGTCGACCCCTCGGTGCTCGCGATCCCACTCTCGGAAGAAGCCGTACTCCGTCATCGTGTCCATCCCCGCGAGAGCAGCGGAGAGTTTGAGCCCGATAAGGGGAATGCCGGCGACCGAAACGATCACGTCCGCCCGGAGCACGGCCCCGTCTCTGAGCAACACGTCGATGACGTCCACGAGTGCGTCGTCGTTCTTTTCCGGTTTCATGGCTGTGATCGTGCGTTCGTCGCGTCCTCACCACCGCCCAGTTCGGGGGCGAACGTGTACGGCGGCCACGGCCCCGTAAATCGAACCTCGAGGCCGTCGTGGGCCGCTACGTCGTCGAGTACCGACCCGATCGACGATTCGTCGGCTTCGTGTGCGAGGACCGTCAGCCGACAGAGCGTTTCGCCGTCGTCCGTCTCTTCAGAACCGGCGATATCGTCGGAGATCGACGCACTGGCTTTTCGCTCGAGGGAGTGGACCTCCCGAGCGTGCTCGTCGATTCGCGTCTGGAGGTCGGCGGTGATCGATTCGCGACGATTCGCGCGGACTTCGGTGAGTCGCTGATCGAACTGTTTCTCGAGCAGGAAGGCCGTGCCGTCTTCGGACCCGCTCATCTGTTCGTCGAGTTCGCGCAATCGCTCGTCGTGGTCGATCAACGCCTCGTCACTGATCGGATCGGTTTCGACGACTTCGATTCGATACTCCCAGTGGTCCGCGAGCCCCGAGAGCACTTGCTCGAGCGTGTCGGATTCGGATCGAATCCACTCCCGGACGCCCTCGTCGTCAGATTGGAGGATCGTATCGAACTGGAAGGGGACCGGCGTCCCAAACGCCTCACCGGCCTCGTCGACGACCGTCTGGTGGCGGACGAGCCAGCGTCTAATCTGTGCGAGATCGTCCGAATCGTAGATCTCCTCACAAGCGTGAACGACCGCACCGATGCCGTCTTCCGCGACGACCGAAACGGGTTCGCCGTCGACGCCCGTCGTCTCGAGGGTCGGTTCGCCGTCGCTCTCATCGACCTGCACGAGACAGTACAGATACCGTCCGTCGTCGATCGACGGGACGGCGTCTGCCTCGGCGTGTTCGTTTGCCCCGTGTTCACGCCCCTCGTGTTCGTCGCTTCGATCGGAACTCACGTGTCATCACCCTCGAAGACGGAGTATCCGGGCGAATTCGTGTTCGTCGTCTTCCCGTGTAGTTGTTCGATCGCGTCGCTGACGAGGCCGTCCAGATCCCCGCGGAGGTTGTCGACGCTGTCTTCGATTCCTTCGTCGGATTTGAGCTGGTCGAGTTCGGCCTCGATCCGCGCGAGTTGTTGGCCGAGACGTTCGATCTCCTTGTCGGAGAGGTCCCCCGATTCCATGCGACGAACCGCCTCGCGCTCTAAGGCGTCCATCAGGAGTTCGACGACAGTGACAACGAGCGACATCAGCCCTTCTCTCGCGTCTTCGCCGTCGCCGACGTCGATCTGTTTCATGTATCGGGGGCCCCCGCACTCGTCGCCTCGGCGGTTTCGTCCTCGTCTCCGGTCTCCTCGTCTGCCCCGCCCCCGCTATCTTCGTTGGCACCGTCGGCGTCCGACTCGTCACTGAGGAGGTCGAACCCGCCGCTCGTCGGCTCTCTCGGATTCGGACGTGCGTTGAAGTGCTCGGTGCCACGGTCAGACTCGTCGGTTCCGGTCCCCGTTTCGATTCCCTCGAGTCCGTCGAAGACGCTCGAGACGGTTTGTTCGTCGCCTTCTCCCGAGTCGGTTTCTCCTTCTGGCTCGCTCGAGTCGTCGTCCGTTTCGGACTTGCTCGAGTCGTCGCCGTCTTCCTCGGTCTCGTTCGGGGTGACGTTGACGGCTCGCGTCGGATCGATCGGTGGCGCTGGTCGATCCATCTCGGCAAGTTCTGGCTCTCCGGCGGCAGCAGCGACGCGGCGCATGTCGGTCCCTTCCGGGAACTCGAGGCCGTACTTCGCCGCGGTTTCGAAGGACGCGATCGCGGCGCGAAGTTGGACGCCGAGGAGTTGGGTGTCGCCGATCGAGACGGCGATGTCAGCGTTGATGACGATGCCTTTGTCGAGGAGCATCTCCACGACTTCTGCGAGGTCTCCGCGGTGTTTTCGCGGTTGGAATTCAGTACTCACGTGGCTCACCTCCTGGAGCGGAGCGGGTTTGACGGAGCGAGTGGGTCGGCTGCATTGGTGTTCCGGCCCCTGTTTCCCGTGAATCGAACGGCTGGATTTCGGTATCGGACGGCAGGGTGGTCGACGCAGTTGGGTGGTTCACCTCGTTTCGGCTGGCTGGTATTCGGTCAGTCATGTTGTGATCTCTTTCGTTCTCGTTCGATTTTGAATCGACGGCCGTAGATGCGCGTGAAGCCGGAGGCAGTCGAGCCCTTGACCTGTTTCGGAACCGTCGAGTAGAGCGTTCCACCGCCGGTGTCTCTGCTACCGAGTTGCATCGTCGAAACGGCCGTTGGGTTGCGCGAGTTCGTTCGCGAACCCTCCTGGCTCGTCTTCTTTCGGTTCTCTTCGACGATCTCTTCGAACTCCTCGTGGGTCTCGAGGAGGGCCTCGCGAAACGCTTCGATCCCTCTCATTGCCTGTTGCTGGATGGCGACCTGATAGGCTTCAGGATCGTCCTCGATGTCGATGTCTCCGAGCAGTTCCATGGCTTCCTCCCCGCTAAGATCCGTCTCGAGGAGTTCTCCGTCGTCGTCATCGTCGTCACCGAGGAGGCTCTCGTCGTCGTCGGAGACCGTTTCGGCGGCCTTCGCGGCCAATCCGTCGTCGTCAGCGTCGTCGGCGAGGTCCTCGACGGCGTCGTCGACGGCCCGTTTTTGCTCCCAGACTTTGCCGAGATCAGCCGCGTCCCAGGCGTTGAGCAGGTCGATGGCCGAGAGCACCTGCGAGAGGTCGACGACGTCCGTCGCCCCGGTCTCTTCGTCGGCGATCGCGTCGGGGATAGCCTCTCCCTGAATCGCATCCAGGAGGTCGCCCGCGTCGACGGCCTCGGGGAGGTCGCTCACCTCGAGCGTTTCGAGCATCGTTTCGACCTCCGAGACAACCGTGGTGAGCTTCTCGACGTCGCCGAGCAACGACTCGAGGGTGCTGTCCTCGAGGGAGTCGAGATCGTCGACTCCTTCGAGCGTCTCCGTCACTCGCTCGAGGCTCTCCGTCCCGTTCTCGAGGAGCGTCTCGAAGGCGACGTCGCTGGCTTCCTCGAGTGATGAGTCGTCGTCGCTCACGGTGTGCTCCCTCCGTTCGGTTCGGACCGGCCTCCCTCGTCACCCTCGTGTGCGCCCTCGTCGGTAGGCTCGACCTGGACGGTGAGGATGCCGTTTTTGATCGTCGCGTCGGCCGTTCGGTCGCGCCAGGGGACCTCGACTCGATCGAGTTCGGTTCCCGAAATGGCGACGACGAGCGCCGAGTCGTCGAAGCCGACGGTGACGTCGTCCGGGTCCGTGCCGGCAACGTCTGCCGTAACGGTGAGTTCGTCGCTCGTCGTTCGGGTCGTCAGATGAGCCCCCGACGTGGGAGATTTTCGACGTCGTGTTCGTGATCGGGACTGTCGATCCGGACGCTCGTCCGTTCCCATCTCGGGTGACGATGGACGCCGCCCACCCTCGCCGGGCCGATCCCTTCCCGACCTGATCGAAATATCGTAGTCGAGCACCGTCCGATTCGTCCGCCGCCGGCCGGACGCGGCTCCGCGCTCGAGCGACTCCAGGGCCGAGAGAAGACTCGAGAGCCAGTTTCCGTCCCGATTGGTCGACTCCTCACGCGTCGATCCGACGGGAACGTGGCTGGCGTCGCCGGCCGCTCGGTCGTCGTCTTCATCGAGGTCGTCTGCGTCTGTTGGGTCGTTGGACGCTGCGCTTTCGTCGGTCCCGTCGGTGTCGTCGAGGCCTGTCCCTCTGTCGGAACTGGCATCCCCGTCGAATTCTTCGGTCTCGTCGATGTCGTCGGCGTCGTCGATATCGACGGAGTCGTCGTGCTCGTCGGGCGGTTCCTCCCGTCGGTCGTTCGAGTCATCTGGCGATGTCATTAGGATTTCACCTCCACGCGGCCGCTCGTGAGCCGTTGGTGGACGTCCCGCGCGATTTCGATCTCTTCCTCGAGTTCGCGCTTGCGATGTCGGTACTCCTCCTCGGGGCGCTCGCCGAGTTCGTACAGCAACTGGTTCTCCTTCAGTTCGTCCTGTAGGGCCTCGATGTCGTACATCTCGTTGAGCGCCATCGTGTGTAGTGAGTCGACGATGCTGACAAACGGCCGGAACAGGAGGTCGTTGATGATGAACATGGTTTACTGCTGGGTGCCGATCGCCACGTCGACGAAGCTATACGGTGCGAACGGGCCCGTGTACCGAAAGATCAGGTCGTCGTGCTCCTCCTCGAGTTCCGCGACGGCGTCGTCGAACGTTTCGCGGTCTTCCTTCGCAACGAGATACGACTGATTGAGCACGAGTCGGTCGCTGAACAGGCCGTTCGGCACCGATTGGTCGGCGATGGACTCGAGTTCGTCGGCGACGGCCGCTTCGATCGCCTCCTCGTCGACGTCGGCGTCTTCCTCGCGGACCACTTTCAGCCCGAGTTCGATCCGGCCCTCGATGTCGTTTATCGCGCGGCGAAACGCCGGTCGCGCACCCCGGAGGATGTTTTTCAACGCGCGGTCGCTCTCGAACGCCATGCCGAATTGCATCGGAACGATCGTCCGTCCACCGTCGCGCTCCATGATTTCCCGAAGAATTTCGTCGTGACGTTGTGCGTCCTCGTCGGTCTCCTCGGGATCGGTCGTGTCGATGTCGGAGACGACTGCGTTGAGCCGACGGTGAGACACCGTGTACACGTAGTCGGCCCCGGCGACGGCGTCTGCCTCGAACTCCACTGGATCGTCGTTCATGACGCCGTAGACGTACCGGTTCGTCATCGCTTGCACACCTCGATTCGACTCGGTTGAGTTCGTCTGCGAGAGCCACCAGCGTGTGCTGCGTGTGCTGCGTGGCTGGTTTTCGGTGAACGTCGGCTACCGGCCAGTGAGTGCTGTCGAGTCGTCGCGTTCGATCGAGAGATCATGGATAGGGAGCGTCGACTACCCGAATGGGTGTGCGTCAACGCGCGCGACGTGAACTGCACCCGCGGGTACTCGAGGAACACGTCACGTGAGATTCGATACCACGATGGGTTATCGTGGTGCTTGCAGGTGCAGCCGCAACCTGATTAGCCGTCTTCGAGTGAGCGTTTCACTATCCTGACTGTACAGGTCTTCTACCAGTCGATGGCTGTGTTTCCCAAATATGTGAGGGTGGCTTGCACGTGCAGTGAAAGCCGTGTTAGGAAGTCGGAAAGAACGTGTCGCCGTAGTATGGCACAACCACAACGGAGACCCGACTCCTCGAGTCTCGCAGAGGTGCTGGATCGCATCCTCGACAAGGGTGTCGTTATCGATATCTGGGCTCGCGTCTCGGTCGTCGGGATCGAGTTGCTGACGATCGAAGCCCGCGTCGTCGTCGCCTCGGTCGACACCTTCCTGCACTACGCGGAGGAGATTGCAAAAATTGAGCAAGCGACGTCAGAGGGCGACCTCGAAGAACTCGAGGAACTCGAGGTCGAAGAACGTCCAGAATCGTCACCCCAGTCCGCTGGATAACACTTCATGGCCGACGATTCCTCGCGCAAGCGCAAGGTCAGAGGTCGGAAGATCAGGAGCGACCGCTCCGGGAAGGAGGGTCGGCGAGCGAAGAAAGAACTGGCCCGCAAGGCATCCCAGGCCCGATCACAAAACGGCGACAGTCCACTCTCCGATCCCGAGGAGGTTGCACCGGAGCCGTTCGTCGAAACCGACGCCGTCACGTCCCTGCGAAACAGGATTACGGGCTGGTTGCGAGCGGATCAACCGGTCCATCTCATCGGTCCGACGGGCTGTGGGAAGACCGCGCTCGCGCTCTCGGCGGCCGCAGAACGTGGCCGCCCGGTCGTCTGGCTCAACGGTGACGAAGCAGTCGACACCGCAGCACTCGTCGGCGACCACGCCGGCGGCGAACGCTACAAAGAGGACGACCGCTTCGTCAGCGGCGTGAGTAAGCAAACGGAAATCGTTCGCGAACGATGGGTCGACAACCCGCTCTCGGTCGCCGTCCGCGAGGGCGCGACGCTCGTCTACAACGAGTTCTCCCGAAGCGACCCCTCGGCCCACAACGTCTTGCTCTCGGTCTTCGAGGAAGGCGTCCTCGAGCGACCGGGCAAGCGAGGCGAGGATCGATCGATCGACGTCCACCCCGAGTTCCGAGCGATCTTGACCTCGAACGACGTCGAGTACGCGGGCGTCCACGAACAACAGGACGCCTTGCTCGATCGCTTCGTCGGCGTTCACGTCGACTACCACGACGAAACGACCGAACGCGAAATCGTCGACTCGCACGTCGACCTCTCCGAGGCGGACGTCGAAACGATCGTGAAGACGACGCGAACTCTGCGCGACGACCTCGAGGTCGTCGTCGGAACGCGAGCAGCCATCACGGCCGCGAAAGGTCTCGCCGTCTTCGAAGACGCCCGCCAGAACGGTGCTGCCGACGGCGAGTTCGACGACGACCTACTGACCGACGTCTTCATGGACGTACTTGCGCCGAAAATCGCCGGCGAGGGTCCGGACGATATCGAAGCGTTGCGCACACAGATCGCCGAGTCGGTGTAACTCCGCTCGATCAGCGCGAGGGACAGCGACACCGACACCGACTCGAGGTGCCAGCCACGAACTGCCGACAACGATTCACCAGACGCCAATGGCCGAAGCCGATACAGAGCAGTCGACGGATCAGTGTAAGGCGCTCACCGCGGACGGTGAGCGCTGCTCACGGCCGGCCCGGGAGGATGGCTTTTGCTACCAACACGACGAGAGTGATCAGACAGTGAGTGATAGTCAATCAGCACAATCGGAACAGGACGAACAGGAATCAGACTCAGCAGACGAACAACAAGCAGAATCCGAAACCGAGGAGTCCCGAAGTCACTCGCTCGGCTCGGTCGAGATGAGCGACGAGGAGAAGACAGATCCCGACGACGTCGACGTCGACGTCGAGACCGAACACGACCAGATCGCCGGCGTCCTCGGCGTTCGCCAGTCCGTCCAATCGTCTGCCGGCGAACTCATCGGTCGGGAGTTCGACGCCGTCAGCGAAATCGTACCGACCGACAACGGCTGGCGGGCGGTCGTCGAAGTAATCGAACGCCGCTCGGTTCCCGACACCCAAGACATCATCGGTCGCTACGAGATCGAACTCACCGAAGACGCCGTCGTTCACGGCTATCGCCGCCTCGATCGATACCGTCGCGGCGATACGGCAGCCTTCGAGTGAGGCTGCCCTACTGAGTGGACGACGACATCTCTCGTGAGTCGACTCCGACGTCCCTGGTACGTCGACTATCGGTCGTGTCCACTCGAGTTCGAGAACACAACGGCGAAATAGCACGCTCGTGTAGCGGCGACTACGATCCGTGTCCACTCACTCCGTCCGCGGGCTGACTGTCGACGACGACACTCGATGCACACACTATCGAACCGACCGAGACGTCGTCGCGTTCAAATTCGACTGCTGTGAGCACTATTATCCCTGTTTTCGGTGTCACCAGGCCGTCGCAGATCACGAAGCGATTCCCTGGCCGAGCGATCGATTCGACGAGCCCTCGGTGTTGTGTGGTGTCTGTGCCACCGAACTGACCGTTCCGGCGTATCTCGAGGCCGACCATCGCTGTCCGTCGTGTGACACTCCGTTCAACCCTGGTTGTCACGAGCACGCATCACGCTACTTTACACCTGGTGATCGATGAGTCGGCCGGTAGAACTCGGATAACACGCGACGAAACGGACAAACTATCGAACGAGTGCGCAACGACAACAAAACGCACACGGGGGCCGAACCGGAGACGGGTGATGGCGGCGGGCTGAGGGCTACTCGTACTGGATCTCTTCGATATCTTCACACGTTTCGACTAATGCTTTCAACGTGTCCGGAAACGTTCGACAACGGATATCCCCATTTCGCGGATCGAAGTCGATCGCGCCGATTTCGGCCAGTTGCGGGAGATCTGAGTGGTGAAGGCTCAGTTTGATCTCCTCGTACACTGGCTGTGGAATGTCGTCGATCGGTTTGCCTTCGCGTGCAACAGCAATCCTCGAAGCGAGCGTCTCGAGGTCTGTAACGTCGACCGAATGGAGATGATAGATCAGAAATCGTCGTTCGCTATCCGCGAGCGCGTGCAAGATTTCGTCGACCCAGTTGCGTCTCTCCTCGCTTGCGCCGATCGGGATGTCTCCGTTCTCCGGCCGATCATCACCGCTCATAGTAGGACGAATGCCGTGGATAGGTAAAAGTAAGCGGGTAACGGCCGCTTCAGCGGCCCTAACGCGTCGTTTAGTAAATACGTTACATCTTATCTTTCTCGGGGTACCCAATCGAATGATTCACGTCGGTGGGACCCCTGGAGTACTCATATGGAAATCGACGAGGTGGACTGCCGCTGGCCGTTCCCAATACGCAGTGCGCCTCAAGTGACGCACGCGGTCGACCTGGGGAATGGGCACGTGACCTCATCGCTCGTCACCTCTGCGGCGGACATGCTGGATACCGATCCGTACGAGCTTGCAGCACTCTACGATCGTATTGATCCCGACAGTGTGGATCAGCTGTTGGATTCTGTTCCGCGTGAGTCCCCGACCGGACTCCGTGTCGCGGTCGAGACGTCGTGGAAGGACGTATCCGTGGTCGCCACGGATTCCGGCCACGTTGCAGCCTATCCGTCCAACCGAACCCCCAATCGGTTGAACCCTACAGCCCAGATTCACCACGAGTGGTCGGACGACCCCTCGCTCGTCTGGTCCATCGGACGGGCAATTTCGACGGCCGCGAGCGACGTTGCAACTGGTACGGATTCGAGTGCCAAACCCTCCACCGCCGATATCGTCGACTCGCTCCTCGAGCAACTCGATGCCGACGCCCTCGAGCGGACACTTCACCCGCGGTTGACCGACGAGCGCACCGACAGTCGACTGCTCCTCTCGACGAACGGGTACGAAGTGCAGATCGAACCCGATGGCACAATCGCTACTGAACCGTCGCTGACAGTGTTAAAACGGGCCGGCGGAACCGTTCTCGTCGCGGGCGCCGTTCCAGAGGACGCGTTCGATCGTGCCACGGCAACGTTGCTCGGCTCTTCGGAAGAAGAGAACACCCCACTGTTCGTCCACCACGGCCAGAATGTGGCGACGGCTCAACGACGGCTCTCGATGGCCGGTCACCCACAATCGACGGCCACCGTGCTCGACCATCGTCCCTCCGCCACCCGATCGACGGCCGCTGCCCCCGTCGGAGACAGCCCGCTCGACCACGACGCAGACAGCGGACCGACCGTTATTTCTCATACCGACAGCATCGAATCCCTCCCCGGGGCCGTTCACAACGCGATCGTCGACGGCGAGTTGTCGGATCGCGGTCAGTTGCGAGTCGGCGTCGATTCCGTTCACTCGATGCTCGAAGCTACCTCTCTCGAGCGGACGCAAGCCGCCATCGACGGAATCGGGCAGGAGGTTCGTGAACATCGAGGAATCGGTCATTTCCACCTCTCATCTCCGAGAGACGGCGACGCAGTGGCCTCGCTCGAACCGTTGTTCGATGCGGTCGTCGAGTTGCGAGTCGGCGACGTCGACGTCGAACAGCGGTGGCGTCTGACCGAAACCGGGTACGAAACTGCCTGGTTTCCGCTCAAATGACCGTTGAGTTCCGCGCGAACGAGGACGGGCCCGGAATCGTCGCCGTCGATAGCGTCGAAGGCCGCCAGTTCTCGCTCTCGACCGACGAACCCGTGTCACTCACGCCGGCTAGTCGTCCCTCGTTCAACGAGCCAGTCGATGCGGTCACGAGCTGTCACATTCAAAAAATCACGTTACCGTACGTCGTTCCGGTCTTCGTTCGTAACACGGACGAGACGCTGCTTGTCGAGTGCGATAATTTCACACACGAAACGCTTCCAGCAGGTGAGTACGAAATCGAGATTGCCGCGGCGATCAAGTTCTTCCTGCGAGTGTCGGGACCCGTGACCGTCCAGTCGCTAAGCGACAGTATGCACATCTCGTTCGACGAGACGACTCACGTGGAACTGGCCGCGCAGTCGTACTCCGAAGGACCGGCCGCCACGGTTACCACGACGACAGACCCGGAAGACGTGATGGCGGCAGTGTCGACGTTCGGTTCCTCACTCGAGACGACCAGTCCGGAACGGTCGTTTCCATCACAACGAGGCCATCCACCCCAACTCGAGGTCGGTTCGACGCTGATGATCCCCGATTCGATCGACGTTCCAGAGACGGGACTCGAGATCGAAGTTCCACCGGAGCTCCCGGCCATCTATGCGGTCGCTTCGCTCTCGCACTATCTCGGCGCTCGAGTGGTTCCAGGCCCAGAACCTCGCCTGCTGGCAAACGGAACGGAGATCGTTTCACTCGCCGACTCGAGTGAGATCCGGGGAGAGCGTACCGGCGTCGGCACGTCGGAGACGAACGCTGAGCGCACACCACTCGAGCAAGCGGTTACTGACGTGTTACAACACGTATTCGTGCTAGACTGTGTCGTTCGGACGGAGGGTCAGTACCCGATCGACCTCGCCGAACGAAGGCAACTCGAGGAGCGCGTCGACTTACCGTTGGAGACGCTCTATGCGGCACCGATTGCCGAGCGGGTGACGACGTACGTGGACGTCCCATTCGACGTAACGAAAGACCTCGTCCCAACGTGGCAACTCTCGACGCACGTCTCGCCGGATCCCGAATCGATCGAGATTCTCTCCTACGCGGCGAACACGCTGTCACTGATCAGCGTCGAGCAACAGCACCAACACGTCGATACGGCATCCGAACCGCCCGGCTACGGCGCGCTCACCAGGAGCGTCTCCCGTGAAGCCGAACCCGTAGAACCAGCCGTCGAGCCGTCTTACATTCGGATTTCGTCGTCCGACACGCTCGAACAGGCCTGGTTTGGCGAGGGTCGCTCGGTCAACGCGAACGACCTCTCTATCGAGAGCGTTCGAAATCGATTCACGTCAGAACCCGCCGACGGACCGATCGAAATCGGTGTCGTCTGCAACGAGGCGCAGATGGCCCCCGAGGTGAGCGAAGCGGCACTCTACGGTGATCGAAAGGATCTCCCCTTCGACGTCTCGTCGTACCGAAACCTCTCGTGTCGCGAACTCGCAGACGTCTTGCAACGTGATCTCGACTTCCTCCACTACGTCGGTCACGTGTGATCTCGACTTCCTCCACTACGTCGGTCACGTTAACAAATCGGGGTTCGTCTGCCAGGACGGCACGCTCGACGCAACCGAACTCGAGGCGGTCGGCGTCGACACGTTCTTGCTCAACGGCTGTCGGTCGTACGATCAGGGGCAGGTGATGATCGAACGCGACAGCATCGGCGGCATCGTCACCACTGGCGCGATCAACAATACGAAAGCGATTCCGGTCGGACGGCTCATCGCCGGACTTCTCAACAGAGGGTACTCGCTGCGTTCGGCGCTGACCGTCGTCAGTCAACGACACACGGTGGACGGACGGTACACCGTCATCGGCGACGGTGGGATTCAGATCGCTCAATCGGAAAATGGGACGCCGAATCTCCTGCAGATCGATCGGGCATCGGACGGGCACGGCTACGACGTTCGGATCGCAACCTTCCCCGTAATCGGTCGCGGAATGGGGTCGTGTTACACACCGTACGCGCCGAGCGTCGATCGATATTTCCTCGTCGGCGGCGACCTCCCGGCGCTTACGATGTCACTTCCCGACGTCGTCTCGTTGCTCTCACTCGAGCGGGTCCCCACCGTTATCGACGGTGAGTTTAGGTGGTCAACCGACATCGCGCCGACGGAACTTCCCGGCAGAGATTCAGACGCCGAGTAATTCGACGTGACTACTCGAGGGTGCTGGCGCGACTCACTCGAGGTGGTGTCGTCTGGGACCGATACGTGCGAGGCTAGTGTCCTATCGACGATGTCCGCAAGAAAAGCCGTTCGAATTCGAAACTGGTGAGCGCACTTACGAGATCGTTCCACCGTTCGCTGCAGCTGCGGTTCCGGCCTGGGAAATGAGCAGGCAAATCGTAAACAGCGCGCCGATTAATCGTGGGTTGTTCGCCAGGTAATCCGTGCATGGGTTTCTCTCGGACATTGCAACTGATCATCAGGAGGGTGTTATTGTGGGCTTTTTGGTTTTAAACGCTGAATGAAATAATATTCCAATGGAGTGATTAAATAGAAATAGTTGATTTACTTTGTCTAGTCATCCCGTAGCCTACTAATTAGGGAGCAATAGTCGATTACTACCGGTCGTTTCCTGAGGGGTACGCTCGAGGGATTCGCCCAAGAGGTTCATCGGGTTGAGCAGTCCTCGTAACGTTCCCGTGTGGCGACTAGCATGGGCAAGAATCACTTCTTTACGCGTGGTATGACACCTATGAACGCGACCGACGAATTCGACGATATCCTCGTCCCGACTGACGGGAGCGAGGCGGCCTACAACGGTGCCCAGCAGGCGATCAAATTGGCCCAACGAAACGCTGCGACTGTACACGTCCTGTACGCGATCGACATGGGCGACGCCGACTTCGTCGCTGTTCCGAGCGATATCAAAGAAACACGAACACGAATCGAAAAGAAAGGACAGACGTTCGTAGCGGAGATCGAGGCACTCGCGGACGATGCCGGGGTCGAGACCGTAACGACGGTCACGCCGAATACGCCCCTCCAGGCTATCCGGGAGTACGTCGACGAGCACGGCATCGACCTCGTCGTCATGGGCAAACGCGGCCGATCTGACCCGGACAAACCCCTCATCGGTTCGGTCACGAATCGAGCGATCGGCGAACTCGACGTTCCCGTATTCACCGCGTGAACGCCGTTCGGTATCGCCCTCAACGCGTTTCAGGACAGCGTGATCGACCGCGAGGTATCGACGCTGACGCCGTCGTCGAAGTTCAACTCGAGGGGTTCAGAGAGGACGGGTCCAAATCGATTCTTCTCGATCGATAGATAGTGCTCGATAGCAGAATCGGTTCGCTCACTCGAGAGTGTCCAGACCGAGTCAGAAACGTTGAGCGTGTGTTCTCGATTCGTGATTTCCGTCGGTTCCAGTTGCCCGTCGTTGAGTACGTGGACGTAGAGAACGTGACCCGCGTCGTGGACGATCGATTGCAGTCGCGTGAGAAACTGTAGATACTCCTGTTCGGACTCGTCTTCGAGACGGTTGATCGAGTCGAGGATAATCGTCGTCGGAGCGGACAGTGCAGCAATCTTCTGCTCAACAGCTGAAAGCGGCGTCTCAAAGTCTGCGAACGTGATCGTCACCGAGACGCTCTCGGGTTGGTGAGTATTGGAATCCGAGGCGGACGGCCTCGAGTAAGGGCGCGTTGATAGTGCTTCGGCGTCGGTTAACCACTCACGAACCGTCTCGGGCGTACGAACCGTCGTGATATACAGGACGGTTTCGGCAACAGTCAGTTTCCGTAACAGGACCTCTCCTTCGGTCATTGGGTCTGTCAACAGACTTACGATAGACCCGTTTGGTACACCTCCGTTGAACTGTCGGTCCAAAACGTCGAGACCGGTGAGCTGGGATTCGTTCATTATCTGTGAATTAGAAATACAGCGTTATAACTCCACGCGTTACGAATAGGAATTGCTTTTCTCAAACCCTCTACCCCGTCCACACCTCGCCTTCTGAAATCGGTCTCGACTCGAGATAGTAGTAATAACTATCTTATACATTTATAAAAAGGAAGCGACGAGACGAGTCGAACCTGGGCACGTTCTCTCCACAAATCCTCTCACTCGAACACGATAATTTTCTGATGGTTATCGGGCCATTCTCGGGTGACGCGTCGCTGTCTACTACCGCGTCGTCTCGAGTCGACCGGTTGATCCAGCAAGCTATTTCCGCGTTCGGGGCCGGCATTCTCGGTATGGATCCGGCGCTTGGCCCACCCGAAAAGATGGCCGAGAAACGCGACGAGTTGACGCCGATGATGCGTCAGTACCACGATCTCTGCACCCGCTACGACGACGCGCTCGTGCTCTTTCAGGTCGGCGACTTCTACGAGGCATTTTGTGGGGCCGCCGAGCGAACCGCCCGCCTGCTCGAAATCGCCCTTACCAGCCGAGAGGACAGTACCGGCGAGTACCCGATGGCCGGCATTCCGATCGACAACGCCGAGTCGTACATCGAGACGTTACTCGAGGCCGGCTACCGGGTCGCCGTCGCCGATCAGGTCGAAGAGCCGGGCGAGTCACCGGGAGTCGTCGAACGGGCCGTAACGCGAGTCATCACGCCGGGAACGCTCACCGAGGACGAACTCCTCGCCAGCGACGACAACAATTTCGTCGCCGCCCTCGCCGGCGACCCACACTCGAGCGGACAGACCGAGGACGAAATCGCGCTCGCCCTGCTTGACGTCTCGACGGGCGACTTTCTCGCGACGAGTTCGAGCGCGAACGAGACCATCGCCGACGAAGTGAGTCGGTTCGATCCGTCGGAAGCCATCGTCGGGCCGAACGCACCGACGGATCTGCTTCCCGAGACGTGCATGGTGACGCCGTTCGACCCGAACACCTTCGAACGCGAGCAAGCGGAAGACAGCCTCTCGAGGTACGTCCGTAACCCCGACGCGCTCCTGGCGAGTGCGGTCGAAATCAGCGCCTGCGGCGCGTTGCTCGCGTACGCGGAGTACGTCCGTGGCGGCACGCACGAGGGCGAGCGCGGCGCAGACGAGCGAAGCGGCGGCGACGATGGCGACGGAACCAACCGGGCAGAGTCCGCCGACACCAGTTCCGAAGAAACCCGTCTCGAGTACATCACGCACCTCACGCGCTACGACCCGCGGGAGTACCTGCTGCTCGATGCCGTGGCGCTCGAGAGTCTGGAGTTGTTCGAGCCGCGGGCCGTGCAGGGTCGCGAAGACGCGACGCTCGTCGACGTGCTCGACGAGACGGCCTGTGCACTCGGCGGCCGGCGGCTTCGCGACTGGATCCGTCGCCCGCTGCTCGAGCCCCGACGGATCGACGCGCGACTCGACGCCGTCTCGGAGTTACAGTCGGACGTCCAGACGAGGGAATCGCTACACGACGACCTCCGGGCCGTCTACGATCTCGAGCGACTGATCGGACGCATCTCTCGCGAACGAGCGAACGCACGCGACCTGCGTTCGCTGCGCGATACGTTAGCCGTCGTCCCCGACGTTCGAGAGCGCCTGGCCGACGCCGACTGCGAGCGCCTGCTCGACCTTCACGAGCGTCTCGATCCGCTGGCCGACGTGCGCGAGTTGATCGACGACGGTATCGTCTCGGACCCGCCGATCGAGATCACGGACGGTGGAATTATCGCCGACGGGTACGACGAACACTTAGACGAGTTGCGCTCGACCGCCCGCGACGGCAAACAGTGGATCGACGACCTCGAGGACTGCGAGCGCGAACGGACGGGCATCGACTCGTTGAAAGTCGGCTACAACTCGGTTCATGGCTACTACATCGAGGTGACGAACCCAAACCTCGAGTCGGTGCCCGAGAACTACGAGCGTCGACAGACCCTCAAGAACTCGGAACGATTCGTCACCTCGGAACTCAAAGAACGAGAGGACCAGATCGTCGGCGCACAAGAGCGTGCCGACGAGCACGAGTACGAACTCTTCTGTGAGATCCGCCGGACGACCGCGGACGAAGTCGAACGAGTGCAGGACCTTGCGGACGCCCTCGCGACGCTCGACGCACTCGTCTCGCTGGCGGACGTCGCCGCACAGTACGATTACTGTCGCCCCGAACTGCTCGAGCACGAGACGGGTGAGGAAGACGCTGGCCTCGAGATCGAGATCGACGGCGGTCGTCATCCAGTCGTCGAGCGAACGCAGGAGTCGTTCGTGCCCAACGACGCTCGACTGACGCCCGAGCAGCGACTGGCCATCATCACGGGGCCGAATATGTCGGGTAAGTCGACGTACATGCGACAGGTCGCACAGATCGTCTTGCTCGCACAGGTCGGGAGCTTCGTTCCGGCGACCGCCGCGCGACTCACTCCCGTTGATCGGATTTTCACTCGAGTCGGTGCGAGCGACGACATCGCGGGCGGTCGCTCGACGTTCATGGTCGAGATGGACGAACTCGCGACGATCCTCGAGGAGGCCGACGAGCGCTCGCTGGTCTTACTCGACGAGGTCGGCCGCGGAACCTCGACGGCGGACGGACTCGCCATCGCCCAGGCGATCACCGAGCACCTCCACGACGACGTCGGTGCGACGACGCTCTTCGCGACTCACCACCACCCCCTGACGGAACTCGCCGACGACCTCGAGTCGGCGTTTTCGCTCCACTTCGAGGTCGAACGGCGCGACGACGACGTCGTCTTTCACCACGATATCGCGCCGGGTGCGGCGACCGGGTCCTACGGTGTCGCGGTCGCCACCGTTGCGGGGGTTCCCAACGAGGTCGTCGAACGCTCGAGGGAACTAGTTGCGGACACGGCCGAACGCGATAGCGGGGTTGGTCTCGAGGGTGGCGAAGGGGACGAGCACGCTGATCCAACTGCAGCGCTCGCGAGCGCCGACGGGGGTGAGCGAACCGTCGGGTCGCGACCCTCGTTAGGTGGCGAAGCGGACGTCGACGAAGTCTCGACCGACGTGGCCGACGAACTCCGAGCGCTCGACCTCGCACACCTCACGCCCGTCGAAGCGTTGACCGAACTCGATCGATTGAAACGGTTACTCGAGGAGTGACAGGTGAGGCTGAATCTGGGGCACCTTCAGTAGGGTCTGATTCCCCGTAGAGACCAATTCTCGTTTGTATCCGGGTATCACGCCGATTGCTGGCCGATTTTGAGGAACGCGAGCGCGGCACCGAACAGCGCCATATTCTTCAGAAAGTGGATCAACTCCTGTTGTCGCTGCTCGGGGTCGTCGACGTTCCAGAAGTCGTGCATCACCGGCGTCACGCCGAGCAGAAAGCCCGCGACCGCTGCGGCGGCCGCCGCGGGCACGCGCCAGAGTGCGACGCCGAGGCCACCGACGAGTAAGCCCGCACTGATCGTCGGGACCGAGAGGCCCGGCTTGGGGGAGTTCTTCGCCTCGGCGTAGGCGATTCGTTCCTCGAGATTCCGCAGGTTCTCGAGCGCGTTGAAGGCGAGAATGCCGCCGAAGAGTGCTCTCCCGAGACGGAAGATCGGTGTCTCGGTGATCGGCGCTGTCGAACTCGAGTCGGCGGATTCGTCGCTCGAGCGATTCTGGCGTGCGGTCGACTCCGATCGTACTCGCATGGATATCACGCACAGTTCGAGGGGGAGTAGGTGTCCGGGTAGCAGGTGCATGGATCGCCGATGAGAGCGGACCCCGTCGAAGCGAAACCAATCGATGGAGAATCGGGCTACTGCGAGTCACCGGGTGGCTCGAGCGAGACGAACTCGAGGCCGTGTTCGCCCAGAAGTCGGCTGGCCCGGTCCGTGACGGAGGGGGCGACCAGAATCCCCCGTAGCGACGCGTCGGCGTGGAGGTCGCGCTCGAGGGCGTCGACGTACCGCCGGAGTTGACCGACGGCGTCGGGGCCGACGCGGCGGCGTTTGAGTTCGACGACGACCGTCCGTCCGGCCGTATCCTCGCCGTAGATGTCGATCGCACCCGCCGGCGTCGCTCGTTCGGTTGCCAGCGGCGTGAATCCGGGCTCGAGCAGGTCGGGATTCTCGAGAATGCGCGTGCGAAGGTCCGCTTCGGTCCCCGAAAGTGTGAGGTCGGTTTCGTCGGTTCCGGAAAACGTCGACACCTGCAACACGCGCTCGAACTGCACGAGGAGGTGCTCCTCGGGTGTCGAGCGCTGGCTCTCGAGGACGAGCGCCGGCTCGCTCGTCGTCTCCTCGGTATCCTCGCAGTACACCTCGTGCTCACAGCCCGGGGGCTGCCAGTTGACGGGCTGTTGGCCCTCGTCGGTGTGGACGAGCGTCGTCCCATCCGGTTTGAGCATGACGTGTCTGTCGCCCGCCTCGAGCGTACTCGAGGCGCGGCCGTCGTACTCGACCGTACAGCGTCCGAAGATCGTCACGAGGGCGTCTCGGTCGATTCCGGCGACCACGGCATCGCGGGCCCCCTCGAGCGAGGGCTGCTCGAGGGTAATCGCGGTCGAGGATTTCGCAGACGGCTGGCCGGACGTCACTGCAGAGTCGTAGCCGACCGATCCCTAAAAGCGCCCCGGACGGTCGGCGGGTGCCTCCAACAGCGAACCGATCCGAGGCCACGACAGGACGATTCGGGTGCACACAGCGAGTACGAGGGTTTATTCGACCACGCCCCTGAAATCCGGCCACGATGACACCCGATCCGACCCGACGCCGTGTACTGCAATTGACCGGCGCGGGGGCGACCGCATCACTCGCTGGCTGTAGCTCACTCGTCGGTGACAACGACGAGGAACTCGAGGTCGACGAAGAGCCGGATATCGAGCCATCCGAGGGCGTGACCGCCCTTACGCACCCTCCCGACGAGGAGATGATGGAACTCCAAGAGGAGGTGATGGCCGAGGTCGAAGCCGGTGAAATCGACGAAGCCGAAGTCGAACAGGAGATGATGGCTCGCCAACAAGAAATCGTGATGTCCACCGCTGTCGAGTTCGAGTCGGCGCACGCCGACGACGACGAGATTACGATCGAAGCCGGCGTCGGCGAAGAGGGTGCGTTCTTGCTATCTGGTTCGGAAGAGCGCTTGATCGAGTTGCTCCAAGAAGGCGAGATAGACGGCCTTCTCGCTGGCGAGGAGTACGAAATAGCGCTGGGATCGGACGACGGTCAACCCGAACCCGAGCCAGAGCCAGAACCGGACGAGGACGAAGTAGAAGACGGTGACGAGGACGCTGACGACGACGATGGCGATGATACGGACGAAGACGAGTCTGAATCTGACGACGATTCAGGCGGCGAGGATGACTCGAGCGACGACGGTGACAGCGACGCGGGCGACGACGAAGGGTAGTCAGCGCGACCATTACTCGACGCTGAACGGACTCTCGCGCTCGGTCCAGTCCCAGCCGGGAATCCGCTCTTGGAACCCGGCAGCGAGGGCCGCCTCGAGGTCGTCGACTCCCGCATTTTCGCTTTCGGGTCCGTGTACCTGCAGATCCGCGTAGTGAAACGTGGCCTCGCCGAGGGTCCGCAACGGTTGCGTGCCGGCGATGGTCGCCGCGAGTTCGCGGCCGAGGAGTTCGTCGACGACGAAGCCGGGATAATCCCCCTCGACGTCGAGTTCTCGCAGGATCGCGACCATCGCGGCGACGTTGACCGCGAGGTCGCCGTCCGCGAAGACGGCGTCGACTTCCTCGAGATACTGTTCTTCGGTGACGTGATCGACGTTCGTCTCGAAAATCCCTCCGAGATCGTCTCGGACGTCGTTGATGATGGGGACGACGGTTCCCGCTCGCGTTGCGACCCAATCGCGTTCCGTGACGACACGCGCCGGTGTGAGGTCCATAGCCCCCCGTTCGTGTCGGAGATCCCTGGTTTTTGCGAAGGCTTATATACGACGCAAATAATAGCGTCGAATAAGCGGGTTCTCCCTGGCATCTTCCCGCACGAACCAGGACACCGACCTGGGAGCGTGTTCGTCACAGCACGGGACAACGCGATGATTCGGGATCGTACACCGTCTACGACAGACGGTGTTTCACGACGGCGCTCGACGATACTGCGTCTGACACGTCGTGGCGGTCGTGTTATTAATGCGTTCGTCGGTCCCCGATCACTCGACTCCCATTCGACACGCATTCCAGTCGGCGAGTTCACGCAAGCCACAATTGGCGACATATGAGTACTGTAGAGCAGCAACTCGACGATTTGCAAGCAGAGATCACGAGCGAGTTACCGGCCGACATCTCGGTCTCCTCGGTGAAATACGAAGGCCCCGAACTGGTGGTCTACACGCGTGACCCGAAGAAGTTCGCCCAGAAGGGCGACCTCATTCGAAAACTCGCGAGTAAGCTTCGAAAGCGGATCACCGTTCGCCCCGACCCGAGCGTGCTCTCGCGGCCCGAAGAGGCCCGCGAAGAGATCATGGACGTCATTCCGGAAGAAGCCGGCGTCACCGATCTCGATTTTCACGCAGATACCGGTGAGGTCGTCATCGAAGCCGAAAAGCCGGGCATGGTGATCGGCCGCCACGGCTCGACGCTCCGCGATATCACCAAGAACGTCGGCTGGACGCCCGAAGTCGTTCGCACCCCACCGATCGAATCCTCCACGGTGTCGAACGTCCGGAGCTTCCTCAAGCAAGAACGCGACGAGCGACGGGACATCCTCGAGACGGTCGGCCGACAGATCCACCGCGAGGAGATGTCCGACGACGAGTACGTCCGTATCACGACGCTCGGGTGCTGTCGCGAGGTCGGACGCGCCTCGTTCATCCTCTCGACACCCGAAACGCGGATTCTCGTCGACTGTGGTGACAAACCCGGTGCGGAGGGTGAGGTTCCCTACCTCCACGCACCGGAGGCCTTCGGCGCTGGTCCACAGACAATCGACGCCGTCGTCCTCACGCACGCCCACCTCGACCACTCCGCGCTCATCCCCCTCCTGTTCAAATACGGCTACGACGGCCCGATATACTGTACCGAGCCAACGCGAGACCTGATGGGGCTGCTCACGCTCGACTATCTCGACGTCGCCGCCAAGGAAGGACGCACGCCCCCATACGAAAGCGAACAGGTTCGTGAAGCGATCAAACACTGTATTCCACTCGAGTACGGCGACGTCACGGACATCGCGCCCGACGTCAAACTCACCTTCCACAACGCGGGGCACATCCTCGGCTCGGCTGTCAGCCACTTCCACATCGGAGACGGCCTCTACAACGTCGCGTTTTCCGGGGACATTCACTACGAGGACACCCGCCTGTTCAACGGGGCGACCAACGACTTCCCGCGCGTCGAGACGCTCGTCTTAGAGTCGACGTACGGTGGTCGGAACGATTACCAGACCGACCAACAAGACTCCGAGGAAACGCTCAAAGAAGTCATCACGGAGACCTATGAGCGTGGCGGCAAGGTCGTGATCCCCGCATTCGCAGTCGGTCGCTCTCAGGAGATCATGCTCGTCTTAGAACAGGCGATGCGCAGCGGCGACATCCCCCGGATGCCAGTCCACCTCGACGGGATGATCTGGGAGGCGACGGCCATCCATACGACCTATCCCGAGTACCTGCGCGACGACCTCCGAGATCGGATCTTCCACGACGACGAGAATCCGTTCCTCGCCGAGGAGTTCAACCATATCGACGCCGGCGAGGAGGAGCGTCAGGAGGTCGCTGACGGCGAACCCTGCATCGTCCTCTCGACGTCGGGGATGGTCACCGGCGGTCCCATCATGTCCTGGCTCGGCCACATCGGTCCGGATCCGGATTCGACGCTGATCTTCGTCGGCTACCAGGCACAGGGAACTCTCGGTCGGCGCATCCAGAACGGCTGGGACGAGATTCCGACCAGCGAAGTCGGCGCGATGGGTGGCGGCAACGGCCGTGGCACCCTCTCGCTGAACATGAACGTCGAAACCGTCGACGGCTTCTCCGGCCACGCCGACCGTGCCGGCCTCGAGAACTTCGTCAAGACGATGAACCCGCGCCCGGAGAAAGTCCTCTGTGTTCACGGCGACGAACGCTCGACGCAAGACCTCTCGAGTGCGCTCTATCACGACTACAATATGCGGACGTTCGCACCGAAGAACCTCGAGACGTTCCGGTTCCTGTAACAGTCTCCGAAACCGCTTCGTGATTTTTGGTTCCCTCGCGGGCCGCTTCATTCACCCGTGACCCGAGCGTTCGCCGTGAACGAACGGCAGCTGTCTGCACCAACCACGGTGGGCGATCAGCGATTGCGACGCAACACAGGATTCGGTGGCTTCGTCCGATTTTTCCGCCTCGAGTGGTTTCGTCGGCAGGGATGGACGGCCACGGATTTCGATTGCGTCTCGACTCTGCTGCTCGCGACTGTCTTCGAACTGAACGCCAGCACACTGCGGTGATCGTTGCGTGACATCGATCTGGTTCGGCTACGCGCTGGTGACTGCCACCGTCTACGCAGGGATCGCCCTGCTCTCGAAAGTCGTCAGCGGTACGGAAATCGACGATCCGATTCTGTTGACCGTCTACACCTGCGTCCCCTTCTATGCGGTCTACGTTCTCGGCGGGGCCGCCCTCGAATGGTCGGCGCTTACGGGCGGTGAGCGCAGCGTGACGTCGGTCCTGCTATCGGCGTCGGTACTGGCGGCGCTCGCTTTCGGCGTCGTCTCGACGGTAGCCTACGGCGTCTACTACTGGGGACTGGTCAACGGGGACGTCTCGCGGTTCGTGCCGGCGCTGGCGATGGAAATCATCTTCGTGTTGATCCTCGGCTACGTGTTGCTCGGTGAGGCGTTTCCGCCGGGCGTCTACGGCGGGGTCGGCCTCGTCGTCTTCGGCGCGCTCGCAATTTCCTACGAACACGGCGAGGGGTCCGTCCTCGAGCGACTGCGCCTTCCGACGGTTGCCATCGCCGCCGGGGCCGCAGTTGCCTTCGCGGTACTCAACACGGGCATGAAGGCGTTAACCGACAGCTTCGGAACCGTCGAACTCCTCTTCTGGATTAGCCTCGGCGGCCTGCTGTCGGTCGTCGCGATCGCACCGCTCCACGCCGGCTCACGGCTCCGGGCTGACGATTCCGAGGGCAGTCACTGGCGACTGACGAACGGCACCCAACTGCTGCTCGTCGGGGGTCTGTTGAACGCTGTCGCGCTCTTTACGTTTCTGCGAGCGCTCGAGCACGGCCCCGTCTCGCTGGCGACGGCGATCACCAAACTCGACGTGCTGCTGGTCTTCGTCGGCGCGCTGACGCTGTCGAAGCTCGCACCGGCGCTCCTGACGGAGCAGTTCGATCCGTTCACGCTGGTGCAGAAGGCGTCGGCGTCGGTGATCATCCTCGCCGGGACGATACTGATTCAGCTCAGCTACGGTTGAGGGTCGACGACGGCGAACGGAACCGACTCGAGGAGCGTCTCGAGTCGTCAGGAGAGTTGCTTCGAAACCCACTCGAGGTTCGTCGCGATCACCGCGAGGGAAAGCGCACCGAGCGAGATGAGGATGAGGAACGTCGAGACGACGCTCACCATCGGATCCATCGCCTGCCGGAGTTCGGTCCAGGCCAGAACGGGGATCGTCTCGGTGCTGGATGTCGAGAGGAACAGCGCCATCACGAACTCCTGAAGGCTGATGATGAACGCGAGCAGGGCACCGACGAAGACGCCGTGTTTCACGTTCGGGAGCACGACGTGGACGAACGATTGGACGGGGCCGGCACCGAGGTCGTGAGCGGCGTCTAACTGTTGCCAGTCGAAACGGCTGAACACCGACCGCATCACGAAGTAGACCAGCGGCGTCGCCCAGAGGGTATGTGCGAGGATGATACTCGCGTACGAGCCCCGAAGGCCGACTTCGTTGAAGTAGATCAAGAGTGTGATGCCGAGGACGACGGGAGGGATCAACAACGGCACGAGAACCAGCGGTGCAACAACAGTCCCTAACAGGCCGTCGTCGAACTCCTGGCCGAACGCTCCGAGGACGCCCAGCGCGGTCGCGAGCACCGCGGTGCCGACCCCGACGAGGATGCTGTTGGTAAAGGCCTCGAGCCAGTTGATCCTGTTGAAGAACTCGCCGTACCAGACCAGCGAGAGGTTCTCGGGCGGGAACGCGATTCGGGCACCGTCCGAGAACGAGGTTGCGATGACGACTAACAGCGGCGTGACCATGAGCGCGAACAGCGCCACGTAGCCGGCGCGGAACGCGACGGTTTCGACGGTTTCTCTATGCAAGTTCGAACTCACCTCCGAATCGATTGAGGACGCCAAAGATCGCGGCGATGCAGAGTGACATCAGACCGAGCATGACGGCCGAGAGCGCGGCTGCGGTGGGGTAGCTCATATCGCTGAGCATCAACTGCTCGACGTAGATGGCGAACGTGATGTTGTTCGAAAGGAGTTCCGGCGCTGCGTACGCCCCGACGCTCCAGGCGAACGAGACCACCGCCGCCACGATGATTCCCGGCATCACTTGCGGCACGACGACCTCGAGGACCGATCGCGGCCGACTCGCCCCGAGGTCGCGGGCGGCCTCGACGACGTGCCAGTCGGTCGTCGCCATGACGCTGTAAATCGCCAGCACGGCGTACGGAAGGACGATGTAGAGCTGTGCGATGACGACGCCGACCGTGCTGTACAGGAGGCCGGCGGGTTGCAACAGCGGATCGAAGGCGTACGTCCGGATGACCAGCGTCGTTAGCAACGGGAGAACGACCGAAAACAGCAGGAGCGACTTCACGAGCCCGCTCGAGCGCCAGATCGCGTACGCGTAGAACAGCCCGATCGCGACGGAAAGCACCGTCACGACGGCACCGAGGAAAAACGAGTAGCCGACGATACTCCAGATCAGGTCGGTGGCGACGACCTGCTGGTAGGCCTCGAGCGACCACGTTCCGTCGGCGTACACCCCGTCGCTCGAGGGAGCGGCGAAGCTGATCCGCAACAGGATCGCGAACGGGATCACGAAGATCAGGAGTTCGAACACGATCAGCGGCGCCATGAGCAACAGCGCGCGACGCGACCCCGACTGGGTAGTCAGCCGGGACCAGGCGGAGCTAATCGGGTTCGACAGCGTCGACGTCGAGGTGGACGATATCTCCGTCATGGATTATAAAGCGGTACACGAACTCCGTCCGCGCGAAATGCGAGGACGTCTTCGCTGTTCCACTCGAGAGTCACGTCGTCGCCGGCCGACAGCGACCCCGAACTCGCGTTCGTTCGCTCGGCGAACACCGACGCGCCGTCGATCGACACGGAGTAGCGAACGGTCGAGCCGCGATAGATGACGTTCGCGATCGTTCCCGTGACGGCGTTGGTCGTGCTGCCGTCGGTGACCGCCCGCTGATCGGCAGGCGAAGTGGTATCAGCGCCGGGCGCTCCCCGGTCGATCGAGAGAATCTCCGGTCGAAGCGAGAGCGTGAGCTCGTCGTCGGCCTTGAGGCCGTGGTCGCTGCTGCTCGGAAGAACCAGTTCGGCACCGAGTTCGGTTTCGACGGCGACCGTCTCTCCCGGCGATTGTACAACCGTCGCGTCGACGAAGTTGGTGTCGCCGAGGAAGGCCTCGATGAACCGGTTCTTGGGGTTCTCGTAGACTTCGTCCGGATCGCCGACCTGGATCAGCTCGCCTTCGTTCATGATGCCGATACGGTCGGCGAGCGTGAACGCTTCGTCCTGGTCGTGGGTGACGTGGACGAACGTCTCCTCGAGGTCGTCGTGGATCTCACGAAGTTCGATCTGCATGTCTTCTCGGAGTCGTTTGTCGAGATTCGACAGCGGCTCGTCCAAGAGCAAGACATCCGGGTTGACGGCAAGCGAGCGCGCGAGCGCGACGCGCTGTTTCTGGCCGCCGCTCAGCGTCGTCGGATCCTCGTCGCCGTAGCCGCCCATCTGGACGCGCTCGAGCATCGCCTGGGCGCGCTCTCGGCGCTCGTCTTTCGACACGTCGCGCATCTTGAGCCCGAAGGCGACGTTCTCCAGGACCGTCTTGTGCGGGAACAGCGCCCAGTCCTGGAACACGGTCGACGTGTTTCGGTCGTAGGCCGGCTGATCGGTGACGTCCTCGCCGTCGAGTCGGATCGCGCCCTCGGTTGGCGTCTCGAGGCCGGCGAGCATTCGCAACGTCGTCGACTTGCCGCTACCGCTCGGTCCAAGCAGGCAGAGCAGTTCGCCGTCGTCGATCTCGACGGAGACGTCTTCGACGGCGGTGGTCTCTCCGTATCGTTTCTCGAGTCTCTGCAGGGTTATATCGGTCATGACTGTTGAAATGAAGTGAAATGGAAATCCGTGTGAGTTGTCTATGATGAGTGTTGCATACTGTCGAACGCCTCGGAGAGTTCGCCGTCGTAATCCGAGAGGTACTCCCAATCCGGGAACGCGACATTTCGAGCCTCCTCGTCGGTCGTCGGGAGGTCGTCCTCGAGTTCCTCGGGATACTCGATGTTCTCGTTGCTGAACATCATCGGGTGTGTTTCGGCCCACTCCGACTGGACCTCGGCGTCCAGCATGAAGTCGATGAACTCCTCGGCTTCGTCTTGCATGTCGGTGCCGCGGACGACACACCAGTTGTTGATCCACCCCGTCGTCTGCTCGGGCATCGTGTGGGTCAGTCCGTCTTCGTCGTCGATGTCGTAGGCCGTCTGGTCGTAGTACCACTGCGCGACGTCGATCGCCTCGTTGTCGAACGCCTGCCAGATGTCCTCGCCGGAACTGGCCCACTCGTCGACGCCCCACTCGTCGACGCCGTCGAGGATCTCCTCGTGATTGGTATCGTCGTACATCTCTTCTGCGTCGCCCTCCTCGCCCATCCCGAGCGCCGCGGCGTACATCGGGTACCACCAGAAGCCGGTGTCGATGCCGACGCCCTCGCTGTCGGCGACGGTGTCGCCGGAGAGGTCGGCCCACGTTTCGGGGTCGACATCGGCGTCCTCGCGGTGGATGATCGTACAGGGCGCGCCGTCGACTGGCATCCCGTACTCGGGGTCGCGAATCTCCGTAAAGAAGTCCATGATCTCATCTTCGTTGGAGATGTTGTCTCGGTCGATCGGCTCGAAGAGGTCGTCCTGACGGCCGTAGTAGTAGAAGTTGCCCTCCGCGACGGTCACGTCGAACGGCGGATCGTCCTCGGGGGCGTTTCGTATCTGCTCTAACACGCCGCCCCAGCCGCGTTCGATCTGGATCTCGGTGTCGTGGTCTGCCTCCCACTGACTCACCAGTCCATCTTCGAACCGGTCAGCGTAGTTCCCGCTCCAGACCATGACGCGGAGCCCCTCGTCCCCACCGAAGAGTTCCGCACATCCCGCCAGCGCGGTGGCCGAACCGACCGCCGTCGTCGATAACAGCCCTCGACGCGAGATCGCCGACGCGTCGGCGACTGATTCGGAACCTGTCTCGCTCGTCTCTGCAACCCCATCTGGGTCTGCAGCCATTGGTGATCCGGTTCTTCTTTGATGGCGACATAAAGACGTTGTGAACTCCGATGAAGTGGACAGACGACTGTCGTTGGTCGAGGCCGACTCGAGCGTTCGTCTCGGTTGACTCTCTCCCCAAACCAATCATGGATATGAGTCGGTCACTCCTCCGACACAGGCGTCAGTTCCATCGGTCCCGTCGGTTCCACAGTCATCTCCCATTCGCCTCCGTCCGAGACGTGCGCGCAGGCGACGAGCGGGACCCGGACCTCCGTCACACCGCCCGGACGTTCACTCGTCCCCCCACCCTCCCTCGTGGACGAGTTCGTCCACCTCGAGTCGCTCGCGCCACCCTTCGGTTTCGAGGACGGGCTTTTCGGGAAAGCCGCCCTCCGGATAGCCGATACAGAGGTACGCAATCGGGTCGATGTGAGCCGGGATTTCCAATACGTCCCGTACCTCTGCAGGATAGAGCACGCTCACCCATCCGACGCCCACCCCTTCCGCTCGAGCCGCAAGCCAGAGGTTCTGCACGGCGAGACACGTCGAGTAGACGTCCGTCTCTCGCATGGAACTCCGTCCGAGTACGTGGGGTTCCCCGCGCGTCGGATCGCAGGTGACGCAGATGTTGATCGGTGCCTCGCGGATGCCCTCGAGTTTCAACTGAGCAAACTCGGATCGACGCGGCTCCTCGTAGCCCTCTCGAGCGGCAGCGATCGCTCGCTCGGCAATCCCGGCGATTTCGGCTTTCGTCTCGTCCTCGCGGACGACGAGTAAGTCCCACGGCTGGGAGAAGCCGACGCTCGGAGCGTGATGAGCGGCCTGAATTAGGCGATCGAGAGCGTCCTCGGGCACCGGATCCGAGCGAAATCGCCGAATGTCCCGGCGCGCGTAAATTGCCTTGTAGAGCGCATCGCGTTCTGCATCGGTGAATGAAACCATTGTTTGTGAAGATCAAGTGCGGTTGGTTAAACCCGATGATCGGCGCGGACGGGAGCGTCGCTGGCGCGGAGGGACGCCTGCGTATAAAGGAGGCCTCGAGAATAGACGACGCGATTAATCGAATCTTCGTCGGTTACCCCGGCGCATCCGCCGGATCGACCACCTCGTCCGTCTCCGGGTAGACGCCGACTTGCTCACACAGATCACCCATCGGACAGGCGTCGGGATCCTCGAGACAGGCCGGTTTTCGGGCCGTGCAGTACTCGCGGCCGAATTGGATCGTCGCGGTGTGGGCGAAGCCACACTTTGGGGCGGGAACCTCGCGCTCGAGGACCTCCCTGACGGTTTCGTGATCCGCGTCGGCCGGCGCAATTCCGAGGCGGCGATAGATTCTGTGGACGTGCGTATCGACGGGAAAAATTCCGGGGCGGCCCCCCGCAAAGAGCAGGACACAGTCGGCAGTCTTCGGCCCGACGCCGCGGACGGAGAGGAGCGTGTCACGAACCGTCTCCGGTGCCTCGTCCGTGACGTACTCGTCGAAGGCGACGGCGGAGTCGAACTCCTCGAGCACCCACTCGGCCGTCTCAATGATAATTTTGGACTTCTGATTGTAGAGTCCCGCGGCGCTGATCGTTTCGGCGAGCTGGGAGCGTTCGGCAGTGGCGAGGGACTCTGCGAGGTCTCCCTCCCCGCCGTAGCGCTCGAGCAACGCGTCGTGGGCGGGCTGACTCGCTTTGTCGCTCGTATTCTGACTCAAGATCGTGCGGACGAGGCAGGTGAAGGCGTCCTGTCCGCCGTAGGTCTTCTGCCAGTAGCGTTCGCCTAATCGGTCGACGATTTCTTCCGCGCGAGTGTCCGCGCTCTCGGGGTCGAACTCGACGGCCACGCCGCCGCCAGCCGTACCGCCGCTGATGTTGACCGTCGGCTCGGGATCGTCGCTCATAGCGGTCCTTGGAGTCCACGAGACAAAACGACGACGGGCCCCGTTCTCCGCTCACTCGACGCTGATCGTCACCGTCGCCGCGGCACCGTCGGCCAGCGCGTCGACGAGGTCCCGATCGAAGCCCTCGGCTGCGAACTCGGCGTCGTTCACGATCGTTCGGTCGTCGACGTACTCGCTCGTCCGGCCGACGATACTTCGCTCGTTGGTCAACTCGAGGTCGGGATCGCCACGCCCCGTCACGGACTCCGCGTAGCCGTCAGCTTCGATCGTGATCGTGATCGTCGCGTTCGCGTCCCGGCAGGCGTCGACGAACTCCGGGTCGAAGTCGGTCGGCGCGCGGTCGGCGTCGATCGCGAGGATGCAGTCGCCCGCCGGCGTGAGATAGTCGTCCGTCGTGACCTCGAACGTGCTCGCGTGCTCGGCTGCAACGTGCTCGTGACCGCGAGCGTGGATGACTTCCTCGAGAGACATTGGATAGGACAGCGAACTCGCTACGGTCGGAAAACGGGTTCGAATTCACCCGAGGTAGGGGCGGCGGGGATGAGCTACTCGAAGTGTTCGGTCGACTCGGTGTCGATCCACTCGGTGTCCTCCCTGTTGGATGGCGGCCCGGTGAGGACGCTGACGACGACGAAGCAGACGAGGCTGATGGCCAGTCCGATGACGATCGGGAGGTCAGATCCGAATCCGTAGAGCACCATACTCCCCACGACGGCGACGTTACTGACGACGATCGAAGTGATCGCCCCCTGCCAGGTCGCTCCTTTCCAGAAGAACGCCCCGAAGATCGGAACGAAGATAGAGCCGACGAGCAGGTTGTACGCGAGCGTCAGCGCGTTGACGACGTCGCCGATCCAGACGGCCGTTGCAGTTGCACCCGCGCCGAGGACGAGGATCAACAGTCGAGAGATCATCGTATAGCGCTCGTCCGAGGCGTCGTCGTCGACGAAGCGCTTGTAGACGTCGTTCGTAAATAGGGTGCTCGAGGCGAGCAGCGCCGAGTCGGCGGTCGACATCATCGCGGAGATAAAGCCAGCGAGGATGAGTCCCGAGAGGCCGACGGGGATGACCTCGAGGACCATCATCGGGAGTGCAAGATCGGGGTTGTCGAGTCCCGGGAACAGGATCAGCGCGATCATGCCGAGCACTGCGGTTGCGATTCCGTAAAAAATCGCGTACGCCCCAGTCGCGATGTTTCCGATACGGGCCGTCTCTGGACTATCGGCCGTGAAGACGCGCTGCCAGATGTCCTGGCCGATCATGATCCCCAGACAGTACAGGAGGAAGTAGCTCACGACCGTAGAGACCCCAATTCCGGTGGGACTGAAGTACGAGGGCTCGAGTTCAGCACTTAGCCCCGAGACGCCGCCGACTTCGACGAGGCCGAGTGGCAGTGCCAGCAGGAAAATACCGAACGTCATGATGAACCACTGGACGAAGTCGGTGATCGTCACGGAGAGCATCCCACCGAGGGCAGTGTAGATGACGACGATGATGCCTGCGACGACGATCATTGGAGTCATCTCGATGCCGAAAAGCGCGTTGAGCGCTGTCGCAATCGCGATGATCTGCGTAATGGCGATCGTCAGCGCGTAGACGCCCGCGATTGCCGCGCCGACAGTGCCGGAGTACTGGTCGAAGCGACGCTCGAGAATGTCACCGATCGTGTAGGCCTCGAGATTCGCCAAATCGGTGGAGATGAGCACACCGATCGCCGCGACACCGACGCCGAGCCAGATGGTGAGCCAGGCACCGGAGACGCCGTGTTCGTAGCCGAGTCCGCCGCTGCCGATCGTCGATGCCCCGCCGAGAATAACCGCCGACATCACCGGAATGTACATCCAGAGTGGGATGTTTCGGCCCGCGACGAAGTAGTCGTCGAGCGATTCCGACTGTCGGTATCCCCAGTACCCGACGCCGACCATCGCCGCGAAATAGAGTGCGACGATCGAGCCGTCAATGAGTAGCTCTGTCATGGAAACATCATGCCACCTAATCCTATTTAGGAGTTTCGTGACTGGGTGGCTAGTACGGAACCCCAAAACTGCCGATACCGATCACGTGAAGCCCGTGTTCGCAGCAGATTCGAACTCGCTCCGAGCCGTTAGGCCGGCGAGCGTTTCGAACGACGTCAGTAACGATCGTTCGACGAGTATCGAGAGGGCGATTTCACCCGCGCCGTACGTGAGCGAGGCGAAATCCCACGACGGCGTCTCGAGCGGGAACGGTCCGCTCGCTCGTGGCCGCCGGAGGTCGAGTATGCCACCGAGGCGATCTCGAACCGCATCCGAAATATCGCGCGTCTCCTCGTAGCGAACGAGTGGGATTTCGCGGTTGTCGACGACTAAAAGGGCCGAATCCTCCCCATCGAGAAGCCGGTTCGTGGTCGTCCGACCGGCCTCGAGTAACAGGGACACGACGTCCATCGTAGATTGCTTTCCGCTGATCGCGTCGGTGTAGCGAACGATGGTCCCGCCGTTTCGCGCGTCGGCGTGAGAGGCGGTGGACGCGGGACTCCCCGTTGCGTCTGGATCGGGATGGAACTCCGCGAGCCCCGCCGTCTTGAGATCAGTTTTGATCCCGCGAGCGAGTAAGACGCCGTCGAGCGTGAGACTCGAGGGGACGAACAGTCGGTACTCGTCGCCAGCCTGCTCGATCGCTACCGGAACCGGTCCGACCGGCGTCTCGCTGAGTGCAGCGAGTGCCTCGAGTGCGTCGTCGATGTGGTCGTCCGGAACGATCGCTCGCGAGGCGATCACCTCGCCGGTATCGTCGAAGGGGTCGTACGTGACCTGGCTCGTTAACGTCGCGATTCGTGCGCGCACCTGTTCGCGCCGACCGTGAATATCGCCACGCGTCAGTTCCGCTCGGCCCTCGTTCGTTAGTCGACGTCCCTTCCCGGGAACCTTCTCCGTTAGCCCGCGTTCGTCGAGATCAGAGAGCGCGAGACGAACGGTTCGTCCTTTGATCGAGTATCCCCGCTGTTGCATGGACTCTACCAGTCGAATGCTGCCGATCGGCTCGCGGTCGGCGATGAGACGCAAGAGATCGTACGATCGACGATCGAGAGAGTCAGCCATTGGTGAGTACTGTCCAGTCCTGGGAAATAAACGTACCCCACACTTTTGGTGGTGCACCCCAAAGATGGTGGCAATACCTTTCCACCATGTCGGAACAGACATCACGGTCGAACGAGGCAGTAACGAACCAGTACGACGCGTATCTCACGCCGATCTGGAAGAACCTCAACGTGCCCATCAAACGCGCGTCGGGCGAAACGCTCGAGGATTTCGAGGGCAACGAGTATCTCGACGCGTTCTCGGGCATTTCGGTGACGAACGTCGGGCACAACAACGAAGCCGTCGTCGAGGCGGCGAAAGATCAACTCGACGAGTTCGTCCACGGCTGTTCGTACGTCCACCCCAACGCCCCCGTCGGTGAACTCGCCGAACGCCTCGCAACGGAAACGCCGGGGGACCTCACCAAGTCCTTCTTCTGTAACTCCGGCACCGAAGCCGTCGAGGGTGCGATCAAATTGGCACGGAAGTACACCGGTAGCACCGAAGTGCTGGCCCTCGAGATGGGGTTCCACGGTCGCACCCTCGGGAGCCTCGCGCTGACCGGCAACAAGGCCTACAAGAACGGCATGGCACCGACGATAAACGACGTGTCCCACGTCGAGCCACCATACGGCTATCGCTGTCCCTCCTGTGAGGGCGAGACGTGTACGGCTGCGTGCGCCGAGAACGTCGAACGGGTCATTGGCACCCACACGGCAGACGACCTCGCAGCCATCGTCGTCGAACCCGTCATGGGCGAAGGGGGCATCATCGTCCCGCCGGAGGGCTGGCTCGAGCGCGTCCAGGAAATCGCTCACGAGCACGACGCGCTGTTGATCGCCGACGAGGTCCAGACCGGCTACGGTCGAACGGGCGAACTCTGGGCCGTCGATCACTTCGACGTCGTCCCGGACATTATCACCCAGGCGAAAGGAATTGCCAACGGCCTCCCACTGGGCGCGTTCACCGCCCGTGAGGAGATCGCAGACGCCTTCGAGTCGGGAGACCACCTCTCGACCTTCGGCGGGAACCCAGTCGCCTGTGCGGCCGCGCTGGCGACACTCGACGAACTCCAGGACGGGATCGTCGACAACGCACGCGAACAGGGCGCGTGGCTCGAGGACGAACTCGCAGCCCTGGAGTCCGAGTTCGACGTCGTCGGTGACACGCGCGGGCTCGGGTTGATGTACGGGCTCGAGATCGTCGATCCGTCCACCGACGGGCCACGAGGCGTTGCCCCCGCACCAGACGCGACGTTGGCGAAGTCCGTCGCAGCCGATCTCCGCGAGGAAGGTATCGTCATCGGCGTCGGCGGCTACTACTCGAACGTCATTCGCCTACAACCGCCGTTGACCATCGACCGGGACCAACTCGAGCGGATCGTCGCGGCGCTTCGCTCGGCGCTCGAGTCGGAGGTGGGTCGATGAGCGAGCAGTCGCCTGCGGCGGCGTTTCGCGAGCAGACGACGGGATCGGACGTCGAACTGGCCTACGCGGGACACAACACGTTCCTGAAAGGCGACCCCCGAAGCGTCGACGATCTCGACGACGTCGACGCGGCGGTACTCGGCGCGCCCTACGACGGTGCGGTCAGCAACCGCCCGGGTGCGAGATACGGACCCGAAGCGATTCGACGGGCCAGCGCCTGGTGGGCGTACCTCTCGGGGTACAAAGGCGGCCTGACGAACATGGACAGCGGAGAGCAAGTCGACTTCTCCCAGTTCGCCGTCGCGGACTGCGGCGACGTGCCGATCTTCCCGATGGATCGAGAGACGACGGCCGAGAGCATTACTGCTCACGTCGCGACGGCGGCCGAACAGGCGTTTCCCGTGTTGCTCGGCGGCGATCACTACTGTACGTACCCCTCAGTGCGAGGGTTCGCGGAAGGAATCGACGCCGACAGCATCGGATTCGTCCAGATCGACGCGCACACGGATACCGTTAGTGAGAGCGCCATCTTTGGCGAGCACTTCCACGGCTCGCCGACCCACCACATCGCCGACTCCGAGTACGCGGAGTACGAGAACGTGAGCCACGTCGGCATTCGTGGCTACGAGAGCCCCGCTTTCTTCGAGTTCGCCGACGAGTCCGGGCTGAACCTCTTTACGATGGCCGACGTTCGCGAGCGGGGAATCCGTTCGGTCGTCACCGACGCAATCGACGCGGCCGCAGACGGCGTCGACGCCGTTTACGTCACCTTCGACATCGACGGCGTCGATCCGGCCGTCGCACCCGGCACTGGAACCCCCGTCCCTGGCGGACTCTCCGCCAGAGAAGCGCTCACCGTGATGGACATCCTCGGCGCTCGAGACAGCGTCGGGGCGGTCGACCTGATGGAAGTCGCGCCGACGTACGACCCGACCGAGGGCACCCAGCGACTCGCGGCGTACCTCCTCGTGCGATTCCTCGAGCAAAAATTCGCCAGCGCGTAACCGCTTTCGCGTCCGTTATTTCGCCCCTCCAAGGAAAACAAATCGACGCGCTCGTTTTCGTTCGTTCGACCGTCGACGATCGAGTGACGCTTAGATCAGGCTCGCTCCGTCGAAATCGCCGCGACTGTACTCGACGTCCATGAGGTCGAGGATAGTCGGCGTGATATCGAAGAGGTCGGCGTCGCCGATCGTCGCGTCAGGATGATCGATGTACAGCGAGGTGTCGTCGAAACTGTGCATGCCGTTTCGCGGTCCCGTCGTGAAGACGTCCGAATCGGCCTTGAAGCCGGACTTGAGGTCGAAGCCGTTGTTCGGAATCGCGACGAGATCCGGCGCGATGTCGTCGTGGTCGCCCCGGAACGCCGCTTCCTTCTCGACGACGCGGTCGACGACCGGGTTGCCATTCGGCCCCTCGAGTGCCTCGAGGTCGGCTTTGAGTTCGTCGCGGACGTCGTCGTACTCGTCTTCGGAGACGCTGCCACGTGGTTCGCGACCCTCGAGATTGATGTAGAACCGCCCGGGGATGAACGAGTAGGCCGTCGTCTCGTCGGCGATGTCGCCCAGTTCCTGTGGCTCGTCGGTGCCAAAGGAGAGCCACCCTTCCTCCCGAAGCCACTCGTTGAAGTGGACCTCGTAGTCGAGGCTCGTAAAGCCGTGATCGGAGGCGACGATCATCGTCACGTCCTCGGGCAAGGCCTCGCGCAATCGACCGATGTAGTCGTCGACCTTTTGGTAGAACTCGACAAAGTCGTCCTTGTACTCTCCGTCGCGTTCGTAGTCCTTGAAGAGGAAGTGGTTGACCCGGTCGGTCGTCATGAAGACGCCGAAGAACAGATCCCAGTCGTCTTCTTCGATGTAGTGTTCGAACGCCTCGAAGCGCGCGTCGAGGGTCTCGTGAGCGTCCTCGATGAAGGCTTCCTTGTCCGCCTCGTGACCGAGTTTCGGGTTGACGTCGATACGGTAGTCGAGCGACTCGAGGTAGTCGCGAACGTCGTCCGGATACGCTGCCTTCTCGAGGTCGGGCGAGAGAAAGCCCGAGACCATCCGCTGGACGTTTCGTTGCGGTGGGAACGTGACGGGGACGTTCATCACCGTCGCCCGCCGTCCCTCCTCCTGGACGCGATCCCAGACGCGATCGGCCTGGACCTCGTTGCCCATCGGAACGTACGTATCGTAGGTGCCGACCTCTCGATCCTGAAAGCCGTAGACGCCTGTTTCACCCGGATTCTTGCCGGTGGTCAACGATGGCCAGCAGGCGCTGGATTCGGGTGGGACGATACTCGATATTTCGCCGGCCGTCCCGTCGTTGGCGATCGCAGCGACGTTTGGAAACAGCTCTTCGTTCTCCGAGAGGAGACTGTACGGCACGCCGTCGATCCCAATAAATGCGACTCGAGGCGTTTCATCGCCCCGCAATCGGTCGAACAGACCCATGGGCGGACGTAGTTCAACCGGATACAAGAAGGTTCGTTTCGGAACACTGTATTGAGAAGGGATGGCACTCGTTGACGTGACGCGATCACCGAGCGCTCGAGTTGCTGAGTTCTGGTGAGAGGGGTTGGGATCGGAGCGGGGCGGGGTCGAAATCGTCGGACGGCGAGTCTGGGTCGGAACCGTCGCTCGGAGCGTCGCGAATTACTCCTCGCGGTCGTCGGATTCTGGAGGCTCGAAGTTCGTCGGAACGACCGTCAGGTGTGCCATTCCAACGCCGGATTTGGCCGCGTCGTCTGCTGGAGCGGACGATCGGGCGGACGAGTTGGTTGCTGCCATAACGAGTCGTGTTTCGGTCGCAGCGGGGATAAAATTACCCATGCTCATAATGCATGAGTCACGCCGGTGGAGATAACTCTCGAGAATCGGCGCTGATCGATACCGCGGACAAATATCGAAAACGGACGCGCCGTGAGTCGAGTTTGGTATTAGGAGAAGTTCTCTTCGTAGAGGTCCTGTGCGTGTTCGATCGCGTCGTAGGCGGCCTGTTTGTCCTCCCAACCGAGGGTTTCGACTTCCTTGCCCTCCTCTAAGTTCTTGTAGGTCGCGAAGAACTCGTCGATCTCGTCGAGTTGCTGTTGGGTGATGTCGTCGAGGTCTTCGATGTGGTCATAGCGTGGATCCTCGCTCGGAACGGCGATGACCTTGTCGTCTTGCTCACCGTCGTCGTCCATCTTCATTAGGGCGACGGGACGGGCTTCGATGACGCAGCCGGGGAACGTTTGATCCTCGACGAGCACGAGCACGTCGAAGGGATCCTCGTCGTCGTAGTACGACTGCGGGATGAAGCCGTAATCACTCGGATAGTGAACGTTGCTGTGAAGCACCCGATCGAGGACGACGCCCGGCACGTCCTTGTCGTACTCGTACTTGTTTCGCTCACCCTTGAGACACTCGACGACGGCGTAGATCTCTTCGGGCGGGTTCGGTCCGGTCTCGAGGTCTTCCCAGAGGTTGACCATGTACTGCACTCTCCGCGGTCGATCAAAAAGTACTTTCGTAATCGAGTGTCATATCTTAACTGAAGGTCATCGGACACCGACAAGACAACACCCCGACGAGATCCACCAGTAGTCGGCGACGCAAACCCGATCAGCGGCCGTTAGATCGGTACTGATGAAGGAATAGTTGGCAAGTCTTAAATAGTCTGATGACATTACCACAGGTATGTCAGAGGCACAATCAATTACCGGCGAACAGAGCATTGCACGCGAACTTACTGCGTTCCAGAACAACATCCTCATCATTCTCGCCAAAGAGCCGATGTACGGCCTGGCGATCAAACGCGAACTCGAGGACTACTACGGAACGGAAGTAAATCACGGACGACTCTACCCGAACCTCGACGAACTCGTCGACCTCGGTCTCATCGAAAAGAGCGAACTCGACAAACGAACGAATCAGTACTCGCTCACTGACGACGGCTACGACGCCGTCCTCGACGGCGTTCAGTGGTCGCTCTCGAAAATCGTCACCGGCGACGACCGAGCGGCCGAGGTCGAAGAAATCGTCCAGAACAGCTACTAATCGCGCGGTCAATTCCACCAGAATTTCACCGATCGTGCGGGTCCGGGGTCGATTCCCCAACCTGTTCGTACACGTACTCGAGTGACTTCTCGAGTGCCTCCCGTTGTCGTTCGGACGGCCAGACGTTTCGCACGAAGTACTCCGTCCGAAACTCCTCGAGTTCCTCGTTGGTGAGGTCCTCGATCCGTTTTGCGTAGTGGTTGCCGACAAAATCCGCGAGCGAAGCGACGTTGTCGCCGTGAACGTCGCCGTGCGCCGCTCGAATCTGCTCGACGAGCGCCCGGTTGTGAGCGTTGACCGCGTCCCAATCGTCGGGGTCTCTCGTCCCTTCGAGCGGGAGTTCAACGGCACGGGACGTATCGTCGATTCGGTCGGTCCGGATGACGTTTTCCTCGTCGTCGTGCCACTCGTCCGGATGCAAGACCAACACGTCCTCACCGTCGTCTTCGCGAATCCGCGACGTGAAGTCGTGCTCGGCGAGGAGTGTCGCTCGTCGAGTCGCGTGTGCTTGCGCTTCGCCGTCGTCGCCGACGGAACGCTCGAGTCGCGCGAGTCGCTCCGCCTCATCGACGACGTCAACCGGAAGCTCCGCGTCCTCGCCTGGGTCGGCGTCTCCTTCCCGGTCGTCCTTGTCTCGATGCGTCGCGACATCGGATAGAGAATCTGCAGGGATCTCGCTCGAATCGGTCATACCAGTCGGTACGCACTCGAGCGGTTTTGGTGTGCTGGTCTGGATTTCGTGGGACAGTTGCAGACGACTCTCGTCTCAGCGGTCGTCGAGGGCTTCGTTAGCCAACTCGTCTGCGCGATCATTGACCTCGCGTGGAACGTGCTCGAGGGTCCACTCGTCGAACGAGGTGAGGAGTTCGTGGACCGTGACGCGTTTCTCGCGGAGTTCAGGGTTGTTCGTATTGTACTCGCCGCGAACCTGCTTGACGATCAGTTCTGAGTCACCGCGCACGTGAATTTCGTCGTAGCCGTACTCGCGAGCGGCCTCGAGCCCCTCGATCAGCGCTTCGTACTCGGCTTGGTTGTTCGTCGCGGTACCGATCCGTTCGCCGCCCTCGGCGACGATACCGTCTCCCGTCACGATGAGCCAGCCCGTCGCCGCAGGACCGGGATTGCCACGACAAGCGCCGTCGAAGTAGACGTGTGCGCGACCGCCTCCCTCGCGCAGGATGGCCTCGAGATCCCGTGGGCGGTCGCCCTGAATCACGACCTTGTCGTCGTAGGCCACGGCTGTCGCGCCACCTCGACTCGCTCGCCACCGTTCGTGATCCGTGTTTCCGGACTCGACCGACACACCTGCGTCCTCGAGTCGTTCTCGAGCCGTCTCGACGTCGCACTCGATAACCGGCATTCGTAGCTGTTCTCGTCGAGAGCCGGATAAATGCTTTCCGGTTCCGAATCGTAAACCTCGCACCTGAGTGCCTCTATTGCCCCATATCGGCATAATTTCGACAACCGGCAAAAGCGGTTACCGAGGATTTATATACCTTGGTGATACTACTATAAAAGTGCGATGACACGGTCCACCCGCCAGCGGGAGCGAATGCGTGAGACGGACGAGACCGAAGACCAGGAGGGGGTTCGTGCGTGCCCCGAGTGTGAATCGGATAATCTCGTTAAGGACTCCGACCGGGGTGAGCTCATCTGTGAAGACTGTGGGCTCGTCGTGGAGGAAGAAAAGATCGATCCTGGACCCGAGTGGCGTGCGTTCAACCATCAGGAACGCCAGGAGAAGTCTCGTGTCGGTGCGCCGACGACACAGACGATGCACGACAAGGGGCTGACGACGACGATCGACTGGAAGGACAAAGACGCCTACGGTCGCTCTATCTCGTCCAAAAAACGCAGTCAGATGCACCGACTGCGCAAGTGGCAAGAACGCATCCGAACCAAAGACGCCGGCGAACGAAACCTGCAGTTCGCACTCAGCGAAATCGACCGAATGGCATCCGCACTGGGTGTCCCACGGTCCGTCCGTGAGGTCGCGTCGGTCATCTATCGACGTGCGCTCAAAGAAGACCTCATCCGTGGACGATCCATCGAAGGTGTCGCGACCTCTGCGCTGTACGCTGCCTGTCGAAAGGAAGGCATCCCGCGGAGCTTAGAGGAAATTTCGGAAGTCTCACGCGTCGAACGAAAGGAGATCGGTCGTACGTATCGGTACATCTCACAGGAACTCGGCCTCGAGATGCGCCCCGTCGACCCGAAAAAGTACGTCCCGCGCTTTTGTTCTGAACTCGAACTGTCCGAAGAAGTCCAGACCAAGGCCAACGAAATCATCGAGAAAACGGCCGAGGAAGGACTCCTCTCGGGCAAGTCACCGACCGGCTACGCTGCCGCCGCGATTTACGCTGCGTCGTTGCTCTGCAACGAGAAGAAAACGCAACGTGAAGTCGCCGACGTCGCCCAGGTCACTGAAGTGACGATCCGAAATCGGTATCAAGAGCAGATCGAAGCGATGGGAATTCACGGCTAAGTACACGCACAATTCGCTATTTTTGACGATGTCGCCCCCTCGAGAGATGCTACTGCCGTCAATGAGCACGTAGTCTCGAGGGAGACGACGTATCCGCACTGCAACGTCCGTATCCGTATCTCGCGCTCGTCGCAATCCCCGTCCGTGAAGGTGCCGGCAGATCGACCTCAGCACCACCGAGCACTGACTCCTATGGACTGCTGTCACGAGTTACCAGCGCAACCACAGGACGGGTCGCGATTGCGCCGGAACTGACTGACAGCAGTTCGTATTACGGACGCGAGTTCGCACTATCCGACCAAGACGGTACGCAGGTCGCTCTCGCGTTCACGTTCGGCACCCGAAAAATCGTAGTTTGGAGGGCAATACGTCCGATTGAGGGTCTCGAGGCTGTGGACGATTATGATTCGTCCTCGTCCTCGTCCTCATCCTCATCCTCTGGATCGTCTTCGTCTTCAGGGTCCTCCTCGTCCTCGGGATCTTCTTCGTCCTCATCTTCGGCTTCAGGGTCTTCTTCATCCTCAGGATCTTCTTCGTCGTCCATCGGATCGTCTTCCTCGTCTTCAGGATCCTCTTCATCCTCCGGATCCTCTTCATCTTCGGGATCTTCCTCGTCTTCAGGATCCTCCTCGTCCATCGGATCGTCTTCCTCGTCTTCAGGATCGTCCTCGGCAGGATCGTCCTCAGGGTCTTCTTCTGGATCTTCACCGTTGTCGTTACATCCAGCGATAGCTGCGAAGCTCACTGCGCCACTCAGCGCGAGCAGTCGTCTGCGTGTTAATCGATCCGTCATTATCCCACTCGAGACTGGGTCGGTGACGGTCAAGAGAATTCGCAGCCTAGTATCAGATTCCAATGCACAACCGGCTGTTACATCGGGAACGTCATTTCGTGAGTTCAACGACAGTGGCATACCGTTTCGCTCGTCCTCGAGACGACTAAGCGGCTGTAGGCGTACGAACGAAACCCACAGCCCGGACGGCCGAACAAAGTTGATGAAAACAAACAATTACTCGACGCCGTCCGGTTCGATTCGGTTTTACTACGGATTGATTCTGGCGCGATACGGGGCGAAACACGTACTGAATCGTTATTCGTCCTTTCCGACGCTGATTACTTGTAAGAGCGAATAAATTGGCACGCCCTCTAATTCCTCGAGTCCCTGTTTGTCAGCGAGGACGACACACGCCAGTGGCTCACCACCCTCTGCGCGAATTGCTTCGATCGTCTCGCGCATGGTCGTGCCGCTGGTGATGGTGTCGTCGACGATGTAGCACTCTCGGTCGCGAATGCTCGCGAAGTTCCGGCTGAACGTCCCGCCGAGATCCTCGATGTCACCTTCCTCCCACTGGTGTTTCGCCGGCGTGTACGTCGCCAGATCGGTCTCGAGTTCGCGCGCGATCAGCGTCGCGATTGGGCCACCTGCCTTCTCGATTCCGATCGTGAGGTCGACGTCCTTGCCGTGTTTGAGGAGCAGATCGGCCATCGCCTCCGCGATCGCCCCCATTCGTTTACTATCTCGACCGATGGCGGACCAATCGACGTGAATGTCCTGTGGGCCACTAGCGGGACTGGCGGTTGCTTCTTGTCCCGACTGATTCGATTGCTGAGTCGTCGCGCCGCTTCGTTCGACGAGCCAACTCGCCGTCTCCCGCGAGACGTTCAGTTCGTCCGCAATTTCACCCTTCGAGAGGCCACGAGCGGCGAGCTCGGCGGCACTCTCGATCAAGTCGTCGACGTTTTTCATATACTCGCAAATTCGAGCGCCGTTTTTATAGTCGTGTCGTCGTTCACCGACGAATCGGAAAACCCCGTCCGCTCGAGCAGTCGGGCACCGACCTGTCTCCACCTGAAAACGATTATCTGCCTGCTCCTCGCTGCTAGGATCATGGAACGGTACGATCTCGTCTACCAGCTCTACGACGAGTACGACACGGGAACGTTGCGGGAGTATCAGGCGTTCGTCGACGTGTTTCCGGCCGTCGACTCCCGGGTCGCCCTCGAGCACTGGCAGGACGCGAACGAGGAACTCGAGCGACGGAAGAACGAGATCCGGGCCGATTTCGCGGCCGGAGAGACGTTCGCCGAAATCGCCTCACGTGCCTCTCGCGATCAGGCGTTTACGGCGCTCGATCTCGAGGCGAAGTACGGCCGCGCGGTGAACGTGCTCGTCCTCGACGTCGACGAGACGCTTCGGTCGGCTGGTGGCACGGACAACGAAATCCCACGCGATACGTTGCACGTACTGACCGAATTTCACGAAGCCGGCGTGCCGATCGTCATCTGTACGGGCCAGACCTTAGAGAACGTCAAGGGGTTCGCGATTCAGGGATTAGGGAGCGAAATCGTTCACTCGGGGGAACTCTCGATCGTCTACGAGGCTGGGACGGGAGTGTTCACGCCCGGCCACGGCGAAGCGACGAAGCAACTGCTCTACGAGGAACTCGACGAGACGATTCGAAACGTGTTCGACGACATCCGCTCGCGGGTGTTGCCCGAGGCTCCGGGAGATCTGCGACGTGGCTGTCATCTGCAGGGCAACGAGTTCAACGTCACGATGAAGCCGAACTACGAAACCGGCTCGAGCAAGGTCAGAGAGACCATCGACACAGCATTGGTCTACCTCATCGACTTGCTCGCAGACGCCGTCGGAACCCATCTCGGGGATGATATCGAAAGCGAGGAAACGGTGGTCGACTGGACGCGGGCGTTCTACGCCGCGCAGGATCCCGAGATCAGAGCGGTTCTCGAGAGCGAAGGCGGATACCCCGACCTCGATGCTGATGAGCTACCCGCCACGCTCGAGTCGGTCTTAGAGCGGATCGACGTGGCCTACTACGAAGCTGACGCGGCCGAGATCGGGAGCCTCGAATTGAACAAGGTCGTCGGTGTCGAACGATCGCTCGACGTGCTCGGTGTCGACGACCCGTTTTCACTCGTGATGGGGGACTCGAAGAGCGATCTACGCGTCATGCGGTGGGTCGACGAAAACGACGCAGGAATCTCAGCAGCCCCCGAACACGCCTCACAGGACACGCTCGAGCACGTCCTCGAGACGGACGAACTCGTCTTCGATCGCGGAAAGAGCGTCGACGTGTTGCGGACGGTGTACGCGCTCAATCGGTTGGCTCGACTCGGCTAATTCTGGACTCCGGGTACTCCTCGAAGAGACCGATTTCGTGAGTTCCATCGCTCGTGATGGGCTGTGGTAAACGGCCGGAACACACAGGCCAGCACATCAACCGATACGAGGCAGTACGGGGTGATACCACGAGCCACGTGGGTGTGTCACGGTCACGGAGTGTCTGATACTATGCGCAGAATAGAGTCCCAACCCTCACCCGACGACGGTCGAATGATGTTCAAACTGGGCGCAGGTCCGCCGATCGATCGATCAGTGTTCTCCGATCGACCTCAGTGGCAGTTGCGTCGATCGAGAGATCGGTATCGACCGAGTTCGAGTCTCCTTCCGGACGTGATCGACCGATGACGACGATCGCAGAACTCTCGCTCGGTGCCGACGAGTTCGCGCTCGGCGAGACGTTGGCACAATTGCCAGACGTGTCGATTTCCGTCGAAAGCGTCGTCGCCGAAGGACCGACGCGCACAATGCCACTCGTCTGGTTCTCGAACGTCGAACGAGAGGAACTCGAGGCGACGCTCGAGGCCGACGAGACGGTCGACGATTACCAACGGTTGCTCGAGGCGACCGAGGGTGGGGACTGGTTCTATCGGCTGGAATACGCAGAGGGCGTCGGCTCCGTCTGCTGTGCAGTCTACGAGAACGGGGGGACGGTTCTCGACGCACAGGTAACGGACGGCCAGTGGACGCTCCGACTACTCTTTCTTCACCGAGTGGAACTTTCGGAGACCGTCTCCGCGATGGAAGATCGAGGTGTGCGCGTCGATGTCCGTCGGATGGTCGAAGCCGGACAGGACGACGACCTCGAGACGACGGCAGCACTCACGGATCCACAACAGGAGGCGATTGCCGAAGCCTACCGCCAGGGCTACTACGACGTGCCGCGCAAGATTTCGCTCGAGGAACTGGCGAGTGAACTCGGGATCTCCCATCAGGCGCTCTCCGAACGGCTTCGTCGTGCGAATCGCGTGCTCGCGAGCGAACAACTCGAGAATCCGACGGGTGAACTAGCGACGGAGTAGCCATCCGACGCAGCCACGGCCGACTTTTATGCGCGTCCGCGACGGACATCCCCTATGGCGTTTCACGATTCCGGTACGGCCGATCCGCTGTCCTTACACGGCGTCGTCCCGCCGACCGTTACGGCCTTCTACGACGACGAGTCGGTCGACTACGAGACGACGGCCGACCACGCTCGGTTCGTCGTCGACCGCGGCGCACACGGAGTCTTTCCGCTCGGGACGAACGGCGAGTTCCCGCTCTTGACGGGCGAGGAGCGCCGCGGCGTCGTCGAAGCGGTCGTGGAGGAAGTCGACGACGTTCCAGTCATCGCCGGCGTCGGTGCGCCGAGCACACACGAGACCATCTCACACGCAGAACACGCGGAGTCGGTCGGCGTCGACGGCATCGTCGTCGTCACGCCCTATTACTATCCACTCGACCACGAGGCTGCCCTGACCCACTACCGACGCGTTGCCGAATCCGTCTCCGTGCCGATCTACATCTACCACATTCCGAGCAAGACGGGGAACGAACTCAGCCTCGAGACGCTCGCCGACCTCGCAGCGATCGACGCCGTCGCCGGCGTCAAGGACTCGAGCAAGGACGTGCCGTGGCTCGCCCAGGCGATCGACGGCCACCCCGAACTCACTTTCCTCGCCGGGTCGGACTCGCTCCTGTTCACGGGCCTCTCCATCGGCTGTTCGGGGCTCGTCAGCGCCGTTGCAAACGTCTTTCCGGAACTCGTCGTCGACTGTTACGACGCCTTCGAAGCGGGCGAGGAAGAACGCGCACGCACGCTCCAGAGTCACGTCTTCGACGTTCGCGACGCGTTCAAAGCCGGTGGCGCGTACATGTCCGGCGTCAAGACGGCACTCGAATTACGCGGGTTCGACGCCGGACCGCTTCGTGATCCGCTGCGGCGAAAAGACGCCGAGTCGGCGGCCGAGTTGCGCGAACGACTCGAGTCGATCGACTCGATCGACCTGTCGCGGTAGTCTCGTTCGGTTCGGCCGCGATGTGAGCACCTTTGTGGAACGATACCGTGGACGACTGTATGGAGCTCTCGGCGGAGCAAGCGGCGATCAAGGAGACGGTAGGAGCGTTCGCGAACGAAGAGATTCGCCCGACGGCGATGGAGGCCGACGATCAGCAGTCGTTTCCGGAGGAGGTCTGGGACGGTCTCGCGGATCTCGATCTGACGGGGCTAACGGTCCCCGAAGCCTACGGCGGGTACGACGCAGACCCGCTCACGTCGGCGATCGTCTACGAGGAAGTCGCCTCCGGCATGCTCGCGGTCGCGACGGCGCTGTCCGTCCACTCGCTCGCGACCTCGTGTCTCGCCGAGTTCGGGAGCGAGGAACAACGAGAACGGTGGTTGCCCGAAATGGCGGACGGACGCCCGGTCGGCGCGTTCGCCCTCTCCGAACCCCACGCTGGCTCGAATCCGGCCGAAATGTCGACGGTGGCGAGACGCGAGGGCGACGAGTACGTCATCGACGGCGAGAAGCAGTGGATCACTAACGGCGAGCGCGCAGGCGTCTACATCTGCTTCGCGAAGACGGACCGCGACGATCCCGGCTCCGTCACCCAGTTTCTCGTCCCCGGCGACGTCGACGGTCTCTCCGTCGGCGAGAAGGAGGACAAGTTGGGGCTGCGGGCGAGTGACACCACGAGTCTGACCTTCGATGGCGTGCGTATCCCCGTCGAAAACCGACTCACGGAGGAAGGAAACGGGCTCTCCGCGGCGTTCCACATCCTCACGGGCGGCCGAATCGCCATCGCCGCTCAGTCGGTGGGTCTCGCACAGTGTGCACTCGAGGAAGCCCTCGCCTACAGTCAGGAACGCGAACAGTTCGGTGGCCCCATCGCCGACATTCAGTCGATCCGGCACAAATTGGCCGAGATGGCTACCCGAACTCGAGCGGCACGTTTGCTCACGCGTGACGCTGCTCGGAAGCGACACGAGGCGGACGGCGGCGCGGCACTCGAGGCCAGCATGGCGAAGTACTTCGCCAGCGAGGCGGCCATGGACGTAACCAACGAGGCCGTGCAAATCCACGGCGGCTACGGCTACGTCACCGAGGGCGAGGTCGAGCGACTCTACCGGGACGCAAAGATCACCGAAATCTACGAAGGGACGACGGAAATTCAGAAGACGGTGATCGCACGGGAGTTACTCGAGTGAACACGGTATCGGCAATTTGGGGTCGCGGTCTCTCAGCACCGAAGTCACTATTCGTCTCCCGCTCCTTTCGAACGGTATGAGCGAATACGACGCCGTCGTCTACGATATGGACGGAACCCTCGTCGATCTGGACGTGAACTGGGATCTCGTCGCGACCGACGTCCTCGAGGTGTACGAACGGGCGAACGTCGAACCGCCGAGCAGCGATCTCTGGGATCTTCTCGGTGGGGCAAGCGACGTTGGATTGGGGCCGGACGTCGAGTCGGCAATCGCCACACACGAGCGACAGGGTGCCGAGACTGCGCCACGGCTGGCTCACGCGGAGGAACTCCTCGAGCGATCAGTGCCCGTCGGTGTCTGTTCACTCAACTGCGAGGCTGCCTGCCGAATCGCCCTCGAGGTCCATGACCTCGCTCACGCCGTCGATGCAGTCGTCGGGCGAGACACCGTCGAAACGCGAAAGCCCCACCCAGAGCCGTTGCTCGAGACCGTTCGCGCGCTCGAGGCGGAGCCAGGGTCGTCGCTGTTCGTCGGCGATTCGAAACGAGATCAGCTAACGGCCCAGCGAGCGGGCGTCGCCTTCGAATTCGTCGGTGAGGGTCCATCGGGCGTCTGAGTGTCAGGTCTCGAAATCCGATCTTCCGGTCGCCTCACTCCTGGTGTCGCTTCGCGTACGCGAAGACCGAAATTGCGGTCAAAAACCAGATTGGGGCACCCACACGAATCGCGAACTCGGCTCGAGCGCCCCAGGAGGGGAGGTCGGCGGAGAGCGAGAATACAGCGACGATGGGCGCACCGACGAGGATGGTGACGACGAAGGTAACCTGCATCACCCAACCGTAGTCGACGCCCTCGGGAGCGGTCGTTTCGACGGGTTCTGGCACGACTAGCAGTCGTTACCCGCCCCCCTTAATTTCTCCGAGTTCCTGTTCGTGGTCCGCAGATTTCGTCGTCGATAGCCGGTACGCTCGAGCGGGCCGAAGAACGGTGACGTTTACTTGTCGCGGACGAACGTGTGTGTATGGCTACCGTGCGGGATGTCAGAACGAAGGCAGGGGAGGAAGCGATCACGATGCTAACGGCCTACGATGCTCCGACGGCAGGGATCGTCGACGACGCTGGGGTCGACATCATCCTCGTCGGAGACAGCGTCGGCAACGTCGTCCTCGGCCACGAGACGACCGTTCCCGTCTCCGTCGATGGTATGGCCCACCACGTCGGTGCAGTCGCTCGTGCGACCGAGGAGGCGCTTGTCGTCGCCGACATGCCGTTTCTCTCCTTCGGCGTGGACGAAGCCCAGAGTCTCGAGAACGCCGGACGGATGCTCAAAGAGGAGGGCGCACAGGCCGTCAAACTCGAGAGCGGCCCACACACCGTTTCCCTCACCGAGAAGATGGTCCAACTCGGCATTCCGGTGATGGCTCACCTCGGATTGACCCCACAACACGTCAACCAGTACGGCGGCTACCCACGGCAGGGAACCGATCAGGAGGCCGCCGAGCGGATGCTCGAGTTGGCGCTCGAACACGAGGAGGCGGGGGCCTTCTCGCTCGTTTTAGAGCACGTTCCCGCCAATCTCGCCGCAGAAATCACCGACGCGCTCGACATTCCGACGATCGGAATCGGGGCCGGACCCGACTGCGACGGCCAGGTTCTCGTCTTCGACGACGCCGTCGGCATCAGCGAGTGGACGCCATCGTTCTCCGAGCAGTTCGGGAACGTCCGCGCGGAGATGGAGTCGGCCGTCGACGACTACGTCTCGGCCGTCGAATCCGGCTCGTTCCCAGCCGAAGAGCATAGTCACGAGGAGAGCGACCTCGAGGAGTTGTACTGATTCTCGCCTCTCCGTCTCCGGTCCACGTTCGCCGATACTCCAACCGAGACGGGCCTCGGCCAGACTGCTCTCCGGACGTGTCGGGAGCCGTGTCACTCAGGCGAGCGATAGTTATAAACGATGTCGAGAAACTCGCCGACGGCACCGTTGAAGGACTCGGGTTGTTCGAGCATCGCCAGGTGAGCCGCATCCGCGAGTTCGGCGATCCAGGCGTCGGGAATCTCCTCGGCGAGGTACTCGTGGAACCAGGGTGGTGTGAGCTGATCGTACTCGCCATACATTGCGAGGACGGGTGGCTCGATTTCCGAAAGCTCGTCTCGAACGTCGAACCCGTGGCAGGTGAGGAAATCTCGATGTGTGACCGATTGACCGGTGTCGTTGAGTTGCTGTTTCGATACGTCCTCGAGTCGCGGATCGGGGTCGTGAAAGAGCCGGTTTGGCCCGTGAAGGAACTCGACGGCTCTCTCGAAGTCGTTCGCCAGCCACTCGAGTAAGTCGTCGAGGACGCCGAGTCGCGCGCCGGCTCCCGTCAGGACGACGGCGTCAGGGTCGTACTCGCGCTCGAGAAGGATGTGCATCACGACGGCTCCCCCGAGCGAGTTGCCGACGAGTACCCGACTCTCGGTCTCCTCGACGACGGCCAGTACGTCGTCGGCGTACGCTGAGAGCGTCGTGTACCCCACACTGGCGGCGATGTCGTCAGACTCGCCGTGACCGCTCAAATCGAGCTCCACGATCGGATGTCGATCGGCGAGACGATGCTGTGATCGCCAGATGTTTCGTGAGGCACCGCTCCCGTGGACGAAACAGATCGGTGGCCCGTCGCCGCCGCGGTCGGCGACGTCGTACGCCGTCTCCCGTCCGTGATGTGTTACCAAGTCCATATCAGTTCGAACGGGGGGCAGCGGCTTAAATTCTCGAGACGAACGCGAGTGATGGCCCGTCACTGAGGCGAAGGGCCGTCGGGAAGGGATTCGAACTCGATTTGGTGTGAACTACGAACAACGTTCTTTCCGAGAACACCCCCACGTACCCGCCCTCATTGGGGTCAAATTTATATAGTAGGAGTGCTTACTTTGGGTTAGTTGAACATGAGTCTCGAACAATTCACCCGAAACGAGGGACAGGTTGCTCGTCGCTTCCAATACGACGATGCAGTGGTGTTCGCCGTCGACTTCGGGGCCAGCGAACCCGAGGCCTCGGTCGATCTCGTCGACGAAACCGTTATCGTCGTCATCGGCGAGGACCAGTACGAATTCGAACTGCCCGAGACGGCACATGAGGCGCACACGTTTATCAAAAACGGCGTCCTCACTGTCGAACTGGAGGGCGATCTATGAAACTCACCGTCAAACCACTGAAACAGAAGGACGCAGGCCGTGGACTGGCTGCGATCGACCGCGTCTCGATGCGCGAACTCGACCTCGAGAACGGCGATTACATCCTCATCGAAGGGAAAGACGACAATCAGGCCGTCGCGCGCGTCTGGCCCGGCTATCCCGAAGACGAGGGTCGTGGGATCGTTCGGATCGACGGTCGCCTTCGACAGGAGGCGAACGTCGGCATCGACGATAGCGTGACGATCGAGCCAGCGGACGTCAAACCCGCCAAGTCGGTGACGGTCGCGCTTCCACAGAACCTCCGAATCCGCGGTGACATCGGTCCGCTCGTCCGTGACAAGCTGAGCGGACAGGCCGTCACCGAAGGGCAAACGGTTCCGTTCTCGCTTTCGTTCGGCCCGATGGCTAGCTCTGGTCAGTCGGTCCCGCTGAAGATCGCGAGTACGTCGCCGTCGGGAACCGTCGTCATCACGGACTCGACGAACATCGATATCTCCGAGACGCCGGCCGAGCAGGTCAGTTCCGGTGGCCCCGGCACCTCCGCCGAGGGCGTCCCGAACGTCACCTACGAGGACATCGGTGGGCTGGACGACGAACTCGACCAGGTCCGCGAGATGATCGAGTTGCCGATGCGCCATCCCGAGTTATTCCAGCAACTCGGTATCGAGCCGCCGAAAGGTGTCCTCTTGCACGGTCCACCAGGGACTGGCAAGACGCTGATGGCGAAGGCCGTCGCCAACGAGATCGACGCCCACTTCGAGACGATCTCCGGCCCGGAGATCATGTCGAAGTACTACGGCGAGAGCGAGGAACAACTCCGTGAGGTCTTCGAGGAAGCAGAGGAGAACGCCCCCGCGATTATCTTCATCGACGAACTCGACTCCATCGCCGCCAAACGCGAGGAAGCCGGTGGCGACGTCGAGCGCCGCGTCGTTGCACAGCTTCTCTCGCTGATGGACGGACTCGAGGAACGCGGTCGCGTTACCGTCATCGCTGCGACGAACCGTATCGACGACATCGATCCCGCACTCCGCCGCGGCGGCCGATTCGATCGCGAAATCGAGATCGGGGTGCCGGACAAGGACGGTCGCAAGGAGATTCTGCAGGTTCACACCCGCGGAATGCCACTCGTGGAGGGGATCGACCTCGAGCACTACGCGACGAACACGCACGGTTTCGTCGGTGCCGACCTCGAGAGCCTCGCTCGCGAGGGCGCGATGAACGCGCTCCGTCGAATCCGTCCGGATCTCGATCTCGAGGAAGACGAGATCGACGCCGAAGTCCTCGAGTCGCTCGAGGTCACCGAAGGCGACTTCAAGGAGGCGCTCAAGGGCATTCAACCCTCGGCGATGCGAGAGGTCTTCGTCGAAGTTCCCGACGTCACGTGGAACGACGTCGGTGGACTCGGCGACACGAAAGAACGCCTCCGTGAGACGATCCAGTGGCCACTCGACTACCCCGAGGTCTTCGAGGCCATGGACATGGAAGCGGCCAAAGGCGTCATGATGTTCGGTCCACCCGGTACCGGGAAGACGCTGCTCGCGAAGGCCGTCGCCAACGAGGCCGAGTCGAACTTCATCTCGATCAAAGGCCCCGAACTGCTGAACAAGTACGTCGGGGAGTCCGAGAAAGGAGTCCGCGAAATCTTCGAGAAGGCCCGGTCGAACGCACCGACTGTGATCTTCTTCGACGAAATCGACTCGATCGCTGGCGAACGCGGCCAACGACAGGCCGACTCCGGCGTCGGCGAACGCGTCGTCTCCCAACTGCTGACCGAACTCGACGGACTCGAGGAACTCGAGGACGTCGTCGTCATCGCGACGACCAATCGACCGGATCTGATCGACAAAGCGCTGCTCCGTCCGGGTCGCCTGGACAGGCACGTCCACGTGCCCGTCCCCGACGAGGACGCACGCCGGAAGATCTTCGAGGTGCACACCCGTGACAAGCCACTGGCCGACGCTGTCGACCTCGATCAGCTCGCCGCAGAGACGGAAGGCTACGTCGGTGCAGACATCGAAGCCGTCACTCGCGAGGCCTCGATGGCTGCTAGCCGAGAGTTCATCAACTCCGTCGATCCCGACGACATCGATGACACCATCGGCAACGTCCGGATCGGCACGGAGCACTTCGAGCACGCACTCGAAGAGGTCAAACCGAGCGTGACTCCGGAGACGCGCGAACGCTACGAAGAGATCGAAGAGCAGTTCCAGCAAGCCGAGCCAGCCGAGGAACAGGACCAACTCGGTCGAACGTTCCAGTAACGTCCGAGTGACGCCGAGTGCGTCTCTCCGCTCCCGTTCGTTCCATTATTTTGCTGTTTGTCCCAGAGACGAACGGTAACGGCGCGTATCGAGACCGATACGTCGACGCACTATCAATCGTCAGCACCGCTACTCGAGTGGGTGCTCGAGTCGCCACCGGACGGACGTGGGCGAATCACCAGCCTGACGGAGATTGCTGCACCGACGAGGGCGAACAACGCGAGCGTCGCGAAGAGGGCGGCGACCGAGACGTGATCGAGCAAGAACCCGCCCAGAGAGATGCTGAGCGCCCCGAGTCCGAACATACCCAGATACGTGTAGCCGTAGGAAAGCCCGCGCGTCTCCGGCGGCGTGTAGACCGCAACGGCTTCCTGATAGAAGGGCTCGATGGCGAACAGCGAGAAGCCGAGGACGAGACAGTAGGCGACGACGGCGAGCAGCCCCATCGACGACACCGGGACGAACGCTGGCGCGAGAATCGCCAACCCGAGGAAGACGACGACGAGCCCCCTCGAGACGGCGATGCGATCGGTCAACTTCCCGCCGACGTACTGTCCAGCCATTCCCGCGACGAGCAACCCGACGTAGACGTAATCGCCGAGGGAGAGTTCCTCGAGGCCGCCCGGCGGCTCGATCCCGTCCATCGCCGGCAGTCCGTGGAGTAACTCTGGAAGGTAGGTTAACACCCCGCGGTAGTAGAGGCCGACGAACGTGACGATCGCGAAGACGAGGAGAAACGAACTCGCGAACAGCGTTCGCGAATTGGTGAGGAACTCGCTCACGCCGCCAGATTCGTTTCGACCCTCAGTCGAGGCACGCTCTTCTGGATTCGTCGAATCGAGTGCAGCAGTCGGATCGAACTCGAGGCGGAGGCCGTAGAGCGTCGCCAGAATCCCCGGTATCGCGAGAATCACGATGACGAGTCGCCAATCGAACGCGAGCAGCAAGGTCGCCGTCGCAAACGGCCCGAGTGCGATCCCGACGTTGCCGGCGATGCCGTGCCGGGCGAAAACCGTCCCGCGGCGTTCGACACCCGTACTGATGAGTGCGAGCCCCGCCGGATGGTAGATGCTGGCGAGAACACCCCAACAGAGGAGACTGATCGCGATGGCGTAGATCGACGGTGCGATCGCCAGCGTCGCGAACGCGACGCTCATCCCGGTGAGACAGACTAACACGAGTTTTCGCGGGCCGTAGCGATCGACCAGGACGCCGGCGGGCAACGCGCCGAGTCCGAACGGTGCGTAGCCGAGGGCGACGATCACGCCAACGAGCGCGACGCTCGCGTCGAAGGCCTCGAGCCAGACGACGAGCAAAATCGGAATCGCCAGTTCGAACCAGTGGACGATTCCGTGGGCGAGCATGGTGAACGAGGCGATGGCGCTGTCGTTCTCATCGAGTCCCACGGCTACACCACCTCATCGGCCCTCAGTTCCGTCCTCACGACTGTCGCGTTCCATATCTCGTCGTACGGGTTCGTCACTACGGCGATCACGTCGGTCGATTCGGTAGCCACTACGGCGAGATTCTCGGCGTCGCAGTTAGGCGTGCTGAAATGCCCTCACTCGAGGTCCTCGAGCACGGCTTCGGCGTGGCCCTCGGGCGACACACCCTCGTAGACTTCCTCGATTCGGCCCTCGGGACCGACGACATAGGTGTTCCGGAAGACGCCGTCGAACGTGTTTCCGAACAGTTGCTTCTCGCCGTAGGATTCGTACAGGGTGGCAACCTCGCCGTACTCGTCCGAGAGCAGGTCGAACGAGAGGTCGTACTCTCCGGCGAAGGACTCGAGGTCGTCGACCGGGTCGTCGCTGATGCCGACGATGTGCGCGTCGAGATCCGCGAACGCCGGTTTGGCGTCGTCGAACTCACAGGCCTCGGTCGTACAGCCGTCGGTGTTCGCACGCGGGTAGAAGTAGACGACGAGTCGCTGGCCGTCGAAATCGGATCGGCGGACGGAGTCGCCGCGTTGATTCGGCAGTTCGAACTCGGGTGCGTCATCGCCAACGTCGAGCATGGCCGTGAGTTCGCGACGGTCGATGTAGGCATTGTGGTTTCCCTTGAAAACGTCCCTCCGCAAAACGAGTGCTCACTCGAGCGATTCGGCGGCTTCTTGCTCGAGCAACGGTGTGGCGTTTTGTTCGGGGAGCGTAACGATGTCGTCGGTCGACAGCGAGTACTCGCGCTCGTCGACGCCGAGAATCTGTCCGATGTCTCGAGTGATTTTGACGGTGACGCGTTCGACGGGCGACGATTCGTCTTCGTTGGGAGTCGTGGAACCGTCCGAATCGCGTTCCGCTTCGGTTTCCGCGGATGGCTGTGAGGTGTCTTCGTCGTCGACCGTCGGGCCGTCACCGCCCATTACGTCCGCTGGTGTGACGCCACTGTCGACACCATCCGCGTTCGCCACTTGAGTAGACTCATCGTCCGTCGACGCTGCCGGCGAGTCCTGGGGCGGCACCGGCGGTGGGTCGTCGCCGGGGTCCTCGGGGACAGCGTGATCGGCCCCACTCGAGTCCGATCGGGCCGGGTCGCTGGTACCGGGCGAACCGTCGCCAGCGGCCGAGACACTCGAGTCGCTGGCTGTGCTCGCCGGTGAGTCGGTGTCGACTCCCTCGAGCACGTCGAGGACGCGGGATTTGTTCGAGGAAATTCGCTCGACGAGGTCGTCGAAGAGGTCGACTTCCTCCGCGGTCAGGCCTTCGTCGTTAGCCGGCATTCCGGCCGCGGCGAGACTCGCCTGTTTGACGAGTTTGCCCATTCGTCGCTCGTAGATGGCTTCGACGACGTCTTTGGCGGTTTCGATCTCGTCGGTGAGTCGGCCGACTTCGGGCGAGGAAAAGGGATCGTCGGCCTGTTCGGCGACGCGATCGCGTTCGTCCTCGAGATCGGCGATATATTCGCCGACCTCCTGATAGAACGAGGGGCGCAGATTCTGGAGGCTGTCCTTCTGGCGCTCCTTGCTCTGGACCGAACGCAACTCGTCTAAATTCATTCTTTCTCTTTTTCGGCTCTGCCGCGTGCCATCAGGAACACGGCAACGTACTCTCTTAGTGACTGGTCTCCCTCCGAGACCGTAAAGCTATCCCCACCGAGTTCGATCTCGCCACCCTGGGTCACGTCGACGGCAATTTCGTGCTCGCGGAAGGTCTCTGGGACGGCGTCGTCGAGCGGATCGAAGTCCGCGATTTCGTCGCGTCCGAGTCGCACCGTCTTCAGTCCGCTCCCGCCGTGGAGGCTCCCCGGAAGCCGAATGAGTCGATTCGTGTCGGTCGTCACGGGCTCGTCGATCGGGGCGTTGTCGCGTTCGACGGCCTGCTTCGCGAATCGCTCGGCCAACTGTGCGACGGCCGTGTGGACGGTGACGTTGCCCGCCTCGAGTTGCTCGCGGTTGTTTCGGGCCGCGTTGAGCGTTGCCGTTGCCTTCCCCTCGCCGATTCCGTCGAACGCCTGGAGTCGCTCGAGGGCGGCTTCTTCCTCCAGTTCGAGCAACTCGTCGACGAACGCCATGAGGTGGTCGTGCGTGCGCCCGCCCCAGCCGCCGTCGACCTCGAGCGTCCGTCGCTCCGTCGGCGTCTTGCGGCCGAGACCGGCGACGGTTTCGGCCTCGATCAGTTCCTCGAAGTCCATGCCGATGCCCCGAACGTAATCGACGACCTCGCGGCGATGTTCGCGCTCGAGGTGGAGAATATTCTCGTCTCGGACGTGAACATGGTATCCGCGACCGCCGGAGAAGACGATCTCGAGGTCCTCGAACCCGAAGTCGTTCTCGAGGAACTCGAGGAGTCGCATGAGGGCGTCTTTACACTTCGCGAGCATCTCGGCGTAGGAGTCCTCGCCGAGGGTTACACTCGGCAGGTGGTCGGCGTCGAGGTCGAAGACGAGGTCGGCCGATTGCCAATCCTTCTCGTTCATCGAACTCGCGCCGGGATCGCGAAAGCGCCCCGCCGAGAAGTAGACGTGGCGCGGTCGTTTTCGGACGAGAAACTCCGAGATATCGCCTAACTCGAGGAGCGACCGGTGACGGACCATGGTCGTGTCGGGGCCGTCGGTCCAGGGGATGAATCCCCACTCGCGTTCGTTCGCCGCGGGTGGCGGCGTGATCTCTGTCCGTCGGTAGTGATCACGAAATCGACCCCGAAGATAGGCTCTCGTTCGCTCCTCCATGCACCTGACGTAGTCATCGATACGGGACTATAGTTGTGCCGGACTGTTCTGGACGCTGGCGGGTGTCGGTAGATTCGACAGGTTCGCTGAGACGAGTGCTGACGCCGTGTGACACGTCGCGCGTCGTTCGCTAACCGTCAGGAACCGACCAGAAGCGACCGTCGCGTGTTAGCGTCGCATCAGATCCGAGATTTTGTCGGTGATGCCGACGTCGGAGCCGAGTTTCAGGTAGTAGGCGTCGCCGCCGTCCTCGTAGTAGTCGTCGATTCGGCGTTTAATCTCGAAGCCGAGATGTTCGTAGAACTGGAGGGCGTTTTCGTTGCTCGTTCGAGCGTGGCAGGTGATCGTATCGTTGTCCGCTGCGACGCGGGCGATCAGTTGCTTGCCGATTCCCTCGCCGCGGAGTTTGGGCGACACTGCTAGAAAGAGGATGTATCCGTCGCGACGAACGGCTGCAAATCCGACTAGCTCGCCTTCCTGAACGTAACAGTGGACCGTCGAACGACGAAACGCATCGGAGAAGAAGTTGCGTCGCTGCTTGAGTACGCCTTCCTGGCGATTGATCTCCTCTTTGAGTTGCCAGGCCGCGTCGACGAGGTCGTCGTTGCCCGGCGGGACGACACGACTGTCGATGTTGACGCTCACTAGCTGGTTCTACCAGCGTGGTCAATATAATTCCACCGGCAGCCACCGACCACACGGTCGATCGTGTCGGATCGACACGACGTGATCGAAACCGACGGGCATACCACCATCGTCGTCGAATCCGAACGCATCGAGTGATGACACGATCACAGGACGAGCGGTTCGAACTCCGCGACCACACGGCTGACATCGCGGTCGAAGCGACCGGCGACTCCCTCGAGGACGTCTTCGGTGCCGTCGCCGACGGACTCGCAGCCGCCTCCTGTGATTCGATTCCGGAGGAGGCGACGGAGCGCTTTTCCCTCGAGGTGAGCGCCGAAGGTCTCGAGGCCCTCCTGTTTGACTATCTCGACGAACTGATATACCTGCGAGACGTGCGAGCGGAACTCCCGGTCGACCACCACGTCGAGCAAATTCGAGGGCCAGAGGACGAATCTGCGGCCGACGCGACAGGGACGACCGACGACACCGACACAGCTGCTGCCGACGAGTGGGTGCTCGAGGCCAGCGCGCGCGGCGTCTCACTCGCGGATATCCACGCTCGAGAGATCAAAGCGGTGACGTACTCGGAGATGCGCCTCGAGCGGTTCGACGATGACGGCGGGGGAGACGGCTGGGAAGCGTACGTCGTCTTCGACGTCTGAACGACGGTAACTGTCCGCTCGAGCGACGATACGAAGCCCTTTCACCGTCGGGAACCGACGTACACGTATGAGCAACGCCACGTTCGACGCCGACGGAATCACGCTTGAGCAGGTGCGTGAGTACGTCTGGGAGGTTCCACAGACGGGGAACATGCGCGCGCCCGCTCGTTTCCTGGCGAGCGAAGCGCTTCTCGAGGAGATCACGGAAGACAAAACGCTCGAGCAGATTTCGAACACGACCCACCTGCCGGGGATCACGAATCACGCGATCTGCATGCCCGACGGCCACCAGGGATACGGTTTTCCGGTCGGCGGCGTCGGTGCACTCGACGCCGAAGACGGCTGTATCTCCCCCGGAGCAGTAGGATACGACATCAACTGCGGTGTCCGGATGATGCGAACGAACCTGACCTACGACGACCTCCAGGGCCGCGAGGAGGAACTCGTCGACTCCCTCTTTGCAAACATCCCGTCGGGACTCGGTGGCGGTGGCATCGTCGAGGCTGACGTCGACACCGTCGACGAGATCCTCGCACGTGGTGTCGATTGGGCCCTCGAGAACGGCCACGCCGTCGAAGCGGATCTGCTCCACTGTGAAGACGAGGGAATGCGAGAGGGTGCGGATCCCTCGAAGGTCTCCCAGAAGGCCAAAGACCGCGGGAAAAACCAGATCGGTTCGCTCGGGTCGGGGAATCACTTCCTCGAGGTCCAGCGGGTGACTGACGTCTTCGACGACGAGGTCGGCGACGCGTTCGGACTCGAGGAAGACCAGATCGTGGTTCTCATCCACTGTGGCTCGCGCGGACTGGGTCACCAGACGTGTAACGATTACCTCCGGAAGATCGAGAAACAACACCAGGGCTTGCTGAATCAGCTCCCGGACAAAGAGCTGGCCGCAGCGCCCGCTGGCTCTCAACTCGCTGAGGACTACTACGCGGCGATGAACGCGGCGATCAACTTCGCGTGGGTCAACCGACAGCTGATCATGCATCGCACGCGGCAGGTGTTCGAACGCGTCTTCGAGCGCTCGTGGGAGGCGATGGAGATGGACCTGCTCTACGACGTGGCCCACAATATCGCGAAGAAGGAGACGCACGATGTCGACGGCGAGGAGCGGGAACTCTTCGTCCACCGAAAGGGCGCGACTCGAGCGTTCCCCGCTGGCCACCCCGAAGTGCCGAAAGCGTACCGCGACGTCGGCCAGCCGGTCATCATCCCCGGCAGCATGGGCGCGGGTAGCTACGTCCTTCGCGGCGGCGAGAACTCGATGGATCTCACGTTCGGCTCGACGGCCCACGGCGCGGGGCGGCTAATGAGTCGAACGCAGGCGAAAGACGAGTTCTGGGGCGGCGACGTGCAGGACGAACTCGAGGAACAAGACCAGATTTACGTCAAAGCACAGTCGGGTGCGACGGTCGCCGAGGAAGCACCCGGCGTCTACAAGGACGTCGACGAGGTCGTCCGCGTCTCGGACGAACTCGGGATTGGCGACAAGGTTGCGCGGACGTTCCCCGTGTGTAATATCAAGGGCTAGTGACGCGGTAGCGCTGTGTTGCCGTTCTCGTCTTCGGTTACTACTGGCGCGGTTGTACCGGAAGGGTATCCCACACTAACAGTTACCTACCGAGACAACGGAGAACCGCGTTGCGCTCGAGGAAGCGATGATTTGATCCGACGAGCATCGCTGTTGGCTGTAAACAGCCGGCAAGCAGATATCACACTGCCTAACTCACACTCTCGAGACAGCCGATCGAACCGACTGTCTGTCGCGTTAACACTACGATTGAAACCGCGCTACGACGTTCGCCGAGAGGATACTCCCGCCCGAGACAAGTCCTGCGAGCCCGAAGAGCAGTCCGACCCCGTTCACGATCGTCGCTGCGGTCGAACCGTCGCTATCTTCGTCCCCGTCGCTGTCGTCGCCTTCGTCTTCTGCTTCGGACGCTTCTGAAGCCGCGTCATCGTCGACGTCGAGTTCGAGGGCCAATTCGAGTTCGAACCAGTTGGTCCCCTCGTCGACTGACGGCAGGTCGAGTTCCGAATCGATGATGCTGTCGCCGGTCGTGTCGTCGACGACGAACTCGTTGTCGACCAGTGTGGCCGCTCCGGATTCATCCGAGGCGTCGCTCGCGCCCTCGAGCGAGCCGCTTTCACCGGTGGTCGTGTCAATTTCGAACGCAAACTGTCTGTCTTCGTCGCCTTCGATCGCAACCTCGAGTTCGCCTTCGATCGTCATCTCGCCGGTTTCGTCGTCGATCGTACCGGAGAGACCGTCCGGGGCGTCGACTTCAGCTTCGATGCCCGAGTCTGTCTCGAGGTTAGGGAACGTGACGCCCGTTGACTCCCAGGAGTCGCCGTCGATCTCGCCGACGATCTGGATATGTTCGTCGTCCTCACCCTGTGCCGGGAACTCGAGGCCTTCTTCGAACGCTTCGTCCCGATCCGCGTCCTCGGCGAAGGAGATGAAACCGCCCTGACTGTGTGCGATGAACGTGTCGTCACCAGCGCCCTCCTCGTTGTCACCAGCGCCCTCCTCGTCGTCACCCGATTCGTTCGACTCACTGACTTCGATATCGGTCGTTTCGCTGTCGTCCTCGCTTTCGATCTCCGCCGTGTACTCGCCGGTGTCGTCCGTGTCGGGCTCCCACTCGAGAGATACCGTTTCTTCCTCGTCGGCCTCGATTTCGACGGTTTCGCTCGTCGACTCGTCGCCGAGCGAGACCGTGACATCTTGTTCCCCAGTGTCGCTGCCGGTGTTGTGGACGGTGCCAGCCACTTCGTGCGTTTCGCCCGGTTCTCCGTCGTCGGCGTCGATGTCAACGTCGAATTCGGTGTCGCCTTCCTCGAGGGTCACGTCCTGTTCGGTCGTTTCGCCCTCAGACACGTCTACCTCGACGGTTGACTCGGCGTAGCCGTCGGCATCGACCTGAAGATCGTGGCTACCCTGATCGAGCGCGACGTCGTACGCCCCGTCGCTGTCGGTTTCCGTAGAGCCGACGCCATCAGCCGATTCGACGGTGGCATCCTCGATCGGCTCGCCGTCTTCGTTCTCGACGACGCCTTCGACTGTTCCACTCGCCGCCTCGACTTCGTCGAGATCGAGATCGAGGTCGAGTTCGAACCAGTTAGTTCCCTCCTCGGTCGAGGGTAGTCCGAGCGAACTGTCGATGACGCTGTCGCCAGTCCGGTCCTCAACGAGGAACTCGTTGTCGACGAGCGTCACCGCTCCGCCATCCTCGTCAAAATCGTCGTCGCCGCTAAGTTCGTTGCTATCGTCCGTCGTGCTACCAATTTCGAACTGGAACGACGTGTCCTCGTCCCCATCGACGAGAACCGTTAGTTCACCTTCGGTCGCCATCATCTCGCCGTCGTCTATCTCGCCCGATAGTCCGTCGCGAGCCTCCACTTCGGCATCGGCCGCCCCTGCGTCAAGCGTCGGGAACGAAACGCTGGTCGACTCCCACGTTCCGTCGTCGAAGACGGCGCCCTCGATCTCGATCGGATCGTCACCGTCGTCTGCGACCGGGAACGAAACGCCATCATCCTCCGCGTCGGCAGCCGTTCCGTCCTCGTCGAACGCGATGAATCCGCCTTGGCTCTCCGTCGTAAACTCGCCGACCTGTGCGCCCTCAGTCGGTGACTCGTCGCTGGGTTCGGTGATTTCGACTTCGTCCGACCCCCAATGAATCTCGTCGTCGTCGTACTCCGAGAGTCCCGTTTTTCCCCACCACATCGTCGACTCGTCCTGGACGTCGACCGTCGCTGTCTCGCCGCCGTCGCCGACGGCGACGAACTCGACCGTCGCGACCGTGGTGTCCATCGCTGGCGTTCCATCGCCGTCACCGATAATTTTGTCGACACCTTCGTCGCTGGTTGTTTCGAGGAAGCTCGGCACCCACTCGACGGCGACCGTTCCGTCGCCAGTCTCGACTTCGAGGTCCTCATCGTCGGCGAGCAACGTCTCGGCGTCGGTAAACGCGAGCTGATCGTCGTCGTAGTCGATGTCGAGTTCAAAGCCGGTAATCTCCGCGTCCTCATCGTCGTCAACCAACTGGTTTGCCTCGATATCGACGCTTACTCGCTCACCTGCTTCCGTCGAGGTGTTCTCCGGTGTGACCTCGTGATCGGCGTCTGCCGATCCCGATGCTGATAGTGCACCGACGCTACCCGCCGACGTGTGCGATGACTCGAGCGCGGCCGTCCGATCGGTTGGCTCCGCAGCGCTGTCGGTCGCCATCACGGACCCGCCAGCCAACCCAAGCACCGAGGTAATGAGGAGTACTGCCATTATTGTGACGACAATAGATCGGCGTTGGTGTCGCCGATCTAAGGTACGCTGGCTATCGGTGGTCAGTTTCATCTCTGCACGATACATTCACACACACGGTTTTATTTGTATTGGTGACTTTCACCCATATTGATTTGGGCAGTATCGGTTAGTAGAAATAATCGGCTTAGATGCTCTAGAAACAGATATCTAGGCCGATCTAGATAATGGGGGATGTGTGTCGAAGTCCCGATCGAATTGCTAATTTACTGGCTCAGTTAAACAAGCTACAAGTTTAATCCCGTGTTAGAGGAATATCCGCGTCAATGAAATCGTCTTTCTTTCCGACGATCGCTTTTCCGTCTGGGAGTTATTCGTCGTCATCGTGGTCCTCCGTATCTCGTCCGTCGTGAGTAAGACGAAGACAAATTAGTTACCTCATAGTGTAAATAGCAATATCTTAGGCTGGAATCGATGCGATAACGTTTGCATCAACTACCCGAGTCGACCGGTTCAGTCACTTCTGTGCCGTAACGTGAAAAATATCACCAACGCTTTAATTACACATGATTGTGAACACCACGTCACACCATGGCAAATGAATCGTCACCGAGATCCTCGATTGAATCCGGTGCGCAAGATGATCCCCCACTGGCATTACCACAAAATCAGGCCAAGCAAGCACAGCCACAAAGTCAGCCAGTTGACCACTCCTTTCAGGAAGAAGAGTCAACAGAAACTGTCGAGTTGCCGTTGTCGTACGAAGCGTTGTGGACGCTCGGACGGGTCGTTGGGACGATGTTGCTCGTCGGCGTCGGGATCGGTATGTCCAGTTTGCTGACGTGGTTCTGGATTGAATCAGCGATCCTGCCGGAGCAAAGTGGCACTGAGGCCCAAATCGTCGAGGGGTACACGCCATTGGTCTTTCTGATCGCTGCCGCGCTCGCTGCGCCCATCGTCGCTAGCATCGTCGGTTTATTCGAGGGTCGTAAACTATCAACATGGAGCGGAGTCGTGTTGGTCAGTGTCGGTTGTTTCGTCGGTGCCGTACTCTTGGTCTTTGCTGCCGGGATGTTCGTCGGCCTGTCGGGGGCTGGCGGCAATGGTGGACCCAGCCCACTCGACCTCGTCACTCTGGCCGGATTGAGCGGACTCGCCAGCGTGATCGTCGGTACACTCATCACAATTCCTGATGCGGCCTGAACCGCACCGCCTCATTCTGATCTGAGAGCCCATTTTAACTGAATTGAGGCGTTAAGCCCCCTCACTCAGCGAGCACCGACCGAATGCAAGACGCGATCAGGGAGAGGAGACAGTACCTCGATTCAGCACACCGAGCTAACGCTTGTTTTGTACCGGGACGGATGGGATGTCCTTCGAACAGTAACAGCAACTCGATCGCTCGTTACTATTCATGGAGATACTGAAGAGATACTTGCTGCAAACTATGTCGAAGATGACGGTTTTACTCCACTTGAGGCCCTGCACCTCGTCACATCCGGTGACCCACCAATTGTTTCTAGCGAAGGTGCATATGACGGGTAGTCTGAGCGAGTCCGGATCGAGGAGCAAACACAATAGTCGACACTACTGTACGCGATACGGATTCCCGTCGTCCGACCCATTGTCGCCGTCGTCATCCCCCTCGTAGGGTTTTCGTGCCGTGATCGTCACCGTCGCCTCGGGGTCGTCTTCGTCCGCCCAGGGGCTATCGTACGCCGAAATCTCGAGATCGGTGACGTCCCAGCCCTCCGCTTCGACGAGTTCGACTAACTTTCGTTGGTCCTCGAGCATATCGTCGTCCATACTCCTGCGTTTGCGAGTCAGTCGGGTAGGTCTTCCGCCGGCCAATTGCAACTACCTTTCACACCAATACGGCCGTTTTCGAAACCAAAATGAGTTACATAACGGTCCGCGAACCCAGCGAGTTTAAGCGGTTCCGTCTGCAATCAGGTGGCATGCTCACCGACGAGTTCGGGCGGGACGTGACGGGGGTTCGGGTATCCCTGACCGATCGGTGTAATTTCGATTGCGTCTACTGTCACAACGAAGGGCTCGGTGATACCCGCGGGCCGATGGACCCACAGGACGACGAGATGTCGACCGACGACGTCGTTCGGTTTCTCGAGGTCGCAGCCGAGTTCGACGTCGATTCCGTCAAATTCACCGGCGGCGAACCGATGCTCCGACAGGACTTAGAAGAGATCATCGAACGCACGCCGGACCAGATGGAGGTCTCGCTGACGACGAACGGAACGTTCCTCCCCGGTCGCGCTCCGGACCTCGTCGACGCCGGCTTAGAGCGCGTCAACGTCTCTCAGGACGCACTCGACGCGGACGATTTCGCCGCCGTCACGAAGAGTGGGGCGTACGAGAAGGTTCTCGAGGGTGTCGACGCGGCGCTCGAGGCGGGTCTCGATCCGGTCAAACTCAACATGGTCGTGTTCGAGCACACGGCAGGGTACGTGCCGAAGATGGTCGATCACGTCGCAGAAAACGAGGGGCTGCAGTTGCAGTTAATCGAGTACATGCCGGAGCTGACCGGCAAACCGGAGTGGAACATCGATATCCAGCGCGTCCACGACTGGCTGGCCGAACAGGCCGTCGAAATCGAACACCGCGAGATGCACGACCGGAAGCGCTATTGGATCGAAAACGACGACGGCGACGGCAGGGGAATGGTCGAAATCGTCGATCCGGTCGAGAATCCGACCTTCTGTGCGAACTGCCACCGCGTTCGCGTCACCCACGAAGGCTACCTGAAGGGCTGTCTCAATCGCAACGACGACCTCAAATCGATGGGCGAAATGACCAAACCGGAGATTCGCGACGCCTACCGCGACGTCGTCGAGAATCGCGTTCCCTACTACGGCGAGTACATGGTCCAAAACGACGCCGGCGAGTGGGAGATCAACGACGAGTACGTCGGTGAGTACGCCGAGCCCTGAATCCTTCCGACGGAGAACGAAATACCCCCGAGCGGTTGTCGTCGATTACGACCCCGTTCGTTCGGGACGCGTTCCGAGACCGAGAGTGAGGAGGACGATCGCGAGGAGTAACGCGACGATTGCCGTCACGGGCTGCCCGCCGCCTGCAACGCTGTAGACGACGAATCCTGCCGTTCCAGCGACCAACCCGACGAGAAGACTCGAGACCGCGTGGACGGCCTCGAGTCGGATCGTCGTTGCTTCTCGCCCCAGTTGCTCGCCGAGGACGATTGCACTGTGTCCGAGCTCCCACGCGACGATGGCTGCAATTGCGCCGACGACGGTCTGTTCGATGGGAGGCTGTTCGAGGGCGGCGATTCCGACAGCGAGACACAGGAGTACGCCGCCGAGGTAGAGTGCCGTCGACTGCGATCGAGAGAAGCCGACCGCGAACGCGGCGAAGCCGGCGACCGCAACTGGGACTGCCCTGAACGAGCCACTCGCAGCGAGCGCCGAAACGAGGGCTGCGACGATCGAAACGGTCTGTAACGCGACGGTCGGTCGTCGCGTAATCGCGTCGTCGTCCGTCATCGTCGCCCCCTCGAGTATCGTGCGAGCGCCGCATCCAGAGATTCGTCGTCGGGCCAGTCGACGACCGGAATGCCCGCTCGCTGGAGGTCGAGCCGTCTGATCGATCGGGCGACACTCGCGAGTTGCTCTCCGGCGGTTCGGTCGGCCGTCGGATCGGGGCTGACGACGGTCACCGGGTGGCCGTGGGCCTCGAGGGTCTGCGCGAGTTTGGCCGCCTCGAAGTCCAAAAGTGGCGTCACCAACACGAGTTGGCTGTCGGCGGGCAGTCGACGACGAAGCGACCGAAGTTGCCGTCGCCATCGACACTCGGCGGTCGGCGGGCGGGTGTCGAATTGGAGGTGCGTCGCGAGTTGCGAGCGGAACCGCGCCTCGTGATGGCGACCCGAGCCCGGTGGGAGCCAACACGCCTCGACTCCCTTCGAGTCGACGCCGTCTCGAGCGACGGGACCGATCGCAGCGAGCCCGACAGTGTGATCCGTGTCGAAGAGCGTCGCCCCGATTCTGCCACCGGCATCGACTGCTCGGTCGACGGCGTGGGCCGCGTCCGCCTCCGGTGCTCGGTAAGACGCTTTACGCGCGTCGACCAGAACCACGACGCGAGCCGCACGTTCTTCGTGAAACTCGAGCGTCGCGAGGTCGCCCGTCTTCGCTCGCCGCTTCCAGTCGATTCGGTTGAGCGAATCGCCGCTTCGGTACTCTCTGACGGAGTGGATCGTCGTTCCAGCCCCCCCTTTGGCAGTTCGTACCCGCCCAGTAGCGGTCGTCGTCTCGTTTCGAAGTGGAATCTGCGTGGCAAGCGGACGCATCGATGGCTCGCTGGTGAGCGTCGTCTCCGCGGACAGTGAACACTCGAGTTCCGTCGACCGAGACAGGTCACGAACGAACACGAGGGCCGGGTCGAACGTGTGTCGGCCCCGGCGGGCGGTTACAGTGTACTCGTGAACGAGTGATTCACCCGGCCTGAGAGCGGTACCGAGTCGACTCGAGCCGCCCGTTACGGCCAGCCCGTCGGGGACGCCGTCGACGAATCGAAGGTCCGGAACGAATCCGTCGCTTTCGTTCGTAATCGTGAGCGAGACCGTCACGTCGTCGCCGGGTTCGGGATCGTCGTCGCTGAGGGTCCGTTCGAGCGCCAGATCGGGTCTCGAGGGCTCGAGCGCGCGAGCGAAGCCGGCGTAGCCGATCCCGACGACGCCGGCGAGGACGAGTGCGGGTGCGTCGGCGAGGGCCCCGCTGCCGACGGCGAGCAGTGCGATTGCACCGACACCCATCCAGTGATTAGTCGGGTGGCGACGGTGCTGGACGAGACCCTCAGGGTCGGCAGTTGCGTGAACTGATGTCGTGAGTTCGTCGCTCAAGAGTGAGTCGGTCGCCGACGACGATGACCACTCGAAGGTGGGTCGCGACTCCTCCGTACGGAGCGTTCTCCCATCGTCTTCGAGTGGATCGTCATCACGAAGTGCGACGATCGCCGCGACCGTGTGTCGAACGCCGAGTCGAAACGGACTCTCGACAGTCCGAGTGACGACGGACTCGAGTCGCGTTCGAATCGAACGACTCGGCAACTCTTGGGGCGATTTCAGAAAGTCCGTCGCGATCTGATCTGACGACCAGGACCCATTCGCGACTCGTGTGGTAGCTTCGTCCGTGGAAAGTCCCCGGAAGCGAGTCAAGCTAGTGATGGCGGCGCCACGTAAACCGGCTGTAATGCGAGGACCGAGGTCTGCAGACCTGCTCATCAACGCACGGAAGTCGGTGAGGACCGTCGAGATGGAGTAGCCGGGAGTCGGAACGGTGAGTCGGCGCTCAGGATCGGGTGTCTCAGTGTGACTTCGCGAATTGTACCCTCGAGAGAGTATCGAGAGACCAAGTATGACCGTGGCAACTCCGACGAGGACGATCGTCTCGTCCGTCAGCCCGAACCCCGGTGAGTCGACGACGATGGCACCGACTCCGAGGAGGAACGTCGCGACGCCGAGTGCCGTCGTGATGGATTGTCTCCTCACGACAGTTCACCTCGTCCGCCACGGGCGTCAGATCCCTCGCGTTCGTCGGCGTACTCGGCTTCGATCCGCCGAAGCACCTCGATCGCTCGGCGTTCTCGAGTCTGCGTCGTCGCTTCACCGCCGTATCTGACGTCCTCGAACAACCGCGTCAGTTCGTCGACGTCGTCTCGATCCAATCCGGCATCGGTCGCCGCACGAGCAAATTCGCGCGGCGTGCTCGAGGCCGGCCGGTCGACCTCGAGTAACTCGGTCATCTCCCGCCAGGCGCGGTAGACCTCGTTGTCGAACTCGTCGGCCGACTCGAGTCGGTCGGCCGCCACGCCTGCAGCGGTTCCGACGGCAGCGCTCACGTCCACTGGGGATTCCGCGTCGGTTCGGTGATTCGTGTCGAGCCCAGAACGTTCCGTCTCGCTGGCAGAGCGGCCGCGGGTGAGGAACAATCCGCCGAGGAAAATCGCCGCAGTCAACGCGAGTGTAACGAGCAACGGGCCGGGGGAGATGGCAGTATCGGTGTCCGCCGAACCCGCCGCCCCGTCGGAGCCGTCATCACCACCTGCCAGTACCTCTTCTATCGGTTCGACCTCACTCCCGGAAACGGAAACGAACTGAAGGAGCGTATATACGATCACTACGAGAAGAAACACGGCGAGTAGCGTGATCGCGGCGATTTTGACGGCTTCGCGTCTGTGTGCGAGAAAGTACCAGACGACTGCGATTGCCAACACGATGAGAAGCGCGTAGAGTAGGTACTCGAGAAACGGTGGAACCCCACCGTCACCAGCCGATTCGGGGGTCATCGGCTGACCGGTTCCCTCGCCGTCTCCGGGGTCACTTCCGGACCCCGACCCGTCGCTCCCGGACTCGAGCGGTGTGCGAATCGTCGCAGCGACGAGCGCGGTCGCGACGATGGCACAGCACGCGATTGCAATCCGACGGATCGCGAGAGAGTCAGCCACTTGGTATCCCCACGCTGTCGTTGTCGCTATCGTGTCGTCGGACGATAATAAATCGATGCGGTTGCACTCTCGCCTGTACCACCGGTAATCCATCGAAGCGGATCGGACGATCCATGGATTGTGCTGTGGTACCGCGGCGGAAGGGATAACGACGAAACACGGGCCAAACTACCAAAGCGGGCCCAACCCGACGTCGCCACCTTTCGTTGCGCTTAAGTACCCGTCGGCGGTAGGTTTGGCTGCAATACGTGTAGGGGAGCAGTCCCCGAGTCCGTGAGGGCGATGATAGATCACGGTGTTGTGGTAGCCAAGCGGCCCAAGGCGCATGGTTGCTAACCATGTGGCGTCAAGCCTCCGGGGTTCAAATCCCCGCCACAACGTCGGATATGCTGGCGACACGACGTCAGTAATCACTACACCGGCGACTTTCGCCGGTCGGTTTGCAACGCGCGCATACCAGACAGACATACACGACACATGAGCGAGGAAGAACCTCAAGAACAACAGGACGACGAAGATCTCCAGTACTTCGTCCGCATCGGGCAGACTGACCTCGATGGGACGAAGTCCGTCGAGCGCTCGCTCTCGGAGATGAACGGGATCGGTCGACGAACCGCCCGACTCATCGCCGACGAAGCGAGTGTCGACCGAACAGCGACGTTCGGTCGACTCGACGACGACGTCATCGACGAGGTCGTCGAGATCGTAGAGAACTACGCTGCTGAAGTACCAGACTGGCTCAACAACCGCCAGTCGGACTTTTACACCGGCGAGACGACTCACGAGATCGGAAACGATCTCCAGTTGACCCGGCAGCACGATATCAACCGGATGAAGATGATCGACTCCTACAAGGGCTCGCGCCACAAGCGCGGCCAGAAGGTCCGTGGCCAGCGTACCAAATCCACCGGTCGTACGGAAGGTACCATCGGAGTCAACGTCGAAGAAATCCGCGAAGAACAGGCAGAGGAAGCTGCCGCCGAAGAGGAGGATGACGAATAATGCCCCTCGGAACCGATACCAAACAGTACGAGACACCGAATCACCCGTATCAGGGTGAACGCATTGCCTCCGAGCACTCCCTGCTCGACCGCTACGGCCTCTCGAACAAAGAGGAACTCTGGCGAGCACAGTCCGAACTTCGCTCCTACCGGCGCGAGGCTCGAGAACTGCTCGGTCAGGCCCAGGACGACGAGACCGTCATCCGCCGCTCCGAGGAGTTCCTCGGTCGACTCAAACGCGTCGGCATTCTCGACGAAGCCGACGAACTCGGCGACGTCCTCTCCCTGGAAATCGAGGACGTCTTAGAGCGCCGTCTTCAGACGGTCGCCTACCGCAAGGGACTGGCAAACACGCCACAGCAGGCCCGACAGTTCATCGTCCACGGCCACGTCGTGGTCGGTGACCAGCGCCAGCGCATCCCATCGTACGTCGTCGACGTCGACGAGGAGGACCTCGTCGCATTCGACGAAACGAGTCCACTCGCGGACGATCTCCACCCAGAACGAGCGGAGGGTCAATAACATGAGCCAAGACGACGACAAGTGGGGAATCGCCCACGTGCACGCATCGTTCAACAACACCGTCATGACCGTGACCGATCTCACGGGTGCAGAGACGATCGCTAAGTCCTCCGGCGGGACGGCGGTCAAACAGAACCGAGACGAAGCGTCGCCGTACGCGGCGATGCAGATGGCCGAGTCCATCGCTGAGGAGGTCAAGGCTGCCGGTATCACCGGCCTGCACGTCAACGTGCGCGGTCCCGGTGGAAATCTGCAGAAATCTCCCGGTCCCGGTGCACAGGCGACGATCCGCGCACTCGCCCGCTCGGGCATCGAGATCGGACGCATCGAAGATGTCACGCCGATCCCACACGACGGATCGCGCGCACCAAAAGGAAAGGGCGGCTACTAGACCATGACTGAATCGTACGACGTCGAGTTCGTCGAACGCGAGGATCGTGACGCACGCTTCCTCGTCCGCGGTGTAACACCCGCATTCGCTAACGGGATCCGTCGCGCGATGCTCGCCGACGTCCCGACGATGGCGATCGACACCGTTCGGTTCGTCGAGAACTCGTCGGTCATGTTCGACGAGCAACTCGCGCTCCGACTCGGACTCGTTCCGCTGACGACCCCACCCGAGGGAGAGTTCGGCGAGGACGAGGCCGTCACGCTCTCGATCGACGTCGAAGGGCCGGAAACCGCGTATTCGGGCGACCTCGTGTCGAGCGACGACCTCGTCCAGCCTGCGGACGAGAACGTCCCGATCATCGACCTCAAGGACGGCCAACGTCTCGAGGCCGAGGCCGACGCCGTACTCGAGCGTGGCAAAGATCACGCGAAACACCAGGGTGGCGTCGCCGTCGGCTACCGACACCTCCAGCGTGTCGAAGTCGGCGACGATATCCCCGAGTTTGAAGAGCAAGAACCACAGATCGTTCGCGGCGTCATCGAAGACGATGGCGAGCTTATTCCGACGAGCGAATTTGATCACGACCTCTCCCAGCGCTATCCAGGAAAGGAAGTGACGGTCGAAGACGTGCCAAACGCCTTCGTCTTCCGCGTCGAGACTGACGGCTCGTTCTCCGTCGAGGAGATCGTTACTCGAGCCGCTGACTCGATCGAGGCGCGTGCGACCGAACTCGAAGACGCAGTACAGCTGTAAACATGATCCGACGCCCCAACACCTACGCGAACGAGACCGCTACCGGCGCCGTGAGCGACGAGACCGGTACAGCCTCGTTCACTGGAATCGAAAGGGGTTTGAAGGGGCGACGGATAGACAGAAGTGCGAGCAGGGATAGCCAAGTCAGGCCAACGGCGCAGCGTTCAGGGCGCTGTCTCGTAGGAGTCCGCAGGTTCAAATCCTGCTCCCTGCATCCACTTCTATTCAGCCGATCACGATCCGACGACGAGTCGACAGTCAGTCGATCACTGTCGGAGTTCGATCGGCAGTATATCGATTCCAACAGTACTCGAGACACGACCAATCGTGTGCTCGAGCCCGCAGTATTTGGAGGAAATCAATGAGTAGCAAAACCAATCCGAGGCTCAACGATCTCATCGCCGAGCTGAAGTCGACGTCCCGCGAAGCGGACGCCGACGTCTGGCGAGACGTTGCGGATCGACTCGAAAAGCCCCGTCGCACCCACGCTGAGGTGAACCTGGGCCGCATCGAGCGATACGCACGCGAAGAAGAGACTGTCGTCGTTCCCGGCAAAGTGCTGGGATCCGGCGCACTACAGAAGAATGTCACCGTGGCCGCCGTCAACTTCTCTTCGTCAGCAGAGACGAAGATCGATCAGGTCGGCGAGCCAGTACCGCTCGAGCAATTGCTCGAAGAGAACCCAGAAGGATCCGACGTGCGGGTGATTCGATGAGTATCGCAGAATTCGACGCAGACGTCGTCGTCAACGCACGTGACTGTATCCTCGGCCGCGTCGCCAGCGAAGTCGCACAGCGAGCGCTCGACGGCGAGCGCGTCGCCATCGTCAACGCAGAAGACGCCGTCATCACCGGGGACAAAGAGGACGTGTTCGGAACCTACCGAAAACGCCTCGAACTCGGCTCCGACCGTGGCCCCTACTACCCGAAGCGACCGGATACGATCTTCAAGCGCTCCGTTCGCGGAATGGTGCCACACAAGAAGCCACGCGGTCGCGACGCGCTCGACAACGTCCGCGTCTACGTCGGCAACCCCTACGAAGATGACGATGACCGCGAGGCCGAAGTCCTCGAGGGCACGTCGTTGGACCGCCTGTCGAACATCCGCTTCGTCCACCTGGGCGAAGTCTCCGATCAACTCGGTGCTAACGTCACATGGTAACGAATACGAGTGGGAAGAAAAAGACCGCCGTCGCCCGCGCGACCGTCGACGAGGGCGAAGGTCGTGTCCGAATCAACTCCAAACCAGTCGAACTGGTCGAACCCGAAATGTCGCGGCTCAAGATGCTCGAGCCGTTTCGCATCGCTGGCGACGAACTCCGTAACGAGGTGGATATCGACGTTCACGTCGAAGGTGGCGGAATCAGCGGACAGGCAGACGCCGTCCGAACCGCTATCGCTCGCGGAATCGTCCAGCATACGAACGATGCAGAACTCCGCGATGCGTACATGGAGTTCGATCGCTCGCTGTTGGTCAACGACGTTCGCCAGTCCGAACCAAAGAAGTGGGGCGGCCCGGGCGCTCGGGCGCGCTACCAGAAGTCCTACCGCTAAGGTGATTCAAGTATGATGGTACCGGTCCGGTGTTTCACCTGTGGCACTGTCGTCGGCGAACACTGGGAGGAGTTCGACGAACGAGCGAACGAGGGCGACGAAGACCCACAGAAGGTCTTGGACGAACTCGGCGTCGAGCGCTACTGCTGTCGGCGCATGCTCGTGAGTCACACCGACCTCGTCGACGTGGTCTCCCCATACCAGTAACATGCAACAGGAACATCACAACCGCTACGAGAAGGCACGCATTCTCGGCGCACGAGCGCTGCAGGTGTCCTATGGCGCACCGGTGTTGATCGAATCGGAGCAGACCCAACCGATCCTCATCGCCGCCGAGGAGTACGACGCTGACGCGTTGCCGTTTACCGTCAAGCGGGGGTACGATCGAAAATGACGCTCATCACCGACGTTCGGCTCCGACGGATCCTCGACTCGCGGGGGAACCCGACTGTCGAGGCTGACGTCGTCACCGAAAGCGGCGGATTCGGCCGTGCTGGCGCACCAAGTGGTGCCAGTACGGGCGAGTACGAGGCCGTCGAACGGCCGCCTGCGGAGGCGATTGCCGCGGCCCGTGAACACGCTGTGCCGCGACTCGTCGGTGAGGCGTACGCCGGGAACCAACGAGAAGTCGACACCATTCTACACGCTGCAGACGGAACGGACGACTTCTCGAAAATCGGTGCGAACAGTGCGGTCGCCATCTCGATGGCCGCCGCAAAAGCTGGTGCCGACGTGCTCGGCGCACCCTTATTCCAGCACCTCGGTGGTGCGTTTCGCGGCGAGAACTTCCCGGTCCCGCTCGGAAACGTCGTCGGTGGTGGCGAACACGCTGCCGATGCGACCGACATTCAGGAGTTTTTGGTCGCACCAGTTGGCGCACCCAGTATCGAAGACGCCGTCTTCGCGAACGCCGCCGTCCACGGGGTCGTCGCCGATTTGCTCGAGGAACGTGACGTTCCATCGGGCAAGGGCGATGAAGGTGCGTGGGCACCGTCGATCGACGACGAAGCGGCGTTCGAGGTCGTCGACGAGGCGGTCTCGCAGGTCGAAGACGACGTCGGCTTCGAGATTCGATTCGGTCTCGACGTCGCGGCCGCCGAGATGTACGACGCCGACTCGGAAACCTACGAGTACGAGTCTGCGGGCATCAACCGTGACACCGACGAGCAAATCGAGTACATCGCCGACCTCGTCCGTGAATACGACCTCGTCTACGTCGAGGATCCACTCGACGAGAACGACTACGAAGCGTTCGCCGATCTCACCGATAGAGTCGGCGACCGGACGCTGATCTGTGGCGACGACCTCTTCGTCACCAACACCGATCGACTCACTGAGGGCATCGACCAAGGGGCTGGAAACAGCATCCTGATCAAGCCCAACCAGATCGGAACGCTTTCCGACGCCTTCGACGCGATCGAACTCGCGACGGAGAACGGATACGATTCGGTCGTCTCCCACCGTTCGGGCGAGACCGAGGACGCGACGATCGCACACCTCGCCGTCGCGACCGACGCACCCTTCATCAAGACGGGTGCCGTCGGCGGCGAGCGAACCGCTAAACTCAACGAGCTCATCAGAATCGCAGACGACGCGACATGACAGATAACGACGCAACCCAGGAAGGGCTCGACGCTGCCGAGTCGGAGATCGACGAGGAGCCAGCAGAAGGTGCTGGTCCCGCCGCCGACCCCGACGACGACGTCGAGCCAGCCGACGAACAGTCCACCGATGCCGAGGCCGACGCGGCCGACGCTTCGGAAGAACCAGTCACTGGCGAGGACGCCGACGACGCCGGTCCAACCCTCGACGACGACGTAATGTCCGACGAGGAAGCGGATCTCCTCATTCCCGTCGAGGACTACCTCGGTGCCGGTGTCCACATCGGGACCCAGCAAAAGACCGACGACATGGAGCGGTTCATCCACCGCGTCCGAACCGACGGTCTGTACGTACTGGACGTCTCGAAGACCGACGGCCGTATTCGAACGGCCGCGGACTTCCTCGCGAACTACGACCCAGAACAGATTCTGGTCACCTCGAGTCGTCAGTACGGTCGCTTCCCAGCGGAAAAGTTCGCCGAAGCCGTGGGCGCTCGTGCCCGCACCGGTCGCTTCATCCCGGGAACGCTGACGAACCCCAAGTACGACGGGTACATCGAGCCTGATGTTCTCGTCGTCACGGACCCAATCGGTGACGCCCAAGCAGTCAAAGAGGCGATCACGGTCGGGATCCCAGTCATCGCGATGTGTGACTCGAACAACCAGGTCAGCAACGTCGACCTCGTCGTCCCGACGAACAACAAGGGTCGTAAGGCCCTCTCGGTCGTCTACTGGCTGCTCGCCAACGAAGTCCTCGACCGCCGCGGCGCAGAGCCGTCGTACTCGCTCGAGGACTTCGAGAGCATGGTCTAATCCGTTGTAATCGACGCTGTTCGTTTTCGACACTCTGTATTGCCGTACTGGCGCTCACCGTTCCCAGCGAGTGCGAACAAAGGAATTACGTAGCGTCCGGGGCAACGACAGGTATGCTCGAGTCGCTGTTCGACTTCGAAACGGAGAAAATCCCGCTTCCAGTTGTGGCTGCGACAGCGGCACTAATCGCTATCTTTGCCGTTGGGATTCCAATCCGCGTGGTACTCGGATTCGGGTAGACTCTCGCTCGGTACTGTCGCTGGCAATCGAACTCAGGCGCGTTCGAGACACCGTTCGTACACACCGCGGAGACGCGTCCCCATCTCGGCGGTCGTATACTCAGTCACCCGCGTTCTCCCGTCTGAGGGCTCACCACACTCGAGGACTGCTGCCAGTTCCTCGCGGAGTGAGTCCACGTCGTTCGCGATTGCAGAGTTTGATACGTCCTCGAGTACCTCCTGGGCAAAGCCGACGTCGCGCGAGACGACTGGCGTGTTGCAAGCGGCAGCCTCCTTGAGCGACATCGGGCCGCTTTCGAACCGGGAGGTGATCAACACGGCGTCAGCGGCATTGAGATAGGACGGCATTTCGTCGTAGGGCTCGTTGGCGACCGTTCGGAGGGTCACATCGTGCTCGAGTCCGTCGACGACGCGTCGTGCCAGTGGGTAGTTCTTTTCTTCGCGCGACGGTGCGTACGGGAAGAGGACGATCCGTTCGTCGGTGGGCCAACCAACGCGTTCACGCGCCTCGGCTCGAGGAACCGGTCGGAACTGAGTCGTATCGACGGGAAATGGGACGACGTGGCTCGGTTGGTCGACGCGATCTGCCATCGTGTTCGAGGGAACGACGATCCGATCGCTTCGAGCGGTGAACCGTTCGATGATCGACGCGAAGGGGTTGTCTCGATACTCGCCACCCCAGAGAGTCGAGACGACTGGTAACTCGGTTCGTGGGAGCGACGCTGCTGCGACGGCAAAGGGAACGGTGAGGCCGTAATTCGCGTGAACGAGATCGTATTCACCTTTCGACTCGCGCAGTACCTGTGGCAGATACTTCACGTAATCGAAGGGCGTTCGACGACTGACTGCGTCCTCACGAGCACGGTGCTCTCCGGGAACTGGAACGGTCGTCACCTCGATACCGGCGTGCTCGAGAGCGGTCATCTGTGTTTGATAGAAACTGCGCCAATCAGTCGTGGTGAGGCTGAGAACGTGCATATTCCTGATTAGTTTGGAATCGAGTCGTTGCGCTCGTCCCTCGTTGCCTCCGATGTCTGGGGTGTGAGACGGTCCGTCGTCGAAACGCCACGCTCGTGAAGTTGGGAAATCACGTACGCCGTAACGTCTGTCGTCTCCGACAGGAGCGTCTCACGTCGATCCGCCCAGGTCGCTGTAGCAGTCGGATCACGATCGATTCGTTCGATGACCTCGAGCGCCTCGGCTTCTCGACTCGTCCGAAACGATCGAACAAGCCCTCGGTCCTCGAGTTCGCGGAATTTTCCCATTTCGTTCTGGCCAGCAAACGGGCTGATCCGAACGGTTGGCGTGCCGAGAATGCTGGCCTCGAGCGTTGTCGTCGCGACTTCGCCGACGACGATGTCGGCGAACGCGAGTAAGTGATGGAACGCCTCCGGTGGAACGGGAAGGGGTTCACCGCCCATCGGAATCTCATCGTCACCTTCGACGGAGACGTACACGTCGCCGTTCGCTGCAAGCATGTCGGTGATCTCGTGTCGGGATTCGGGCGAGATACCGTTCTTTCCGACGTCGTGATTGCCTCTCCACGCACCGAATCGGAGCACGGCGTATCGGTCGTCGGGGTCGACACCGTGTCGTCTGAGAATCGACTCGTTCGGCTCGAATCGATTCGGGTGGAGATACGCGAGCTCGTGAAATCCTGGGTAGGTGACGTGGTCCCCACTGTATCCCTCACGGAAGCTCTCCGGTGTGTATACCGTATCTGCAAACGGAGTCGTAAGACGGTTCCCACCATTGATTGCCGTCTCGGTGTCGATGTAGACGTGACTCGTCGCACCGACGAGTGTCGCGACGTGTGTCGCTGCGATTCCGTGACTGGAGACGATAACCGCTGGCTCGATTTCACGTGCTCGTTGAAGCAACCGATATTCGTATCGTACCTGCGTCAGCCCCAATCCGAACCACCCGTCGGGTTCCTCACACAGGAGTTCGTACTCGATCCGATAGGCGTCGAGCAGTCGCGTCGTCACACCCTTCTCCCGAGCAAACACGTGCACGTCGTGTCCCACCGCCTCGAGCTCGCAGACAACGTGTTTGAAAAAGTGCACGTTCGCTGCATGTTGAATCGTGATGATGATATCCATACGATCGGCTCGTCTCGGAACTCCCACTACGCAGCCATTATTATCGAATCCATAGAAGCGTCCGACTCTGTGAAATCGACCTCGAGGACGTAACGATCGTCGGATGTAAGACATCACTGTGATGGTATGGCCGGACGTTCGATCTCACGAATCGAACTGGCAATCTATCGTCGCCACCTGATAGGTCGAAGCTGATACCTGCGGACATTTATATACGAAAGCGCGGCCAACCTGGCTATGGATTGGGAGGCCCCTCTCGACGGATGGTACGTCTTTTTGGCCGTGTCCCTCGTCAGCATCGCGGTTGCTGGTCTGGTTCTCGGCCTTCCAACGGGACCACCACCAGACGCGCCCGAAGCAGCCAACGCAATCGAACCGGTTGCCGCGAGCGACAGCGAATCGAGTTCGTCGTGGGAGTACGACGCCGAAACCATCGTTATCGACGGTTCGACGCTCGAGTTAGCGAACGATCACGGCACCTCACACGCGAGTGTAGATTACGACGCCATTGTCGTCCCGGTAAGCGGGTCTGATCGGTTAGAAAACATTACGCACGGCGTCGCGTTCGAAGACGAATACGAAGCGGAACTCGCCGACGGCGATACACATGCGGTCAGCGAGTTCCTCGCGGACGCCGGTGACCGATACGACGAAAACAGTGGCACGGAACTGACCGCAACCGGTGAGTTAGTCACCAGACAGATCAGTGTCGAACCGGATAGCGATTCGCTCGATCCGCTGGTCGAAACTGTCGAGTTCGAGACGACGACGTCCGAATTCGGGATCGGCGGCGCATCCGTTACCGGGATCGGCACCGTCACTGCATCGTACGACGGGGTCGCCGGCAACGAACTCGAGTTACACGTCGACGGCGAGTACGTTGGGCCAGATGGTGAGTCCATCAGCGACGCGAGCGCGTCACAGTTGATCCCCGGCCGAACTGGAACACTCGACGTAGATATCGAATCGTCGAACATCAACCGCCCCGGTAGCGAACCGGTCGATGCGACACTCGAGTTCGACGACGGCGAGACGTGCGAACGTGAACTCGGGTTCGATACGACGAAAACGTGTACGAATTCGATCCCACGAACAGCAGCGTTCGACGATGATGAACCGTTCGTCGACTACAATACAGAGACTGATCACTATCATGTCACACTCGTCAGCGTCTAGAGGCCAGACCGAACCAATCGCCGCACTCTTCGCCGTGATGGCACTCATCGCCGGCGTCGGATTGTACACCGTCTACGTGAGCGATGTCCTCCCGGGAACGAGTGATCGCACCGTCACAGATACCGCCATCGACAACGTTTGGGACGACCTCGAGGACGCCGAGCGTGGCACCTTCCCGGCCTACGAGTACGAATCCGAGATGGACCAAGAGATGCTCGAAGCAATCCAATCCAACTCGTTGCCAAACGGCGAGAACGTATACATAGAGGTCAGGGCCTACGATGACGGTGAATCGACCGTCTTCGCTGCTGCACACTTCGATTCTGACGGCGACGACCTGCGTGACAGACAACTTCAGTCTACCCACAGTGACTTCGGCCCGCCTCGAGCGGCCGGTGAACCGGATGAGACGGACATTTCCACGCGGCCAATCTCTATCGAGGTCACGGAAGCCGACGTCCGAGGTGGGACCGTACACGTGGAGGCCTGGTAATCGTGACCGACTTTCCGTCTGAACGTGGCGTCAGTACGGTCATCGACGTTGCACTCGCACTCCTCCTCATCTCTGCGAGCGTGATGATCGTCGGCTACTATCTCGCAACGACAGCAGACGAATCCCCAGTAGATAGCCACGGACACGAAACGACAGGTGCAGGGCAAACTCACGGCGGCGAAAGTCTCTCTGCGACGCACATGACGGATGTGCTGAGCGAATCCACGATTTCCGTCACGTACAGTATCGAAGACATACGCGACGAAGACGAATTTTCTGAGCCAGTGATTACGAACGACAATACTTACTCGCGAACCGATCACGGTTCACCCCTCGGGTTGCTCGCTGATGCAGCCGTGATGAATTACCAGATCGACGGGGAATCCGTGTTAGCCTACAGTGATGCATACGAGGAGACCGTCGACTGGTCGATTCGTGAGAATCTCGTTGGAACGGAACAGGACTTCTACATCGTCGCCGAGTGGGAACCGTACGACAATGCGACAATCAACGGCACAGCGACAGCTGGCACCCAACCGCCTGCAAATGCTGACGTGTCGAGTACCTCGACGACAGTTTCGAGTGGCTTCTCTCCAATCGACGACGCACACTTCGAAGATTATCAAATCGATGACAACGAATCGTCTGCCGTCACAGCAACAGTCATCGGTGAAGAAATCGTCGATGGTTTCTTCCCTCCAGAATCGTCCCAGTACGCCCTCGAGGACCAAGGCATCAACCGCGAACAAACGGTCTATCAGTATCAATCGATGGCCGGAGCCGTCGGTGAGTTCTCGTTTCGCAGCCCGGACACCCACCCACCATTGACGCGCACCGAAGCAAACGCACAAGCGGCTAATCGAAATCTCCTCGTCGGGCAGGAAGGCGGGTACGATGCTACCGACGCCGACGCCTTTGGGGCGTGGCTCGCGTCAGACCTCGAGGACGCGTTCGAATCCGAGTTCGAGGAACTCGACGACAACGACGACGAAACCGACCGCGACGAAAAGCAACTCGAGGCAATTCTCGATGAAACATCGACCGATACGGTCACGATTACGATTCAGACCTGGAACGAATGAGACGCACTCGCTCCCAGACGATTTCGATTGCATCAGACGACAGAGCACGGATTCCGTTCGCGATTATCGGCGTCTTACTCCTCGTGAGTTCGATCATGATCGTCGCGATACTCGAGACCAGAGACGAACCGGAAATCGACACCAGCACGGAGAGGGCAATCGACCGTGGCGAGGCGTATGCGACTAGCGAAATCCGTCACGCAACCATACGCGCGAGTGACGACGTCGTTCAATCTCCACTCACGACCGTTGATTCGGATCTAGAGGATGTGATAGACGAAGAGAATGCGTTCGAAGACCAGACGAAACTCACCATTCTCGCCGAAGCCACCGCGTCCCTCGAGGGCAGACACCAAGACGTCGGGCAGGGACAGACGGTCTCGATATCGCTCCCAGCAGTCGACGACTGGACCGATGAAACCGACCTCGAGGGTGCACTCGAAGCCGTCGACATCGAGGCGGAGGACGGCATCATGGATGTAACGATCAACGATGTCGAGATCACTGTTCGAGACGAGGATGGCAATGTAGCGGCGGAACATTCCCGCGATATTACCGTGTCGGTCGGGACCACCATGATGGAACTTCACGAACACGTCGAGGACTACGAGGAGCACCTCAACAAGGGGATGATCGAGAGCATCGACGACCGAGAAGGCTATGGTTACGATTTGGCGAAGCGAATGTGGCCACTCACCTGGGGGAAAGCCTATTACGATCGGTTATTGGGTGATCCAGCGGACCGAGCGTTCGAAAACGTCACACCGAACGACCACACGGAAGTGATGGCCAACGATGCTCGGTTTACAGCCCAACAGGAGGCATTTGGTACGCAAGATGACTACGCCAATCGTGTCATGGCCGGCCCGCAACTGTGTATGGCTTACGACCTCTCTGAGGATGCACTCGATTTAGACTACAATTTCGACAATATCGCGGCCCAACTGCATCCTGACGAGGACGTCGACACCGTCGATGCGCTGTGTGAGGAAGGGATCGTTTCACCGGATGGCGAACTTCCTGACATGCCGACCATCGAGGAGCTCATTGTCGGCATGCTCGAGGGAGTTGACATGGAAGGGGAGATTCAGGGACACGTCTTTGCAGATATGGCTATGCACGAGATGGAGGCCGATCTTAATGAGGGTGACCTCGAGAGCGAGATGCGAGAGCCGCTCAACGATACGTCTACGTTTACTGAAGCATATCTCGAGGACTACTATGGTAATAGTGAAAGGTCTGAAAACATTGATGAAGATGACCATGACGACGAATCTATTGCCAATATTGGAAACATTCAAAACGATTTGGAAAGCATTCGGGAGACTAGTATTGAAGAAGTAGATAATACGGAAAACGTCGTTGAAAGCATCTATTCTATTGACACAGGTATCGGGGAAGGGTATAATAGTCCAAGTAGAGATGGCCCCGCTTATCCTCCAACACCTACACTTAATCCAGATGAGTATGACATCGACAACTTATCTGAGATGGACCCGACGTACACGTCTTCTGTTGAGGATGTGGGCGCCAATATCAACGAGGTTGGTTCGGATAATGGTGACTCGAGTTTAGAACGGTCACTAGTCGATGTAGATATTAACGTCGAAATGAGATATGGTACGACTGGCCGGTGGAACGACACCAACACGAATTCTTCGCCAGATGTTACAAGGTCAGATTTTACGACAACGAACTACACGACATCTTTCGAATTAGATGGCGAGATTGCACCAGACATAGAAATTACCCCACACAGCGTCGAACACGTTCTCGATAGTGGTGGGACACCAGATCCATACGTCGGTGGATCACCGACAAATTGGGAGGGTGCATCTGAAGCCGTAACTGAAGAGTACTTCGGACAACGTATCGATAGTGATGCAGAGTTAGAAGAATGGGTTGAATCGAGATCGGATACCATCGAATCCGTCGACGATTTTGAGGATGCGATCAATTTCGAGAGAGGGTTCGACGAAGAAGTTCAACTGTCGCCCCGAAGCGCTGACGAACTTCAGACAGAAATTGTACACGACGATCTCATGGACGTTCACCTCGAGGTAGTCCAAGAAATTGAACCGGTCAAGGCAGACATTATGGAGATGCTCACCGCCGAAGAGAGTCCGATGCGCGAGATTGAGGAGAACATCGAAGAGGTAGAACGACAGTACGTAACCGAGACTGACGACTTCGAGAACGCACCAGATGTCGCTACGATGGAGGCTCGTCAGGTGTACTTTAATAGCATGTACGACTACGTCGATGAATTGGCGACCCATCACGAACAGATTTCGACCGGCGGTGGGAATCTCATCGACGATTTGCTCGGTGGAATGCTCGACTCTGCAAACGACCTCATCGGTGGGCCGATGGACCTCCTCGATGAGATGCTCGGCTCAGGTGAAGAACTGCTTCAAGACGAGGGTGGCTCTGAAGTCGACACTCCGGACGTACTCAACGACGTTCACATCGATGTCGATGGTTCTCCGACGTATCACTCCTCACAAACGACGGTCAACCAAACAGAAGTGCCAGCAGTTCGAGAAGAGGGTGATGGTCCACTCGATATTGACGAAAACGCTGAATTTGCTCCGATGGGTGCTGCCTACGAGAATCAAGTTGGATTCCCTGGTTTTCCCTTGATTCCGTGGCCGCCTCTGTTCTACCTGCAAGTCGATGCCTGGGAAGTCGAACTCGAGGGAGAGTACACACGGTTTGAAGTTCAGGCAACGAGTGGTGATCCTTCCTCGACTGGCACGACGACGTATGTTCGTGAAGACAAGGACGTATCGCTAGAAACACCAAGTGGAAGCGAACTCGAGTTGGGTTCGAGTGACGCTATTAGCTACGAAAATAGTCAAACAATCATGGCTGTGGTGCCTGCTCCACAGTTTATGCCACAAGGTGCGCCAGGTGTTGGTGATAATGAATATGGCGAAGCCCCTGGTGAAGCATGTTCGGAATTTTGGAATGATGTTGGGGCAGATGCAAAGACTAACTCTGGGGAAAATTGCTTCTAGAATACAGTAGAGTGGCAAAAACCATCAAAAAGTAGTTTAGGTGTCTTCAAGAGAATACAGATGTCCATTAGCTGATATGCAATATATAGCATCATTGAACACCGCTGGTGGTGTTGAGAAGCCGTCTTCAGTTGGTTCCTCAATTTCGAATTCCCATTTGAGGGTTCCGGAATGCATATCGTGAGCACGGAGTCCGAAAATGTCCGAACTATATACTGTCCCATTTGCTACAATAACCTCGTTAGTTCCCGCAGGTGTCTCTACATCCCAATCAATTTCACCCGTGTGTGAATCGATTGCAGTTAACCTCTGACCATCATCAATATATATCAGCCCCTCAGCAACAGTAGGACGTTCTCCAACACTATCATACATTTCGACCGCCCATAATTTCTTACCAGAATCAATATCAAAAGCGTATATCATTTTTCCACCACCAGGAATATAGATGGTATCGTTAGATACTGATGGGTTACCAATGTGTAGGACGTTTTCACTCTCGACACTCCATTTATGCTCACCACTTTCAATATCTAATGCAAATAACTCGATCCCCATAGCATGATAGAGTACACCATCATTGTATGCAGGAATATCAGTAGTTCCAGTAAGATCACGCGAATCTCGAGGGTATTCACGGACACTGGTATACTCTCCAGTGTCTATATCAATCTTCCAAACGTTGTGATCAGAGATAACAAAAATACCGTCTTCCGTCACAATTGGCTCGTTGTTTAGATTGAGACTTCGCTGAAGGTCAATTTCATCCGATTCCCATCGCACCCCATCTTCTCTGTCGTAACCGTATATACGGTGGCTTCCACGCGGACCATAGACACGGTCCTCGAAAACCATTAGTGGGCCATGACCTTCTGCTTCCCAGATGAGTTCCTCTGTTTCACGATTTAATGCTAATACGATACCATCGCGACTCGTCACATAGATGTGGTCGCCAGCAGTTACGACTGGATACGAACTTCCACCACCAATATCGTAAACTTCTCTCAGCTCGATATTACCGCCTTCTGGGCCAGATACATTCGGTTGATACCCAGTGTTTTGCACATCAATCCCGTACATTGGCCAATTTGAGTCTTGATTACTATCCTTTCCATTACTATCATCATTGTTGTCTTCCTCAATACATCCTGCAACTGCAGTTCCACCTACGACAACTGCACAAGCATTGATCCACTCTCGGCGTGTCTGGTTAGGTTCATATTCCATTATTATATAATGTAGTCGAATGAATAAATTTACATCAACATAAAACCACTACGAGCCAAATCGAGTCTACACTCGATATATTGGATTTTGCAGGCAATCATATCATGAACCCCCAATAGAATACAACTTTTCATCGCTAGATGGGATGTATATTTGACCATCCGAAATAGTTGGGGAAGCAATGAAGCCTACATCACTCTCGTCTGGAATACGATATTCCCAATTGAGGTCGCCTGTAGACGCGTCATGAGCCCAGATACCAAATCGAGTTGCTGTATAACACGTTCCACTCACAATTACCATATCTTGTGGTTTTCCGATGATTGTTTCAGCATCTTCCCACACTATTTCACCGGAATCAGCATCAACAGCAACTGCACGCCCTGATTCTGCGAGGTAAACAATGTCTTTTGCGAACGCGGGACTGGTTTCAGCACGTGTGTCTGTGTCAATTGACCAAACTTCGTTTCCGGACTCTATCTCAATAGCGTGCAAATTTTGGTCGCGACTTGTTGTGTAAATTAGCCCGTTACCAATTGTCGGATTACTATCTGCCATACTTCCCCCTCCCTCAGGTTCGAAAGTCCACAGAATTTCGGGGGTTTTTACGTTTATTGCATGCATTTCGGACGATCGAGACATATAGATGATATCATCTTGAAATGCTGGCCACTCACTATAACCGCCAATATATGGTGGTAATTCAATAACTTTCGTGTATTCTCCTGTTTCATAGTCAACCTTCCAAAGTAATTCCGAACTAAAAACGAAGATCGCCTCTTCAGTTGGTAATGGATAACCAAGTCCATCAATAGGATCAATTGTTTGTGATTCCCAGTGGTCGCCATTCTTTATATTATACCCGTGAATTCGTTCATCTGTTGTTGGGCCGTAAACAGTGTCATCATGAATAATAGGCCTGCCAAAATTCTCTCTTTCCCACAATATATTTCCAGTGTCGATATCTATCGTGAACATTTTCCCGCCGGTACTATGGCCACAAATATGTCCCTCAGAAATAGTAACTGGATGGGTACTAATCCCATCCAATTCAATAACACTACTTTTGGTTAATTCATCTTCCTCTACCTCTGTTGCATTCGGCTGATAGTTTGTGTTCTGCAGATCAACGCCATACATCGGCCAATCTGCACCTGTCTCATTTTCCTCTTCAGGGCTTAAGTCATCATCACTGTCACTTCCGAAACACCCTGCAAGGACGGTTGCACTTCCAAGACTTGCACAGGCACCGAGCCATTGTCGGCGCGATTGATTCCAACGCTTTTCCATCAGCCAATACTATATAATATCTAACTAAATATCTTCTGAATTTCCATCCTATTTATTAAAATGAGGGTAGCGTAGATAGGGTTCATTCGCTAACATCGATTCGAAAGCAGCAGGCGATTCCAACCAATTACGGTGGAAGTGAATAGCAGCGAAAAGCGTGATCAGAATCCTGCGTTGAGACTACAGGCACGTCAGTTTTCGCACACTCACGTGGGCGACGAAAATTGGCTCTCCGACGATTCAGTAACGAGTGTCCGAACCCGTTCAGTTGCTGCCCCTGCGTCGACTCCGAACACGTACGTCGTTGGCTCGATGCCAAACGCACCACGGTGATACGCGACCGGTGGGACACCACCCCGTTCGTCGAAGCGAGACCGGAGGTGATCGCCGCGGTTTTCGTACTCCGCGTCGAACTCGAGTGGATCTAACCCCAACTCTCGAGCGGTTTCGAGCAACGCGTCATCGGTCGCGATGTTAGTCGCCCCGCGGATCGCCTGGTCGGTATCGTTCGCTGCGAGAATGGCGGTGGCGACGTGTTTCGAGGCACCGAATTCGGGATTTGCGGGAATCTCGATTCGTCTTCCCATCGCGTATATTCGGCCGGGTATTGCGGCGATGTCGGTCTTGTCGTATGGGTCCGGAAGTGCCATCCCGACGTTGGTTCCAACGTTTGGGACGTACGATACCATTTCAGGGATGGCTGCAAGCGTCCGCGCAGCGGTTCGAACGGAGGCGAGCACGTCGCGTTCGGCGCGGACGTCGGAATCGAGTCCGCGCACGCAGAGGTCACATCCAAGCCCTTGGAGTCCCGGCATTTCCTCTTCGTGGAGTTCACAGATTGGCCCGCGATCAACGAGACTGTGCACGAGGGCTAGTAGCTCGGACAGCGCGTCGTAGCCGTCCATCTCTTCACTCGAGAGTCCATTGGCGAGACGATCGACGGTAGCAACTGTTTCAGGGTGCTCTCGAAAGCGATCGTCGCCGCCGCCGTCACCGCTAATGTACTTACTGACGGCAGCTTGTGTCACTCCGAGATTCGTTGCAATCTCCTGTTGGGTCAGACCGCGTTCAGCTAGTCTGGTCGCGAGCATGGCCCGAACCGTCGGGAGAAACCGATCGACGACGAGTTCGCTGGGTAAGACGAGGGACATACGACCGCGTAGCGTAGACACTGGCTTAAATCCGACTACCGTTATTCGAACGGGTCGTCGGTGGGGGTGCCAGATTCGCACTCGAGAGGATAGGTATTAACCATCGTCGTACGAACGCTCGAACATGGCAGTTTCGAGCGCTCCCGGGAAGGTGTATCTGTTCGGGGAGCACGCGGTGGTTTACGGCGAACCCGCAGTTCCGTGCGCGATCGAGGTACGGGCGCAGGTCGGCGTCGAACAACGGTCGGATAGCAAACTTCGGATACACGCCGAGGACCTCAGTTTGGATGGCTTTACCGTCGAATACGGTGGTACAGCAGGCTCGCCACCGGATGTCGACGTCTCTGAGTCTCTTCTCACGGCGGCGATGGGGTACGTCGACGTCGCGATCGAGCACGTAAGAGACGTGACGGGTGAAGACGACGTTGGGTTCGACGTTACTATCGAGAGCGATATTCCACTCGGTGCAGGCCTCGGATCGTCAGCCGCTGTCGTGGTTGCGGCCATCGATGCCGGGACTCGAGAACTCGGAACGACACTCGAGATCGACGAACTGGCCGAACGAGCGTATCAAACCGAATCAGCGGTTCAAAGCGGCGAGGCCTCACGAGCCGATACCTTCTGTTCGGCGACGGGCGGTGCCGTTCGAGTCGAAGGAGACGATTGTCGAATGCTCGAGGCCCCGGATCTACCGATCGTCGTCGGGTTCGACGGCGGGGCGGGTGACACGGGGCAACTCGTTGCTGGCGTCCGTTCGCTTCGTGAGGAGTACTCCTTCGCCTCGGACACGGTCGAAGCGATCGGCGACATCGTTCGAAAGGGTGAACGAGCACTCGAGAGGGGAGATATTGAAGAACTCGGCCGGTTGATGAACTTCAATCACGGGCTTCTCGGGGCACTCGGTGTCTCCTCTCGGTCGCTCGACTCGATGGTCTGGGCTGCTCGAAACGCGGGGGCACACGGCGCGAAACTGACCGGTGCTGGCGGTGGCGGGTGTATCGTCGCGCTCGATCCGAGCGACGAAACGGAGACTGCACTGTCGTATACGCCCGGCTGCCGGGACGCCTTCCGTGCGGAACTTGCCGAAACCGGAGTGAGGAGAATCGAATGATCGTATTGAAACTCGGGGGGAGTGTCATCACTCACAAGGACCGGGCTGAAACCCTCGATGGAGAGTCTCTCGAGCAAGCGGCTGATTCGATTGCACAGACCCTCGGAAACGAGAAGGATGCACTCAAGGGTGGACTCGTCCTCGTCCACGGTGGCGGCAGTTTCGGCCACCACAACGCCAGCAAACACGGTGTGAGCACGACGGCAGGAACGAACGACGCGGGTGCTGTCCTCGAAATTCACGGGGCGATGAAGACGCTGAATCAGTTCGTGTTGACGCGGCTGCTCGAACGCGGCGTACAGGCAGTTCCGGTACATCCGTTTTCGACAGCGTGCCGGGATGGGGACGGGGCCCTCGAGCTTCCGACCAGCCAGGTAGAGTCGATGCTCGCGGAGGGGTTCGTTCCGGTCCTTCACGGCGACGTGATCGCACAGACGGGCCGCGGGGCAACCGTCGTCAGTGGCGACGAACTGGTCGTCGAACTGGCTCAAGCCCTCGAGGCCGACCGAATCGGCCTTTGCTCGACGGTTCCGGGCGTGCTAGACGAGGAGGACGCCGTGATCGACCGGATTTCGAACTACGAAGCCGTCGAGTCCGTACTGGGTGCTAGTGAGACGACCGACGTCACTGGTGGAATGGCTGGGAAAGTCAACGGGTTACTCGAACTCGAGGTGGCGGCGTCGATTTTCGGACTCGACGGATTGGCGTCATTTCTCGAAGGGAAGAACCCAGGGACGACGATCGAGTAGCTATTCGAGTTCTCTGCGGAGCAACGGTGCTCGTTCGTCTATTGTCTGATCTGTAAGAGTGAACGAGTGTGGAGACAGCTAACCCACTGTGTTTTTAACACCCCGGGATGTATACTTCACTAGCGAAACCCGCGGGCAAGTGCGCACGGAGTGTACAAACGTTGTACACGTGGAGGCGGTTTACCTCCTCGTGCGCATAGCGGGAGGCCGACGCGCTGAAAGACGCCGGGGCCGAATAACCGGGAGTCCGCGGACCGTTTCGATGAGAGTCAATTCACACGGCTTTCAGTACAACGAACCATGGAAATAGAAATTGCAACAATCGGCGGCTACGAAGAAGTTGGACGGCAGATGACTGCCGTCCGCGCCGGTGACGACGTCGTCATCTTCGATATGGGCCTGAACCTCTCGCAGGTTCTCATCCACGACAACGTCGAAACCGAACGGATGCACAGTCTCGACCTGATCGACATGGGTGCGATCCCTGACGATCGGATCATGAGCGACCTCGAGGGCGACGTTCAGGCGATCGTCCCGACGCACGGTCACCTCGACCACATCGGTGCTATCTCGAAACTCGCACACCGTTACGACGCACCCATCGTTGCGACGCCGTTTACGATCGAACTCGTCAAACAGCAGATCGAAGGCGAGCAGAAGTTCGGCGTCGAGAACGACCTGATCAAGATGGACGCCGGCGAGACGATGTCGATCGGCGACTCCGGTAAGGTCGACCTCGAGTTCGTCAACGTCACCCACTCGATTATCGACGCGATCAACCCAGTGTTGCACACGCCGGAAGGCGCTGTCGTCTACGGACTGGACAAGCGTATGGACCACACCCCGGTCATCGGCGACCCGATCGACATGGATCGGTTCCGTGAGATCGGTCGCGAGGGCAACGGCGTCCTCTGTTACATCGAAGACTGTACGAACGCGAACAAGAAGGGCCGGACTCCCTCCGAAAACGTCGCTCGCGAACACCTCCGTGACGTCCTCTACAGCATGGAGGACTACGACGGTGGTATCGTCGCAACGACGTTCTCGAGTCACATTTCCCGCGTCACGAGTCTCGTCGAGTTCGCCAAGGACATCGGCCGTCAGCCAGTCCTACTCGGACGCTCGATGGAGAAGTACTCCGGGACCGCAGAGCGACTCGACTTCGTCGATTTCCCGGACGACCTGGGGATGTTCGGTCACCGCAAGTCCGTCGACCGAACCTTCAAGCGGATCATGAACGAAGGCAAAGAGGACTTCCTCCCAGTCGTAACCGGCCACCAGGGAGAGCCTCGAGCGATGCTTACGCGGATGGCCCGTGGCGAGACACCGTATCAACTGGACGACGGCGACAAAGTCGTCTTCTCCGCCCGTGTCATTCCGGAGCCGACGAACGAGGGCCAGCGCTACCAGGCCGAGAAACTCCTGGGTATGCAGGGCGCTCGCGTCTACGACGATATCCACGTTTCCGGGCACCTGAACCAGGAGGGTCATTACGCGATGCTCGATGCGCTGCAGCCACAGCACATCATCCCGGCCCACCAGGATCTCAAGGGCCTCTCGGGGTACGTCAATCTCTGTGAGAGCGAGGGGTACAAGATGGGCCGAGACATCCACGTCTCGAGAAATGGCAACCTCATCCAGCTTGTCGATTGATATGACAACCCCAGAGGCACGAGAAGAGGCGGTGCTCGAGGCAGTCCGGAAGCGCCGCGAGCGGGTTAACGACGCGATCCCGGAGGAATTGCCAGTCCAGCGGCCCGAACGGCTCTATGAAGCCTCACGCTACCTGCTCGACGCAGGTGGTAAGCGACTGCGCCCGACCGTGTTGCTCACGACGGCAGAGTCACTCGTCGATGTCGAGCCACTGTCGACTGACTATCGTGCATTCCCGTCACTCGATGGAGGCACGATCGACATCATGAACGCCGCAGTCAGCGTCGAAGTGATTCAGTCGTTTACGCTCATTCACGACGACATCATGGACGACGACGACCTTCGACGCGGCGTTCCTGCCGTACACAAGGAGTACGATATCGAGGCGGCTATCCTCGCGGGTGACACGCTCTACTCGAAGGCGTTCGAGATCATGCTCGAGACGGGTGCCGACCCCGACCGAATGGTCGAAGCGCTCGGCATCCTCGCGACGACGTGTACGAAAATCTGTGAGGGCCAATCGTTGGACGTTACGTTCGAAGAGCGAGCCAACGTCTCTCCCGAAGAGTACCTGGAGATGGTCGAGCAAAAGACGGCCGTGTTGTACGCCGCGTCGGCGTGTCTTCCGGCCGTCTTGCTGGGAAGCGACGACGAGACGATCGAGGCCCTCTATGGCTACGGACTCGACATCGGTCGCGCGTTCCAGATCCAAGACGACGTGCTCGACTTGACGGTTCCGAGTGACAAACTCGGCAAGCAACGAGGGAGCGACCTCGTCGAAAACAAACAGACGCTGATTACCGTCCACGCTCGAGAACAGGGTGTCGTGATCGACGATCTGGTCGACTCAGACACCGTCGAGGCCGTTACCGAAGCCGAAATCGACGCTGCCCTCGCCGAACTCGAGAAAGCAGGCTCGATCACCTACGCGAAGGAGACGGCGGAAGACCTCGTCGAACAGGGGAAATCTCGACTCGAGGTGTTGCCTGACAACGAGGCTCGACAGCTTCTGTGCGAACTGGCGGATTACCTCATCGAGCGCGGCTACTGACGCGAGTGAAGCCGCGGGAAACGCCGTTTTTCGACGGATTCAGACGAACGGGGAGCGACGGTACCGATCGGCGTCACTCGCGAGTTCTCGAATCGACTATCGAATCGGCCAATAGCGGGTCGAAAACATCGACGAGCAGACACCGCTGAGGTTTTGAACAGGGGGTGAATACGTCCCTGTAATGGACGACGAGTTACGAGAGCGCGTCGAGCGCGAGGCTGAAAAGCACGCGCTGTTGAACGCCGTCAAACACGAAAGCGACGCCAACGTCGGTGCCGTGATGGGGCCGCTGATGGGCGATAACCCAGACTTCCGCCAGCACGCAGACGATATTCCGGGCGTTATCGGCGGTGTCATCGGTCGCGTCAACGACCTCGAGTACGCACAAAAGCGCGAGCGACTCGAGGAACTCGCCCCCGAGGAACTGGCAGAGATCGAAGCCGAGGACGAAGAAGACGAGCACGACCTGCCAGACCTTCCGCGGGCCGACGAGTACGACGAGATCCGAATGCGGTGTGCGCCGAACCCGAACGGCCCGTGGCACGTCGGCCACGCTCGCATGCCGGCCGTGATCGGAACGTATCGAGATCGCTACGACGGCTGGTTCTGCGTCCGCTTCGACGACACCGACCCCGAGACGAAACGCCCGGACCTGACGGCGTACGACTCGATTCTCGAGGATCTCGAGTACCTCGGCTTCGAGCCGGACGACGTGTTCCGGGCGAGTGACCGACTCGAGACCTACTACGATCACGCTCGCGAGTTGATCGACCTCGGTGGAGCCTACACGTGTTCGTGCTCGGGCGAGGAGTTCTCGGAACTGAAAAATTCGGGCGAGGCCTGTCCTCACCGCGACAAGGACGACCAAACCGTCTTCGAGGAGTTCGAAGACATGATCGCCGGCGAGTACGAAAGCGGCGAGATGGTCTTGCGCGTGAAGACGGACATCGAACACAAGAATCCGGCACTCAGAGACTGGGTCGCTTTCCGGATGATCGACACGCCACACCCTCGCGAGGAGGCGAGTGAGTATCGCTGCTGGCCGATGCTCGACTTCCAGTCGGGCGTCGACGATCATTTAATCGGCATCACGCACATCATTCGCGGAATCGACCTGCAAGACTCCGCGAAGCGCCAGCGGTTCGTCTACGACTACTTCGATTGGGAGTATCCGGAGGTCGTCCACTGGGGACACGTTCAGATCGACGCCTACGACGTGAAGATGAGCACCTCGACGATTTCGGAACTCATCGAGGACGGCGAACTCGAGGGCTGGGACGACCCGCGCGTGCCGACGCTCAAGAGCCTGCGACGACGCGGCATTCGAGGCGAAGCAATCGTCGAGTCCATGGTGGGGCTCGGAACCTCGACCAGCGACGTCGACCTCGCGATGAGCACGATCTACGCGAACAACCGCGAACTGATCGACGAGGAGACGGACCGGCGCTTTTTCGTCCGCGATGGTAACCAGATCCCATTGGGCGGAAGTCCACCCGACGAAGCGGATCCACTGCGTCACCCGAATCACGAGGATCGAGGCGTGCGCGAGATTCCCGTCGGCGACTCGGTGTTGCTCGAACCCGACGACCTCCCACAGCGCGAGGAGCGCATCTGGCTCAAGGGACTGGGTTGTTTCCAGTACACTCGAGACACGCTCCAGTACACCGGCGACGACATCGACGTCGTTCGAGAGGGGGACGTCGACGTGATTCACTGGGTTCCAGCGACAGAGAGCGTCTCGCTTCGAATGCGAACGCCAGACGGAGACGTTCGCGGTCACGCCGAACCCGGCGTCGGCGACCTCGAACCCGACGAACTCGTCCAGTTCGTCCGGGTCGGATTCGCGAGAATAGATCGACAGGACGAGGATGAGACGGTCGCGTACTTCACGCACGAGTAACTCGCGCTAGGTTCGAAGAAGGGCTGAGAACTTACTCTTCGTCGCCGGTGTCGGTGTCGCCGGGGCCACTTTCACCAGTGGAATCGGAGGCCGTCTCGCCAGGTTCTCGGTCGGTTTCTCCCTCGCTGTTTGGCGTTTCGCTCGTGGAACCGTCCGACTCGTCTGCCGTGGGCCCGTCGCTGACGGGCTCGATTTTGGTACTGCCACACTCGGGACACGACGATTGTTCGTTGTAGATTTCTGCCCCACAGTTTCGACACCGGTACTCGGCACTGTCGTCACGGGCGGCGACTGCTTCCTGTTTGAATCGCTCGACCTTCTCACCCAGCCGTTCGAACATGCTCATAGCGATGCAATCGGGCCACAGCGGGATAAATTCCACCGCCGAGAAAAGACGCGCACGTATTCAGTGCGAGCGCTGCGAGAAGTGTCGTCGGTTCGCTGGCTCGAATCCTCGAGGCAGCTCAGCGATCGCTCTCGAGGAGGTCATCACCGTGTTCGACGATTGGATCTGCGACGACGCCATCTTGCTGGCCCAACACTCGAGCGTGGGGGGCACAGACCAGTCGGTTGTCGCGCCAGGGGATGTGGAGTTCGACGGCGACTGGTCGGTCACAGTCGTCTTCCGCACAGTTCATACGCACACCTACGACGGCAAGTGACTCATCGGTTTCGGCGACGGTCGACTCGAGTGGATTGCGCCGGTGCGCTCAGAGGGCGAAGACGGAAACGACGAACACGAAGAGCATCGTCGCGGTCAACATCGCCTGAATCGCACTCGAGGCGAGCGTCCCGACGGTCGCAAAGAGTGCAGAACGGGCGCTGTGGTTGGCGTCGCCTCGACGGAGATACTCGACGACGAAAACCGTTCCAAAGAGCCCGATAAGCAAGCCGACGGGACCGACGACGAGTAACGAGACGATAGCGACGACCCCCGCGATGGTCGTCGTCGTCCACGACGCACCGCCGACTCGAGCGGCGAGGGCCCCGGCGAAAAACTCGGCGAAGAGCGTCACTACTCCGAGAACCGTGAGGATGCCGAGTGTGATCGTTCCGGGTTCGGCAAAGCCACTCGCCCACCAGTAGAGATAGACGCCGGAGAGCGAGAGCAATCCGCCGGGAACGATCGGGACGAGCGTTCCGACGACGCCACCCACGAGCAAGGCAACTGCGACCATGGTGACCGCGTCGACCATATCTGGTCCACAATGGGGTGGGGTAAAGGCGTAGCGTCTTCACACCGACGCCGTGTGTGCACTCACTCGAGTGCGTCCGGCCGTCATTTTGATTGTGAGTCGTCCGTCATCACTGCTACCCATATCATTAGGTGTGTCCCTTCGAACGTCACCACATGACGGAAATTCGCGGTGCAATCGTCGTCGGCGCGTCGTCGGGCATCGGCGAAGCGCTCGCCAGAACGCTCGCCGAGGAGGGTTACGAGGTCGGATTGACCGCCCGCCGAACCGAGCGACTTCGACAGATCGGGACGGAACTCCCGACGAAGTCGTACGTCGCGACGATGGACGTCACGAACCCCGAAGACGCTCGAGCGGGCTTTGTCGAACTCGCCGAGGCCATGCCGTCGGTCGATCTGGTCGTCGTTAGTGCAGGCGTCGGGGACGCGAACCACGATCTCGAGTGGGAGACGGAACGACGGACGATCGACGTCAACGTGCGCGGCTTCGCCGCCATTGCGAGCGCTGCGGTGGCGCACTTCGAGGAGACGTCGGATTCGACGAGCGAACGCGACGGTCACCTCGTCGGCATCTCGTCCGTCGCAGCCCGCTTCGGAACCGGCGGAACGCAGGCGTACAACGCCTCGAAAGCGTTCGTCTCGACCTATCTCGAGGGACTTCGGAGTCGCCAACGAGGCCGCGAGAGCGACGTGACGATCACCACGGTCGAGCCGGGATTCGTCGATACCGACCTCGCCTACGGGACGTTCTGGGACTGCCAACCCGAGACGGCGGCGACGCAGATCGCTCGAGCGATTCGGAGGGGACGAACGCACGTCTACGTTACCCGGCGCTGGCGTTTGATCGCGTGGTTCTTCGAACTGGTTCCCTCGAGAATCATCCAGCGACTGCTTTGAATTGTGATCAATCGACGATAGGCGCGTTCACGGGTCACGGAATCGCTCTCGCACCTCACGAGCAACGTCGGTTCCGTAGTGGTCGACGAGCGGGCGAATCGCGTCGCCGAGGGCCCGTTTGCACTGCCCCGTCGAGTGGTACTCGAGACGAGTCGTAACTGCTTCCCAGTCTCGAGCCTGAAGCCCTTTCTCGACGAGCAGTCGCTCTTCGCGCTCCGTCAACTCGATGTTCGGCGGGTTCTCGACAAAATACTGCACGATCAGGTCACGGAACGGACCGGGATCGACGTCGAAGAGACCTGGCCCGTAGGCTGCACTGGCAACGATGCGCCACTCGTGAGCGGAGAGTGCGAGTGATGGGGCTGGGCCATCGTCGACGGATCGTAACGCTTCGCACACGGTATCGGGATCGAGGCCGGCGAGCGAATCGGTACACAACGCGTGCACTCGACTCGTGAACCACTCGGCGTGGCGGTCGTGGAGTGTGCGCCCACTGTCACTCGTCGGCGCGAGCATGAGGGCGGAGTGTTCGCCGCTGGCCTCGTTGCGCGTCGTCGAGAGGTGAACCGTTCGATAGCCGTTCGTCCGCCAGAAGGAGAGCAAGTCGGGCGTGGCGCCGAAACCGGTTCCGAGCCAATCGAGCGAGTCGGCGAACTCGTCGTGGATGCACTCGAGGACGTGCGAGCCGAGGCCGTTGGATCTGACGGCGTGGTGTGTCGCGATGCGAACGACGCGGAGCCCCGACGGCGACGCGGCGGCTTCGTCTCGCAATTGGCTCGTGAGCACGTCTGGAAGCATGTTCCCGCGAACGCGACCGCCCTCGTACATCGTCCTCCGCGTTTCTGCAGAGAGGTTCCCTTCGTGAGCGAGCAACGCGACGCTGGCGACGTGTCTCGATCCGGCGGCGTCCGGATCGGTAACGAGCGCACGAGCCTCGAGGTTCGGTGCATCGAGCAGCCTCGCGAGGTCGTCGGGTGTGGTCCGGTAGTGTGCGAGGACGAGGAGTCCGAACGCCTCCCTGAGCAGTCGTTCGTTCCCGTTGGAGTCGTCGCTGGTGTTCGAGACGAGCGCTGACGGCTCGAGGCGACGATACTCGACGGTTTCCGGCCGGGCGTCGTCGACCAGTGACTCGACGGGTGGCCGAGCGTCGAGCAACAATGCGTTGAACGCCCAGACCTCGATTGGATCGCCTCCAGCGTAACGGATCGGCTCGAGAAGCGTCCGTTCGACCACCTCGTGATCGGCGTCTGCGAGTCGGTCTCGAAAACGAACCGAGAAGCCCCTTCCTGCACCCTCGTAGCCGTGAATCGTCGTCGCGAACGCGACTCGGTCGGCAGCGAGAAACGACTCGAGTCTCGAGACGGGCAACGCGGCCGCCTCGTCGACGATGACGGCGTCCCAGGGCTCGAGTCGAGCCGTCGCCTCGGTCGGTTCGAGGTACTGCACTCGCCCTCCGGTACTCGTCTCGAGGCGACGGGGCGTTTCGCCGGTAACTGTCACCCCCGGGAGCGCCTCGTATAGCGCGGTCGCACGCTCGAAGAGTTCGCTCACGTTTCGACTGCGTGGGGCCGTAACGAGGACCGAGTGTCCCGCGGCGGCCATCGCCCCCGCTGCAAGTCCCGCGGCGCTCGACTTTCCTCGTCCCCTGTCGGCTTCGAGAACGACGGCGCGCGGACGCTGTGACACGGACGTCGAGTCGGCCGTCTGCATTTCCTCGGCACTCGACGCTGGTCGTGGGTCTATCGACTCGAGTGTGGCGACGGCGTCGGACTGATCTGCCGTGAGACACGCCTCGTAAACGGCAGTCGGAAATATTCCGTCGGGTGGTTGTGCTCGGTCCGGTCGTCTGCTATCGATCAGCTTCGGCGAGGGCTCGGTCAATCCGCTGTCGACGATCCGCTCTTCCTCGAGGTCGACGATGCCGATTCCCCGGTGGGTGCGGAGGGTGTCGACCAGCCGGCGTGTAAAGTTGCTCGTCACGTCCGACAGCGAGTACGGTGGAACGGCGAGGGACTGGGCGAACTCGCCCCGATGAGTGGGCCACTCATCGAGCGATGGTGTAAGGAAGATCAGTAACCCGCCGCCGTCGACCGCACCGACGAGCTTACCGAGTGCGTTCGGACGGAGCCCAGCGTGTGCGTCGAGAACGATCGCGTCTCGAGTCGTTCCGAGGAGTTCGCTCGCGTTCGACTGCGGGAGCTGTTCACAGCGGAGTCGGTCGTCGGGACCGACGAGCGTCGTGGCCGTGATCGGAATCGGAAGGCTCTCGAGAACGGACGCGAGCGTCTCGTATCCGCGTTCACGCTCGCCAGCGAGTACCAGGAGCCGTCGCTCGTTCGTTCGCGTCGCTTCCTCGAACAACGACGCTGCGAGGTCGGCGGCGGTCGCGTCCATGTAACCGACTCTGGCTCTCGAGAGTAATAGCCATCGGAGAAACCAGACACGACCGGTGAGATCCCCTGACGAAATTCTGTGTGGAATAATCGCACGGCTCTATTCGTTTGAACACGCTTTTAAGGGGGGCAACGCTACAGACGTAGTACACCCTACGCGGGGTTGATGATGCTCCTAGCCCCACAGGACTTTCGCCGGAAATCGCTTCCGGAACGGGGTGTCCAGCGCCCCGGACGGCAGGGGAGCGAGAGCCCACGTGTAGGAGAGGTGAACAACCAATGTCAGTTTACGTAACAACCGATATCCCAGCCGACCTCGCCGAGGACTCTCTCGAGGCCCTCGAGGTCGCACGAGACACCGGACGAGTAAAGAAAGGAACGAACGAAACCACGAAAGCGATCGAGCGCGGCAACGCCGACCTCGTCTACGTCGCAGAAGACGTCTCCCCGGAAGAAATCGTCATGCACCTGCCAGAACTCGCAGACGAGAAGGGCATTCCTGTCGTCTTCATCGAGACCCAAGACGACGTCGGTCACGCCGCCGGCCTCGAGGTTGGCTCGGCTGCAGCCGCCATCGTCGACTCTGGAGAGGCTTCGGGCGACGTCGAAGACATCGCTGACAAGGTCGAGGACCTCGACTGAGGTGATCAGAGATGAGTGCTGAAGAGGAAGAAAGCGGCTCTACGCCCGCCGAGGTCATCGAGATCGTCGGCAAGACCGGCATGCACGGCGAAGCCATGCAGGTCAAATGCCGAATCAAGGAGGGCGAGAATCAGGGACGAATCATTACCCGAAACTGCCTCGGGCCGGTCCGCGAAGGGGACGTACTCCAGCTTCGCGAGACCGCTCGAGAGGCCGACTCCATCGGAGGACAATAACCAATGGTCGAGAAACGAACGTGTGATTACACGGGCGAAGACATCGAGCCCGGCACGGGCATCATGTACGTCCGCAACGACGGCACCGTGCTCCACTTCGTCGACTCGAAGGCAGAGAAAAATTACAAGCTCGGACGCGAACCACGCGACCTCGAGTGGACCGAAGAAGGTCGTGCCGGCAAGGGCCCAGCCCAGGCCGACACGCCAGCCGACGAGGACGACGTCGTCGAGGCGAGCGAAGACGAGGACCTCGAGACCGAAGACGAGGACGAAGATGAAGACGTCTCCGCCGGTGACGAATCGGTCGACGAGACCGAAGACGACGGTGACGCTGACGTCGAAACCGACGCCGACGAATCCGACGAAGCGGAAGAAGCGGCGGACGAAAACGACGCGAGCGACGAGGACGACCAATGAGCGATCACGAACGCACTTTCGTGATGATCAAGCCCGATGCGTTCGCACGCGGGATCGTTGGCGACGTCGTCTCGCGACTCGAGGACCGCGGTCTCAAACTCGCCGGCATCAAGGTCATCAACATGCCAGAAGAGCGAGCGAAAGAACACTACAGCGAACACGAGGACAAGCCGTTCTTCGACGACCTGATCGAGTTCATTACGGCTGGTCCCGTCGTCCCGATGGTCTGGGAAGGTCAGGACGCGACCCGCCAGGTTCGCCAGATGATCGGTGCGACCGATCCGCTCGAGGCACAACCAGGAACCATCCGCGGTGATTACGCACTCGATCTCGGTCGAAACGTCGTTCACGCCGCCGACCACGAAGACGAGGGCGCGAACGAACGCGAGATCGCGATTCACTTCGACGACGACGAACTGATCGACTACGAGCAACACGACGCCGAGTGGCTCTACGAGTAACGACGTCGTCACGATCCAACCGTTCCTCGAACTGGTATTTCTGCGAACAGGGTGCGCGAATTTTCCTCAGTACTACTACCGACAGATTTCCCTCGAGTGGCGAAACGTGATATACAGTCGACTGGTCGAACGCTGACCGGTGACACACGAACGACGGTAAAACGAACCAGCGTCGGACCTCCGTATTACATATTTCGCACATGTGTTTTTCTAGATAAACGCAACATCTAATGTGGCGGCAGTGGTAGCGATTGGTGGTGGTTTCGAATGGTAACACAGGGTAGGTGGTTCGTGAATGCGTGAAACCGAACAAGGCCCAGCCGAACTCACAGCCGAAGTGACGCCGTCACTGAGTGTCCTCTTCGACATCCTTTCGAGCAGGTGTCGCCGGTACGCCCTCTATTACCTGTACGATCAGGCTGATGGCGTTGCAACTGTCGACGAACTGACCGACGCAATTGCCACGTTTCAAAACACGGTTACAGCCCAGTCTTCGGGGGATAATACGACTGAAACGGCCAACTCGAGTGATTTTGAGTCCGAACGACAGGAACAACGCCAGCGAATTCGGATGGAACTTCAACACACTCATCTACCGAAACTCGACGATATCGGTATTCTCGAGTACGATCAGCGAAGCGACACCGTCCGCTACTGGACGCAAGCGTCACTCGAAGAGTGGCTCGAACACGCCAAACACAAAGAACAGCTCTAAGAGAGACTCTCATCAGCACTGGTGGGTGTTGTAAGTTTTAACTCGAACCCCGTGGTGTGAGTACCGTCGGTAGCGAATCGTTCACCGAAATCGGGGCGAGACATGAGACATGATACCGTCCCTCTCCTCAAAACTTAACAACCGAGATGTTGATACAATACACAGGTGAATTCCAATGACTGACCACGAACTTCCACCACTCCCATACGACTACGACGCACTCGAGCCATCGATTTCCGAACAGGTCGTGACCTGGCATCACGATACCCACCACCAGGGCTACGTCAACGGTCTCAACTCCGCTGAGGAGACCCTCGCGGACAACCGCGAGTCGGGCGACTTCGGCTCGACGCCCGGTGCACTGGGCAACGTCACCCACAACGGCTGTGGACACTACCTCCACACCCTGTTCTGGGAGAACATGTCGCCAAACGGTGGCGGCGAACCCGAGGGTGACCTCGCCGACCGAATCGAAGAAGACTTTGGCTCCTACGAAGGCTGGAAAGGTGAGTTCGAGGCCGCTGCCGGCGCTGCCGGTGGCTGGGCACTGCTCGTTTACGACCCGGTTGCCAAACAACTGCGCAACGTCGCGGTCGACAAACACGACCAGGGCGCACTGTGGGGCTCCCACCCAATCCTCGCACTGGACGTCTGGGAACACTCCTACTACTACGACTACGGTCCAGACCGCGGCGAGTTCATCGACGGCTTCTTCGAGGTCGTCAACTGGGACTCGGCCGCAGACGAGTACCAGAAGTGCCTCGACCACTTCGAGTAAGCGACGAGTACGTCAATCCTGCTTCTTTTTTGCGCCGTGATTGGACAGCCAACAGCGACTGGCAACGAACGTGGTTACTTGCGCGACTCACCACTCGAGGTGAATTCAGGTGGCGACTCTCGACTCCCGCTCTCATCACGTTCGATCCCTCGGAGTTCGAATCTCGCCCCACCCGTCGAACTCGTCGCCGCTGTGATCGACCACCCGTGGGCCTGCGCGAGTTGCTCGACGATGCGCAAGCCGAGTCCAGTGTTCGTCTCCGCCGTGGTGACTCCCTCCTCGAAGATTCGTTCGCGAATACTCGAGGGGATCCCTCGACCGTCGTCTTCGACCGTAAGGACGGGTTCCCCAGTGCCCCCATCCTCGAGGGCGACGGTAACCGTAAGTTCAGTCGATGTATCCGGTGATTCACTGGACGGATCATCCGCGTAATGGTGAGCAACACCGGTTTCTGGGGTGTGTGAGCCTCCGTCCTCTATCCCGTGTTCGGCTGCGTTGCGAAACAGATTCTCGAACAACCGCTGGAACCGTGTCGGATCGGCAACGATCTTCTCACACGAGTGGACCTCGAGTGTCGCGTTGTCGGTTTCGACGCTGTTCCACGCACGTCTCGCGAGAGCAGCGACGTCGACGGGTTGTGGTTCAGTTACGGTTGCCCCACCTCGAGCGAGCGTCAACACGTCGTCGACGATCGCTTCCATTCGCTCGTGCGAGCGTTCGACCCGGTCGAGATACGCCGCAGTATCCGCTTCGTCTTCGGTATCTCGAGCAATCTCGAGGTACCCCGAGGCAACAGAAAGGGGGTTTCGGAGGTCGTGAGAGACGAGGTCAGCAAATCGGTCGAGCCGTTCGTTTTGTCGCTCGAGTTCGGATTCACGGCGTTTTCGTGTCGTAATATCGTATACGAGGATCAACCAGCCGACGTGGCGGTCGCGTCCGTCCGTAATGGGTGTTGCTTGAATTTCGAAGTGACGATTCTCGAGGGAGAACTCCGCCGTCGACTCGACGGGCGTCTCCGTTAACTCCTCGAGCATGTCGACGATCGCAGGATCAGTTTTGAAGAGCGTCTGCACACTGTGACCGATAGCCGAGGAGACAGAATCGACGGCGAGCATCTCACGGCCCGCGGGATTGACGTCGATGAGGTGGTTATCGTGGTCGATCACGAAGACGCCTTCTGAAACCGTATCTACGACCCGATTTCGGGCGATCGGTGCGACGTCGATGAACTGGTATCGGACGATTGCAACCGTGTATAACACCCCTGTGAGAAGGTACCCAATCGGCGTCGTATCGTATGAGACCGGACCGAACACGTACACCATGTTTGCGAACCACGGAATCGTCGTCGCACCCAACAGTGCGATCGCCTGCCCTCGATACAGGCCTCGTGTCGAATAGAGGAACTCGAGAATCAATGCGGTGACGCAGGCCAACAGCAGGTACGAGTACAGCGTGTGAAGAACGAATGCCACGCCGGTTTCGAAGTAAATATCGGCCGGTGCGGCTGGGTCGTACTCGAACGTTGTGAAAAAGACGTTTCCAGGGTTTGTAAATGCGAGCGCGACGACCACGATCGGGTGAATCGACAGGAGACCGACTGTTTTGGGCGTCACGAGGTGCTCTCGACCGGTGTACTCGAGACTGAAGAGGAAAATGAACAACACACTGGTACAGACACCAACGAACAGCAACCGGATCATCAGCGACGAGAGCAGATGCGAATCGGAAGCGGTTGCGACGAACACCGGCCCCGACAAAAACGCGGTGGCGAACAGACTGCCAGCCAGCGGGACGACGCCTGGCTTGTCTCGATACTGGAGGAGATAGACACCGAGTACAAGACCAACGAGTGTCGCAGTGGCGTAAATCACCAGCATCACGTTATAGCCGAAAACCATCACGTTACGTGAATAGCGAACCGTATAAAATCTTGTGGCAGTTTTTGCGACCCCTGAAATACGCTTCTTCGACCAGCACCCGGACGAGACAGTTCGTTGGGTACGAAAGAGAACTCCGTGTCTGTTTACTGCTGGTGTTGTAGTATGACGAGAGTCGAACGAACGATTTAGGCGTTGGCCGACAGTATGTCCTTCTATGCCGGTCTCAAAATCGGAATTCGATCAGCTTCCGCCGTGTGACTTCTACACCCCAGCGGAACTACTCGAGGACGATCAGATGTACACCGTCTACGAGATTGCCCGACTCCTTCAGGGGGTCGACGTCGATGCCGACCTCGATCGAAATACCGAGGACATTCTCCTCGATTGGGCCATCCCGTGGGTTATGACGAACGCCGACGAACTCGTCGTCGCCGAACCGCGAAACGACGACGAACCGGGCTACTACGGCCTCAAAGGGACCGACACCGACGACGGGGCCACAGACGAATCCGAATGATCCTCCTCGTCGTCGGATCGGATCGAGTCGATGCCGGCAAGACGACGTTCTCTGTCGGCCTCCTCGAGCGGACCGGCGCGGTGGGGTACAAGCCACGCGCGGGTAACGATTACTGGTTCGATCACGACGACTGTCAGCGTGCCCTCACCGAGGGGCGTCTCTACGGAAAAGACGCACAAAAACTGGCTCGAGCAGAATCTCGAGGTCGGGAACCGGAATCGCTCAATCCCGTCCATCGACTGTGGCGACCCACTCCCGACGACGGGACCGGTTTACTCGGAAAGACGGACCGTGAGTTCCTCGTCGATCGAATCGGACGACCTGGGGCCGAGGACGATCCGACGTTCGTCTACAATGAAACGGCGACGATTCCCGAGCGCGTCGTCGAGTCCCTGCCACTCGAGGACGCCGTTCCGGTCGAGACTGTCGAGGAATTCAACGAAATTGCCGATCAACGGTACGTCCCCGCGTTCGAGGACCTCGCACGCGAGATCGAATCGACCAGCGTCGCCGTCGTCGAGTCCTACAGCGATATCGCGCAACCACTCCAGTCACTCGACCACGCAGCAATCAGTGCCGTTGCAGCCGTCGAACCCGGCCGCGTGCGAATCTACCCGGGTGATCGGTACTGTCGCGCCTGTGAGGTCGCCAGTTCGAGCCCGAAAGACGGCACACTCGAGAAACGTGTTCCCGACGTGCTCGAGTTGCTCGATCCCCTCGAACGGATCCGACTCCCGCCGCTGGGAAGTGACACTCGAAGCGCTCCGGCCAGGGTTGCACGAGCGTACGAGACGGCCTACGACGAACTTCTCGCCGCAGCCAATCGCGTCTCGAGTCACTGACCAACCCGACGACTGATTCCGTTTCAGGCACGACGCGCCATCTGCGCCGAGAGTTCGACGTGATCGGCCGGTTCGTTCGTCACGCTCGGACCGTGTCCCGTGTGCATCGCTTTGAGGTCGCCATCGATCCACTCGAGCAGTCGATCGATGCTCTGGATCAGTGTCTCGCGGTCGCCCTCCTCGAGGTCGGTGCGACCGAAGCTGCCGTTCTGGAAGACGAGATCCCCTGCAAAGAGGACGCCAGCATCCGCCGAGTAAAAGCAGAGATGGTCGTTTTTGTGCCCCGGTGTGTGGAGGGCAACGTACTCGTAATCGCCGAGTGTGACGTGTTCCTCGTCACCGATTGCGTGGTCAACACCGTCGATATCGGTATCGTACCCCCAGATGTCGACGTCGAAGGCGTCCGTGACAGCCTCGAGGTTACCGACGTGATCCCGATGCGTATGTGTTAGCACGACCGCGTCGAGGTCGTCGACGCGTTCGTGAATCGATTCGACGACGTCGAAGTTCGCTCCCGTATCGATGAGGACCGTTCGGTCGCCGGCGACGAGATAGACGTTACTGGTGAAAGCCTGGACACCCTGTGCGAGGTTCGAGATCATGCCGGTCGCTACGCGTCGAAGTGGTTTGTGCGTATCGACACGACGAGAGAGACGCCCGCCGTTCATGTGGGGCGATGTGAACTGAATCGCTCGTTCTTCGAACTGTCGAAAATCGGGGAGTAAGCTATCAACGACGACGACTTCCTTGTTCGGACGGGTGACCCTCTCGTATTCACAAGCATTTTTACCTCCGCCACGTAGTGATAGACGAATGAATCGGTCGGCTCCCGTTGGCATCGTTGTGCTCATCGTCACTGTCTTTCTCGTTAGTATGGGGAGCGTCGCTGCGCCGGCAGCGATGGCCGATACCGGTGTCGATGACCGCGCCACATCCGCGTCGACGTCTTCGACAGCGGATACACAACCGTCTCAGTACACCTCGAGTGAGTCCGCTGCGATGCTCTCCGAGGCTCAAGACTTCGATACGACGACGTTCGAGATCACCGTTCACGAAGACGGGAGTGCAACGTGGACGTTCCAACACGTCCACTACTTCGACGAAAACGACTCCGAGGAACGCGAGGCGTTCGAGGAGTTCGCCGACGAGTTCGAATCCGAGGAAACCGACCTGTACGAGCGCTTTACCGACCAAGCGGAGCGAATGACTGAAAGCGGCGACGAAGCTACCGACCGGGAGATGAACGCAACGGACTTCGAACGCTCTGCAACGATCGAGGACAGCTTCGGTGAACGCGGTATCGTCGAAATGTCCTTCACGTGGGAGGCGTTCGCCGAAACCGACGGCGATACCGTCGAAGTCGGCGACGTCTTCGAGAACATGTACATCGGACAGAGTCAATCGATCGTCATCGTTGCCGAGGACGACCTCGTCTTCCAGCACGTCGAACCCGACGACGAAGTCGAACACTCACACAGCTCGCTCGAGAACGCAAGCGCCGTTCAGTGGAGTGGCGAACAACAGTTTCTCGATGGCAATCCACGGGCCGTCCTCGCACCAGAAGATGCTGACACGTCTGGGAGCGGTGGTGACGGAAGCAACCCCGGTACCTCCGCACTCATAGATACCGAGGAGACACCGTGGGAACTCGGCCTTGGCCTTCTTTTTGCCCTCGCAGTTAGTGTCGGTGCCATCTGGTACTATCGACAGGGCGACGGCCTCCCTCGAAACGACGGGGATAGCGCGTCACCACCTCCCGGGACCAGGCCAGCGTCTGAACAGTCACCAGCAGAACCGACGGAACAACCAGCTGAGACGACGACGGCCGTCCAATCCAGTCACAACTCGGCCGACCCGGAACCGGCCTCCAGCGACGAGTTCCTTACCGACGAAGACCGCGTGATGAAACTCATCCGCGAAAACGGCGGCCGGATGAAGCAAGTCGACATCGTCGACGAAACTGGCTGGTCGAAATCCAAAGTGAGCATGCTTCTCTCGGAGATGGAAGACGACGGTGCGATTAGCAAACTCCGTGTCGGTCGAGAGAACATCATCAGTCTCGAAGGGTTCGAACCAGAGGCGACGAAGTCACCCTTCGAAGAGTAACGCACCTGTCAGCGCTCGTATCTGTGACAGTGCCGGACAGTGGCGCTTCGAAACGGAATCCTTAAACTGTCCACCGCGTAACGAATGAGTGTACTTGCTTCGGTGACGAGGCGGCCGTTGACCCGTCGTAGAACGAAGCGAGCACAGTGTAAACGGGCTCCGTTGGTGTAGTCCGGCCAATCATATTGCCCTCTCACGGCAATGACCAGGGTTCGAATCCCTGACGGAGCATCCTCCCCCGCCGCCTTCTTGTGGTTTTCGCCGTGAACTAACCATCGGTAACCGTCTGTTCACGGGTAATGTGGCTCGAATGGTGCATCAACCCCGACGAAGTCTTGCAATCCGGGTTTCTCGTGAGGCAATGCGGTTCACGGAAAAAATCGACCGCCGTCTTGCGGTTGTCGAAATCGGGGGCACTCATCCAGGTTCCCGCCTCGGAGGGCAGGCAATGAAAGACGCCGATCAGGCAACCGACCCCTCGATCGGATCACGCTTATCTCTGGTCCAACCGAAAAGGTACTGAACGAACGACAGTACCTCGACTACTCGAGCGAGCGAGAACACTGTCTAGACCGGTTGTTAACGTTTGAGAGGGAAGTCAAACGCGCACAAGAATTCGTGTCGCAAGGCCCTGATGATGCTTTACAAGTGGCGGTATCATCAACGCGGTGCAGACAAGTGGGAGCCAGAAATCAGACGCTGAACGATGTCTTCCGGTAGCATGGTCTCGGTATCATATACGAACGACATGAAAATCAGAATAGCGTCGAACGTATCTTTCGAGAGGCAAAACGGCAGAATCCCTCATTTTCAAACTGCTTCACCAACGCTTACGCAGAAGCTGCCGGTCAGTAATTCAAATCATTCGCCCTCGCATGGAATCAGCTTATCTGAACACGATCATCGTTTCAGGGCAAACAAATAACTCACTAGCGGTGGCCCGCTCGACCATGGGTGTGAATTCCGCCAGTGACGAATTAACTGAGTCGATTCGAATTGGACTCAACGGGTTCGGACGAGTCGGACGGAGCATTCTGCGTGCATCGTTGACGGAGGATGCGATCGACGTCGTCGCTGTCAACGACGTGATGGACGACGACGATATGGAGTATCTGTTCCGGTACGATTCGGTTCACGGGCGATTGCCCGGCGTCTCCCGGGAGGGCGACAGACTCTACGTTAGCGGCCACGAGGTGCAGTTACTCTCCGAGCGCGACCCCGCAAAACTTCCGTGGGATGACCTCGATGTTGATGTCGCATTCGAGGCAACAGGTTTGTTCCGCACCTACGATGAGGCTGCCCAGCACCTAGACGCCGGTGCCGACAGGGTGATCATCTCGGCCCCGCCGAAGGGCGAGAAGCACATCCCGATGTTCGTCTACGGCGTCAATCACGAGGAGTACGAAGGCGAAGCCGTCCTCTCGAATGCCTCGTGCACCACGAACTCCGTCGCGCCGGTCCTGCAGATACTCGACGAGGAGTTCGGCATCGTCTCGGGCGTCCTCATGACCGTCCACGCCTACACCGGGAGCCAGGGACTGGTCGACGGCCCGATGGACAAGCGACGCCGTGGACGCGCAGCCGCCGAGAACATCGTGCCGACGACGACCGGCGCCGCGAACTCCACTATCAAAATTCTCCCAGACCTCGAGGGCAAACTCGATGGGATGGCGATGCGAGTTCCGGTGCCCAACGGATCGATTACGGACATCACCGTCAACGTCGACGCCGATATTACCCGAGACGAACTCCTCGAGGCCATCCGTAGTGCAGCCGATGACGGTCTCGCGGGTGTCTTAGGCTACACCGACGACGAAATCGTCTCCAGAGACATCGTCGGACTCCCATTCGCCTCTTACGTCGACCTGGAGTCCGCGATGGTCGTCGCCAACGACATCGTCAAGGTGCTCGCCTGGTACGATAACGAGTACGGTTTCTCGACGCAGATGCTGGATCTCGCACGCTACGTCGCCGCGGAAACTGATACTATCGATGCCACGGAGACCACCGTCCACTGACGTAGCGGGCTCACAAACGGATTCGACGACGTTCGATACGAACACTCATGACATCCTTTCAGACCATCGATGACCTCGAACCTGGACAACGGCTCTTGGTCCGCATCGACGTCAACGCCCCTGTCGAAGACGGCGTCGTACAGGACGACCGGCGGTTCGCTCGCCACGCCGAGACGATTCGGGAACTCCGTGCAGACGACCACGCGATCGCCGTGCTCGCCCACCAGGGGCGACCGGGACGGGACACGTTCGTCTCTCTCGAGCAACACGCCGAAATCCTCGCCGACCACCTGGATCGCCCCGTCGAATTCGTCGCCGATACGTATGGTGACGAGGCTCTGCTGGCGATCGAGAGCCTCGAGCGTAGCGACGTGCTCTTCCTCGAAAACGTGCGAATGTGCGAGGGTGAACTGCCCGAAGAAGAGCCGGAGATAAAGGCTGAGACGGAACTGGTACGAACGCTTTCGTCGGAGTTCGACGCGTACGTAAACGACGCGTACGCGACGGCACATCGCTCGCACGCGTCGATCGTTGGTTTTCCACTCGTCGTAGGCGCCTACGCGGGGCGCGTGATGGAACAGGAGTACCGGGCAAACACCGCTATCCGGGAACGAGCGTTCGACGGCCCCGTGACGATGATTCTCGGTGGAACGAAAGCCGAGGACACTATCCCTGTTATCGAGCGACTCGCGGACATCGTCGATCACTTCTGTCTGGGCGGCGTCATCGGCGAACTGTTCTTGCGTGCCGACGGATACGATCTGGGCTACGACGTCGACGGGACGGAACTGTTCGACCACCAGTGGGAGGCTCACAGCGAGACGATCAGAGACTCGCTCGAGACGGACGCCACCGAGGTGATGCTCCCGACCGATCTCGCGTACGAAGCCGACGGAGATCGAGCGGAAACCGCAGTAGCGGGTATCGAGAAGCAGACCTCGTATCTCGATATCGGTTCGGAGACGATCGATCGCTACACCGAACGCATCGCGGACTCCGAAGCAGTCTACGTCAAAGGTGGTGTGGGCGTCTTCGAGGACGAACGCTTCGCCGACGGCACCGTCGAAATACTCTCGGCGATTGCGGACGCCGACTGCGTATCGGTTGTCGGCGGTGGCGATACGGCTCACTCGATCGAACTGTACGATCTCGACGAGGACGATTTTACGCGCGTTTCGATCGCCGGTGGTGCATACGTCCGCGCCCTGACGGGCGAGTCCCTCGCGGGAATTGACGCGCTCGAGCGCGGCTCTCGAGGGTGACGTGTCAGCTCTGAGCCTCCTACTGGATTACTCGTTGATACGTTTCACACGCAGTTTCGGCCGCCCGACGACGAACGACACCAATTCGCAGGCGTTCGTCACGTCGCGTCCTCGTCGTAGAACTCCGCGTGCGGTTCGACGGCGTCGACGGCCGGCGGTGTGGGGTGTCGGACGACGAACATGTCGTAGGAACGGTCGGCGGCGACGTGGACGCCGACGCTCGTCAGGGGGGTGACCACGCGCCCGACGTTCTCGCTGCCGAGGAAGACGACGCTCGGATCGTACTCCTCGACGAGGCGCTCGATGTGTCCGGCGAGTTGGGACTCCGGTGGAAACTCTCGGATGCGTTCGTACTCGAACGACGCCGCGGGAGCGAGACGCTCGACTTGATCGCGCAACTGAGTGGCGATCGCGTCGACCTCGAGCGCCTCGTCCCCCTCGATCCAGCCCTTCTCGCGTGCGTAGCGCTTTCGCTCCGGAACCACCGTTACGGCCACGACGTCCTCGTCGAGCGCGTCGCCGTATTCGGTCGCCCTGACGAGGGCCGCTTCGGCCAGTTCCGAGCCGTCGAACGGGACGACGAATGCCATACCCCACGTTCCGACGCCGATCCCAATAGTTTCGAGGGGTGCCCCGGGCGTGACGCGATCTCGAGTCCTCGAGTTCGCCGTCGGCTACTCGAATCGCGGTGCGTTCGAATGGACGCCGGGGCTTCGCTCTCTCGATCCGCGTGCCGGAGGACGCCGAGCGTCGATCAGAAGAACGCGGCAAACGCGAGCGCGGCGAGCGTCCCGTGATAGACGACTGCCGCCCCCGCCACCCGTGTATCGGCCGTCGGAACCGGCGGGTTGCGGAACGTCGCGTCGTAGAAACGTCGAGGGTGAATCGACACGGGTTCGGATGCGAGTCCGGTCCCGGAATTTGGCGCTGGTGCGGGCGGGCTCGAGACCGATCAGTACGGCGGTCGCTGTGCCTGCACGACGTTCGCGAGTTGTTGGTGTTCGTCGGCGAGCAGTTCGTTGAGGTCGTCGGTCGTGATGATCCCGTTCAGTTGCCCGTTGCCGTCGGTGACCGGCAGCCGACGGACGCCGTGCTCACTCATCAGTTCCGTCGCCTGATAGAAGCCGGCATCGTGCTCGACGGTGCACAGCTCCGTCGACATCACGTCCTCGGCGGTGACGTCATCGGGACTCTGGCCCTCACCGATTACTCTGAGCGTGAGGTCGCGATCTGTGACGATGCCGACCGGCTCGTCGCCGTCGGCAATGACGACGCTACCGACACTCTCGTCGTCCATCGTCGTCGCGAGTTCCTGGATCGACGTATCGGGGGTTGCCGTGACGACGTCACTGCGGGCAAGGTTATCTATTGGCATAGTCCGGGTGTCCGTCCGACGGCAGTTCGTATAATACCGGGGGGCGTTTGTTCTCAATCCGTATCCTCGCGCTCGCTGACCACTTCGTAGTGGCCAAGCGGCAAGCGCCGAGCGTGCCGAAACGAAATGGTGGGCTGGCTGCGCGTCTCGGGCGATGGGTGCAACAACCGTCGAGCAGAAATCCGACGAGACCGCGTTCGCTCCGCACTTCACCTGACGACGACCAAGACCCGGGCGCACTGTACGATTGGTCGATTCGGCTCTCTGGTTTGACCGTCTCGCCCCGTTCTACGGCGGAAATCGACGATATGGTTCGTCTCAGTCGAATTCCCGATACGCGATGGGTCGTGACCAGTGACCAATCAATTAGCACACTCGTTAACTGGGGTATTAACTGCCAAATCGTCGTAGGGCCGTCGCATGTGCGTTCAGACCACTGGCATCGTCAACGCGCCACTTGGCGTTTGCTCCAACTCATCTCTCTGTGAACCGTTCGCTTCGAACGGGTTCGAGACGCCGTGGAGTGGGTCGCCGTCGTCTCGCGTGACGAACGATAGGTAAGTCCCACGTATCGGCGACCGGGGAACGAATACGAAACGACTCTCTCGACAGCAAATCTGTGTCACGAGCAGACACCGAGCGAATCACATCGGACATTGACCGGGACTGGCATTCGCGGCCACTCGAGGACGTCTACGCGGAATTGGAGACGTCCGAGGAGGGGCTAACAGCCGCCCAGGCCAGTGAACGACTCGAGCGCGAGGGGCCGAACGAGATCGAAGCGAAAGCGGGAACGTCGCCGCTGCGGATTCTCGTCGAACAGTACTCGTCGGCGCTGATCTGGGTGCTAATCGCCGCTGCGATCGTGATGGCCGCCGTTGGCCACACGATCGACGCGGCCGTTATCGCGGGGATCGTGGTCTTGATCACGCTGTTCGGCTTCGTCCAGGATTATCGAGCCGAGCAGAGCATCCGAGCGCTGCAGGCGATGGCGACGACCTACGCGCTCGTCAGACGTGACGGTGAGAAACGAGAGGTCGATGCGACGAAACTCGTCCCCGGTGACGTGATCTTCGTCGAGTCGGGCGATATCGTTCCTGCCGACGCACGCCTCGTCGAGGAGTCGAATTTGAGCGTCGACGAAGCGGCGCTGACTGGGGAGAGCGTCGGTGTCTCGAAGGAGGTCGGTCGGGTCGACGAGGAGACATCGCTGGCCGAACGGGAGAACACCATCTACAAGGATACGGTTGTCCAGCGAGGCTCCGGGGTGGCGGTCGTCGTCGAGACCGGCCCAGCGTCCGAGATCGGCCAGATCGCGACGGCTCTCGAGGAAGCCGAGGAGCGAGATACGCCGTTTCAATCCGAGATGGATCGTCTGGGGAAGATCATCGCCGGCGTCGTCATCGTTGCGGTCGCGGTGATCGCAATCGCGGAACTCGTCGTCGGCGAGACCGAGCCGCTACAGGTGTTCCTGACGGCGGTTGGCATCGCCGTCTCCGCTGTTCCCGAAGGATTGCCGGCAGTCGTCACGCTCTCGCTCGCGCTCGGCGCGCGCCGGATGGCCGAGCAGAACGCCCTCGTCCGCCGGCTGCCGATCGTCGAGGCGCTGGGCTCGGTCGACGTCATCTGCACCGACAAAACGGGGACGCTCACCGAAGAGGAGATGACGGTTCAACGGGCCGCCGCCAACCGCGAGGTCTACGAACTCACCGGCACCGGCTACGACACCGACGGGGAGTTCCGGTACGACGGCGAGCCCGTAGACGGACAGCGGATCGCCGAGGTGTTGCGCTGTGGGATGCTCTGTAACAACGTCGATCTCGGGACCCGTGAACGCGACGCAGCCGGTGACGGGACGGGGGCTGTGGCCGCCACTGGCGCTGAAGAGGGAGAACGGACGTACCTCGGCGATCCAACCGAAATCGCGCTGTTCGTCGCCGCCCAGAAGGCCGGATTCGACCACGAGGACCTCGCCGCGGAGTACCCCCGCCTCGGCGAGGTCGAGTTCACGTCCGCTCGAAAACGGATGACGACCGTCCACGAGACGCCCGACGGCGGCCCCGTCGCCTACACGAAGGGTGCACCCGAGACCGTCCTCGAGCGCTGTGATCGTGAACTCGTCGACGGCGAACTCGTCGAGCTCACGGACGAACGTCGCGACGAGATCGAGGCTCGAAATGAAGACTTCGCCGAAGACGCCCTGCGCGTGATGGGGTTCGCCTTCCGGCCCGACGTCCCCGACGACCAGACGGAGCGTCCCGACGAGACCGTCGAGCGCCGGATGGTCTTTCTCGGCCTGCAAGGGATGCTCGATCCGCCGCGACCCGAAGTCACTGACGCGCTCGCGGGCTGTCTTGACGCTGGGATCGACGTCGTGATGATCACCGGCGACAACGCCGTCACCGCGCGAGCGGTGGGCGAGGAGATCGGCCTCCGCTCGACGACAGTGATCTCGGGTCCCGAACTCGAGGAGATGAGCGACGACCGACTCGCGGAGGTCGTCGAGGACGTCGACATCTTCGCGCGGACGTCGCCGGAGCACAAGACGCGGATCCTGCAGACGCTCCAGGCAAAGGAGCACACGGTCGCGATGACCGGCGACGGCGTCAACGACGCGCCGGCGGTGAAAAACGCCGACGTCGGTGTCGCGATGGGGATTCGCGGGACCGACGTCACCGAACAGGCGTCGGATATCGTCTTGCTGGACGACAACTTCGCGACCATTCGGGACGCGGTCAGGGGCGGGCGGCGCATCTTCGACAACGTCCGGAAGTTCGTCAACTACCTGCTGTCGGGAAACGGCGGCGAGGTGACGATGGTCTTCACCGGGTCGATGCTCGGCTTCGGACTCGTCATCACGCCGATCCAGATCCTGTTCATCAACGTCGTCACCGACGGCATTCCTGCACTCTCGATGGGCGTCGACCCCCCTGCGAAAGACATCATGGACAGGGATCCGCGGCCGCCGGAGGAAGGTGTTATCACAGACCGGATCGTCACGTCGGTCGTCGGCATCGCTGCCTTCATGACGATCTGTCTGTTGCCGCTCTTTACGCTCAACTTCTACGGTGAACTCGTGCCGGGATACGACGTGCTGGGCGCAATCGTCGGCTGGAGCCCCGGCTACGAACCGAGCCGCGAACTCGCCCAGACGATGGTGTTCACTGGATTCGTCGTTTTCGAGATCGTCCGCATTCAGGCGATCCGCTACCGGTACGGGCTCGGCATCTTCACGAATCGGTGGCTCGTGATCGCGGTGGTCGTTGCCGTGACACTCCAGTTGCTCGTCCTCTACACGTCGACCGGCCAGTTACTGTTCGATGTCGAACCGCTCGCCGTCGTTCACTGGATACAGATCGCCGTCGCTGCGGGCGTTTTCGCGCTACTGATGGCAGGATTCGTAAAGGTCCAGGACCGCTACTTCGACCGGTACTGATACGGCTTATCTGGACGACAACTGACAGTGCCGGCTGTCCGACCACAACTGAAGGCACCCCAGGAGACAGGAAGACGTCGTCGCAGGCGGGAAGGAGACGTGAACTTTCGCGAGTCGAATCCCCGACCAATCCGCTCGCGGCGCCCGTACTCTCGGCCGCACGGCAGTGACGGGCCGAAGAGATCCCACGGGGCTTTCGTCTCACTCCGGCTGATCTCGACTCGAGCGCTGGGTAAACGCCGGCGGTTCGATCGCGTGTCGAAGGCCCGTCCACTCCTCGATTTGCAACTCGTAATAGTGATTCCCCCTCGTTTCACTTACCGTCTCGAGGAGTTCGGGACGCCACATCGGTCCTTCGACCGCTGTTGCTTTCGAGGTCTCATCGGGCGGGAGTTCCCGTAGCGTTCCGGTCATGAGAACGCTTCGCCAGTGAAACATCGTCTCCGCACTGTAGACGAGAAACGTCGCGGTGTCCGTCTGCTCGGAGAGATCCGCCTTTCGGCTTTGAGATCCCACGACGTACCCGAAGTAGAGCCGCGACTCTCCGTCGAACCCGTACGACATCGGGATCAGATACGGCGTCTCCTCGGCCGGGAGACCGAGAACCCCGAGGCTGTGCGTCGAAAGGAAACGTACGATGTCGTCGTCGTCCATTCGTTCCATCCCGTATTCGGTGAGTTCGTCGACTGTCATTTGTGCCGTGTATTATGTTCCCAGAAGGCATAATCCTCACACCACCCCCCGCTCGTCGCAACTCGAGGCTCGACTCGTCTCCGGTGTGCCCATCCGAATGTATGTGGCTGCGTGGTCGAGACGATAGCGTGTCACGCTCGAGTCGATGGAGTGGATATCGGAGTCGCTGGAATCACCATCACCACGTCGATCGCTCGAGTGGAGACGCCAACGCCACTGATTATGAATTCCAAGGAGTTCATCGGCCAGGTTCAACACAGGCTCGAATTCGCACAGTTCGGACAGGCCGTCCGGGCGACTCGAGCGGTGTTGACGACGCTCGGCGAACGGCTACACGAAGGTGAAGCGTCCGACCTCGCGAGCCCGCTTCCGATGGAGATCGATCGGTACCTGACCGAAGCCGAACACGGACAGCGATTCGACTATCAGGAGTTTCTCGATCGCGTCGCGGACCGCGCGAACGTCGATCGCTCCGACGCCAACTACCACGCCCAACAGATCGTCGCTATCGCGCCGACGTGGTTCCGCCCGGTAACATCGAGAAGGCGGATAATCAGCTTCCCGAGGGCTTCGATCCGCTGTTCGAACTGGTCGACGAACCGGAAGCGGACCAGTGAGGGTTACGCGGCCGTCAGATCGCCCTGGACGAGCGTCACGGTACGCGCGGATCGGCGAGCGACGCGTTCCGCGACCGAGCCAAGCAGTCGCGCCCCGAGCGAGCGGCCGTGGCTTCCCATCACGATCTGGTCGCAATCGTTTCGTTCGGCGTACTCGACGATCGACTGCGCCGGCGTCCCGTCCGCGATTTCCGTCTCGACGGCCAGTTCCCGTTCGTCGGCCACGTCGGTTGCCGACTCGAGTATCTCCTCTGCGCGCTCTTCTCGGTCGTCCACGACCGCTTCGAGATACGTTCCGGTTACCGCTGACCGAGGACCGTCGAACGGCAGCGACAGCGCGTGAAAGACGGTGTGGGACCCCTCCGGAAATGTCTCGAGTGCGTACGCGAGTGCGGCGTCGGCCTGTGGCGACCCGTCGACCGGGATCAACACGTCGCCGGGGAGCTCGCGGTCACGAACGGTCGCCATCGTCTCGGGAACGATCGTGGTCGAAACCGGCGTCCGTCGGACAACGGCCTCGCTCACGCGGCCGAGAAACGGGTTCGTGATCGGCGATTCGCCGTGGCTTCCCAGAACGATGTGGTCAACGTCGTCGGTTGCGAGCGAGAGGATTTCTGTGTGTGGAGTCCCGGTTTTGAGAATGGTCTCTATTTCTCGGCCGTGGTCGTCAGCGCGTGTCACAGCCCGCTCGAGAACGCGCTCACCGCGATCCTCAGCGTGTTCTCTCGACGTGAGTTGTGATCCGACGGTTGTCTCGTGATCGTGCGTGGGATCGACGACGTACAGCGCAGTCAGTGTTGCATCTGGAAACGACGCGAAGCAATACTCCAGTCCGGCGTCGGCGTGATCCGATCCATCGATCGGAACGAGGACGTGTTGTGGCATGGATGCGTGCGAACGAATCGGTGGCGAGTTTCCGCCCGATCGAGCTTCCATGGGAATGCCGATAAAGACACCTCGATACTATCTCGTACAGTCAATGGTAACGGTTGGTGTCTCGCCACGTCACGTATCTCAATACAGGATTACTGTCCTCGATGTCGTCTTCGGTCGGCACCTCGACCCCTGCGATGTCCCCTTGTGGTTTTTTCGTCGTTGGAGTCGTAGCAAGTCAGGATGCCGGGGCTTCGCTGGACGAATCTGACCGAAGACGAGCGAAACGAGTTTCTGAGCAACGGCGGGACCGGCGTTCTCTCGTTTGCAACCGACCGAGACGATCCGCCGGCGTCACTTCCCGTCTCATACGGATACTACGCCGATGACGAGGCCTTCTACTTTCGCCTCTCGTTTCCCCCCGGATCGTCCAAGACCGACGTCGTCGACAACCCGGTGTCGTTCGTCGTGCACGCCGAAACGGACGACGGGTGGCGAAGCGTCGTCGCAACCGGCACCCTCGAGGAACTGGCCGACATGCCGTACGAATCGGTCGCCGTACAGGGGATGTGGGCGATCGACATTCCGACAGTTGACATCTTCGACCGACCGCGCGAGGAACTCGAGTTTCGGGATTTTCGACTCGCTCCCGAGACGCTGTCGGGTCGAAAGAGTGTCCCCGAATGACTCACACCGTTCGCCTCGACGAGTGCAGAGCCAGCGTGGTGTTGGTACAACTGTCCTCGTCCCCGAGTCAGACGTAATCGCTCGTTTCTCGGGCGCTCAGACCAGTAACGCCGTCGTATACGTGCCCATCTGGCGATCAATTCGTCAATAGTTATTCCTCGGGCCCTGGTTCTTCGGAGACATGGATTCGTCGCGACCAAACGTTCTCGTGATTCACGGACACGATATCGGCCGGTATCTGGGCTGTTACGGCGTCGATATCGAAACGCCGAACGTCGACACACTCGCAGCCGACGGGGCGCTGTTCGAACGCCACTTCGCGACCGCACCACAGTGCTCGCCCAGTCGCGGGAGCCTCATGACCGGGCGCGCCCCACACGTCAACGGCCTCATGGGACTCGCCCACGGCGATTGGGAACTCCACGACGACGAGCGGATCCTCCCGCAGTACCTCAGCGACGCTGGCTACGAGACGCACCTGTTCGGACTCCAGCACATTACCCAAAATACGGATCGTCTCGAGTACGATCGCGTCCACTCCGAAGGCAACCTCTACCCGGGCGTCTCGCCGGCGGTCCATCAGGCGAATCGGGCCCGTAACGTGGCGTCGGTCGTCTCGTCGTTCTTGGACGCCTCGGAGTACGAGGAACCCTTTTTCGCGTCGATCGGCTTCTTCGAGTGCCATCGGGCCGAAGAAGACGACGGGCGATTCGGGTTCGACGCCGAGTATTACGAGGCCGACGATCCAGACGACGTCCGTCCGCTTCCGTACCTGCCCGATAGACGGGGCCTTCGTCACGATCTCGGAGAAATGCACGGAATGATGTACGCGTTCGACGCAGGCGTTGGGGCGATTCTCGATGCGTTAGCCGAGAACGGGCTGGAGGATGACACGCTCGTCCTCGTGACGACCGAACACGGGATCGCGTTCCCGCGTGCGAAGGGAACGTGCTACGACGCGGGAATCGAGGCCGCGCTCGTGATGCGGTACCCAGGTGTCATCGACGCCGACGAACGGTACGACGAACTCGTCAGCAACGTCGACGTCTTGCCGACGGTCCTCGATCTCGCCGATGTCGAGATTCCCGATAGGGTCGACGGGCGGAGCGTCGCCGGACTGATCTCCGACCGTGGGGACACCCCAACTGAGAGTGAGGGCACCTCCGCTGACCCTGGGGACGCCTATACGGAACGCGACCGAATCTTCGCCGAGATGACCTGGCACGATATGTACAACCCGGTCCGGGCCATCCGAACTGATCGATACAAGTACATACGAAGCTTCTGGCACCTCCCGACCGTCTACCTGCCCGCCGACGTGTTCGCGAGCGAATCCGGCCGCGAGGTTCGTGAAACAGATGGTGTTCCGCTGCGTCGGTACGAGGAGTTGTACGACCTCCGCGATGCGCCCCAGGAAGACGACAACGTCGTCTACGAACCCCGCTATCAGGACGTCCGGCAGGAACTCTCTCGAGAACTGTACGAGTGGATGGACGACACTGACGATCCGCTCCTCGAGGGACCCGTCCTGCCGGGCGACTACGACGAGATTCAATCGTGGCCACACGAGTCGTCGTAGTCGATGTCGACTCGAGTATCGGTGCGTGACCGGCGACAACCGGCCGTGTCACGTTGCTGGTGAGCCTCGAGTTCCTGTCTCGTCGTGTTCGTTTGCAATCGCGAGTTCGAGGACGAAACTCGAGGAGGAGACGATGTCGCCGATGCCGACCGTTCCCGCGGGATCCTCGACGACGCGATTGGGGCAAGCGGCGACCGTCGGGGTCGAGAGGACACCGTCCTCGGCCGTTTCATCGAGGTGGTCCGCGAGAAGGGAAATCGCCTCCCGACCCTTCGCTGAAGGCTCGTACTCCAGGCCGGTTTCGAGATCCGCCGGCGACGAGATGTCGCCCAGTGATGCCTTCGTCGCCGCGTTGACGGCCGAAAACTCGAGACCGCGTGCGACCGCCTCGGGATGGGGATACGACGACATGACGGCGAGGTGGTACTCCATCGCGTGTAACTGAACGCACCCGACGCCGAGTTCGTCTCGAATGGCCTCGAGCATGCGATAGTGCGTGAGGATTTCCTCGGGTTCGAACGGTGTCGCTTCTGTAGGGGGCGTCCCGACTGCTTCGAGTTCGGCGTCGTCGTGTAAGAGGGTGAGTTCGTGGGTATCCGCGCCGACGACGTCCGCCTCCGGGAGGATCCACTCGTACATGCTCTCCCGGAGGGCCTCGTCGTGTGTCACGGCGTACTCGATGTGGACCTGGAGGCCGTCCTCGCTCCCGGACCGAAGCCGACGGATGACGTCTCGAGCGTGGCGGTGGGCCTGCTCGTATCCCTCCTCGACGTGGTCGGGCGTAAGGTTGTGATAGCCGGCGAGCAACGCCCCGTCAACAACCTCGCCGACCTGGTCCACGTGGGCGTCGAGGTCGCCGGCGACGAGGTCGAACTCCGGTGGCCGAGAGGCCGCGATGAATCGTGTATCTTCGGTCGCGGGGACCCCGAACAATTCATCGCCGCTGCGAAATTCGAACACCCAATTGATTTTCGTCCGGTCAGTGTTGACCGCCTCGCGCAACGGAATGAACTCGACCTCTCCGTCCTCGACCTTCGGGTACTCCACGGCGTCGGGGTGGTCGAACATCGAGAGTTGTCGCTCCGAGAGCAGGTACGTGTACGTCACCGGCGACGCACCGAGCGCGGAGACGAGATTGGTCATGATGCCCGTCTGGCCCCCCATCTGCTGGCTGTCGGGCTCGAACTCCGCCTCGAGCGTGGCAGAAAATTCGTCAGTCATCGCGACCTCGTCGCCCCGCCCGGCCGCCATCGTGTGCGTGATCGCCGTCGCGAGGTCCCGTTTCGACGCCAGCGGACTCGGTGGCTGGCGGTCGCCGGGATCTGCCGGCCGCTCGAGGAACGCCTCGAGGTCCCCGTCGACCCGAACGATCGCATCGACGTTTGCGTTGTACGCGACGAACACCGGTAGTCCCTCCAATGCTCGGATATCTGCCTGTAACTGGGAGTGCTCGTCCACCATGGTGGGGTGCTCCCAGACCTAGTGAGTTAATGGTATGCGTGACTCGGCGATACTACCCTGAAGCTACCCCGAATCAGCCGCGAGCGCGGCCTCGAGACGCTCGATCAACTCGGTGTTACCGACGTGAAGTGGCACTCGATCGTGGAGGTCAGTCGGCTCGACCTCGAGTATGGATTTGCTCCCGTCGGAGGAGCGCCCACCAGCCGTCTCGATGATGTAGCCGATCGGATTCCCTTCGAACTGGAGCCGAAGTTTTCCCTCTGGGCTGTCCTCGAGAGCGGGGTAGGCGAAGACACCGCCGTGCGTGAGGACCTGGTTGATGTCGTTGATCATCGCGCCGCTGTAGTGCATCTCGAGGCCGAGCGCTTCGTCCATCTCGATCGTGCGGACGAACTCGCGGAAGTCGTCGGTCCACGTCGGAACCCGGCCGCCGAACCCGTAGACGGCGGGATCGTCGGGAATCGAGACATCGTCGCGGACGACGGTTCGTTCGCCGCCGGCGAGTTCGTACTCCGTGACGGCACCCTCTCGAGCGACCATCATCGTCGTGATCGGTCCGTAGAGGACGTACCCCGCGGCGACGAGGGCCGTTCCCGGCGCGGGGAGCGCCGCGTCGTAGATGCCGAATACCGTTCCCAGCGTGTTGTTCGAGGGCAGGTTAGACGTCCCGTCGACGGGATCGGCGGCGACGGCGAGCGCGCCGTCACCGCAGTCGACGATTTCGGCTCGCTCCTCGCTTGCGTACTGGGCGACGCCGTCGACCGACGACAGTCGGTCGGCGAGCAATTCGTCTGCGAAGAGGTCCGCCTCGAACTGCGTTTCGCCGCTCGGATTCTCGTCGTCGGCCGTCACCCGCCGACCGACCAAACCCTGATGAATTTCACTCGCTGTCCGAGCGATCGTCGCGACGGCGGTTTCGGAGGGTGAATTCGTGTTTATCATGGGTTCACATCTCGAGTACTTCGTCGGCGGTCGTTTCTTCGGAGCCGATTCCTTCGAGGGCGTCGAGGTTCCGTCGAGGGTGTCGAGGACTTAGCCCGGGTCCTCGCGTTGCCAGACGTCGGGGCCGACGGCGAGGCCCGTCGCGCCGGTGTCCATCACGGCTTCGACGGCCGCCAAACCGAGTGTTTTCGGACCGTCCGCGAAATCGACCGGCCCGTGTCAGGCCGCGATCCATCGCGAGAATCAGGAGCCGCCGATTCCGAACGATGGGAGCGTCGTCGATCGGTATCATTCGCCGAGTGCTCCACCGAGGAGCTATATACTGTTTGTGGTGGGTCAGAAGATCGGCTCGTCGGGCTGTCTCGAACTCGAGTGTGTCGACCACTCGTCGTTCCGGCTCGAGTGTGCCGAGACTGGTGTCGACGACGTGCTATCGGTGCGGACGACGACTCGTCCGTCACGCCCAGGACCTGTCCAGCCCCGGTGACTTATTGGCATTCACGTGGTCGAGACCACAGACCGATGCGAGGAGATACGTTCGTCAGGCAACTCGGAGACGTTAGTAGCGAGGATTCGGGAATCGTCGGCGGGAAAAGCGCGAACCTCGGCGAACTCACCGACCTCGAGGTGCCCGTATTACCAGGGTTCACGACGACGGCCGACGCGTACGACTACTATATCGAGCAGACCGACATCCGCGAGGCCATCGAGTCGGAACTTGCCGACCTCGATGTCGAGGACGTGTCGGACTTACAGCGCCGGGGCGAGCGGGTTCGAACCCTGATTTCGGACGCCGAGATGCCGTCGGAACTCGAGTTCGCGATCCTCGAGCAGTACGAGGAACTGGCTGACCGAGTCGGGATCGACGATCCTGAAGTCGCTGTCAGGAGCTCCGCGACTGCCGAGGATCTGCCGGATGCCTCCTTCGCGGGCCAACAGGAGACGTTTCTGAACGTCTCGGGAAAGACGGATCTGCTCGAGTCGATCAAACACTGCTTCGCGTCGTTGTTTACCGACCGGGCGATCGTCTACCGCGAGAACACGGACTTCGATCACCTCGACGTGAAACTCGCCTGTACCGTCCAGAAGATGGGGCGAGCCGACCTTGCCTCCTCGGGGGTGTTGTTCACCCTCGATCCCGACACCGGCTTCGAGGAGGTCGTCGTCATCGAAGCGGCCTACGGGTTCGGCGAGCCCGTCGTCCAGGGCGTGGTCGATCCCGACAGATACGTCGTCTTCAAGCCGACCAACGGCATCGTCGAGAAACAGCTGGGCGGGAAGACCCAGCGAATGGTCCGGCGAAACGGTGGCACGAAACTCGAGTCGGTTTCCGAGGACGCACAGAACGCCTTCGCCCTCTCGAACGACCGAATCCAGGAGCTCGCGACGTACGCGGCCCGTATCGAGGATCACTTCGATGCTCCGCAGGATATCGAGTGGCTCGTCGACGGACAACTCGAGGAGCTGTTCGTCGTCCAGGCTCGGCCGGAGACGGTCCACGGGACAGTCGAGGGGAACGTCCTCCGAACGTACAGTCTCGAGGAAACCGCCGAAGAGATTCTCGACGGGATCGCTATCGGTAACGCCGTGGCGAGTGGCTCCGTCCGCGTCCTCGAGGACCACCGGGAGATGCACCGCGTCGAGGAGGGCGACGTTCTCGTCACCGAGATGACTGACCCGGACTGGGTCCCCGTCATGAAGCGGGCGAGTGCGATCGTGACCGATCGGGGCGGCAAGACGTCTCACGCGGCGATCGTCTCGCGAGAGCTCGGTGTTCCCGCCATCGTTCGCACCGGCGACGCGACCGAGACGCTGTCGAACGGCGACCCCGTGACGGTCGACTGCTCGACCGACGTCGGCCGGGTCTACGAGGGCGAACTCGAGTACGAGGTCCGCGAGGAGGTGGTAGACGATTTGCCCGAGACCGACACCGAGGTCAAGCTCATCCTCGGCGATCCCGCGCGGGCGTTCGCGCTCGCTTCCCTCCCCGTCGACGGCATCGGGCTGGCCCGCGAAGAGTTCATCGTAACCTCCCACGTCGGCTATCACCCCCTGGAACTACTCGAGCGGGGCGAGGAGGAGCGCTTCGTCGATGCCCTGCGAACCGGCATCGCGAAGATTGGCGCCGCGTTCTACCCCGACGACGTCCGCTTTCGGCTCAGCGACTTCAAAACCGACGAGTACCGCAACCTCGAGGGCGGCTGGAAGCACGAACCGGAGGAGTCGAATCCGATGATCGGCTGGCGCGGGGCTTCCCGGTACTACGACGAGGACTTTCGCGAGGCGTTTGGCCTCGAGTGTGAGGCGCTACGCCAAGTTCGCGAGGACGTCGGACTGGACAACGTCACCGTGATGGTACCGTTCTGTCGCACGCCCGAGGAGGGCGAACGCGTTCTCGAGTTGATGGCCGAGTACGGTCTCCCGCCGGACGAGTTGGACGTATACGTGATGGCCGAACTGCCCTCGAACATCGTGCTCGCGGATCGCTTTGCCGAGCTCTTCGACGGCTTTTCGATCGGCTCGAACGACCTCACTCAGCTGACGTTGGGCGTCGACCGGAACTCCGAACAGCTCGCGCCGCTGTTCGACGAGAGCGACGAGTCGGTGACGCGATCGATCTCGTCGTTGATCGAGGAGGCCCACCGCCACGATCGACCGGTCGGCATCTGCGGGGACGCGCCGTCGACGATTCCGGAGTACGTCGAGTTCCTGCTCGATTCGGAGATCGATTCGATCTCCGTGTCCCCGGACGTGGCGGTCGAGACGCTGTTGACGGTCTCCGAGAGCGAGGACGCGTGATCACGAGATCGAAGCCACGCGAACACGACGGCTGAAACCCCACGTTAGACGGCACCCGGAACCGACACAAAAAATACGTACGCGAGAATCGTCGACATCGAGGGCCCGACGATCCACATCGTCACGTACCTGATGACGGCCTCCGGTTTGAAGAGTTCGTCGGCCTCGCGGACGTCCTCGGGCTCGTCCTCGCCGATCGGTGCGACGTCGTCGATCGCGTCCTCGGCGGTCAGTGCACCCATCACGATCTCGGTGTCTGTCGGCTCCCTCGAGATCGCCTCGCGGGCGGCGATCGGTCTGGTTGCCCGTCCCCAGCCGAGGCCGACGATCGCGCCGACCGACGCCATCACGAGGCTGATCGGAATCCCGATGTACGAGAGCGCGGTCGTAATCGAGGCAGCCGTGAGCATGATGATCAGCGCGCCGAGCAACGGAATGTCGCTGATATCGCTCCCGACCGATTCCATCGTCCGCCGGGCGATCGTGAACCCGCCCAGGCCGATCGCAGCCGCCGCCACGACGATCGCCGGTTCGGCTGCCAGCGCCCCCCCGCTAACGAGGGGCGCGGCGGCGTTCGGGACGTTGCTCGCACCCGCACTGAACGCCATGTAACACCCGAGGACGACGATAACGGTCGTCCCACCGATCTCACGCCAGGTCGTGTTGGGCCCGAGGGCGGGCGTCGGAAACCGGCCGGAACCGTCGAGAACGACGAGCGGACCGTCAGAGTTCTCGATCTGGACGCGACGACTGAGCCCCGCGTAGACGTACCTGCCGATGATCGCACCGATCATGAACGCGAAGACGGGTGTAAAGATCCACCACGAGAGGATCCACGCGACGGTCTCGTGGTTGAGCGTGTCCGTCGCCAGTCCAAGCCCTGCAATTGCGCCGACGGTCGTCATCGACGTTGGAACTGGCACGCCGAAGATGTTGGCGACGAGGATTCCGAGACCGATGAAAAAAAGAATGGCGACGCCCGCCGTGAGCGAAATTTCGATCGTGATGATCCCGTCGCTCAGCGTCTCCATCACGTTCCGACCGACGGTCCAGCCGCCCAGAAAGACGAATCCTGTCATGATGGCTGCCGCCGTCGCTTTCCCGATCAATCCCGCACCCACGGCGGGTCCCCAGGCGATTCCGGTCGAGGACCCGCCGATGTTGAATCCGACGAAAACCGATACGGCGACTCCAATCACCAGGACGGACTCGACCATTTGCAAATACTGTCGGTACGAACGCCGAAATATGTATTCTAGCGATCGGTGAACGGGTCGACTCGACTCGCTATGCGGGTGAAAGCTTTACCACCAGCGTCGTTGGAGGTCGCACCCGAAACCGCGCCAGATTCGTATGAGTACGAACCGACAAGCGATCCCGCCGACCGAGAGACCATATCGGTGTCGAACGCCGCCTGCCGGGGGCGAGACGAGTCGATGAAAGCCGTCGTCCTCGCCGGTGGGTACGCCACGCGACTGTGGCCGATCACGAGACACCGGCCGAAGATGTTCCTCCCGCTCGGGGAGACGACCGTCGTCGAGCGCATCTACGACGAACTCGAGGCGGTAGATCGGATTGAGGAGGTCTACGTCAGCACGAACGAACGATTCGCCCCCGACTTCGAGGCACAGTTGGCCGACAGTGGCTACGAGAAGCCCCAACTATCGATCGAAGAGACTCGTGCCGAAGCGGAGAAACTCGGCGTCGTCGGCGCGCTCGCCCAGCTCGTCGATCGGGAGGGGATCGACGACGACCTGCTGGTGATCGCCGGCGACAACATCTTCGAGTTCGCGATCGAGGACTTCCTCGAGCACTACGATCGAAGGGACGCACCGACGATCGCCGCCTACGACGTCGCCTCGCCGGAGCGGGCGAGCGCTTACGGGGTCGTCGACCTCGAGGACGACCGTGTGGTCGACTTTGAGGAAAAACCCGACGATCCGCCTGGGACGCGCGTCTCGATCGGCTGTTACGCATTTCCAGCGGAAACGCTCGAGCAACTGTCGACGTACCTCGAGGAAGATACCGATCCCGACGAGCCGGGCTGGTTCGTCCAGTGGCTCCAGTCGCGGGAGCCGACGTACGCGTACACGTTCGACGGGGCTTGGTTCGACATCGGCACGCGGGACAGTTATCTCGATGCCGTCGCCTGGACCCTCGACGGCGACTCGCACGTCGCCGAGTCGGCGACGCTCGAGGACGCGTCGATCGGACCGAACGTCCACGTCATGGCGAACGCGACGCTCGTCGATACCGACGTCGAACGAGCGGTGATCTTCCCGGACGCGACGTTGGAGGCGACGACCGCCCGCCGATCAATCGTCGACGAGGGGGCAGCTCTCGAGGGGCTCGATCTCCATGACGCGATGATTGGTGCGTACACGCAGATTCCGGACCGATCACGGGAGTGACTTCGCGACTGTCCTCACGGTGACTTGGCACTAACCGGGACACAGAACACCGGAACGTCGGCCTGTCGAACGACATTTTCGGTGACGCTCCCGAGAAACCACTGCCCAATTCCGGTACGACCGTGCGTTCCCATGACGATCATGTCGACGTCGCGCTCGGTCGCAGACGTAAGGATGACGTCCGCCGGCGAGCCGGTCGTGATCGCTCCGGTGATGCTGACGCCGGCTTCGGTGGCTTGCGTTCGAACGCCGTCGATAGCATCCTCTCCGCTTTGTTCGAGGGCCTCGAGCAGTTCGTCCGGTGCGTTCCGTTTGGAGAGACGACTGGTATCGACGGAGTACACGGTGTGGATCATCGACTCGAGTCGACCCGCGAGTCCGATCCCCCAGTCGGCCGCGACGGCGGCTCCGTCACTGCCGTCTGTCGGGAGGAGGAACTCGTCGAAGGCGATATCATCTACTTCGGTCGTGTCCGTGGTCGGCGGAACGGCGAGGACGGGCGTGCGCGCCGTCCGAAGGACGTTCTCCGTGACGCTGCCGAGGAGAACCCTGTCTAGTCCATCCCGACCTTTTGTTCCCATGGCGATGACGTCGATTTCACGTCGCGTGGCGTACTCCCGTATCGATTGGAACGGCGTCCCGCGCTTGACGGTCGTCGTCACCTCGAGTTCCGAGTCGTGGGATCGTACCATGTCCGCAATGGTCTCCACTGCATCTTCTGCGTCGTCTTCGAACGATGCGTACATCGACTCCGCCGCGTCGGTGATGCCCTCCCAATCGCTGTGAACGGCGACAACCGAGAGCACGTGCACGTCCGCCCCGGTCCGTGACGCGAGCGCAATCGCGTGTTTCGCTCCCGCGAGGGCACCCTCACTATCGTCCGTCGGTATCAGTATCGAATCGATAAGCCGGTTCATAGCTGTCCTTCGTGACTTCACCGCTGTAGCGGATAATTGTAGGGGGGCACAGAACATCGGTGGTAGTCGAGGCCTCGTCCGCGTGGTCACTGGCCGTGGTCCAGTTCGTCGGCGAGTACGTCGAGCAACTCCACGAGTTGTCGGGGCAACAGGAACTGCTTGCGAACGTGTTCGCGGGCGTTCTCGCCGAACTTCGCTCGGCGACCATCGTCCTCGAGCAGGTCGACGACGCGCTCGCCGGCACCTATTGCGTCGTCAGGATCGACCAGATAGCCGGTCTCCCCGTCGACGATTTGTAACGGGATGCCGCCCACGTTGGATCCCACGACCGGCGTCCGTTTCCAGAGCGCTTCCGAGACGACCAGACCGAACCCTTCACGCAGCGACTTCTGGACGACGACGTCCGACTCGCGTTGGAGGACGTTCACGCCAGTGTCCGGCAGATCGGTCAGCACGTGGACGTTCGGGTCGGCGGTCGCCTCCTCGGCGACCTGTTCGTACAACTCCAGCCCCTCCGGATCGTCGCCGGCCATCCCACCGACCAGTGCTAACTGGAGGTCAGACACGTCCTCGCTGGCCCGACGGTACGCCTCGAGCGTGCCGAATTGGTCCTTCCACGGATCGAACCGGGAGATCTGCGTGACGAGCGGGTCCTCGAACGAGAGGGGGTCCAACCGGTCGGACACGTCTGCGACCGCCTCCGCGTCGAGCGACCGGTTTTTCTCCGTTACCGGATCGATCGACGGGTAGATGATGCTCGTTTCCGGAACCGCAGTCTCACCGACGTAGCTGGATCGACTGAAAATAGCGTGGTCGACCCGCGCCGTATACTCGGAGACGAACGCGAGATACTCCGGGGCTGGGTCGGTGAGATCGATGTGACAGCGCCAGACAATCGCGGCCTCCGGCATCGTCTCTTCGAAGTGCTCGAGCATACCCAGCGGTTGCGGATCGTGGATCACCACGAGATCGTACGCGTCTTCGTCCTCGAGTTCGATCGCATTTTCCTCGTTGACGGCCCGATAGATCGCTTTCATTGCCTCGGTCAGCGGGAGGCTGTTTCCTTGGAGCGCATTGTGCATCGCCTTGGTCACCTCGAAGAAGTCGTCGTCGGCGTCCATGACGAGCCAGTCGGTGTCGATCTCGAGATCGTTGCACAACGGAACGATCGATCGAAGCAGTTCAGCGACGCCGCCGCCAGTCGCGGTCGAGTTGATGTGCAGGATGCGATCGTCGGCCAGCGTATCGGCGAGCGATCCAAGCCGCTCGAGACGATCAGGACCCGTCACGTCGGTGTACGCGTCGATCGTTCGGTCCGGAAGTGATGGCGCGTGCATCGTCCTAGCCATCGTACAACGACCGGCGGTATCAGTTGCGGGGGGAACGGACGCCTGGTGGACGTATTCGATTAGAAGCATACACAAACATGTCGGGGGTAGAATATGTATCAGAACGTCGCACTACTAGACTAAACACGTTTGATTGAGCACTTCGACTGGCGGTCAATTGTCGAGTGCTGGTTCTGGTGAATCGCAAGACAGCGCCGACCCGATCCGTCAGAACTAGAGAGATGAAGCGGGAAACGGCGGATGGTTCTTGTCCAAGACCTCCCGCGTCACTGAGAAAGTGGTGACGGTGGCTAAACGAATAAGGGTCCGATTCACATCAGTCGATGTCGAGTTCGTACGTCATCTGCGACACGGACCCGGGACCCAGAACTACTCGCCCCTGATCGTCCCGCCGCTTCGGTCCGAATTCGTCGGTGAGAACGGAGTGTGTCGTAGAAAATATCCTCGTTCCCTTCGAGCGTGGCAAGCCTGTCTGGAGACTACATCACGGGGTGCGTTTCGGCACCTGACACGGCGACCCACCCGTTCTCTGCGACAAAGATCCGTTCGTACTCCTCGGGTTCCTGTTCGTCTCCGAAGTGTGTCGTCGCCATAGCGGTTACACATCTAAACGGGATACTAGCTACTCGAGATTTCGATCCCCTCGAACGAGACTTCTTTCTTTAAAACGGTGAGTCCACGTTTTCTACAGTCACCCGGTGTGTGTGTACCCGCCGTCGACGACGAGCGACTCGCCATTGACGTAGCTCGCGAGGTCGCTCGCGAGAAAGAGGGCGGCCCCCGCGATATCGTCGGGCTCGCCGATCCGTCGGGTCGGGATCGCCTGGACGAACTCGCCGAGCGCCTCCGGTCCCATTTGGGCGTCTTCCATCATCGACGTTTCGACACCGCCCGGATGGATCACATTCACGTGAATTCCCTCCGGGCCGAGACGGTGTGCCAGCGCGTACGTCAACAGCCGAAGTGCACCCTTGGAGACGCAGTAGGTGACGTAACCTCCGTTTCCGACGAGACCGGCGGTACTCGAGACGTTGATGATACGCCCGCCGTCGTTCTCGATCATTCGCTCGGCCGCGAGCTGCGAGCCGAAGAACGTCCCCTTCACGTTCACATCCATCAGAGTCTCGTAGTCGTCGGGTGTCACCTCGAGGTACTCCTCCGGTCGGAAGATGCCGGCGTTGTTGACGAGCACGTCGACGCCACCAAATCGATCAGCTTCGTCGATCATCGCCTCGAGATCGTCGAGGCTCGAGACGTCGCAGTCGACGTACGTCGCCGATGCGTCGGTATCGCGCTCTATCAGTTCGTGGGTCGGCGATCCGCCTTCTCGCGGTTCTTCGCGCACATCGGCGACGACGACATCAGCGCCGTGTTCGGCGAACGTCCGCGCGATCGACCGTCCGATTCCGCTCGATGCGCCGGTCACGATGGCCGTCTTCTCCGAGAGCAGGCTCGTCATGTGCTTCCATCTCCCACGTCAAGGTACTTGCTTCTAAAGGGAACAGCGCATAGAGTTGCTCCTCGAGTGAAACGTCAGGTAACTTACTGACACGAGCAATTCGTATCAAATCTTGTACTTCACGATGCTACTGGTTCCGCACTCGGTACACGACTCTTCGTCCGATGAAAAGCAGGTGCCACACCGCCGACATTCGAATATAATTGTTGTTGTTGTCGATGTGAGCCCAACCATTCGCTTCAAAACTCGTATCATAGTTCGTACAAAGTGGGAGTATAGTGGAGTTCGTGGGTTCAGTGGGCAGTGATCGTTCTCAGTTGCACTCGAGAGTAACCGTCAGTCCCACATATACCTCTGCCAACCAAAGCGAAAGTAAACAGCTACGAAACGATCACTGCTCACTCCGAATCCGACTACAGCACACAAAGGTTGTTTCAGAAGCGATACGGAAGACACTCTCGAGGAAAGAGCGACGTTTCGTACTGCACTCATCAGTGGACCGAAGAGGGGGTAATAAGTCAAGTATATTCAGTCAGAACACCAGACCATGACACAAGTTCGCGTGTTAAGCACTGGCGGGACGATTGCGTCGACGAGTGGGCCCGACGGGGCGACGCCGTCGAAAGACGGTGGCGACCTGATCGGAGCCGTACCTGAACTCGAAGGGGTCGCGGATATTGACGTCGAGTCGGTCTCCGACGAACTCAGCTTTCACCTCTCGGTGTCGGATGTCGCCTCGCTCGTCAAATCGGTCGAAGCGGCGGCGACAGACGGTGTCGACGGCGTCGTCGTGACGCACGGAACGGATACGATGGAGGAGTCGGCGTACTACCTCGATTTGGTCACCGACGCGCAGATACCGATCGTCTTCACCGGCGCCCAGCGGCCGGCAGACCATCCGAGTGCGGATGGGTTCGCGAACCTCCTGCAAGCGGTCCGTGTTGCAGCAGACGAGCGCTTTCGAGAGGGGGCCTATATCGCGTTCGCCGATCTCGTCCACGCGGCCAGATGGGTGACGAAGGCTCGAGCGGGTCGTCCGGACGCCTACGCCTCGCCGGCGGGCGGTCCCGTCGCAGAAATTTCGGCCGATGGGATCGGGCTCCGGCGAGAACCCGGGAGCGAGTCGGTGTCACTTCCCAGTACCGACATGACGGCTCGAGTCGACGTAATTCCCAGCGGATTGGGCGTCGACAGCCGGCAACTCGAGCGAGCCGTCGCTAACGATGTCGACGGACTCGTTTTGGCAGGGAGTGGAATCGGGAACACGACACCCGAAATCGGCAATGCTGTCGCCGACGCCGTCGATGCCGGGATTCCGGTCGTCGTTTCGACGCGGTGTCACGACGGGGCCGTGGCAGCTCGATACGGGGGACCTGGTGGCAGCCGGACGCTTCGAGAACACGGAACGATCCCGGCGGGAGAGCTGCCTCCATGGAAGGCTCGAATCAAACTCGGGTTGGCATTATCGGCCTATGACGACCCAGAAGACGTTCGAAGCGCGTTCGAGCGCCAGCGCGGAGTTTCGACGACCGAGTGACGGAGACGAAATCGCTTGCTGTGGTCACGACGTGACGACGACCATTTCGGTCGCCGAATCTGCACCGGTGTCGACTTCGATCGGAAACGACTCGCTTTCGCCCGCGGGATCTCCCGCCTCGAACGGGAGTCGAAGTGTCGCTTCTTCCTCGGGCTCGAGCGTCAGCAGTTCGCTGTCCTCGACGACGGGATCGTGGCCGACGACGAGTTCGACGTCGGTCGTCCCGGTTTCGTCACCGACGTTACGAACAGTCGCTTCGGTTTCGATGGTCTCTCCAGCACTGACTGGTGCGTTCGTCGACAGCTCCTGTACGTCGAACGTCGCTGGTGTGGGTTCAGCGTCTTCCACGACGATCTGAAACTCGGATTCGTCGTCGGCCGTTTCGATCACCCCTGGGAACTCTTCGCTCTCCCCAGCGGGGTCGCCCGCCTCGAACGTCAGCGTGAGCGTCGCCGCGTCTCCGGAATCGAGTTCGACGGACTCACTGTCGGCCAGTTCTGGATCGTGGCCGACGACGAGGTCGACGTCGGTCGTCCCAGTCGAGTCACCCGTATTCTGGATGGTCGCCTCGACTTCAAGCGTTTCACCACTCGAGATGGGGGAGTTAGTGTCGACCGTCTCGATCCCGAATTCCGACTCGGGCGTGGGAAAGCCGAACTCCCAAACTTCTGATTCGACCATGCCGCCAGATTCGTTGAGCACCCAGGCAACCACGCCCTCCGGAACCAACTCGTCCGCGTCCGGGGAGATACTCGCGGTGTCTTCGCGTCCGCTGACCGACGTGACGTCGTAGACGACGTCGGCCGCACGCACCCACCAGACGACCTGATCTAAATTCCCGTCCGAATCGGAGACGGAGACCTCGAACTCGATCGTCTCGTACTCGTCGAGATCCCCTAACTCGTCTTGGGGTGGGCTACTATCGGTGATACTCGGCGAGCCGACACCGTCTGAATCCAGGCTGACGTCCCACGACGTCGTGTACACGTCGCCGTCGTCGTCGACCTCCGCACCGATCTCACCCTCCGATTCGACGGTGTGCAGCCAAATATCTGCACCCTGGTGGTCGATGTACGCGCTCTCCCACGGCCCCATCGAAATATCCTCCCGTTCACCGTCGAGCAACCACTCCGTCGTTTGTCCGAGCCCCGCCTCCGCACTCACCTCGAACATGATCTGGGTCCCCGGCTGAACGGTGAGGTCACGGTCTGGCGGCCTGAGACGCTCGAGCGATCCGGCAGAACTTCCCGCGTCGTCTCCGTCCGTTCCCGACGTGTCGCCTCGTTCGTCCGTTTCTTCCGTCTCGTTCGCACGTCCGCTCCAGGGTGGCCACCACTCACCTAACAGCGGCGACAGAATCGGTGTCACACCGATGCCGAACAGTACAGTTCTTCGGCTGTCGGAAACACGTTCTGCCGAATCTGAGCCGTCATCCCCATCACTCGAGGCGCTTCCCCCATCGTCTCGGCCTGTTAACCCACTCATAGTGTACGTGCCAGAAATGTGGTAAAATAGTTCACACAATGGAATCTGATAGTAACACATCACATTCTATTGCGATTTCGAGCACGTAGCATTTCACGCGCGAGGAACCCGTTCGGTGGAAAAATGGTTGTCGAAACAGTGAACGTTGGTGGGTATGAACCGGCGACATCTCCGCCACGTTTTCAAGAGTTCCCGCTGGTGCGTTCCTTGCAGCCGATGGTCCGTCGGTATAAGCGGGTGGCCGTCGTCGTCTCCGTATGGACGTTGGACTCACCGTCGGCGACTCGCTGGATCGACTCGAGGCGACGCTCGATGGGTTCGACCTGGCGGAGCTATCGATCGGCGAGTCGGCTGGCACCGACGACTTCGATACGACTCGCCTCGAGGAGGCACTGACAACAGCCAATGCCGACCTGTGCGTCCACCTTCCGTACGATCAGGTCGTCGTCACGCCGGTTCCGGAACTCAACGACGCGATTAGTGCGTACCTGAGTCGGCTCCTCGCGTGGGCCGGTTCCGTCGGCGCACAGAAGGCGGTGATACACGCGACAGCCAGAAACCCACACGACACGTCACTGCGTCCGCTGTTCACCTCCCAGCTTACCGAAATCGGTGCCGCAGCGGATGAGGCTGGGATCGAGTTAGTCCTCGAGAACGTCGGTCACCAGCGCCGGGGCTATCCCCTGTCGGTGGTCGGCAAACTGGCTCGCGAGGCGGACACCGCGGTCTGCTTCGACGTGGGTCACGCGTACATGGAAGACGGACACGACGGAATCGAGCGATTCCTCTCGAGCTACGGCGACCTCGTCTCACACGTGCACGTCCACGACGTCCGGTCGCGTGGCGATACCCACCTGCCGATCGGAGCTGGTGAAATCGACTACGACCTCGTTGGGTCACACCTCAGGGACTTCGACGGAACCGTCGCCGTCGAGGTATTCACGGACGACGAGGTGTTGCTTCGGGACAGTGCACGGCGAGCGAGCGCCGCCCTCGGAGCGACTGGTGCCGACAGCTGACCTGGGCTGTGGGCTCGTCGTGTAAGTGCCGGTCAGGGCGTTTGCCTACCGGACGACGACGACCGGAACGTCGGCGCGCCTGACGACGAGTTCGGCCGTGCTCCCGAGTCGAACGTCGACGGCGTCGTTGCGACCGCGATTCCCGACGACGATCCCGTCGATTCCGGCGTCTGCGGCGTACGCGACGATCGTCGGTGCCGGCGTGCCGACCGCGGTGTCGGTTTCGATCCGGGTGTCACCCGTCTCGAGACCCTCGAGCGCGGCCTCGAAGAGTTCGTGTGCGTCCTCGCGGTGTTCCTCGAGCCACGCTTCGGACAAGGGTGCCAACGCGTCGGTCGCATCCGGGGTTACGGCGAACGGGTCGATCGCGTGGAAGAGAACGAGTTCCGCGTCGGGATACGTCTCGAGTGCGTACTCGAAGGCGTCCTGTGCGTGCGTCGAGCCGTCGTGTGCGACGAGAATCGATTGTCCCATCGGTCGTCGTACATCACTCGTGGTCGTAAAACTACCACGGGAGACTCGACGCGTGTGAGAACTTCACTGAAACTCGAGATGGACGAGCGCCTCACCGAAACTCGAGACGTGTGAGGTCTTATCGGACGACGAGAACCGGCGTCGGTGCCCGGCGGACAACCGATTCCGCGACACTGCCGAGTAGAATGCGGGAGACCCCCTGTCGGCCGTGACTTCCGATGACGATGGTGTCGTACCCCTCTGTCGCCCGTTCGACGATCACCGTTCCCGGGCGTCCCGTCTCGATTTCGGTCGTGAGTTCGTGTCCGGACTCCTCGGCTCGGTCGACCGCCTCGTCCAAGATGGTCTGTCCGCGCTCGGTCGCCTCGTCGGCGGCAGGGATTCGATCCTCCGGATTTTCGAAGGCCTCCCAGTACCCCTCCGGGACTGGCACGACGTACAGGACAGTCACGTCGACGTCGTCGAACGTCTCGAACGTGTACTCGAGGGCTTTCTTCGCCGGCCCCGAGCCGTCGTATGGAACGAGTATTTGTTCAGTCATTACCCTTGTATTGGTGCTCTGGACGCATAATACAACGTCTGGGACTGAGCAGGTGTTTATATCGGCTCGACGGCCGACAACTCGCTTCGAGTCACCCCTTCGCGGACACGTTGTGGCGACGACAGGAGACGCTCTCCGAGAGCCCGTACCGACGGAATCGTTCCGTCACGACAGCGCCAGTAACTATCACAGAAAAGCATGAATATAGCAGATAGATCCCCTATACGGGGGTTTTTTGGATGCGAGTCGTACGGGTACGGTATGGGACTACACAACAGAGAGCTCCGTCAGGACGTGCGAGAACTCGGCGCGTTGTTGGGGGACGTCCTCGAGCAACAGACCTCGAGACGCTCGTTCGAGACGGTCGAGTCGTGTCGACGAGCCGCGATCGAGTACCGGAGCGGTGATCTCGAGTCCCGAGAGCCACTCATCTCCGAGCTTCACGGACTCTCGCCACAACAACAGCGAATCGTCGCGCGTGGCTTTACGACCTACTTCGAACTGATCAATCTCGCCGAGGAGCGCGAACGAGTACGGACGATTCGGAGTGCGTCCGACGACGGGGCCCTCGAGCACAGTCTCGAAACCGCGGCCGAGGAGTTGGCCGAAGCCGACACAGAGACTGCAAAACAGGTGCTCGACGACGTCCTGATCGAACCGACGTTTACGGCCCATCCGACGGAGGCCCGCCGAAAAACGGTCAAATCGAAGCTGCGGACGATTTCGACGCACCTCGAGACCGTAGACGAGTGCTCGCTCACGACGAAAGAAGACGCCCAGCACTGGCGCGATGTCGACGCCGAAGTGACGAGCCTCTGGCAGACGCCACAGGTTCGCAATCGACAGCCCGAACCCGCAGACGAAGCCCGAAACGTCCAGTGGTACCTCGAGAACACGCTCTTCGACGTCGTCGGGGAAGTGTACGACGAACTCGCGGACGCCCTCGACGACGAACTCGAGGGGACGATCGACGTGCCGAAACTGTTCGAGTTCCGCTCGTGGGCGGGAAGCGACCGGGACGGAAACCCCTACGTCACCCCCGACGTGACCGCGGATACCCTCGAGCGTCAGCGTTCGGTCATTCTGGAGAAGTACCGCGAGCAACTCAAGCGTCTCTCCGGCGTCCTCAGTCAAGACGGCAGTCGGATCGACGTCGGCGCGGCGTTCGAAGCCTCGCTCGAAGCGGATCGTGAGCGACTGCCCGGCAGCGCACAAACTGCGGAGACGCGCTACCCCGGCGAACCCTACCGACAGAAGCTCAAACTGATGCGTGAGCGTCTCGAGCGCGTCGGTGACGTTCGCCCGGACGGCTACACAGATGCCAAAGAACTTCAGACGGATCTCGAGGTCATCGCTCAGAGCCTTCGGGACAACAACGGTGAAACGGTCGCCGAAGCACACGTCGACCCCATCCGCAGGCAGGTCGCCACGTTCGGCTTCTCCCTCGCGAGTCTGGATCTGCGCGAACACCAGCAAACCCACACCGACGCGATCGCAGCGGCACTCGAGAGCGAGGGAATCGACTATCACCGGCTGTCCGAAGACGAGCGCGTCGAGTTACTGACCGACGCAGTTCTCCAGGACGACCCCATTGTCGACCTCTCAGACACCGAGGGGCTCTCGGAGGAATCGGCCCGCGTGCTCCGCCTGTTCGACGAACTCGGCGACTGGCAGACGGAGTACGGCGTCCACGCCATCGACACCTACTGCATCTCGATGACCGAGGAGCCGAGTCACGTCCTCGAGGTGCTCTTCCTCGCCGATCAAGCGGGCGTCGTCTCCGTGCCCGAACACTGTGGCATCGACGTCGTGCCGCTGCTCGAGACCGAGTACGCCCTTTCGGGGGCCCGCCGGATTATGGGAACGCTCTTCGAGAACGAGGCCTATGCGCAGGCCCTCGAGGCTCGCGGCCAAACGCAGGAGATCATGCTCGGGTACTCCGACTCGAACAAGGAAAACGGATTTTTAGCGGCGAACTGGTCGCTGTACAAGAACCAGCGCCGACTCGGCGAGATTTGCGACGATTACGACGTGACGATGCGACTGTTCCACGGTCGCGGCGGCTCGATCTCTCGCGGCGGCGGGCCGATGAACGAAGCCCTGCTCGCGCTGCCGAACTCGACCGTCACGGGCCAGGTCAAGTTCACCGAACAGGGCGAAGCCATCGCAGAGAAGTACGGTAATCCACGCATTGCCGAGCGAAACATCGAACAGATGCTGAACGCCCAGCTTCGAGCGCGGTTGTACGCGATGGACCAACCCGAGGCCGACATTCCCGAGGAGTGGCTCGAGGCGATGGAGACGATGGCAGACGCCGCCCGTCGAGAGTACCGCGACCTCCTCGAGAGCGAGGGCTTCGTCCGCTACTTCGAGCAGGCGACGCCGATCACGGTCATCGAGAACCTCGATCTCGGTTCGCGTCCCGCCTCCCGTTCGGGCGAGCGAACCGTCGAGGACCTCAGAGCGATTCCGTGGGTGTTCTCCTGGACCCAATCGCGGTGTATCATCCCCGGCTGGTACGCCCTCGCGACCGGCATCGACGCCTACCTCGAGGGAGAAACCGAGGCCGAAGACGGACGCGACGGCGGTTCGTTGGACACGCTCCAGGAGATGTACGAGGAGTGGCCGTTCTTCCGGACGACGCTCGACAACGCCGCGCTCTCGCTCTCGCGAACCGAACTCGAGATCGCACACCTGTACGCCGACCTCGCGGACGACGACCTCGAGGGGCGGTTCTTCCCCCGGATCAGCGACGAGTACGAGCGAGCGATGGCCCTAATCACCGACATCGGCCAGCGCGAAAGCCTCCACACTCGCGATTGGCTCGGCGAGAGTCTGGCGCGACGAAATCCCTACGTCGATCCGCTGAACCTGTTACAGGTCCACTTGCTCGACCGAAACCATCGAACTGACATCGAAGAGCGAACACTCCGATTGACGGTGAAGGGGATCGCGGCGGGAATGAAGAACACGGGCTGACCGTCTCGGTTCGGGTTCGAGCGCTAACTTTTCTCGGTGTCTTCGCCGTACCGTTCGGCGGCCGATTCGAATCCCAACTCGTCGTACTCGCGGCCGCGGCGCTCCTCGAGTGCGGCAATCGCGTCGGTGTCGGGGGAGGCGTCGTCGGTGATCCGCGCCCACGAGTTGTGGACTTTCGCGTGACACCATCGACAGAGGAAGATCGTGATCTCGTGAGAGAGTGTCTCGCCGTCGCGGCTATAGGATAAGTGGTGTTCCTCGAGCAGCGGTCGCTCGTCGTCGTGGGCCATGCGTTTTTCCTCGAGTCCACAGCGGACGCACTCCCGGTCGTGGTTTCGCGACCGAAAGTGGGGACAACTGCCCCACGTTTCGTCGGTTTCGGGGTCGACGACGGGGCAGGCATAGTCCTCGCTCGCACGCTCGCGGGCGAATTCGGGGTCGTGCTCGTAGTGGTCGAAGGCGTAGCGACACGTCCCCTCGCCGGTGAGGTAGTCACAAACGCCGGCGAACTCGTAGGGGTCGTCGACGCCGACCGACGTTCCCCGTGGCGTTTTCTCCATTCGCGCTCGTCGTTCGTTCGGGTGGCGAGCAGTTGAATCTCACGGCCCTAGCCCACCCCGATGCGATGTGGGAGGAGTCCTCGAGCGAGAAGACTTTTGCAATCGGCTTGCCGACTCGAGGACGTGCGGTTGGTTCACTACCCGGTAGAAGGGGAGAGAGACGACACAGCCGATGGAAGCGACAGGGCAGATGGAGACGACACAGCCGATGGAGACGATACCGACCCAGCCACGTCGGAGCGCGCTCACCACGTCGTTGCGACGACCGTCGACGTAGCCGACACCGTTGTGAGCCAGACCCGTGGATTGATGTTTCGCCGGTCGATCCCCGACGACTACGCACTCGCGTTCCGATTCGACACGACCAGAACGCGGGATATCCACATGCTGTTCGTCTGCTTCCCCATCGACGCCATCTGGGTTGCCGACGGGAACGTTCAGCGCGTCGAACGGATGCGCCCGTGGCGGAGTTTCGCTCGAGCGCGCTGTGACTTGCTCCTCGAGCTTCCGGCCGGTTCCGCCGACGATATCGTAGCTGGAGATCGGCTGGTGCTCGAGACGACTGCATCCGACAGCGATCGCTGACTCGACTCGACCGTGTTGACCGACTCGACCCGACCCGACCGTGCTGACCGACTCGACCCGACCCGACCGTGCTGACCGACTCGATTTGCAACCGCCCCGTCACTCGACGATTTCGACCGCCCCATCCCGCACTCGGATGTCGAGCAGGCTGGTAACCTCACGAGAGAGGTCCTCGTGTGGAACGTCGACGCGCCGGAGGACAACGACCACGTCCGCGATTTCGGCTTCGGCAGCCTCGAGCGCCTCACAGACCGCCTCGATCGTCCCGCCCGAGGAGAGCACATCGTCGACGAGGACGACACGGTCGCCCGGGTCGACGCCGTTGAGAAAGAGGTCGCTCTCGCCGTAACTGGTCTCCTGGTGGACGGCGACCTCGTCCGGAAAGCCGTACGAACGCTTGCGGACGACAGCGAGGGGAAGCTCACTCGCGAGCGAGAGTGCCGTTCCGTGGTGAATGCCCATCGCTTCGGGCGCGACGAGCGTGTCGACGTCGGTGAGATCGACCCGCTGGCGAATCCCGTCGGCGATCGCTCGCAACACCGTCGGCTCGATCGGTGGAACGCCATCGCTGACGCCGTGAACGAAGTACTCGTAGCCGTCGCGGTCGACGACCGGGGCCTCGCGAACCGATCGGGCCAGCGGCTCCAGAATTGGATCCATACTCGAGAGACGATACAGCGCGCGAGTGCAAGGTTGTTCGGGTGATTCGAGCACTGTGAACGTGTTCGTGGTGCCCGCGTGTGATCCACACTCGAGCGGGACCGGCGGATTTAAGAGCGGATACTGCGATAGCATCGCATACCATGTCCGAGGATAGAGGAAGTCGGGGCAACCCGGCTGGGCGTGAAATTCTCCGATGAACAGCTTCCAACTACCGATTCACTCCTACCTGTGACTCACTCCGCTGCAGATACGATTTCCCCAGACCGTACAGTCCGCCTGCTCGATACGACACTTCGCGACGGCGAGCAAGCGCCGGGCGTCTCGCTCTCGCCCGACGAAAAAGTCGACATCGCTCGCGGCCTCGAGCGTGCCGGCGTCTCCGTCATCGAAGCCGGAAGCGCCTGTACCGGTGCGGGTGAGCGACAGGCGATCTCTCGCGTAACCGACCTCGATCTCGATGCGCGCGTCACCAGCTTCTGTCGCGGCATCGAAGCCGACATCGACCTCGCACTCGAGTGTGACGTCGACGGCGTCCACCTTGTCGTCCCCGCGAGCGATCGTCACGTCGAAGGCAAGGTCGGCACCTCTCGCGAGGACAACCTCGCGACGACCGCCGAACTCGTCGGCTACGCCGCCGATCACGACCTCTGGGTCGAAGTCATCGGCGAGGACGGCTCTCGAGCCGACCTCGAGTACCTCGAGGAACTCATGGCGACCTCGCTCGAGGCCGGAGCCGACCGTGTCTGTTTTGCGGACACCGTCGGCCACACCGGTCCCGAACGCACCGCCGAGGCAGTCTCGCGACTCGCCGAACTCGGCCCCGTCAGTGCTCACACGCACGACGATCTCGGGTTAGGCGTCGCGAACGCGCTCTCGGCCGTCTCCGCCGGTGCCGACCTCGTCCACTGTACGGTAAACGGCCTCGGCGAACGCGCCGGAAACGTCTCACTCGAGGAGGTCGCGATCGCCCTCTCGCACGTCTACGACGTCGAGACGCTCGAACTCGAGGAACTGTACGACGTCGCCCAGAACGTCTCGCGAGCGACGGGCGTCCAGCTCCCGCCGAACAAAGCCGTCATCGGCGAGAACGCGTTCACCCACGAGAGCGGCATCCACACCGACGGGACGCTCAAAGACGACAAGATGTACGAGCCCTATGCACCCGAGACGGTCGGGCGGGAACGACGCCTCGCACTCGGTAAACACACCGGGCGTGCAGGCGTCAAGGCCACGCTCGAGGAACACGGCGTCGAGGCCGACGACGATTCGATCGCCGAAATCGCGACGCGCGTCACGGAACTGGGCGACCGCGGCCGTCGGGTCACGGACGCCGACTTGCTCGCCATCGCCGAAGACGTGACCGGCGACGACCGCGAACGCGTCGTCGAACTCCTGGATCTCTCGGCGACCAGTGGCGGCGCGGTTCCGACCGCGAGCATTCGACTCGCCGTCGACGGCGAAGAACGCGTCGCCAGCGGTACCGGCTCCGGTCCGGTCGATGCCGCCGTCTCCGCCGTCCGCGAAGCGCTCGGTTCGATGGCCGACGCGGAACTCGAGTCCTACCACGTCAACGCCGTGACGGGCGGCACGGACGCCGTCGTCACCGTCGAAGTGACGATGGTCCGCAACGATCGGTCGGTCACAGTCGCCCGCAGCGAGGCCGACATCACCCGCGCCAGCGTCGAGGCGATGGTTGACTCACTCGACCGACTGCTCGCCGCTGACACCAAACCACTCACACCGGCCGACGACTGACACTCGAGGGCGGTGTACGATTCGCTGCGAGTGGAATTTCCCCGATTCGATTTCAGGTTCGATTCTGAAGACCGAAACTGTGCTACTATCTACTGTTTCGGTTCCCGACTTCGAGCACGCGCTCGCTACCCGACTACTCGAAGTACTCTCGATCGTGGATATCCCACGGGTCGAAGAGGTACACGACGGCGAGAAAGAGTGCCATGACCACGACGAACAGGCGTGCGCCTTCTCCGAGTGTCGATGGAAGACCGGGCTCGAGTGTCGTTGCCATCACCGCTGCGACGCCGATCCACAGACTGCCGACGATTAGCCGCTGACGAACGCTCATACGTCGCCTTTCGAGTGAGGCGTACTAAAGCCGACGAGTCTCCACGGACTGATGAATTTCCACGGCCCGATGAGTCGTTCCAGACCGGCGGCGTTCTCGTTCCGCCTCAGATAGACGGGCCGTCGACACCGACGGTTCCCTCGTCGAGAACGTCTTTTCGATCGTCGGTCTGCCCGATATCGTCGTACGCGACTGGCCCCTCGACCTGCTCTGCGTTCGGTCCTGGTTCGTTACCGAGATAGACGATGTTCGGGTCCGTGCCGATGTTATCGAGGAGTTTGAACGTCGACGGCGAATCGCCCGTGTAGGCCTCGAGTCGATCCTGCGCCATCGCGTCGCTCGGTCCGTCGAACTCGTCGTCTTCATCGGGTTCGTCCGCCAGTTCGAGTTCGACGAGCAGGTCTTCGTCCTCGGTATCGAGGCCCTGGTCGTCGAGGATCTCGACCAATTCTATCGCGTCTGCTTCCTGTTCGGCCAAGGTACTGTCCGCTTCGACTTCGGGGTGGCCGTCTTCGCCGAGAACGTCGATCGCGAGCGCGAGTCCGATCAGTTCTTCGTCGAGTTCCTCGACGGCGTCGGTGACGGCCTCGAGTTGGTCGTCTTCGTCCGCTATGTCCTCGTCCTCGAGTTGTTCTTCGACCTCGTCGGGAGACGGCAGGTCGCCGGAGATCCGTGCCAGCGTGCGACTCTTCGCCGTGTTTTCGATGTATCGCTGTGGGTCGCTGCTCGGGTCGTTCATGTTTCCGAACTGGATGACTTCCGGCGGGCAGGCCTCCTCACAGGCGGTCGACCCGATCATGTCCTCGTCTTTCGAGCCGTCCTGTCGAGTCGGACAGAACGTACACTTCTCCATGACGCCTCTGGGGCCGCGACTGTCGACTGGCCGGTCTCGGCCGTCGTAGATGTGGTCCTCGTCCAGTTCGCCCTCGCCCACGTCCGGGTCTTCCCACTGGAAGTAGTTGACGCCGTAGGGACAGGCGACCTGACAGTACCGACAGCCGATACAGACGTCGTAGTCCGTCAGCACGAGGCCGTCTTCGTCACGGGTGTGTCTGGCCGTCGTCGGACAGACCTTCTCACAGGGGGCGTCGGTACAGTGTTGACACGGGCGAATCAACGCGTTGTTCGCCTCTCCCGGCGTATCGTCCTCGAAGTAGAGGACGTACATCCAGTTCGCGCCCTGCTCCCAGTTGTGTTCCTCGGCACAGGCGGTGACACACGCAAGACAGCCGTCGCAGTGCTCGAGGTCCAGTGCCATCCCCCACTGGACGCCCTCCTCGTCCGACTCGTCCGGTTCGTCGGCTTCTTGCTCGTCGTCCTGTGTAAACGCCAATTCCGCGTTTCCGTCGCTGTTCGAGGCGCCCCACGCGCTCATTCCGACCGCACCAGCACCGCCCATCTTCTTCAGGACGCCGCGACGTGACTCCTCGCCGACGCCGACCTGAGCGAGAGCGCGGTCGACGTGGCCCTCCGCCGACGACGCTGTGCCGTCGGCTATCGGCCGGTTGTCTTCGCCGAACTCCTCGAGGACGTCCTCGTGATACCGTTCGTAAAACGCCTCTTCGGAGAGCGTTCCCTCCGTGACGCGCATGGCGTCTTCCGCCATCTCCATCCCCAACGCCGCGTCGTACTCAGTCTCCTCGAGTGCCTCCTCGAGGCTGGTTTGCCACGACTCGCCGAGGGGGTGAAACGGCTCGTCGTCCGAGCGCTCCTCGTCCGAACTCATCGTGGCTCCTCACCCCAGGGAATAACACCGCATTGATCCTCGTGTACCATTGGTAGTTACTGACACTGTAGGTAACAGACTGATTTCGATAAACCGGGTGCTTGCGAGTGACACCCACCACGCGAGCGTCCCCTGATAGCTGGCGCTGGCGATTGTACTCGAGAGCTGACTGTCCGGTGAACCCGGTAAAACCAACCGATTCAGTCGCTCACGAACGAATTGGTACGACTGTCTTCGCAACTCGAGAAAACACGTCCTCGATCACCGACGCTTACCCGAACTTGCCGGTGATGTAATCTTCGACCCGGTCACTCTCGGGATTGTTGAAAATCTTGTTCGTGTCGTCGAACTCGACGAGATCCCCGCCCGTCAGGAAGACGGCCGTCTTATCCGAGATACGCGCCGCCTGTTGCATGTTATGGGTGACGATAACGACGGTGTACTCCTCGGCTAACTCCTCGACTAAGTCCTCGATTTTCGAGGTCGCGACGGGATCCAGCGCCGACGCTGGCTCGTCCATCAAGATGACCTCGGGATCCGGTGCGATCGCTCGAGCGATACAGAGACGCTGTTGTTGGCCCCCAGAGAGATCGAGTCCGCTCGAGTCGAGTTGGTCTTCGACCTCTTCGAAGAGTGCCGCACGCTCGAGTGCCGTCTGCACTTTTGCCTCGACGTCGCCGTCGTCTTTCCCCTGAACGCGGAGACCGTAGGCCACGTTGTCGAAGATACTCTTCGGGAACGGATTCGGTTTCTGGAAGACCATGCCGATTTTCCGACGGAGTGCGACGGGGTCAACGTCCTCGTCGTAGACGTTCTTTCCGTGGAAATAGAGGTCGCCCTCGACGCGCGCGACGTCGATCAGGTCGTTCATTCGGTTGATCGAGCGCAAGAACGTCGATTTCCCACAGCCGGAGGGCCCGATGAGCGCTGTGACTCCGCGTTCAGGAATGTCCATATCAATTCCGTGAAGGGCCTGATCGTCACCGTAGAAGACGTCGAGATTGCGCGATTCGATGACGGCATCGTCGACCCGCGGAGAGCCAAGTGGCGCGTTGTCGGCCATCGCGGCGTCAGCAGTGGAATCACTGGATTCCGATGTCGTGACGGTTTGAGGTCCGTTCGCGGTCATTTGGGATACGTAATCCTCGAGCCTCGAGCAGTTACTTGTTGCGGAATTCGCTTCGATGTCTCCGACGCGTTTCTCCGCGGGCACGAGGACCTGTTCTCGTCGTCGAGTGAATCTGTCGGGGCGTATCCCACCGTCGTCTTTTGATCTCCCCCACACTCGAGTCGTAACTCACACGCTCTGGTCTCAACTCGATGGATCGGTGCCATCTATACACCAATCCATCAGCCGACCGACTAAGTACGATACTATGATGGCTCTTGTCGCCTCGTGAGAGCTCTATACGACTATATAGGACGACGTCTGCGGATTTCCTTACTCACGGAATCCAAAACGAAACGGTGGGATTAGTTTCAGACCGGACCGTCAACGGCGGTCGTACTTGTTTCGGATGTAGATCGCGACCGCGTTCATGAGCAACAACACCGTCAGGAGGACGATGATGCCGGCTGCGGCGATGTGCTGGAAGTCCCCTTCGGGTTCTTTCGCCCACGTGAAGATCTGCATCGGCATCGCGGCGAACGAACCGGTCGGATCCGTAATCTCCGGCGGCGCGAACATCGACGTCGCCGCACCGACCATGATGATCGGGGCCGTTTCACCGATCGCTCGAGAGAGCGAGAGGATGATTCCCGTCATGATGCCGGGAATCGCTTCGGGGAGGACGACGTTTCTGACCGTCTGCCACTTCGTTGCGCCGGTACCGTACGACGCCTGACGCATCGAGTCCGGAACAGCTCGAAGCGATTCCTGTGTTTGGACGATAACGATCGGTAAGATCAACAGCGTCAGCGTGAGTGCACCGGCGAGGAGGCTCGAGCCAGCACCCATCGCTCTGACGAAGACGGCCAGTCCGAGCAGGCCGTACACGATCGAGGGAACACCGGCGAGGTTCGCGATATTCGCCTCGATGAAGCGCGTCAGGAGGTTCTCACTCGCGTACTCCTCGAGATAGATCGCGGCCCCGACGCCGAGGATCAGCGTGAAGACGGCCGTCATCGCGATGAGATACACCGAACCGACGAGTGCCGGGTAGATTCCGCCGGGCCCGGTCGGGAGATCGCCGTAGTTCGACGGATCGTAGTTCTCGGCGAGGTACGACGGCGGGTGGGTCAGGAACTCGAGCGTGAGCCAGCCCCAGGCTTCGTTGACCACGTCGAGGACGAGCGCGACGAGGGCGACGATTCCGACCAACGTTGCCAGGATACAACAGGCGAGGAAGATGCGTCCGTACAGCCGCATCCGACGGATCGAGGAGTCGTCGACGTCGAGTCCTTCCGAGTGGGTGGGGGTACTCATTCGTACTCCTCCCGGTAGCGCGAGCGAATCCACATGCTACCGACGTTCATCAAGAAGGTCATTACGAACAGTGTCAAGCCGAGCGCGAAGAGACTCATGTAGCCGATCGAGCCGACGGAGGCGTCACCGGTGCCGATTTCGACCATATAGGCCGTCATCGTCTGCATCTCGGCGAACGGACTCATCGAGATCTGGGGCAACATCCCGACGGCGAGCGTGACCGCCATTGTCTCACCGATCGCCCGCGAAATCGCGAGAATGTACGCCGAGAGGATTCCCGAGAGCGACGCCGGTAAGACGACCTGCGTCGACACTTCGAACTTCGTCGCACCGAGTCCGTAGGCCGCGTTCCGAAGTGAGTCCGGAACCGAACTCATCGCGTCCTCTGAGATGGACGAGACCATCGGGATGATCATGACGCCAACGACGATGGCACCCGAAAGCACGTTGAACGTCCCGACCTCCGGATTGAAGTACTGAATCACCGGCGTAATAAACGAGAGCGCGAAGAATCCGTAGACGATCGTCGGAATCCCGGCCAGCACCTCGAGCGTCGGCTTGACGATACGGCGAACGCGCTCGTTGGCGTACTCCGAGAGGTAAATCGCCGTCAGCGTCCCGACCGGAAGCGCGATGATTGCGGAACCGACGGTGACGACCAGCGTCCCCCAGACGAGCGGCAAGACACCGAAGCTCGGATTACTCGCGTCTCGAGGGCTCCACTCCGTTCCCGTGAGGTATTCGACGATCGAAACCTCCGAGAAGAAGTCGACCGCGCCGTCGACGAGCACGAGGATGATCGCCAGCGTCGTCAAAACGGTGACGAGCGCACACGAAAAGAAGATCCACTTCGCAAATCTGTCGATAAACGACCCGACGTCGTTGTCCTCCCGACTGAGATTGACCGGCTCGGTACTCATTTGAGCCCCCCTACTCGTCGCCACTCGCACAGTATCGTCGTCCGTCTGCGATCAGTGTTCATTCGTACTCCTCGGTTATCTCGTCGAGTTTCTCGTGTTGTTCTTCGATCGTCTCGTCGGGAACGGCGTAAAACCCGACGTCTCGAGCCGTCTCCTGCGTATTATCGAGGTAAAATCGGACGAATTCTCGGACGGCTTCCCGACGCAACGACTCCTCGCGAACGTAGAGGTACATCGGTCGCGCGAGGGGCGTGTACGCCCCCTCCTCGTCTTCGTCCATCTCGATCGTGTCCGGTTCGGGGTAGATACAGCCGTCGCCGTCGTCCACCGCGATCAGATCGAGATCGTCCTCGTTCTCGTAGTAGTATCCGGCACCCCCAAAGCCCATCGCGTACTGGTTGCCGCTGACGCCGTTGATGATCTGGTTCGTATCCGGGGTGCCACTGTAGTCGCTTCGAATGTCCCCGACACTGCCGTTGATCGTCTCCGTAAAGTAGTCGAACGTCCCCGACGCGGTGTCTCGACCGTACAGGGAAATGTCCTCGTCGGGCCACTCGTCGTCTATATCCTGCCACGTCTCGATGTCCGACCCGTTTTGCCACACCGCCTCGAGTTCCTCGGTCGTCAGGCAGTCACACCAATCGTTTTCCGGGTGCTTCATGATCGCGAGTCCGTCCATCACGACCTCGAGTTGGATCCACTCGGCGTCGTTGGACTCACAGAGTTCTAACTCGTCGTCTGAAATATCTCGGCTGGCGTTTTGGAGGTCCGTTTCACCCCGACAAAACTGCTGGAAGCCAGCACCCGTCCCCGATCCCCTGACCGGGATGTTCACCTGATTGTTCTCCCAGTTGAACAGGTCCGCGACGAGTGCGCTGTTCGGCAACAGCGTGTTCGAGCCGTCGATCACGATCTCGCCGTCGAGACCGCTGTCCTCGCCGTGAACGATACACCCAGACAGTCCCATCAGACTCGATCCTGCGACACCGAGTAAAACGCGACGACGTGAGATGTCGCCACCACCGGAAGTCGGGTCGGTACCCATCGCATTGCTCTAGCGTTCCTCCCGTCTAAATACCCTACTATGTTATCTATATATCTCTATGTTCGACACTGAGTACCAGAGGACGCCAGCGCCAACTTCCCGTCCGCACGCCTTCCGTTACCGTCCTGTTCGGTGACCGACGCGAGAGGAGTCTCGTCTATAGAGACCGGGTGTATTATACCCACACCGCTGAAATTGATCCGTATGGAGACGCGAAAGGTCCAGGTAACTGGCGGGTCGACGTACACCGTCTCGTTACCGAAATCGTGGGCGACCGACAACGGCGTCAGTGCCGGAACGACGGTGGAATTCTACCCTGAAAGCGACTCGTTGCTCCTCACACCACAGAGCGAAACCAATCGTCAGGAGGGAACCCTCGGGATCGACGACCTCGAGGGCGAGCGGCTGACTCGAGCCGTCATGACGATGTACGTCAGCGGCTTCGATATCATCCGACTCGAGGCCGGACGAATCACGACCGACCAGCGAAGTGCGATCCGAAGCGCGACGCAGAGTCTCGTCGGCGTCGAAGTGCTCTCCGAAACGACCGATAGCGTCGTTATTCAGGACCTCCTCGACTCCTCCGAACTCTCGATCGTCAACGCCGTCTCTCGCATGCGCCTGATCGCCAGTTCGATGCTCGAGGACGCCGTCACCGCCCTCGTCGAGAACGACGACGACATTGCACAGGACGTGATCGAACGCGACGACGACGTCGACCGACTCTGGCTCGTCGTTTCACGAATCTTCCGGGCGACGCTTCGCTCACCTCGTGCCGCGGAGGAACTCGGCGTGCCGCGCGAGGACTGCTTCGACTACCACTCGAGCGCACGCCAACTCGAGCGCGTCGCCGACCACGCGGCCAAAATATCGAACCTCGCGCTCAAACTCGAGGAAATTCCCGAAGCCGTCGCAGCGGCCCTCGTCGAACTCCACGGCGACGCCTCCGATGTCCTCGAGAAGTCGATGGACGCGCTCGTCGCCGAAGACAGCGGTGAGGCGAATCGACTCGGTCACGCCGCCCGCGAAGCCGTTCTCGAAATCGACGAGCACACGCGGACGATCGACGACATGTTGCGCGACTTAGAGCCCGTGCAGGCCCAATCGCTCGGGCTGATCGTCGACTCCCTCTCACGGAGTGCAGACTACGGTGGGAACATCGCTGAGACAGCACTTCAGAAGGCAGCTCCGCGACCCTGAGTGAAATTTCCGTGAAACTACTGAACGAGGGTCACACGGGGAGAGGCTTCGGCCCGTCCCGGTAGAATCGAGGACGGTGCCGTTCGCTCCTTTCGATGGGCCTGAGCGGGACGTAGCTGCGAGGAGAGAGACCGAACCGAGAGTCTCAGAACGAGAGTTGTTCGTCTTCTCGTCTCTCCCCCAGTGCGGGCGGCGTGCGATCGGAGTAGTACCGACGGCCGACCGCTCGGCTATCGACCATGTTGAACACCGCTTGCCGTGCCTCACTCGGCGACTCGTAGGTTTCGTTCGCAAACGAACCGAGGATATTGCGGACCGTTTCTGCCCCGTTCGGAAGTTCGATCAGATGCTCGCCGAACGTTTCGACGAGTTCCTCGTTCGTACTCGGATAGGAATGCTCCTCCAGTTGCCCCGCTAACTCACCGAATTCGACTCCAAGCTCTCGGTGTGAGGCGATGGTGCTGTCAGTCATTGTCGATCCGGCCCTCCTACACCACCGATTCACAAATGGCTGTGGGGGTATCAATTTGGGAGACCGATTCTACCTTTCCAGGCCTCGAGCGCTCGTACTCCTGGTACGGGACAAACCGATCGCCCGTTGGGCGACCCACACGAACAGCATCGCTCACGTTGGCCCGTGGGCTGAGAAGAGAGTCGCACCTCGAGTTCGATTCCGGATTGCTCGATAGTACCGACTCAAACGGGTTAGAGACTGATCGCCGAATTGTCTGGCGATCAGGTGTGCACTGACGTGCAGTGGCTCCTACAGGAGAACGGCGTTGACCTGTCCGGTCTGGCCGGGACGGGAGGTGACGCGGGCCTGTCCTTCCGAGGTGTCGATGACGGCACCCTTCGTGATGATGTTTCGGCGGACGTAGTTCGGGTTGGCGTCGTTCTCGACGACGTCTTCGATGTCGGCCGAGACGGTCTCGCCGTCTTTGTTCACGCTGACGACGTCAGTCGAGAGTGCGCGAGTCTTCGTTCCGTTCCCGCGAACATCGACGGTTCGGAATCGTGGCTCGCCAACTTGCGTTTCGGTCGGCAGACGGCCGAGTTCGTCTTTACGGCGCTTGCGGACGTTTTTGAGTCGGCCACCAGTTCGCTTTCGCGTAGAGCCTGCCTGATCTTGCATATCCACACCCAGTCCCGGCGGATATTTATATGCAACGAGATACGCGCCAGCACGACTCGAGTGACTCCGTTCGGACGAAACCAAAACCGATCGGAAACGACTGGGTTGGCTTTCGCTCTCCGAACCGTGCTTCGTCCGCGAGTGCTATTCCTGGTGGGCGTCGACGCCGCACCACCTCCCAGGTTGTACCGGCCTTTTTTCCGCTCGGACCAGCCTCCGACTGACCACTCGCGCAAAAAAATCACGACCAAAAAAGGGCGCTCCCTCACTTCGTTCGGTCGCGGAGCCTTCCAAACGAACTTACTCTTTCTGGGCGTCCACGACCGCAACACCAGCCAGGTTGACGATATCCTTGACCTCATCGCCTCGCTGGAGGACGTGGACCGGTTTGTCCATTCCAACCAGCATCGGGCCGATGGCGTCTGCGCCGCCCAGACGCTGGAGCAGTTTGTAGCCGATGTTCCCCGACTCGAGGTTCGGGAAGACGAGCACGTTCGCGGGTTGCTCGAGTTCCGAGAAGCCGTACGTTCCCTCGAGAATGTCCTCGACGACGGCGGTGTCCGCTTGCATCTCACCGTCGACTGGGAAGTCGATCTCGGGGTCGTCCTGGAGCATTCGCGCCGCGTTGCGTGGCTTGCGAGTTCCCTCGTTGTTGACGCTGCCGAAGTTCGAGTACGACAGGAGTGCCGCTCGCGGTTCGATGTTGAAGCGACGGGCGAGCTTTCCGGTCTGTTTGGTGACCTCTGCGAGCACTTCCTCGTCCGGGGCCTGATTCACCGTCGCGTCGGCGACGAAGATCACGCGATTCTTGAACGCGAGCATGTAGACGCCAGCCGCGTAGTCGACGTCGTCCGCCGTGCCGATAACCTGCAGCGGCGGGCGAAGTGCCGAGGGATAGTGGTGGGAGAGGCCGGTCAAGAGCGCGTCCGCGTCGCCCTGTTCGACCATCACGCTCCCGAAGTAATTCGAGTCGCGTTCGATCATGTCGCCCGCTTCGGTGCGCGTGACTCCCTTGCGCGCTCGAAGTTCGTGCAATCGGTCGGCGTACCCTTCGTAGTCCCCAACCGTGGGATCGGCGACCTGCGGATCGAAATCCAATCCGAGGTTAGCCGCCGTCTGGCGGATATCGCTCTCGTCACCGATGAGCACGGGCAGGGCGATTCCCTGCTCTTGAATCTGGTAGGCCGCGCGGATCATCTTCTCGTTTTCACCCTCCGCGAGCGCGACGGTCTTCGGTTCGCTCTTTGCCTTGTTGAGGACCACGCGCATCATCTCGCGCGATTTGCCGAGTCGGGCCTCGAGTTCTTCTTCGTAGGCCTCGAGGTCGATTTCGGTGCGTGCGGCACCGGAGTCCATCGCGGCTTCGGCGATCGACGGCGCGACGCGGAAGAGGACCCGCGGGTCGACGGGTTTCGGGATGATGTAGTCCGGACCGTACTGGATCGGGTCGTCGCCGTAGGCCTTGACGACTGCATCCGGTACGTCCTGACGGGCGAGGTCGGCCAGCGCTTCGGCGCAAGCCACCTTCATCTCCTCGTTGATCTCGGTCGCGCGCACGTCCAGCGCGCCACGGAAGATGAAGGGGAAGCCGAGCACGTTGTTGACCTGATTCGGGTAATCCGAACGGCCCGTCGCCATGATGACGTCGTCGTCGCGGGCGGCTTTCGCCTCCTCGTAGCCGATTTCCGGGTCCGGGTTGGCCATCGCGAAGACAATCGGATTCGCGTTCATCGACTGGACCATCTCCGGCGAGACGATACCGCCGATCGAGAGGCCGACGAACACGTCCGCACCCTCCATCGCGTCGGCGAGGTCGCCTTCCGGGACGTCACGAGCGAACTGTTGTTTGTACTCGTTGACGTCACCTCGCTGTGCCCGCTCGGCGGTGATGATCCCCGAGGAGTCACACATGGTAATGTTCTCTTTCTTACAGCCGAGTGAAACGTAGAACCGAGCGGTCGCGATTGCACTCGCGCCAGCGCCCGAAAAGACGATTTCGAGGTCTTCGAGGTCCTTCTCTGCAATGTCGGCGGCATTGAGCAACGCAGCACCGGAGATGATTGCCGTTCCGTGTTGGTCGTCGTGGAACACTGGAATGTCGATCTCCTCACGCAGGCGTTCCTCGACGGTGAAACACTCGGGGGCTTTGATGTCCTCGAGGTTGACCCCGCCGAATGTCGGTTCCATCATTTTGACGGCCTCGACGAGTTTGTGCGGGTCGGCTTCGTCGAGTTCGATGTCGAAAACGTCGATGTCGGCGAAGCGTTTGAACAGTACGCCTTTCCCCTCCATCACCGGCTTGGACGCCTGTGCGCCGATATCGCCGAGACCGAGGACGGCCGAACCATTCGAGACGACACCAACGAGGTTGCCTTTTGCCGTGTACGTGTAGGCTTCGTCGTCCGCTTCGTCGATTTCTAAACACGGGGCAGCGACGCCGGGTGAATACGCGAGCGAAAGATCTCGCTGGGTATTCGTCGATTTCGTCGTCGAAATCTCTATTTTTCCGGGAGGATCGGTGCGGTGATACTCGAGTGAGTCCTCGTCTAATCCCATACCGGGGACACTGCAGGGGAGTACTAAAAACAATGTGGAGGTGAGTTTCGACGGATGACGTATTCCCTCGGGCGTGGGTCGTCGTTTTCGGACGCGAATGCGTTCGGTGATTCGACCGTTTTATACGCACCGCCCAAGTGAGGTGGCGTATGGACGTCGCGCTCGGTGGGACGTTCGACCCCGTCCACGATGGGCATCGCCGGCTCTTCGAACGGGCGTTCGAACTCGGGGATGTGACCGTTGGACTGACAAGTGACGAGCTCGCTCCAAAGACACGACACGTCGAGCGACGCGTGAGATCGTTCGACGAGCGAAAAGCGACTCTCGAGGCGGAACTCGAGCCGATCGCGGCCACTCACGGCCGCGAGTTCGAGGTTCGGTGTCTCGAGAAACCGACCGGCATCGCTACGGAGCCCCAGTACGACTACCTCGTCGTCTCTCCTGAGACCCGTGAGGGTGGCCAGCGAATCAACGAGATTCGTGAAGAACAGGGCCACGACCCACTCGAGGTCGTCGTCGTCGAGCACATGCGCGCCGACGATGGTGATATCATCTCGAGTACGCGAATCGTGATGGGAGAAATCGACGAACACGGGAACGTGGTCGAGGGAGAAGAAACGGACTCCCGATAGCACCTGTTACTCGACGTGAGCGTCTGATTGTGCGTACTTCACACTGTCGAGAATAGTTTCACCGCCGTATCGTCCACGTACACTGACGCAGTGTGAGACTGACCGAGTGAAACTATCGTCACGGAGTGCAATCACGCTACCACCGCGGGGGCTCGAGACCCGCATCCGCGAGGATATCCTTCCACCTGGATTGAATCGAAAGCCGTGAGACACCTGCTGCCTCGGCGACGTCACCCTGTGTTCGGCCGTCACCTGCGACGAGTGACCCAGCGTAGATACTCGCTGCGAGAACGGGTTGCTTCGATCGGTCTTCGTCTGGGACGTCGGCGAGAAAGAGATCGACCGCACACGAACGGGCGTCGCTCGTAAGCTCGAGACGATCGGCCACCTGGTCCAGTTCCTCGAGCCAGTCATCGTACTCGAGTCTGTCGCGGGCGGAGTGCATACGCCGACGTATTGCCCCAATGAGGATAACGTTACGGGTCACGCCATACATATCGATAATCCGACCTAATTCGGTGTGCAAATCCTCGAAACAGTGGTCCAATGGGGTGCTGTCCCGGGCAACGTTCAGCTACGAACGAGTCCAGAAGTTGGCCGTTCACTGGCAATTTCACTAGGATACAACTACTAAACCGTGGTACGCGCGCCAGTATACGATGACGCTCGTCGTTCGGGTTCGGTCCACGGCTGCGTCTCGTCTATGAAAGAGCCAACCTGCAAGCTCGTGTGTACCGGTTGCGGCCTCGAGATGCCGTATCGGAATCGATCGCTGGCCGAACAAGCGGCGGAACTCCACCAACTCCGGGATGCAGAGCATGTGACGTTTATCGTGCCACCGGACTGGTCGCCCGAAGAGCCAGTGAAACAGCGATGACGCGTATCGACAGGTACTTACTCAGTTCGTGAAAATCTGTTCGTGAGCGCGGGTAGCCAAGCCAGGCCAACGGCGCAGCGCTTAGGACGCTGTCCCGTAGGGGTCCGCCGGTTCGAATCCGGTCCCGCGCATTCTCCGCGAACAACTCCGTGAGCGGAGAATGCGGTCAGCGGTTCGAACCCTGGAAGGAACGCGCAGCGACCGTCGGGAGCGAGCATTTCTTGCTTTGGTTCGAATCCGGTCCCGCACACTGACGAGTTTTCGAACGAAGTGAGAAAACGAGTGAGGGGGCAAAAGCGGATTCGCGTCCCAGCGGACGAGCGGAACGAAGTCCTCGCGGTTCGAATCAAGTCTCGCGCATTGCTGTGGCGAGCAAGCACGCAAGCGACAGCGCTCGAGTGTCACGTCGAGGACGAGGCCAGAAACCCGACGTAAGAGTGGCCTCGAGTAGAGTCGGACCGGAACGTGGCAGACACGCGTCAGACGGTCCACAACGTTTATTCGCGCGGACACGACTTATATGATCAATGGACGGCTTAGACGACGTGTTCGGCGATCTCTATTCGGACGTCGATGGGGTTTTCCTCTTCTCGCCGAGTGGCTCGTATTACGAGCGATTCAAAGCGATCGAGGATGTCGACGTAGTCGTCGTCGGAACGGAAAACGCGGTGGGTGCAGAGACGTTCGTCGAACTCCCACTCTCGTTCGACGATCTCACCGATCGAATCCGGTTCGCACTCGAAGGCGCACTCGAACAGGACGTCATCGAAGACGGGGACGAACTCATCTGCGCGACGAGTGTGTTCAGCGGCGAGACCGATACGCTCGCGCGCGTTCGTGCGGACGGCGAGGCACACACCGGCATCTACGACCTCTTCGTGAAATCTCGAGCGGACCCAGAAGTGATCAAATCCGTACTCGAGTTGGCGATCGAACTCGGACAGAAGGGACAAAAAGGAAAGCCCGTCGGTGCACTCTTCGTCGTCGGCGACGCGGGCAAGGTGATGAACAAGTCCCGACCGCTGTCGTACAATCCGTTCGAGAAATCCCACGTCCACGTCGGTGACCCCATCGTGAACGTGATGTTAAAGGAGTTCTCGCGACTCGACGGTGCGTTCGTCATCTCCGATGCGGGGAAGATCGTCTCCGCCTATCGATACCTCGAGCCGTCGGCCGAGGGCGTCGACATTCCGAAAGGACTCGGCGCGCGGCACATGGCCGGGGGTGCGATCACTCGAGATACGAACTCGATAACGATCGTGCTCTCGGAGAGTGATGGGCTCGTCCGGGCGTTCAAGGCCGGCGAGCTTATTTTGGAGGTCGATCCGGAGGCGTACTGATATGGACTGGCAGACCCTCATCGACGAACCGGCCGTCATAGCCATGGCGGTGTTGGCACTCGGTGTCGTCGTCGGCTACCTTGTCGGCCGACTCAACGAAGAACTGTTGACGGCATCCGGTGTTCCGGACGCGGTCGAGGGAACGCCATTCGAGCGGACCGCCCAGTCGATCGGCACGTCGACGGTCGAAATCGTCGCTCGATTAAGTTCGTGGTTCATCTACGGTATTGCCGTACTCACGGCGATCCACATCGCACAGTTACTCGACACCGACGCGTTCTGGATGCGGGTGACGGAGTTCATCCCGCAAGTGTTCATCGCCGTTCTCGTCCTCATCGTCGGCTTCATTATCGCCGACAAGGCCGAGTTGGTCGTGGGCGAGTCGCTTCGTGGCGTCAAGGTCCCGGAAGTCTCGTTGGTGCCGAAGCTCGTCAAGTACACCGTCTTGTTCGTCACGTTCGTCATCGCACTCGGTCAAATCGGCGTCTTCGTGTCGCCGTTGCTCATCTTGCTCACGGTGATCGCCATCGGCGCGGTCATCGTCGGGGCCATCGCCTCACAGGACTTCCTCGTCTCGAGTGCTGCAGGAATCTATCTGTTACTCAATCAGCCATACGGGATCGGCGACCAGGTCGAAATCGGTGAGCAATCCGGTATCGTTCAAGAAGTCGACCTCTTCGTCACGAAAATCGAAGACGACTCCGAAGAGTATATCGTCCCCAACCGGAAGGTCTTCGAGGAAGGAATCGTCCGGGTTCGAGACTGAGGACTCGGTGATTCGTCCTCGCGTATCCACGCTGTTTGGTTCCCATTTGGCCCACGGACGAACCGGAGCGTCTTACATCGGACGAACCGGAGAACCTCACACCGGACGAACCGATGCCGTCACAGCGAGGTCGCGTCCTCGAGCGTTGACTCAACGGCGGCTAACCGCGCCTCGAGTTCTCAGCCGTCGACTGGCTCAGACGGACTGGGAGCGGTCCTGACTCGAGTGACATCGACTCGGTCTTCACCGGGTGGGTTAGACATAGCGCCATATGTTAACAAACCTTCCACTATATACAACCAATGTATCCATGTGGGCCGGTAATTCGCAACATTGTTATTGGATACCAGTCTCGTTGTAAACGACCCAACTGGTTGGCAACAATGGCAGATCATAAAATAATCGACAAAAAAGTCGGGCTCATTGGGGCGACGGTACTGATAATCGGCAACGTCATCGGGGTGAGTGCGTTCGTGCTCCCTGGCGAGCTTGCGGGAGATGCAGGGCCAGGGATTATTTTCGCGTTGCTACTCGCGTTGATTCCGCTCACGTTTGGAATCATCATGTCGTTGCAACTCGGGAGTGCGATTCCCGTCGCGGGTGGGACGTACGTCTACGCGTCTCGACTCGTCGGTCCGTTCTGGGGGTTCTTGCTGCCGTGGATTACGATCCCCGGCGTCTGGGCGGGGATGTTGTTCATCGCGCTCGGATTCGCTGAATACGCCGGTTTCGTCGCCGACAATATCGCGTTCATCCCGGAGATTCCAGAACTCGGACTGATCTACGGACTCCTTATTCCCTTCATCGTACTGAACGTTCTCGGAATCAAGATGGTCGCGATTATCCAGTTCCTGATGGTGGCGGTCATCATCCTCGGGATGCTCGCGTTCATCGTTCCCGGTGCGTTCATCATCGACACCGGCAACTACTCGGAGATGTTCCCCTACGGCGGTGGCGAGGTCATCGTCGCCGTCGTCTCGCTTTACTTCCCGTTGCGCGGCTTCCGACTCGTCGTCGAACTCGGTGAGGAGATGAAAGATCCGGCGAAGAATATTCCACGCGTCCTGGGGCTGTCGGCTGCGATTTCGATCACGCTGTTGGTGGGCCTCATCGTCGTCCTCATCGGCACGACGAGTCACGTTGCTCTCGGGAACATGGACGCGGCATTCGCACAGGTCTCGCTGGACAACTTCCCGGCACCGATAACCGCGCTGATCCTGTCGGCTGCAGCGATGGGTGCGCTCACGTCGATCAACATGACCTACACAGCGTACTCGAGACTGTTGATGCGTGCAGCGCGTGACGACATCATTCCGTCACCGATTGCCCGAATCCACGATCGATACGATTCCCCACACGTTGCCGTGCTCGTGCTCGGAATTCCACCCCTCCTGGTCGCACCGTTCTCCCCCGGCGTCGTGACCCTCTCTGTCGCGCTCTCGTTGACTATCCTCTTCGGCCTCGCGGTCTCCGGCATCGCGTTGTGGAACCTGCCGAAGGTCTTCCCACAGCGATACGAGTACTCGCTGTACAAACTGCCGTCCTGGCTGCTCAAATTCACCGCGATCGGTGCCGTCGTCTCCGCGGCGTTCCTCTGGATCCTGACGACGACGCAACTCCCCCTGATGACCGGCGTTATCACCGCCTGGATGTTCGTCGGCTACATCTTCTACCGCGTTCGCGTTGCCTACTTCAACAAGCGCGGTATCGACCTCGAGAGTCAGATGTCCCAACTTCACGAGAGCGAGCAAACGTAATCGCAGGCATCTAACTCTCACTCTCTTTCTTCTCTCACTCGAGGCCTCGTTTTCACGGGCGCGCTAAACGCAGCGACTAACCGATGGACCAGACGCCACGCTCGAGGCGTGTTCCAAGTGAAGCCGGAAATCGCAACCCATGCGCCCAGTCAGGGGATGATCGACCAGTGCGCGACTCAACTTCGCCGTGGTCGGTTCGTCAGCGTTCTCTCAGTCTGTTCGCTTCCACCCAGGCATTCCGGCTCAGAAATTCCGACTCAAGCATCCTCGAGCGAGAGCCCGGCGTGCCACCGTTCGGCCCCTTGCTCTCGTTTGATGGCGTCCATCTTCGCGAGGAGATGGGTTGCAAGCGTCGCGGTCTCGGCGGCTCGAGACTCGCCTTCGGTTCGGAACGCACCGGTTTCGCGATTCGCGTAGACGGTGCAGACGGCACCCGCGCGGAGTCCGTAGAGGTTCGCGATGGTCATAATCGCGCTCGCTTCCATCTCGATATTCTTCACGTTCGCGTCCTTCAACTGGTCGACGAGGTCGTCGGCTCCCGCGGCTTCGAAGCCCTCGAACCCGGGTCGGCCCTGGCCGGCGTAGAAGGAGTCCGCGCTCATCGTCACGCCGGTGTGATAGTCGTAGCCGAGTCGCTCCGCAGCGGCGACGAGCGCACAGACCACTTCGTAATCGGCCGTCGCGGGGTAGTCCTCGCGGACGTACTCGTCGCTGGTGCCTTCCTGTCGGACGGCTCCGGTCGTGATCACCAGATCGCCGACGGCCATCTCGGGTTGAATCGCCCCACAGGAGCCGACGCGGATGAACGTCTCACAGCCGACTCGAGCGAGTTCTTCGACGGCGATTGCAGCCGAGGGGCTCCCGATGCCAGTGGAGGTGACCGAAATCGGCGTTCCGTCGGTGGTCCCTGTTGCGGTGCGATACTCGCGGTGGTGGGCTTCGATCTCGTGGTCGTCCCAGAAGTCGACGATCTTCTCGAGGCGTTCGGGATTGCCGGGCAAGAGCACGGTGTCCGCCACGTCGTCGGCGCTGACCTCGAGGTGGTACTGCACGTCGCTGTTGGGATTTTCGCTGTCGCCGGTCATTGAGTACAGCGGTTTGAGCTACTGGTGTAAATACCTCCGGACGCCAAGAACGTCCGCACGTGTGCGCTCGAGGAGTAACTCGATACTCCTGACAGGTATGTGAGCACTGTCTCCGTAGGAGAATCCGTGGCCGTCGTGGGTCGTCGTCGCAGTGATAACTCAAAGCTAAAAACTTATCTTCCCTGAGTTATCTGATCAGTGTAATGAATGGATACCTGATGCGTGTTTCGGGGCTGGCCGGCCTCGCGGCGTGGTTCGCGATGGAGTTGTACGCCCAATTGGTGCGCGACCCAGTCCTCTACGGCGGCCAGAGCGTCCCGCCGGAGTTTCTCGAGGCGGCCCAGCAATCGTTGCTCGTCGGATCGATCGTCGTGGTCGTCTACGGCCAGATTCTTACGCAGGGATCGGCGGACAGCGAACCCGGCTGGCTTCGCTCGCTCGCGATTGGCGTCCAGTGGGGCATTCCGACGCTGATCGCCCTCGATGCAATCGTCGGTGGCGTCTCGAATCTCGGATTTCTCGTGTTAGTTTCACTTCTCGCTGGAGTTATCGCCATTCTGGGAATTATCACGACTGATAGGCCCAACTGACTACTGTGTGACACTGTTGCAAGGGTTTGTTTGGATGTGTACTCGAGGTGATGGCTGCACTGGTTGATTCCGTCTTCTGGCCTATTTGGACGACGAGAGGGTCTGTAGAGCGAATGGAAATAGCACCCTTGCTGGTATCTTTCACCCACATGTTGGATAGAATAACATATTGGGTAACACGATATTCACGAACGAAAGCTTTACCATATATCGTACAAATTCACTGATATCAACCCTACCCAGTGGTTGAAGTGCAACAATGACAGAAGATAATGGACTACTGACGCGACGGACAGTTCTCAGATCAGGCGCAGGAGCGGCAGCACTCGGTGCAGTGGGTGCTGGTGCGGTGTTCTATAGTTCTCAATCAGCCTTGGCAGCAGAGCACGATCTTGGTGAGGACGATACCTCGGTGCGGGCTGATGAAGACGGTGAACTCGTGGCAGTTGAGATTACGCCAGATATTACTGTAGAATGGTCAAACCTCGATGATACCGAGACCACAGCTAATATCGAAATCAGTGCTGCGGTGGATCCAGATGAGGGGGAGGAGTTGGAAAGCGTAGGAGAGAGCTATGAACTTTCTCTCCAAGATGATGAGGATGACGATTACGAATCAGGTGAAACATCGGAAGTATTCGATGCTGTTAACCTCTATAATGAGATAGATGGTCTCAGCGATGAGGATATTGCGGATATTGATGAAGATGAAACCTTCAATATCGATGTGGAGGTCGCTGTAACTGTTGACGACGATGATAATGTCGGTGGCGAGTTGGAAGCAACCGCTAGTAGTGATCTTGAGCTCACAGTCCAGGGGGGAGCTAACTTAGATGAAATTTCTGGTGACATTACGATAGACGCTACATCAGATGTTGACGACGACGACGAGACCTAAGGAACAAGTTATTACATATCACTAACACACTCATTTACAATTGAGGCAGGTGTTAGTGGTTCAATTTTTATAATAAATACTATGGGAGAAAACATTCCAGCAGTATTTTCAACCTGTTAGAGTAAACAGTAGTGTAACGGTCCACCACAGTTGGTGGAGTATTGACATACCACTATCACCCTTACAATGGGATCAAAGACATACCATCTTGCCGTATTTGGCCTTCTTGGAGTACTAATTGTCTTTGCGCTCACCATTGGAACCGGTGCCGCGATCTCGACACTGGCAGACGGAGATGTAACAATGGAGGGGGACATAGATGTCACTGTTGAATCATCTGTCGATAAATCTAATACAACCATTGGTTTGAACGGCACCAGCGAAGACGAAGATGACGACGACGGCGGAGGCGGCATCTCCCTCCCACCACCTGACTCCGGCTCGAGCGGCGACGACTTAATCGGCTCAGCCCCAAGTGACGTCATTACCCAGGAGTCCGAATCCGGCACCGTCTCCCAGACGGAGCCGACGACGTTCGTGCAAACGGCTGTCGAGTCCCTCGAGTTCGAGGACCCGGATCCGTCGTGGTCGGTGGCGGCTCGAGACCTGAATCAGGAGCCGGCGGCGAACGGGGACGCGCCGGGTGAGACACTCGAGGTCAGTATGGTCAGCGTCTCCGACGCGGCTGTGGGCGAGTCCACGACGATGCAGTTGGCAGTCGATCCGGCCGATCTCGAGGGCGTTAGTGACAGTGCCAGCGCGAGCGAGGTTCGGATCTTCGCCGCGACGGACGACGGCTGGGAGCCACTTGGCACGTCCGTCGTCGAGGAAGGCGAGGGTGGGAGCGATCACGTCCTCGAGGCCGAGACCTCGGCAGAAGAAAACGGCGTCTACGCCGTCAGCCACGTCGGCCAACCGACGGCGGCCATCGACCTCGAGTCCGAGACGGTCACGGCTGGGGAGGACCTCGAGTTCTCCGGTGGCGACTCCCTCGATAGCGACTACGACCTCGAGTCCTTCGAGTGGACGATCGACGACACGGAGTTCGAGGGCGAAACGGCGACGGAAGCCATCGACGAACCCGGCGAATACACGGTCTGGCTGACGGTCACGAACGAAGCGGGTGAGACCGACTCCACGTCGTCGACGCTGACCGTCGAAGCCGCGGCCGACGAGGCGGACGACGACGGCATTCCGGCCGGTGGCCCCGTCCTCGTGGCTCTTGCCGCCGTCGTCACCGCGCTCGTCGCCCGCACGAGAAACTGGCTTCGCAGTGAAGCCAGCTAATCGGACTCGAGATCACCGCTCGAAACGGCGATTCGCAGCCATCGAGTCGGTGACTCGAGACCCATCGGTCGGACAACCCGTTCGTCCCACTTTGCGAACGTATTTTCACTGAGTGGTTCCGTTGGATGATAGTCCAAATTAAAACAATAATATTCTCGATACCTTTTTACTGGTCACAATCTTGTGTCCGGCCACGGTGAGTACTCTATCAAGCCGGCTTCCCGATGAGATCCGGCGGTCGTATTCGCGGAAAATGCTCGTCCTCTTTGCAGTCATCATCCTCTGTATCACCTCGATCGGCGGGGTCATCTACCTGCAAACGGGCAGTGCACTCGAGGCCGAAACGGCGGACGAACTCGAGCAATCGACGCAACTCCAATCGAACGTATTGGCCGAGAGCATCGATCGCTACCAACACCACGTGCGGACGCTGGCCGAGTCCAACGTGATCAACAGCGGCACGGACGGCGAAATCGAGTTGACGCTGAATAGCGAGGTGTCCTCGGCCCCCGATAGCGTCGTCGCCGCCCACTACATCGATACGGACGACTACGAGGTCCTCATCAGTAGCGACGACGACGCCGAAGGCGTCAGCTTCGCAGACGAGGGCGTCGACTGGGCGACAGACGACACGCTCCACGACGGCCAGTCGGGGATCCACCTCACGGATCCATACGACGATCCAGTGACCGATAACGCCTCGATCGCGATCACGAGTTCGGTCCCCGAGGAATCCGATCGCGGGGTCGTCTTCGTCATCGATCAGGACGACCACGCGAGCGAACTCGCCTCGCCGTCGCTCGAGGACGACGCGTTCACCCAGATCGTCAACGAAGATGGCGAGGTCGTCATGAGCCACGACGACGAGGCCGCCACGGACGAACACCACGGGGTCGACGACGAGGACGATCCGCGTGCGGCCGCAATCGAAAGCGGACTCGAGGGCGAAACCGGCTACCTCGAGTCCGACGTCGGCGGCAGCGAGATGGCCCTCGGCTACGCACCGGTCGACGGAACAGACTGGGTCATCATGGCCCACACGCCGATGGACGCGGCCTACGACCTCCACCAGAGCGTCACGCGTTCGGTGATCGCGCTCGTGCTCGTCTCGTTGCTCGGCCTGGGAACCATCGGCGTGGTCGTTGGCCGAAATATGTCTCGGTCGCTGAACGAACTCACGGCCAAAACGCGGGAAGTCGAACAGGGCAACCTCGAGACGGAACTCGAGTCGGATCGCATCGACGAAATCGGCGAGTTGTACGCCGCGTTCCGGAGTATGCGAGATTCGTTGCGGGAAACGCTCCACGAGGTCAACACGGCGAAAAAGCGAGCGGAGCGACGAGAGCAGACGCTCGAAGTATTGGTTCAACAACTCGAGCAGGAGGCGAGTGAGGTGATGAAGCGGGCGGCCGACGGCGACCTCACGCAGCGAATGGACGTGACGGAAGGCAACGAAGCCATCGAACAGGTCGCCACCGAGTACAACGAGATGATCGAGCGGATCGAGACGACGATCGACGATCCGAAACGGTTCGCGGGCGACGTGGCATCCCACAGTGAGCAGGTCACGGCGAACGTCGAGGAGGTCCAAGCCGCAAGCGAGCAGGTGTCGACGGCCGTCCAGGACATCTCTTCGCACATCGACCACCAACACACGATGTTCAGATCCGCGGCCGGGGAGATGGCCGAAATCGAACAGATGGCCGACGATATCGCCTCCCTGTCCGAATCGGTGAGCCACTCGGCGACGCAAACGGCGGCGGCCGGAGAGGAGGGGCGCTCGACGGCCCGCAATGCGAAGGAGGCAATGTCTCGCATCGACGAGGAATCCAAGCAGACCCTACGAGAGATCGAAAAACTCGAGCAACAGATGGCCGAAATCGAGGAGATCGTCGACATGATCTCCGAGCACGCAGCCCAGACGGACCTCCTCGCGTTGAGTGCGAACATCGAGGCGTCGAGACAGACGACGGAGACGACGGAGTTCGGAACCGTCGCCGCGGAGGTCAAAGAACTGGCCAGAGAGACGAAAGAGTCCGCCGCCGAAATCGACACGATCATCGCCTCTCTCGAGTCTCAACTCGAGCGGACGACCTGGGAGGTCGAGGCAACGCGAAGCGAGATCGACGAGAGTAAGGCGGTGATCGAAGAGACCGTCGACACCCTCGAGAGCATCGCAACCTACACGACCTCGACCTCGAGTGGCGTTCAACAGATCGCGTCACTCAGCCAGCAACAGTCCGACTCGACCCAGGACGCCAGGCAGTTGATCACGAACGCGACGGAACTGAGCGAGCAGGTGACGGCGGAGACGGAGACGGTCGCCGCTGCGACCGAAGAGCAGACGAGTTCGCTCGAGGAAGTCACCACGAGCGCGAACCAACTCGCGAGCGAAGCCCAATCCCTCCACAGCACGCTCGATTACTTCGAGACCGCGGCGGACGACGAACCGGAACACCACTTCAAGTTCTCACACGGCACGCTCGAGGAGTAGTCTCTCGAGCGAGACGGTTTCGGAGCGGACGTCGACCTATCGGCGAGCGACTCGACCCTACAGTCGGCGTTTTCCCGCCAACAGGTTTGTCCGTACGGACAGCCTCGAAACGGCTATGAGGGAGGGAACGCTCGCGGACACCTACGTTGCCGCGATCCAACACGACCTCGCGTCGCTCCCCACGGAGGCGACGCTCGTCGGCGTCGTTCGCCAGCCGACGTCGTGGTTTCACGCCGCCGTCGACGAGAACTATCCCGAACTCGGACCGCCAGCAGACCTCCTCGAGTCGTTTCAGACGACCGTCGAGGACTACAAAATGCGCGGCCTCTGCGAGGAGGGAGCCCACAACGCCGCCTGGGAGGAAGTCGACTTCGAGGTGCGCTATCGCTCCTATCTCGAGGATTCGAACGAGCCACGCGAGGCGCGCAGCGACCTCGAGAAGCGCCTCGGGAGCGGCGAATCGATCGTGCTCGTCTGCTTCGAAAATACGGAATCGAAACGGTGTCACCGGACGATTTTGCGCGACGTACTCGACGGCGACGAGTAACCGTGTGGTTGCCAGGACGGCCCCTGATATCGACGCTTCGCAGGTGAGGCGGGGCCACGTCCAGGACTCGTTCGATCCCGCCACAGTCCGGTTAGATTAACCGAACGCCCCCGACGAACGACACAAACAGTTACAGCAGCCAGGTCACTATGTGAGAGAGATGCACGCGTTCGACCCATCGGAGCGAACACAGGACGAAGTCGCACGATTCGTAAAAACCGTCGTCACGCCGCGACCGATCGCCTGGATCAGTACGCAAAGCGCGGACGGCACCGAGAATCTGGCACCATTTAGCTCCTACAACTACGTCTCGTTACAGGAACCGACCGTCTTGTTCAACTCGCCGAACGGCGAGCCAGACGAACTAAAAGATACGGCCAGAAACGCCCTCGAGACTGAGGAGTTCGTCGTCAACGTCGTCACGGAAGCCGATATCGAACGGATGGACCACACGTCGGCGGCGATTCCCGAAGACGAAAGCGAGTTCGACCTCGCCGAGGTCGACCGCGGCGAGTGTGAAACCGTCGCTGCGCCGCGGGTAGCCGACGCGGCCGTCTCGATGGAGTGTACCCTCTACGATTCGATCGAGATTCACGACAAACTGATGATTCTCGGCGACGTCCAGTATATGCACGTCGACGAGGAACTGCTCACCGACGGCAAACTCGACATGCGCGACCTCGATACTGTCGGCCGCCTCGGTGGCCCCTATTACACCGTGTCCGACATGCTTCCGTTCGAACGGCAATTCTAACGCGAGCGACTCGAGCGACGCGGTCGACGATCGACCTCACACGATCGACTCCACACGATCGCCCTCACTCGAGCGTCTTTACTCAAGCGTCTTCATTCGAGCATCTCCTCGGTGATCGTATCGGGTAACAACTCGCCCAGAGTGTACTCCGCTGGGGGGTCGTCGTCGCCGCGATCACAGAGCACGACGAGGTCGTCGTCACAGAACTCAGCGAGCGTCTGGCGGCACATCCCACAGGGCGTCACACCGTCTCGCTGGCCGGAACTGACGGCTACTCGAGTGAACTCGCGATGCCCGTTCTTGACCGCCTCGGCGATCGCGACCTCTTCGGCGTGAAGACTGTTGCTGTAGTTCGCGTTCTCGAGATTGCAGCCGACGAACACCTCACCGTCTGCCGTCTCGAGGGCAGCGCCGACCGGGTACTCGGAGTAGGGAACGTGGGCGTTCGACTGAACGTCGCGGGCAGTCTCGAGTAAGTCTGTCATAGCTGCTACTGGCTCGAGGACGGGCAAGAAGGCATCGACCGACTGACCGACTCGGGACGTGCGTGTGGTGTCGAATGGGCGACGGTGGAACCAACGTTGGAGAATCGGGCGCTCGAGGCGTTCGTTCGATTCCTCGAGCCGACGAGAGTCAGTCTTCGCCGGATTCGTAGTGATCGCCGGCGGCGTCGGGCAGTCTGGTGCGACCGACGAGTGCGATCACGACGATCACCGTCGCGTGGGGGATGATCTGGATGATGTTCGTCGGGACGGAGATGCCGGCACCCTGGAGTTGGGTCTGCATCGCGTCCAACCCGGCGAAGAGGAGCGAACCGCCCAGTGCACCGACTGGGTGGTAGTTCGCGAGCAGGTACGTCGCAATCGCGATGAAACCGCGACCGTCGATCACGGTTTCGCCGGTTCCGGTGAACGTACCGAGGTAGCCGAGTGCGAACCCGGCACCGCCGAGGCCCGCGAACACGCCTGAGAGGATCACAGCCGTATATCTGACTCGTTGCACGTCGACGCCGGCCGTGTCGAGAGCTTTGGGGTTCTCGCCGCTCGCGACGACCCAGCGGCCAAAGCGCGTGTGATTGAGGACGAACCAACCGAAGACGAACGCGCCGAGCATAATGTAGACTTGCGGCGGCGTGTCGAACAGCAGGTGTCCGAACAGCGGAATCTCCGAGAGGAGCGGGATCGTGACGTTGTCGAACGTCCCGACGTCGCTCGTGTTCGGACTCTCGAAGACCAGCCGCGAGACGAACGGTGCGAGTCCCAGCGCAATCAGCCAGAGTGCGAGGCCGGCGATGATCTGATCAGCCTTGAACTCGATACAGACGATCGCGAACAACAGCGCGAAGAGCGTGCTCACGAGCACGCCTGCGAGCAGCCCCCACCAGTGATGAGAGATGGTGAACGTGGATTCGCCGCCGCCGAGCCAGAACGTCGCGACGATTGCACTGAACGCCGAGACGATGAGCAGGCCTTCGATCCCGATGTTGATCACGCCACTCTTCTCCGCGAAGATGCCACCGAGGGCGGCGAGCGCGATCGGAACGGCGAGTCGCAGCGTCGCGGCCTGCCAGCTCGGTGGAGTCGCCCAGAGGAACACGACGAGTGTGAGGGCGCTGACGGCGAGCACGACAGCCGGGCGACGGTTGTACCACTCCCGGAGAGTGGTGAACGGATTACGCATCGTCCTCACCTCCGGCGTTGACAGGTTCACCGCCGTCCGTCTGGACGGGTTGGACGTCCTCGAAGTCGACGTATCGACCGCCGATCATGCGGAAGAACTCCGGCATGGCGACGAACAGGATGATGAGGCCGCTCAGAATGCCCACCAGTTCGGGCGGAACGTCCGTCGCGGTACTGATTGACTGCGAGCCACTGTCGAGGAGGCCAAAGAGGAACGCGGAGGCCCCGATACCGAGCGGGCTGTTCCCCGCGAGGATCGAGACGGCGATGCCGTCGAACCCGAGGTCGGGGACGCTCGTGATCCACTCGCCTTGAACCATGAGCACCCACAGCGAGCCCCCGATGCCGCCGAGTGCGCCCGAGAGCGTCATCGCCCCGACGATCATGCGTTTCTCGTCGACACCGCTGTACGCAGCAGCTTCTGGCTGGACGCCACTCGTCCGGAGTTCGTAGCCGAAGGCGGTCCGCGAGAGCATCCAGGCGACGCCGATCATACAAAAGATTGCGAACGCGAGCGCGAGCAGTGAGAAGTTCCACCGACTGCTGAAGCCGAGAAACGGAACGTTCGGAATCTCTGCGTAGGCGGGAATCGATTCGGTCTGCTGGTTCGTACTTTCCGGGTCCTGAAACTGCCAGGCCAGTAGCGTCGCCGCGACGCCGCCAGCGACAAAGTTGAGCATAATCGTCGTGATAACCTCGTTCGCGTCGGCGTACGCCTTGAGCGCCCCCGGAATCGCACCGTAGAGCCCGCCTGCGACCGCGCCGGCGAGGAGGCCAAGCGGAATCAAGACGACGGTCCCGATAAACCCGCTCGGAACGATCACCGACGCGTAGAGGACGGTGACCGCCGTCGCGAGACTCCCCATGATCAGTTGCCCCTGCGTTCCGATGTTGAATAGCCCAGCCCGGAACGCGACCGCGAACGACAACCCGGTGAAGATCAACAGCGTCGTCTGCGCGAGCGTCTCCGCGAGGTTGTAGTTACGAAGCGCCCAGTCTCCCTCGAGCGGGTGGCCGATCGCTCCGAAGAACAGTTCGTAGAAGACCTGCATCGGATTGTAACAGAACGTGAACCCGGCCACGTTGAGGCCCGATTGACATGACGCGTACGCGCCGGAGACGAAAACGAGGACACCACCCACGACGATCGCTGCGAGCAGCGAGGCAACGCTGATCGCGATTCGCTCGAGGACCGAGGCGTGGACGAGTCGCCTGAGGAGGCGTTTCAAACGGGCTTTCATCGCTCACCTCTGCGCTCAGAACCGAACTCGGAGACGGGTTCGGCAGTGGTCGATGCCTCGTCTGCTTCGTCTGGATCTTCGCCGGCCATGAGGAGGCCGAGGGTCTCTTCGGTGAGTGACTCTGGATCAGTAACGTCCATAAAGGAACCTTCGTAGATGACCGCCAATCTGTCGGAGAGACTTCGTACTTCGTCGAGATTCGACGAGATGAGCACAATCGCAACGCCCTCTCGACGCAACTCGAGGAGGCGCTCGTGGATGAACTCCGTCGAGCCGATGTCGACGCCACGAGTCGGGTGGGTCGCGACGACGAGTTCCGGGTCTCGTTCGAACTCCCGCCCGACGATGAACTTCTGTTGATTCCCACCCGAGAACGCTTCGGCGTCCGCGTCCGCGTTGGGCGGTCGAACGTCGTACGTTTCAATGATGTCTTCTGAGTGTTCGCGGACGGCCTTCCAATCGATCTGATTCGACTGCGTGAACGTCTCCGCGCGTTGGCTCCCGAGTACGCCGTTTTCGACCAGATCGAACGGCATCACCAACCCGCGCGTGTGTCTGTCCTCGGGAATGTAGGACATGCCGGCGTCGATCCGGTCGCGTCGCGACCACTCCGTAATCTCGGCCCCCTCCATCGAAATCGTCCCCGCTTCTGGCTGTCGGAGTCCGGTGATGGCCTCGACCAGTTCAGCCTGCCCGTTGCCGTCGACGCCGGCGATACCGAGGACTTCACCGGCACGCACCTCCAGGTCGATTTCCGAGACAGCTTCGACACCGCGGGAGTCCTCGACGGTGAGGTCCGCGACCGAGAGCACCGTCTCTCCGGCGTCGTTGGCCGCCGTTTCGGCCTCGAGGAGGACTTCTCGCCCGACCATGTGTTCGGCCAGCTCCGAGCGCGTCGTGGTGTTCGGGTCGACGGTGCTGACGGATTCGCCGTCTCGAAGGACGGTGATCGCGTCCGCGGCGTGGGTCGCCTCGCCGAGTTTGTGCGTGATGAAGATGATCGTCTTCCCCTGGTCGGTGAGTTCCTCGAGAACGTCGTAGAGCCCCTCGACTTCCTGGGGCGTCAACACGGCCGTCGGCTCGTCCAGGATGAGCACGTCCGCCCCACGGTAGAGGGCCTTGAGGATCTCGACGCGCTGTTGGACGCCGACGCTGCAGTCGGCGACTTTCGCGTCCGGATCGACGTCGAATCCGTACCGATCACAGAGGTCTCGAATTTCACGAGTGACTCGCTCGCGGTCGACTGCCAACCCGAACCACTTTCGGGGCTCGTTGCCGAGGGCGATGTTCTCCGCGACGGTCATCGTGTCGACCAACATGAAGTGCTGGTGGATCATGCCGACCCCCGCGTCGATCGCGTCTCGAGGAGACGAAAACGATCGCGTCGTTCCGTCGACGACGACGTCGCCCTCGTTGGGCTCGTAGAGCCCGTAGAGAACGTTCATCAGGGTCGTCTTTCCGGCTCCGTTCTCACCGAGCAGCGCGTGAACGGTTCCCCGTTCGACGCGCAAGTCGACGTCGTCGTTCGCGATAACCCCCGGAAAGCGCTTCGTGATACCGTCGAGATGTACTGCGAGGTCGCTTGCAGACGCTGTGCCACCCACACCCGCATCGTCGGTTTGTCCCGGTCCCGGCTCGCTCATACGCTATTAGACGTCGTCTGGATCGTCTGGAACGTCGATATCGCCGTCGATGATTTCTTCTTCGGACTCCTCGAGTTCGTCGAGGATATCGTCCGGAATCTCGTCGCCGATCGTCTCGCCGAGGACAACCTCGACGCCGTCGTCCTCGAGTCCGAGTTCTTCGATTTCGCCGCCCTCGAACTCGTCGTTGACGACCGATTCGACCGCCGTGAGGACTGCCTCGTCGACGCGCTTGACCATACTCGCGAGGATAACGTCCGCATAGTCTTCTTCCTGAACCGATTGATCGGCGTCGACGCCGATCGCGAATCGGCCTTCTTCTTCTGCGACCTGGAAGACGCCGATCCCGGCACCGCCAGCCGCGTGGAAGATGATGTCCGCGCCTTGATCTTCGTACAGCGTCGAGGCTGCTTCACGGCCGCCGGACGTGTCGTCGAAGGAGTCGACGTAGATACTCTCGACGTCGACGTCGTCGTTCGCGTACTCGACGCCGGCGGTGAAACCGGCCTCGAAGGATTCGATCAGCGGCGATTCGTCGCCGCCGACGAAGCCGACGACTGTTTCGTCCGGGTCCGTCTCGCTGTCCCCAGCGGAGAACTCTTCGGTCGTCAAAAGACCCGCGAGGTGGCCGACCTGAAACGAGCCGCCGGGTTCGTCGAACGTGTAGCTGCGGACGTTGTCCGCTTCGACGACGGTGTCGATGATAATGAAACTCTGGTCGTCGTACTCCTCGGCGTTGTCCTCGAGTGCGTCTTCTTGCTCGTAGCCGACGCAGGTGACGAGGTCGTAGTCGCCGGGTTCGGCGTAGTCGCGTTGCATGTTGTCGAACTCGCTTTGTTCGCTGGGTTCGGACTCGTTGTACCCGACGTCGAACTCGTCCGCCGCGTCGTTGATGCCCTGGCTCGCCATGTCGTTGAACGAGTTGTCACCGAGGCCGCCGGTGGAGTACACCATCCCAACCTGGTACTCGGATTCGTCTTCGTCACCGAATCCACCAACGCAACCGGCGACAGTGGTCAATCCTGCAATACTTGCACCCGCAAGGAACCGCCGTCGATTCTGCGCCATGAACCAGATTAGCGTAGACCTCCGGTTTATACTCGTCGGAATCGACGAATGTAATAGTAAGAGAACGTGTACTGGGCAACCAGTCCCATCCCAAATAACTAGTACTAAATTACACCTCTCTCCGCTCGTTCAAATAGCGGACAACTGCGGTTTCGCCAATCTACCGGGACCGACGCGAATCCCTATCGATGTGTTCCGATCGTCGCTTCGACGACCGACCGCGCGTCCGCCACGAGTTCGTCGACGGTATCGCTCTCGGCGTAGATCCGCACGTACGGCTCGGTGCCACTCGGTCGCACGAGAATCCAGGAGGCGTCCTCGAACTCGAGGCGGACGCCGTAGTCGGTGTCGACCGACGCCCCGGCGAAGGCTTCGGGGAGTTCTCGCTCGAGGGCGGCCATCGTCTCCGCTTTGGCGTGATCGGGACAGTCGACGCTGACTTTTCGGTACGGCCGTTCGGTGACCGGTTCGCGAAGGGTTTCGGTATCGCCAGCTTCGGCGACGAGCGTGGCGACGATGGCCGCGCTGGCGACACCGTCGATCCAGCCGCCGAAGTGCGTGTGGATGTGCTTCCAGGGTTCGGCGGCGAAGACGACGGCCGTCTCACCGGCGGTTTCGGCCGCCCGTTCGCGCTCTCGAGCGATTCCCTCGTGAAGCGCGCCGAGTCGGACGCGTTCGACGCGACCGCCAGCCTCGCGGACTCGTTCGTCGATCCGCGCGGAGGCGTTCGGCGTCGTGACGACGACCGGGTCGTCCGCGTCGCTTTCAGCGGTGTAGTGGGCCGCGACGACCGCGAGGATCGTATCCTCGTGAATCACGTCGCCGTCGGGTCCGAGAACGACCAGTCGGTCGGCGTCGCCGTCGTGTGCCACTCCGACGTCGACGGAAGCGGACTCGAGGAAGGCGGCGAAGTCGGTGAGCGTCTCCGGCGTCGGCTTGCTCGGGCGAGCGCCGAAGTGACCGTCGACGTTCGCGTTGAGCGCGACCACGTCGGCACCCAGGCGGGAGAGGACGTGTGGCGTCGCGTGGGCGGCCACCCCATTGCCACAGTCGACGGCGACGGAGAGCCCCTCGAGCGGCGAGTCGTCACTCGGCGTTTCGTCACCCGACCCGGAGGCCGCCTGATCTACGACGTACTCGACGACGGCGTCGCGATACTCCTCGAGTACGTCGAACGAGCCCGATTTGCCCCACTCGTCCCACTCGGCTGGTTCGCGTGGCTCCTCTCCGACGACGAGCGACTCGATGGCGTGTTCTGCGGTCTGGTCGAACTCGACGCCGTCCGTGAAGAGTTTGATGCCGTTGTCTTCGGGCGGATTGTGACTCGCGGTGAGCATGACTCCCTTGCGCCCCCGTGAGGCGTACGCGAGTGTCGGCGTCGGAACCTCTCCGAGTCGATAGACGTCAGAGCCGGCGCTCTCGAGGCCGGCTTCGATCGCTGCGGCGAGTGCTGGGCCGGTCTCTCTGCCGTCGCGCCCGACGACGAACGCCGTGTCGGGATCGCCGGCGGCCTGGCCGACTGCGAGCGCACGCGACGGAGAGACCGCCTCGACTGGACCACGAATCCCCGCTGTTCCAAAGAGCGTCATAGCTGGGCGTTCCGCGAGGAACTACTTAGCAGCGGTGGGATAGATCGATCCTGGACTGACCTGATGGTCGGGCACGAAACACGAGTACGAACCGTGAGCGAACGGTGAAAGCGAGCGAGCAACGCGTGAAAACGGGCGAAAACGCCCCATCGAAGGAACCTATTCCTCAGGGAGTTCGTCGATCAGAACGACGGCTTCGCCGTCGATAACGGTGACGTCCTCCGCTTCGTTCCGGACGACCGTCTCGAGGCGGTACTGACGGTTGCCAAGGTCCTCGGCGACTTCGACGCGGGCGGAGACGCGGTCACCGATGGCGACTGGTCCGCTGAACTCGAGGTCCTGAGAGAGATAGACCGTGAGCCCGGGAAGGCGGGCCAGCGCGGCACTGATGAGCCCGGAGACGAGCGTCCCGTGGACGATTCGCTCGCCAAAGCGCGTGTCCGCGGCGAACGCCTCGTCTAAGTGCAGCCGATTGGTATCGCCGCTGATGCGGGCGAACTCGCGAACGTCGTCTTCGGTGATGGTCTTCTCGAACGTGACGGTGTCTCCGACTTCGATCTCGTCCGGATCGTCGACCGTTCGCTCGAAGTGCCACTCGAGGTCCGAGTGTTCGACCGACGAAATGGACGCGCCAACGGACTCGCTGTCGGTGCCGTTCGCAAACTGCGGCGTCAGGAAACTCGAGGCCATCGATCGGTTGAGGGCCGTTGCGCTCTCGACGAACGTCCGTGCCATCGACGTCCACGCCTCGGTAACGGCAGTTACGTTTCGTGCCGCGGTGTTCTGGTCGGACATCTACTGGTTGGTAAGCCTGACGTGGTTATGACTTCTTTGGCTGCACCAATCTACGTTTACACCGAACACAACTGAACGTTATCTGTTCGGTCACCCCCGAACGCAGTATGCACGGAAAACGGACATTCTCCACACCCACCTAGTCAGTGAGTCGAGATCGTTCCCGCACCATTAGATACCATCAGATGGTATTTGATGGTTTTCTTCGGAAACCCTTATCACGACTGTGCTCGTTGACTCTGGTGATGACGGACGACCCCGATCCATCGCGCTGGTTCCCGCCCGCACTGTTCGCTGAGCAGATGCAAGAAACTGGAGAACAGTGGGCCGAGTCCCAACAGGAGTTGCTCGAGACGATGATGGCTAGCAGTCAGTCGACACCGTTCGACGCGTCCTCGGCGATCGGACCGATGACGCTCGGTACGGCGACGTTCAAGGCTCGCGTCCAGAGCGGCGGCCGAATCAGCGTTCCCGAACCGGAACGAGACGCCCTCGACATCGAAGAGGGCGACATCGTTCAGACGATCGTGGTCCCCGTCAAACGCGACCGCGAGGAAGACGACTGACTCACGAACCACTACCCACCCATGACCCAGAATCCATTCACCGCGATGCTTACCGCCCAGCGAAACGCACTCGAACGAACCCAGACACTCACTCACGACAGTCTCGAGGCCCAGCAGTCCACGATTCGCGCCTTCGGCGAGTTCCTCGACCGAACGAAGGAGTTGACCGAGTCGAACGCCGAACTGTCCCAGGGAACGATTCACGCGTCCCTCGACGCGCTCGAGGCCTCGATGCCCGAGGAGGCTGCCGACTTCGACGACCTCCGCGAACTCGTCGACGACGGCTTCGAATCGGGAACCGAGGCACAACTCGCCACCCTCGAGGCGATCAGCGAGACACTTTCGGAAGCCGAAGCCGCCTCCGAAGAGGTCTCGGCCAGCTACGCAGAGGTCGTCGACACCTCCTTCGACGCGTTCCTCGACGCACACGAACAGGTCGAACGCAACGTCGCTGCCGTGGCCGACACCGTCGACGACGCAACCACGGAATTTGACGTTTCTGCCTAGTTGAAAGACGGGTTGCAGTCTTTTCACGCCGACTACCGTAGTTACTACTCATGTCCGATTCACAGCCTCCCGCTCAGCAGTGGAACAGCGTCGTCGAACAGTGGAACGAACAGTTCCTCGATGCCCTCGAGCAAAACGTCGAAGCCCAGGCCCAGTTCGTCGAGAGTTGGTCCGGTAGCGTCGACGACGTCACCGAGGGCGAGGAACTCTCCGAGGGCGTCCAGGGCTACGCTCGAGCCTACGAGACGTGGATGAGCGCGTCCCAGCGGATGGTCGAACAGCTAACCGAGACGCTCGACGGCGAGGATCTCGACGTCGAGGCGTTTCGCGACATCTGGCTCGATACGGCCAACGAAGCGTTCAAAGAGGTCATGTCGACGACGGCGTTCGCGCAGGCGACCGGCGAAACCGTCGGTGACGTCTTCGAACTCCAACAGCAAGCCGACGAGGCGTCCCAGGAGACCCTTCGAACGCTCGGCTTCGCGACCGAAGACGACGTCGTCGAAGTCGGCGACCGACTCGTCGAACTCGAGCGTCGTCAACACGCCGTCGAAACGAAACTCGATCGTATCCTCGAACACCTAGACGAATGAATAACCCATACGCGACCGTTCTGGACATGCAACGACAGGCCTGGGAGGTTTCCGCCGAACTGGCCGAAAAGAGCGGCGTCGCCCCCGAGCGCGCGCAGACGGTCGACTCTGTCGAGGTCGGAGCAACGCCGAGTGAGGTCGTCTACACCGAGAACAAACTCGAGTTGCTCCACTACGAGCCACGCACAGAGACCCAACACGACGTTCCCATTCTCGTCGTGTACGCGCTGATCAACAAACCCTACATCCTCGACTTGCAGCCGGATCGCTCCGTCGTCCAGACGCTGCTCGAGGCCGGCTTCGACGTGTATCTGATCGACTGGGGAGAGCCCTCGAAACTCGATCGATCGCTGGGCCTCGACGACTACGTCAATCGTTACATCGACAACTGCGTCGACGAAGTTCGCGAGCGGTCGGGCCAGGAATCGATCAACATCCTCGGCTACTGCATGGGCGGTACGAAGTCGGCGATGTACGCCTCGCTCTACCCCGAGAAGGTCGAAAATCTCGCGTTGATGGCCGCCGGGCTCTGCTTCGACGGCGAGGGGGGCGTGCTCGAACTCTGGGGGAGCGAGGAGTACTACAGTCCCGAGACGATCACCGACACGTTCGACAACGTCCCCGCGGAGTTTCTGGACGTCGGCTTCGCGTTGATGGATCCCGTCGCGAACAACGTCACGAAGTACGTCCGATTCTACGACAACATGGAAGACGAGGAGTTCGTCGAGAACTTCGCGCGGATGGAACGCTGGCTCGACGAAGGCATCGACGTGGCCGGACGCGCCTACGAGGAGTTCATCCGCGACATCTATCAGGAGAACGCTCTCGCCGAGAACGACCTCCACCTGAACGGCGAGCACGTCGACCTCTCGAACATCGACATGCCCGTCCTCCAGATCGTCGCGGAGTACGACCACCTCATCCCGCCGGAAGCCTCGAAGCCGTTCAACGAACTCGTCTCCTCCGACGACACCGAGATCCTCGAGTTCGCGACGGGCCACATCGGGATGTCGGTCTCCTCTCGAAGCCACGCCGAACTCTGGCCGCAGGTCTGTGAGTGGTTCGAAGCGCGGTCGGCCGACGCTTCGCTCGAGGCAGAACCCGAAGCGCCTGCTCCGGCCGAAGACGACGCGGCCCTCGCAGAAGACACCGCCGGCGACGAGTCCGGTCCGACCGACCTGACGGAAATCGACGGTATCGGCCCGGCGTACGCGGAGCAACTCCGCGAAACGGGGATCGAAACCGCGGGTCAACTCGCGAACGCGACTGTCACCGAACTCGCCACAGAGACGGGACTTTCACCCGGGCGTCTCGAGAACTGGATCGAACAGGCACGATCCCGTTAGCCCGCCTCGAACGAACGGTCGGACCCGCACCGTCGATCCGGCCAGATCGCCGAACTTGTTTCCGCGACGTCCGTCCTTCCGTATCTTGACCCGTCTCGCCCCCGAATTGTATCTTTTGATGATGGACACGCCGTTATTTAATCCCGCTCGTTGAACGGGCGACTATGACGATGGAAGGGCGGACGTGCGTTATCACCGGGTCAGCACGGGGTATCGGTCGCGGAATCGCAGAACACCTCGGGGACGAGGGTGCAAACGTCGTCGTCAACTACCGGACGTCGGAGCAACCCGCACTCGAGGCCGTTGAAATAATCGAAGCCGCAGGTGGAAACGCGGTCACCGCGAAGGCCGATGTCGCCATCCGAGACGAGGTCGAACACATGCACGAGGTCTGCCACGAGGCGTTCGGGCCGGCTGACGTGCTGGTCAACAACGCGGGGATCACCGCCGACGACCAGTTCATGGAGATGACCCGCGAGGAGTGGGATCGAGTCATGGACGTCAACTTAGGCGGGATGTTCAACTGCACCCAGACGTTCTTCGACGACATCTGGAACGCAGAGGAAGGTCGATTGATCAACATCTCGAGCGTCGTCGGCAAGCAGGGGAACTTCGGACAGGCGAACTACGCTGCGGCGAAGAGCGGCATGTTCGGCTTCACGCGAACGATCGCGCTCGAGTTGGCCAAGGGTGGGTCGACGGCAAACTGCGTCGCCCCCGGCTTCACCCGCACGGACATGCTCGAGAGCGTTCCCGAGACGGTCTTAGAGCGCGTCATCTCGGGCATCCCGCTCGAGCGATTGGCCGAAGTCGAAGACATCGCCGCAGTCGTGCGCTTTCTGGCGAGCGAGGACTCGTCGTACGTGACGGGCGAAGTGATCGACGTCAACGGCGGAATGGACCTATAGAGGCTCCGTTCACCGGACGGCCGACGCGCTCGAGTCGCCTCGTGATCCCATCTCGGCTCGTGTCATCGTCTCGATTTCACTCGAACGTTAGGAATTATCATGCACGAAGTGAATCGATCGGTATGGTCACGCCGGAATCGTTCTACCATGTTGCACTGAAAGTGCCGGACGTCGACGCAGCCGTCGCGTTCTATCGGAACCATCTCGCAGGTGAGGTCATCAAACGAAAGCGACCCGACGAAGACGCGACGGGTGCGGAAAACGTCTCACACGCCGCGTTACAGGTCGGCGATAAGCGTCTCTACGTCTTCGATCGGGCACCCTACGAGGCTGCCGGCCTCGTCGAGGAGCTCCCCTACGGCTTCCTCCACTTCGGCTACGTCGTCCCCGACGTCGGGGCCGCCGCGGCCGACCTCGAGGGAGACGTCTCCTTCGTCATGGAACCGACCGTCTTCGGCGATATGAAAATTGCCTTCATCGAGGGACCCGCAGGCGAGCGAATCGAGTTACTCGAGTATCTGGATTGATCGGCGGAGACGGCCCCAAAGCGACTCGCCTCGCTTTCGAACTGCATACTCGAGTCGGTACCTTCCCGCCCGTCGAATATCAGTCAAAATCGGGTCCCGAACCGACGCACCGGTTCGTCGTTACGCCTGTCGTTTCTCCTTCGCGAGCACCCGCACGTTCTCGATTCCCGTGTCGGGATACTGACCGTCGTCGTCTTTCTCGACGGCCTTGACCATGTCCCAGACGACGTTCAGGCCGGTCGTGACGCCCTCGAGGGCCTCCATCTCACAGCCCGTTTTGCCCGTCGTTTCGACGCCGACCTCGAGTTCGAGGTGATCATCGGCGAGGTCGAACTCGGTGTCGACGTTCGTGATCGGGATCTGGTGGCACATGGGGATCGTCTCCCAGGTGTGTTTGACGGCCTGGACGGCACCGATTCGGGCCGTCGCGAGCACGTCCCCCTTGCCGATCTCGTCCTCGCGGATCGCCTCGACGGTCGAGGACTGAAGATAAATCTCGCCGACGGCGACCGCGCGACGCTCACTGTCCGGTTTGTCGCCGACATCGACCATCTGCACGTCACCGTCGTCCGTCGTGTGCGTGAGGTCGCCGGCGTTCGCCTCCCGGTCCTCGGCCGAGCGCTCCTCGGGTGTGTCACTCATCGGTTTCGTTCCAGAGTGCTGCGGGTATCTCCTTGAGCATGTCGGATGCGAGGAAGCCGAACGCCTCGGTTTCGGCCAGTCGCTCGCCCGCGAGTCCGTTGACGTGTGCCGCCGCCGCCGCGGCCTCGAGCGGGTCCGCGTAGGTCATCAGCGCGGCGACGATGCCCGCGAGCGTGTCGCCGGTGCCGCCGACTTTCATGCCAGCGGTCCCAGAGCGACTGATTCTGGTCCGCTCGCCGTCCGTGATCACGTCCGTCGCCCCCTTCGCCAGCACGAGGTGGCCGAGATCGGCCGCGAAGGCTTCGACCTCGTCCGCCGCCGCTTCGAGGTCGTCGACATCTGGGCCGCCCATCCCCGCCAGTTCGCGACGGTTCGGCGTACAAACCAGCGTCGCATCTGTCTCGAGGTTGGGGACGACTCGCAGGGCGTCCGCGTCGACGACGACACGGCCTTCGAAGGACTCGAGGAACTGCCGAGCCGCCTCGAGGGTCTCGTCTGCGGTGCCAAGTCCCGGCCCCAACACGACGACGTTGTCGTATTCCTGGGCCGTCTCGAGGAGATCCTGAGCCGTCTCGGGCGTGAGCACGTCGTCGTCGCGCTCGTAGGGTTGGACGATGAGGTCCTCGCTGTAGCCCTGAATCTCACCGGCGACGGCGTCGGGTGCCGCGACGAAGGAGAGTTCGCTACCGCCGCGCAACGCGGCCTGTGCGGCGAGTGCGGGCGCACCGGTGTAGGGGCCGCCGCCGATAATGTAGGGTCTCCCTTCGCGCCCGTCCGGTCGCGCGAGTCGAACGTCACCGGGGCCGACGAATCGCTCGGCCGCGGCAGGAATCCCGATATCCGCGACGGTCACGTCGGCCGCGAGGTCCGCGAGACCGGGCTTCGTGTCGTGGAAGGTAACGACGTGGTCGGCGTCGACGCCGTCGTCCCCGTGGTCGCCATCGTTCGCGTCGAATCCCGAGGGAACGTCGACCGAAACGACGGTGGCATCGCTCGCGTTGATCGCCGCGGCGGCGCTCGCGGCGGGTTCCCGAAGGTCGCCACTGATTCCCGTCCCGAGCATCGCGTCGACAACAACGTCGCACTCCGGGAGGTCGAACTCACTCGAGTCCGTCACTTCTTGCGTGTCAAAGCCGGCGCGCTGGAGGGCGTCCCAGTTTTCTCGAGCGATGTCGGTGCCGATGCGTTCGGCGCGGCCGAGCAAGCTAATCGTGAGGTCGTAGTCCTCGAGGAATCGAGCGGCGACGAACGCGTCGCCGCCGTTGTTTCCGCGACCGGCGACGACGGCAATGGTCGAGCCAGTGTCCGCGACCGCTCGGATCGTGCGGGCGAGTGCGTGTCCGCTCGACTCCATGAGCTGTTTCTGTGAGACGCCGAGCGCCGCGGCGTTCTCGTCGACGACAGCCATTCGCTCGCCAGTAATCATACGCGAGCGTTCGACGGGACGACCGTTGAAGATTGCGGACGTCGGGGTGTGGACATCGGGGATGAGGATGTCGGTGTGTGTGGACACTGGGGATGAGAATGCCGGGGTGTATGGACATCGGGAATGTAGACGGCAGGAGCGGAGACGATCGATGTGGACGGTTGGGTGTGGATCTCCGCTTCGACGGACCAACATACTCAATCTTCCTCGGCCCCAAATTGCCGTGTGAACGTCTTCTGGCTCGACGACGACCCACGGCTCGCAGCTCGCTATCACTGCGACCAGCACGTCAACAAGCTCCTGCTCGAGGCCGCGCAGGTCCTCTGTACGGCGGCTCGAGAGAACGGGTACGAGGCGGATTTTCTCTACCAGTCGACGCACGCTGACCATCCCGTAACGATCTGGGCACGCGAGTCTCGAGCGAACTGGCGTCAGTTGCGAGAGCACGCACAGGCGCTCAACGAGGAGTTCGTCGAACGATACGAGAAGGACGAGCCACACGCATCCTGGCAGGTAATCGAGCGCATCGATCCCAGCGAAATCGAGTTTCCGTCCGCAGAGCCCACGCCAAAGCCCCAAGCGATGCCCGACGAGTATTGCTGTCCCGACGATCCCGTCAGCGCCTATCGAGCCTACTACGCCGGCGAAAAGGCCGAGTGGGCCGAGTGGAAGTACACCGAAAAACCGCCGTGGCTGGAGACGCAGTGACGAGAACTCGAGTAAACACCAGCGACGTCGAGTAGACGCGACAGGTCGAATCCCGCGTGCATTCAGCGGTCGGTGAGCACTGCTCAGTGAGTCCGTATGCCGTGCGAAAGTTACTCAATAACGATTGTTGGTTTTGGATACGAGAACTATATTTGCAAATACCTAAATCCTCGCGGCCCATACAACGATCATGGACGCAATCGACGCCGAACCAACTGTTGAGCCAACTGCCGAATCGACCCACGCTGACCACCCCCAGCTACCCGCCGAACAGCCCGACCCGTCTGTCTATCTCCCCGGAACGCCGACCGCGTCGTTCCTCGAGTACATCGAAGTCGCGATCAAGACGCTCACACGCTGAAAACGGCTGCCACTTCGTCTAGAATCCCCAATTCTCACGATCTGTTTTCACCGAACTGCACGGAGCGCAGTGTCGGTCGACTCGAAACCACTCGAGGACTCCCGGCCAGTCAGTAGCGAATCTCGAATCCGTCCGCTCCCTGTGGTTCTTCGTACGTCGCGTCGACATCGTCGACCGCAGCCGCCGGGCTACCCGTGTGACACCACTCGACCATCTCCTCGACGGTGCTCTCGTCGCCTTCGAAAACCGCTTCGACGCGCCCGTCCTCGAGATTTTTCACCCAGCCGTCGACTCCCTTCTCGCGAGCCGTGTCGCGGGTGTTCGCACGGTAGTAGACGCCCTGGACGGTGCCGGTGACGAAGACGTGTACGCGAGTCCGTTCTGCCATAGCTGGTCACTCGAGCGCCGGCGGCAAAAATCTGGGTTACGCGCCGGTCCGAAGGTGATGGAAGAGGTACGTCTGTGCGTACCCCGCGTGCTGTCCGCCGAGTTCCTCACGGATGGCTCTCGAGGTAGCCGCGTATCCGTTCTGAGAGCATTCGGGATAGTGCTCTTCGATCGCCGACTTGATCCACGTATCGAGTGGTACGGCTTCGTCGAAGTCGAGCGAGAACAAGAGGACGCAGTCGGCTACCTTGTCGCCGACGCCGACGAAGCGCGTCAGGTACTCTCGAGCGGATTCGTACTCGAGGTCGCGAGCGTCGGCCGGATGGGCCTCGCCGTCGGCGACCATCTCGGCCGTTCGAACAACGTAGGGGGCTCGGTAGCCAAGGCCCAGGTCGCGCAACTCGGCTTCCGTTGCCGTCGCGAGTTGAGCTGGCGTCGGAAACGAGTGGTACGTCTCGTCGTTCCACTCGAGTGGCGTGCCGTACTCGCGAGCCAGCGTCGACACCATCGAGTGGATTCGGCTGACGCGCATCTGTGCCGAACAGATAAAAGAGACGAGACACTCAAAGGGGGGATCTTCGACCAGTCGCATGCCCGAGTGTGCCTCGTAGGCTTCGGTCAGGAGCGGATCGTCCGGCGACGCCGCTTCGATCGCCTCGAGGTCGTCGTCCAATCGCAGCAGTCGCCGGACGAGCGACTCGGCGTCGATTGGCGATTGCCACTCGAGGGTTCGGTCAGTCGTTCGGACGCGAATCGGGCTCCCGTCGACGACGGTGTAGTACCACGCCTCGCCCGGTGGCGTCTCGGTGTACATGGCACCGTCACTGCGTCGCCAGCAGTAGGTTTGGCCGCTCTCGAGCGTTCGATACAGGTCGAGTCCGCCTGAAAGCTCGTCGATCGGAATCGTGCCTGTCTCCATCTGATCGATCCCTCGAGACGCGACGCCGTGTGCCTTTCGACACGCGTCCCGTTCTCGCCTCTTACCCCGTACGAGACAGTCTCTCGAGGTGGGCGTTCGAACGAGGCGAACCTTCATACCGCAGGCGACACAATACCATGGTATGCACTGCAGGGTTGTTGTCGAAGCCGCGGTGCCGGTGTTCGACGTCGAGACGGAAGACGAAGCCATCCGGATCGCCATCTCGAAGACGGGCGAGATGTTGAACCCTGATTTGAACTACGTCGAGATCAACATGGGTGAGCGAACCTCTCCATCAGGCGAGGAACTCCCACCCGCGTTTATCGCCGCCGACGAAGCACTCGTCGCACTCGAGTTGGAGATGACCGTCTTCAACGTCGAGCGCGAGGAACACGCCTCGCGGATCGCGCGCAAGGAAATCGGCCAACGCCTCGAGAACATCCCACTCGAAGTGATCCAAATCGAAGAGTTCGAAGACGAAGATGAAGACGAGGAAGACGGAGAAGCCGACGAAGACACGGCAGACGACGCCGACGCTGACGATGACGACAACGGGACGGAGACGAGCGAGAACAATAGCGACTCGAGCAGGGAAGACAGCGCCGAATCCGACGAAGACGCAAACAGCGACGACGAAATTCTCCCCGAGTTCGAAGACCTCGTCGAGTAACTGAAACTGGAGATTGCGTTTACTATCGAGCGATTACGAGCGTAAATACGACCACATTGTGGTACTGTAATCGGGAAAGTGACAGGAGTCTGCCCCACGGCCGGGGGCGAATTCTCGAGTCTCGCCAGTGTGAAGCGTTGTACTCGAAGGAAGCGACGTACTCTTTCAGTCTGCGGTAGCGGCGACTGCTTCTTGCTCTCCCTCACGCATATTCATCGTGATTCCGCCAGCGAGTGCAAAAACAGCGGCCTTGTGGTCCGTTTTCGATTTGTGGATCGATGTTGGTCGAATACCGCGCGACTCGTACTCGTCGAGGTTGATCTGACAGTCTTCCCAAGCTGCACACTGGTTCGATACCTCCGCAAGAAGGCCGTGAAGGTGAATGAGCTCCTGCTTCTTCATAACCATCCAATCCTACCCACTGCAGGGTTATATTATTATCTTGAGTCGCGTTAACACGCGCCCTGAGGCTGAAACAGACTATGTCACGGCCTGTCAGGAAACGAAGGCTCTCCCTACCGAGTGAAAACCACCCGACGAAACCCCGATCAAGAGTGGGTTACTATCGGTTGTGAATTCACAAATTCGAATTGTACGCACAGTCCAATCGATGCCTACACAGCCCCTACCGGAGGGAAGAACGGAGACCACCACGGTAAGTATCTGTTATCCGAGCTGTTTGAGCGTCTGGAGGTCCCGGTCCGTTCGCATGAATTCCGAGAGGCGACGCGACGCGTGGCAGTTTGGGCAGTGAAACATCGATGCGGGGGCCGGTAGGTCGTTAGGAGTAATCTGCCACTCTTTGGTACATTCGGGACACAATAGTTGCACGGTCGTCTGATCCATGCTACGCCATTACACACCATACCTCAAAAGTGTTGTCGCCTGGGAACGCAAAAACCGAGTCGAATCGCACATCCCGACAGGACGTCACACCGTTCGCTGGCGACGGTCGAAAAGTGACATTTACGCCGGTGCCGCCGTGTCGGACGCCTCGAGCAGTTCCTTGTAGCGGTTGCGGATGGTAACCTCGGAGATGCTCGCGACTTCGCTGACGTCGTTCTGGGTGACCTTCTCGTTCGTCAAGAGTGCCGCAGCGTAGACGGCTGCGGCCGCGAGGCCGACTGGCGACTTGCCGCTGTGAACGCCTTCCTGACGGGCCGACTCGAGGAGTTCTCGAGCCATGCGCTCGGTTTCGTCCGAGAGATCGAGGTCGCTGACGAAGCGTGGCACGTAGTGTTCCGGGTCAGCAGGCTTGACCTCGAGACCGAGTTCCCGAATGATGTAGCGGTACGTGCGGGTCAGTTCCATCTTCTCGACGCGGCTGACGGCCGAGATCTCGTCGAGGCTGCGGGGCGTACCGGCCTGGCGAGCCGACGCGTACAGCGAGGCCGTCGCGACACCCTCGATCGAGCGGCCGGGGAGGAGGTCTTCCTCGAGTGCGCGACGGTAGATAACGCTGGCCGTCTCGCGGACGTTCTCGGGGAGACCGAGCGCGGAGGCCATTCGGTCGATTTCGCCCAGCGCCTGCTTGAGGTTGCGCTCCTTACTGTCACGCGTTCGGAAGCGCTCGTTCCAGGTGCGCAGGCGCTGCATCTTCTGGCGCTGGCGACTCGAGAGCGAACGGCCGTAGGCGTCTTTGTCCTGCCAGCCGATGTTCGTCGAGAGGCCCTGGTCGTGCATCATGTTCGTCGTCGGTGCACCGACGCGGGACTTCTTGTCCTTCTCGGCGGCGTCGAACGCGCGCCACTCGGGGCCGCGGTCGATCTCGTCTTCCTCGACGACGAGGCCACAGTCACTACAGACGGTCTCGGCGTGTTCGGCGTCGGAGATGAGTCGGCCGCCACACTCCGGACACTGTTCTTTCTCACCCGACGTTTCTGTCGATTCTTCCTCTTCCGTCTCGCCCGTATAGCTTCTAATTGTGGTATCTGTCATGGTGTATCGGGATGGTTACTCGGGGCTCCCGGGTGGGGTAACCAGAAGAAACCCGGTCGCCTCGGCTAACATATAGTTAGGCCGTAAGCCATATAAAGATTTCGCCTACGGTATAAACTAACTGGATTTTCTTTTATATATGTTTCGAATATATGCTGATTAATCATCCGGGTAGTGGCCGGGTACTCGACCGATCTCCGGTGGTCGTGGTTCGACTTCTGGGATTGAACGCAACCGAACCATCGTACCCATGGGACGGAGGCGTTAGAATAGTTGTGGCCACATACGTTGGTATTCTCTCGCCGATCGCTAGACGGAGAGCCGATCGACAACTCGTCGGCGGATACTCACACGGTGAACAAATGCCCGTCAGTCGGGACGTCGAATAACCCGACGCGTGCACCCGCGTCGAGCCACGCGTGGCCGTAGGAAAACGACGCCAACGCGTTGACCAGGTCGTCTTCCTCGCGGAAGTGACGGCCGTCTTCGAGGTACGACGACGCCATTTCATAACACTCCTCGGCAGCCCTCTCCATCGGCGTCCCGGCTGGCGGCGCAACCGACGCCGCCTCGAGTGCCTCCGCGAGTAACTCCCCGTAGCGATTCGTCTTCTCCTCGAGGTCTGCAGTCATGGGTTGTCCTTTGGCGTCCGTACCCTAAGTCCGTCGCCATCGTGTGGGGTCTACCGAGGACGTAACTATCGATGTGGGCAGGTCGTGTGGAGGCGGATGGGTGGCAGAGAACGCAAGGGGTTTAGGCGCTGTGTCCCAAACTTGGGATCATGAGCGAGCAGCCTCGAGTCGAGATCTATACCAAAGAGGACTGTCCGTACTGCGACAAGGCCAAGGACCTCTTCGACGCGAAGGAAGTCGAGTACGAAACGTACAACGTGACTGGTGACGAGGACCGCTTCGAGGAGATGGTCGAGCGAGCTGAGGGTCGCAAGACCGCGCCAGAGGTCTTCATCGACGACGAACTCATCGGCGGCTGGGACGAGACCAGCGCACTCGACGAAACGGGTGAACTGGACGCGAAACTCGGCATCGAAAGCGACACCGAGGCTGGCGAGGTGCTCGAACACCGTCAACTGATTATCGCCGGAACCGGAATCGCCGGCCTCACAGCGGCAATCTACGCCGGCCGCGGCGACAACGAGCCGTTAGTCATCGAAGGCGACGAACCCGGCGGCCAGCTCACCCTGACCACCGACGTCGCGAACTACCCCGGCTTCCCCGAGGGGATCGGCGGCCCCGAACTGGTCAACAACATGAAAGAGCAGGCCACGCAGTTCGGCGCCGAATTGAAAAACGGAATCATCGAGTCCGTCGACGCGGACCAGCGCCCGTTCCGCGTCGAACTGACCAACGGTGACGTCTACACCGCAGACGCCGTCATCGCCGCCTCCGGCGCGAGCGCGCGAACGCTCGGCATTCCCGGCGAGGACGAACTCATGGGCTACGGCCTCTCGACGTGTGCCACCTGCGACGGCGCGTTCTTCCGCGACGAGGACATGCTCGTCGTCGGCGGCGGCGACGCCGCGATGGAAGAGGCGACGTTCCTGACCAAGTTCGCCGACACGGTCTACATCGCCCACCGTCGCGAGGAGTTCCGCGCCGAACAGTACTGGGTCAATCGCGTCCACGAGAAGGTCGAAGACGGCGAGATCGAAATCATGAAGAACACCGAAGTGACCGAGATCCACGGCTCGCAGGCCGAGGGCGTCGATCACGTCACCCTCGTCGAAAACGACAAGGGCCACCCAACCGACCGACTTGACGACCCCGAAACGGACGAGTTCGAGTTCGACGTCGGTGCCGTCTTCTTCGCCATCGGCCACACGCCGAACACGTCTTACCTCGAGGGAACGGGCGTCGAGATGGACGACGACGGTTACCTCCGAACGCAAGGCGGCGACGGCGGCGGCCAGACCGAGACCGACGTGCCCGGCATCTTCGGCGCCGGCGACGTGGTCGACTACCACTACCAGCAGGCCGTGACCGCCGCCGGCATGGGCTCGAAAGCCGCACTCGACGCCGATGAGTACCTCGAGGATCTCGAGCGAGCGGAGGCCGCCGGCGAGGCTGATGCCGTCGCCGCGGACGACTAACTGGCTGCTCACGACGTCCACGTCTCGCACACCGACTGCCTCTCGAGGGTGCACGCTCTCGGTTCACGACCCTCGAGTGAGCGCTGTTTCGGTGGACGTAATCGGCGTGCAACCGCTTTCGAGAGTCGAACCCTGCGAACGAATATCACATTATTGGACTTTCTGCCGAACCGTCGTACATACGTAGCTACCAGAAAATCTCTCGTCGATCATTTTTGCCATTAATCAGTGGGCTGAAGATGACTGTGACACGTCCATCCCTGTTCGACAACAAATACTTTCGGACCGGAAGACATACACCGACTGTGTCACGACACCTGTGCAATGGCTGTTCGATCTGCAATCGTCCTCGCCGCAGGGGAAGGAAAACGGCTTCGACCGATGACGGAACACCGGCCGAAGCCGATGCTTCCCGCCGCCACCAGACCGATTCTGGCGCACGTCTTCGACGCGTTGGTCGAAAGCGGGATCACGGAGATCGTCGTGGTCGTCGGCTACGGACGCAACCGAGTGCAATCTGCGTTCGGGTCGACCTATCGCGAAGTTCCGATAACGTACGTCACGCAGGACAAACAACTCGGAAGCGGTCACGCCCTGCGCGTTGCCGATTCGGCGACGCCCTCGCCCTGCCTCGTCGTCAACGGCGATCAACTCGTCGACACGCAAATTCTGCGTGACGTCGTCGACGGACACGACGATTCTGTGGCGACGATCGGCGCAATCCAACACGGCGACGTGACCGACTACGGCGGCGTCCTCCTCGAGCGCGACGAAACGGGCGGATCGCCGCTCGTCCGCGAAATCGTCGAGAATCCGCGCGACGACCGCGGGTACCTCCTCAACGCCGGCGTCTACGTCCTCGAGCAACGGGCGATCGACGCGATCTGCGGGGCGAACTCGCGACCCGGTGAGCACTCGCTCGTCGACGGCCTCGCGACGTTGATCGAGGGCGACGAGACCGTTCGCGGCGTCCGCTCGAGTGGTCTCTGGATCGACGCGACCTACCCGTGGGATCTCCTCGAGGTCGCCGACGCGTTGCTCGAGGCAAGTGCGGGTGGTGTCGACCACCGAATCGCGTCGTCCGCCAGGATACACGACAGTGCGACGATTCGTGGTCCAGTCGTGATCGCCGAGGACTGCGTCGTCGGGCCGGGTGCCGTCGTCGGACCCAACGTCTGTCTCGGGGAAAACGTCACCGTCGGGTCGAACGTCGTCTGCGAGCACAGCGTCATCGACGCCGACACGCGAATCGGTCCGAACGCGACGCTGATCGACTGCGTGAGCGGTCGCGGCGTCCGGGTCGGCCCGGGGTCGACCGTCGTCGGCGGGCCTGGCGACGTTCACGTCGAGGATCGTATCCACCGAAACGAAGGCCTCGGTGCGTTACTCGCCGATCGCGTTCGCGACGGCGGCGGCGTCACGTACCAGCCGGGAACGATCGTCGGCTCGAACGCGATACTCGAGGCAGGCACTACTGTGAGGGGGACGATCGACTCCGAGACGGAGGTTCGATCCTGATGTGTGGAATCGTCGGCTACGTCGGGACGAAACGCGACGCCATCGACGTCCTACTCGACGGCCTCTCCTGCCTCGAGTATCGGGGCTACGACTCGGCGGGAGTCGCGCTGGCGAGCGATCCACTCGACATCTACAAACGACAGGGAGAGCTCTCGGCCCTCGAGTCCGCGGTTCCGACGGCGGATCTCCGCGGGCCAGCCTGTGGCATCGGTCACACGCGCTGGAGCACGCACGGACCGCCATCGGACCGGAACGCGCACCCACACGCAGACGAGTCGGATCGGGTTGCCGTCGTCCACAACGGAATTATCGAGAACTACCAGTCGCTTCGCGACGAGCTCTCGGCCGACGGCGTGACATTCACGAGCGAGACGGACACGGAGGTCGTCCCCCACTTGATTGGTCGCGCGCTGGAGGCGGGACGCTCACCCGAAGCCGCGTTTCGTGCCGCGATCGATCGCATCGAGGGGAGCTACGCTATCGCGGCCGTCTTCGCCGATTCGGACGCCATCTACGCGACCCGGAAAGCGTCGCCGCTCGTCCTCGGGATCGGCGACGAGGGCTACCACCTCGCGAGCGATGCACCGGCGTTCGTCGAGTACACGGACCGCGTGTGCTACCTCGAGGACGGACAGTTCGTTCGCCTCGAGGCCGACGGAATCGCCGTCACGGACGCGAACGGCTCCCCCGTCGAGACGACGGTCGAAACGCTCGAGTGGGACGCCGAGGACGCCGGTAAGAGCGGGTACGACCACTACATGCACAAGGAGATTCACGAGCAGCCGACGGCCCTTCGCCAGTGTCTACGCGGGCGCGTCGACGAACTGAACGGGACGGTCACGCTCGAGGAACTCGACTCCGTTGGGTCGGTTTCAGACGTTCAACTCGTGGCGTGTGGAACGTCGTATCACGCCGCCGTCTTCGGCGCGTCGTTGCTCTGCGATCGCGGCGTTCACGCGACGGCAATGCTGGCCAGCGAGTACTCGAGCGAACGGGTGCCGGTCGATTCTTCGACGCTCGTCGTCGGCGTCACCCAGAGCGGTGAGACCGCCGACACGATGCGGGCACTTCGGGAGGCAAACAAGGCCGGTGGGGAGACCGTCGCCGTGACGAACACCGTCGGCAGCTCGGCCGCTCGCGAGTGCGACCACGCGCTGTACATCCGCGCTGGCCCGGAGATCGGCGTCGCAGCGACGAAGACGTTCGCGAGCCAGCAAGTCGCCCTGACGTTGCTCGCCTGTCACCTCGGCGGCGAAGCTACTCACGAACTGGTTCGCGCGCTGCGAGACGTCCCCGACCAGATTCAGACGATCCTCGACACCTCCCAAGCCACCTCAATTGCACAGACGTACGTCGACTCGGACGCGTTTTTCTTCATCGGTCGTGGCTCCCAGTATCCCGTCGCACTCGAGGGCGCACTCAAACTCAAGGAGATCTCCTACGAGCACGCCGAAGGGTTCGCCGCGGGCGAGTTGAAACACGGGCCGCTGGCGCTCGTCACCGCGGAGACGCCGGTCTTTGCACTCGTCACCGGCGACGACGAACAGGCCCGCAAGACTGTGAGCAACGTTAAAGAGGTCAAAGCCCGCGGTGCACCCGTCGTCGCGGTGACCGACGGGCGCAGCGACGTGGACCGGTACGCCGATCACGTCCTCGAGGTGCCGCCGTCGACCGACATCGGGACCGCGATCACGGCGAACGTCCAGTTACAACTCGTCGCGTACTGGATCGCCCACGAGTTAGGTCGATCGATCGACAAGCCACGGCACCTGGCGAAGAGCGTGACCGTCGAGTAGTTAATCGCGGAGGCTCGTCCGCTCGCGTCACGACCTCGCCGACGCCAAAGAGACAGGGACACTTTGAGCACGGTACTGGCACTGCAGTGCTGATGACGCGCTCGTTTACTCTCTCCGTCGCTAGTAGTATCACATGCGACGGTTTCGGTGGCGGTCCCGACGATTCTGGTACGGCGACAGTTCCCTCCATTGGCGAGTGACGCGTTGGCGACGGCACTGCCGACGTGTCTGCAGACGTTGTCCGAGAGGGCACAGTCGTCGACACCTGATCGCTCGACACGAGTGGCACTCGGAAAGCGCACGTTACTCCCCGGCAGGAATCAGCCCTCCTATTCAGTAGGTCGTCCAATCGGCGACGGATACGGCATCCATCCGTTCGAAGTGATCGACGTTCGCGGTAAGGACCGGTACTTGTTCGACCGTTGCTGTCGCACCGACGTACACATCGTGGAGGTCGTGGAGTGGCTTCCCCTGTCGTTGCAACGACGTGATGATGTCCGCCGCTGCGGTGCTCACAGCTCTATCGATATCGACGAGGTCGAATCGGGCCAACAGTCGCTCGAGTTCCTCGAGTGCATCCTGCCGAGACGCTTCATCTTCGTATCGCTTGTTGACACCGTGGCGGAGTTCAGTGACCGTGACGGCGCTAATCGCGTGGCGTCCTTCGTCGTCGAGTTTTCGGACGCGCTCTGTGACACCACCCCGGTCGATATCGACCAGCACCGACGTGTCACAGAGTTTCATCGTCGAGCCTCGTCATCGTTCCCCGACTCAACTGTTCAATATCGTCTTTGACATCGTCGTGTACGTCGTGATCGAGAATCCCCGTTCCAGTAACGTCTGCGAGTTCCCGGCGATCTTCGAGGTGGTCGCGAATGACATCGCTGAAGCTTCGATCCCCTTTTTCGCGTTTGAGATCTCGGTACACGTCGTCCGAGATCGCGATATTCTTGCTCATACGTATCGTATGGGTACCCATACGCAAAAGCGTTTACACCAGTTATCTCCGACCATCTCGGCTGTGGCGTGCAGCCTCGTAACGGGCCGCCATCGGGTCAGTGACTGTCGTCACTCCGGTGAGACGGTGGGTGCTCGAGAGCCTGTCAGCAGCCAGCTCTTGGTTCTCGTTCGGCGGCTCCGGGGGCACGTTCCATCGGTCGTTCGTCGCTGTCTTGGGGAGGGCACGCCGGACGCACTCGAGTTCCGCGTGCAACTCCCGGCAGTGGCGCGTGGCGGTCGATCGAGCGTCCGCCTCAAGCGTTTCGTCGTCGGTGACGGCCTCGAGAAGGACGGTGATCTGTGTCTCGAGCGTCTCGAGCATCCGACAATAGGCTGGTCGACGTAGCGATTCGGTCTGGCTGTCGAGGGGTTTAGTACGGTGTGTCTCGTCGGTGGGCATGCTTCTGTTGGGAAAGACGGAAGCGTCGTCCGAGCTGGTGGTTGTGACACCAGCTTGGGTTTTCTGTGAGTCGCTCTCGAGCTTCCGCAGTAGGAACGATACGCTCGAGTGACATAAATATTGACAACGTACGTTGTCTAAATAGAGCAATGTCCGTATACGAGTCTTTGACAGATAGTGCTAACTTTTCCGTCCTGATGGTGGTCACTCACTCACAGATGGTCGAGCGAGTTCCCTGGATGGCACCTGTAGACTACGAGATTCTCCTCTTCTTCGAGGACCATCCAATCCTGCTCTCTCCGAGGATACTCGCGGTCAATATCGAATACGACCGCCAATACGTGAGTCGGCGGTGCAGTGCGTTGACAGAAGCAGGACTGTTGGAGTCCGTCGATACCGGCCTGTATCAACTCAGTGAGACTGGAGAAGCGTATCTCGAGGGTGACGTCGACGCGAGCGACCTCGAGCAAGAGTAAGACTAAACCGGTTTTTGTATCGACGGCGGTAATCTCCCGGAGTGACGAGCGTATCGTCGGTCGGGAAATCGGCCTCGAGACGTATTCAGCGAATCAGTGTTGCTGAGACTATTCAGGAGGCGGCTCGGAACCACCGTTGTACGACAGTTCGAATAGCAGAATCGTCGCGGTAGTGCTGTCGCTGGGTGGTGTAGCGCGCGAAAGAAATGGAAAGTGCTGCGAAACCGGAAGCGTTCCGGTGGGTTAGTTAGCTGACGTTAGTTCTGCTGTCGGAGTGCCAGCATGGCGGCTCCGAGCAGGGCGACAACGGCGACGGCAACGCCAAAGCCAGGCGTGTCGTCGTCGCCGTCGTCGTCAGAGTCATCGGAGTCGTCCGAATCGTCATCGTCGTCATCTCCGGCTTCGGAGATACTCAGGGTACCCTCTTCCTCCCCTGGGTCCTCGGCATCGTCGGAGGTCACGTTAATGCTGATGTCGTGATCGCCAGCACCGAGGTCTTCACCGTCAACGTCGAAGGACGCGACATCGTCGCCTTCGGCGTCAATGCTGAGTTCCTCGCTGTGATCTTCACCGTCGAGGGTGAAGGTAACGTCTGCACCGACATCGTCGTCGAGGTTATTGGAGACCGTCACGTCAACAGCGCCGGATTCCTCGTCGGTGAGGGTTGGCGTGTCAACGTCGACATCGAGGTCTTGTTCAGGCTCTTCGTCGCCTTCAGTCAGTTCGATATCCTCGATATCATCTGCTTCAGGACCATCATCGGCTTCTATGTCCTGAATGTCGAAGAGAGCTCCAACATCCTCTCCTTCGAGATCAAATTTAATTTCGGCTGTGTGGTCATCTTCGTCGCTAGCGACTACTTCTCCGTCACCAACCACGTAGAAGCCACCTTCTTCGCCGGGCGATTGTGCGGTAGCATCTAGGTTAGTTCCAGGTGCAACGGATGACGTGCCGGTCAATGTTGCATCATCTTCTGCGGCCATCGTATCGATATCATCGAATTCGAGGGTCCGCTCAACGAAGTCAAGGGAGAACGATTCCGAGAAGGAATCGTCTTCATCCTCGATGTAAGGGTGTCCATCGTCGATGGTCATCTCACCATCGTAGCTGGTACCCTCGTTTTCTTCATCACCAAAGTCAGTAGTATCATCAACATTGACTTTGAGGATGAACTCGCCATCGTAGTCCTCAGCTTCTGTATTGAGGAGTTCTAGGTCGAGGCTTTGTTCCTGGTCATCGTCACCATCTGCACTATCATTGGAGAACCAAGTGGTAGACGAGTCAACAGGACCCGACGATTCTTCGCTCAATTCAATGTTGATTCCTAATTCTTCTTCAAGGTCTCCAGCATCAGTAACTTCACCGTCGAGCAGTGACTCTACTTCACCCTCGATGCCGTAGTCATCGATGCTGATGAAGAGCTGATCCTCGTTTGCGAGGGTATCAGTCTCCGTGATGTCATCCGAATCGTTGTAGTCCTCGTAGGACTCTACCTCACCACTTGGTGCGGTTTGGAGCGAGATGTTTCCGGTAGGTTCGGTTTCACCCACTTCGAGGGTGCTGAAGTCGTCGGCAAGGAACACTTCGTCGTCGTCAGCAGCAGTCTGACCAATTGCGAGTTCCCACGTGTAGACCGGTAGTCGGTCATCGTCGAGGCTACCGACACCTTCTGTCTCTACGTTGCCAATATCTGCGTCGTCATCGGCAACACTCCAACCGTTGTCATTGCTATCAACATCTGCTGTGTTGAACTCGAGGGTGGCATTGTTATCTTCGATATTCTCTACGGGGACAGTCCAATTTATCGAGTCCGTGTCTTCACCAAGTTCGACGATAGCTTCGTCGGTGTTTTCAGTTTCAATAGGGATTTCAGCGATTTCACCCTGCTCGACGTGTTCAATATCGTCGAAGCTCCACGATGCCTCCTCATCAGTAACTGGAATGACTACATCATCTGACGTTCCGGTGTCAGTTACTTCAAAGGTAAACTCGTATTCCCCAGTGTCGACATCAGAGAAATCAGCATCCAGGGAGTCATCATCAGTTACATCTTCGATTGTGACGACATCGTTATCGTCATCGACATTCTCATCATCAGCATCGAAGATATCTTCGAGGTCATCTGCGTCGAAGTCTTCAGCAGTCACATTGAGGTCTTGTTCAGAACGATCGGATTCAATTTCGATCAGATCCTCATTATTTTCTTGCTGAACAGTGGCCGAGTCTAGTGTAACTTCGAGATCTTCTGTTTCAGCGTTAAAGACTTCAGCGTGGTTTTCACGGTCCTCGCCGGACAGGCCAAGGTTTACGATGTGGTATGGCTCACCATCTTCAAGCTCGTCTGTATTGAAGGTGGCAGCGTAGTGGTCCTCACCATCGACATCTTCGTATTCCTCAATTTGCTGACTCGTGATGGTCTCTGCATCGCCATCAGAGGTGTCAGCACCTTCACGGATTTCAATATATTCACCGTCAGCATCGTCACCTAACTCTCCATTGCCATTGACCGAGTCATCATCAAATCCTGCAACAGTGATTTCTTGGCCAATCCAAGCATCACTAAGGGCAGAGTAATCATCATACGCTACGTCCGCACCGGTTTCCTCTGCAAGGTCGGAATTGGTATCCGCCGCCGCCGCCCCCGCAAACGCTGCGGACATGGCAACAACGGAGAGAACCATCATCGCGGCAAGGAACAGTGCGCGTCCCTTTTCGCGGTAGGTTGTTTCGTTTGTCATTTGTGTTGTGTTTGTGTTTGTGTTGATTGTTGATTTGCGCGCGATTCACCAGGAGTGCGAGTATGTGTACAGCGCAACGATTGCACTGACCCGCACCGGGTAGGGGTAAGAGAAACTATAAAGCATCCCGTAATAAGTTTTCTGGATACTTCATTCAGCTATTTATTCACTGTAGGCTGAATAATCGATATAGTGAAAGAGAGGGTAGAATGGGCTAATGGCGCCGAATTCTCCGTTCAAGCAGGAGTGAATGTCTCGGGCGAGTCGTACTATCTCGAGAAATTCGCTCCGACAAATCTGTTTACGGATATAGAAATACGCCTCGAGACCGCTTAGGGACTCCCTCGAGTACGTGCCACTTACAGCAACCGACCGGACCCGTTGGCTGGCCCTACTCGAGCACCACTGGACTGCGACAGCTCACCAGTGAAACTCGAGACCTACCATCTCCCCATACATTCAATCAAAATACAGAATCTGTATTTCGTGAACGTCGCCGCTGACGCTTCTACCTGCTCGAAAGCCGTGAATCCTCGCCTCAGCACTCCGGAACTAATTTGAAGAGTGGTTGTCAATACAGCACTCGATGATAGTCGACAGGCGAACGATGTTGAAGGCGGCGGGAACGGCAGCGGTGCTCTCGACGACGGGACTCGCTGGCTGTGTGGGTGGAAACGGCGACGATGACGACGATGGCTCCGAGTCCGACGCGCTCCCCGCGTACGAGTCGTGGGTAGTCATGGACGACGAACGCGCAACCTTCGCGTACATCGACTGGGCTGGCCTCGAGGAACTCGAGGACGACGCCGACGATGACGAAGCGGATCCGACGGACCCCGAGGAAGACGACGCGCCCGACGAATACGAGGACGAAGATCCGATGATTGCCGTCCCGATGGCGGGCATGCTCGCGGTCGCGATGGGCGCATCGTTCGGAACCGTGGGCACCGGATTGGATACCGTGATCGACATGGAAGGCGACGCCCTGGCAGCCGACGACGCCGATACCACGCTCGAGGAACTCCTCCTCGTCAACGACGCGTACGTGTTCACGGGTGACGTCGACGTCGAGGAGGTCGAAACGGCACTCCTCGAGGAACACGACGACCCGCTGATGGACGCGGCCACGTTCGAGCAGACCGACGAGCACGGCGAGTTCACCGTCTACGAATCGGAACCGGAAGACGACGCAGATTCCACGGCGACGAGCGACGCCGTCGCCGTCAGTGCCGAGGCGATCGTCCTCGCACCCGGCAGCGAGACCGACGACGGCATCGACAGCCTCACCCCCGTTCTCGAGGGCGTCGAGGGCGATGGTGAGCGCGCGAGCGACGCGGAAGCGGACCTCGAGTGGCTCCTCGAGACGGCGGGCGAGGGACACATCGTCTTCGGCGGCTACGGCGAGGACGAAGACGACGAGACGACGGCCCCCGACGACGAAGACCTCGAGGAACCGGACGCGGCAGGCGACGAAGAATTCGACGATTCCACCGGCCTCGTCGCCTCGCTCTCGCTCGAGGAAGACGAGAGTGCGAACGGAGACTTCGCAGCGACCTTCGACTCGATCGACGACAAGACGGAGTCCGAACTCGAAGCCGACGTCGGCTCCTCAGCTGACGACGTCACGCTCGATATCGATAGGGACGCCGGACGGGTGTCGGCCTCGGCGACGTGGGACGCCGACAACGAGACCCTCGAGTAACTCTGACCGGCCGCTCGAGGTCGCGTCGGCGAGTCTGTGTCGACGGCGAACAGCCACGAAACGCACGGGTATCGCCCACGCAGAACGAGACCAGCGAGTCAGTCTCGAAATCTCGCTCGAGTAACTCGATCTCGTAGCCGTCGGCTGCCACCTTTTTCTTCGCTCGCGCCGCGTCCGCGGCTCTCGCTCGAAAAATCTGGACCAAAAACGCTCAGAACGGGAACAGCGAGTCGGCGTCCGGATCCCGCTCGAGTAACTCGATTTCGTGGCCGTCTTGATCTTTCGTAAAGGCGTACATGTCGTCGTTGCTCTCGGGGTCGCGGTAGTCGGGGGCCTCCCGAACCAGCAGTTGCTCCCAGTCCTCCTCGAGGTCGTCCACGCGCACGCAGAGGTGACCCCAGCCGTTTTCCTGGGTGTAACTCCGACCGTCGTAGTTGTAGGTCAACTCGACCGACATCGCCTCCGGCGCGGCGTCGCTCGGTTCGACGAAGTAGTTCGCGAACGAGTCCGACTCCCAGCGCCCGACCTCGTCGTATTCGAACTTCCGAGTCCAGAAGCCAAGCGCCTCGTCGGCGTCCTCGACGCGGATCATGGTGTGGTCGAGCGACCACAGTGCACCCTCCTCCGGGTCCCGCTGGACGATTTCGATCTCGTGGCCGTCCGGGTCCTTGACGAACGCGTACCGACCGTTACAGCTCTCGGGATCACGGTAGTCCTCGACGCCCTGGTCCATCAGTTGCTCGTAGTGTTCCTCGAGTTCGCCGTCAGGAACCCGAACCGCGACGTGCCCCCACGCGTCGCCGATTTCGATGTCCTCGCCCTCGTTGTGCGTAAGCTCGAGCAGTGCGCCGTCCTCGTGTAGCTGCTCGGGCCCGAGATAGACGATGGTGAAGTCGTCACCCTCGAAGCGATCTTTCTCCTCGTACGCGAGATGGGTCTGGTACCACTCGAGCGATTCCTCGAGATCCGAGACGCGGATCATCGTGTGGTCGACAGTGCCGTCCATACGCGACACAACGGGCAGAGACTCAAAAAGCGTGGCGAAGCCGGTGGTTTGCTCGCGTTCCGTGAGCCCATCGACGACGCCGCGAACACACGAAACCGGTCAGTCCTCGGCGTCCGACCCGGTGTAAGCGACCTCGACCTGCCGCGAAAGTCCGATCAGTAAGAACAGTCCGACTCCCGCGGGAACGAAGGGGAGCAACGCGTCGATTACTGGCGTCACGAGGACCGAACGACTGGTCGAGCCACTCTCGTAGACGCGATAGTAGCTCCCGTCGTCGGTTTCGATCGGCGTCTCGGGAACGTCGATTTCCTCGTCGGTCTCGAGGTGGCCCTCGTTCGCGACCGTCGCGGCCTCCGAGGAGACCTCCGTGCTGTCGACCGCGACGTCCGCGAGCGCGGCGTCCGTCGAGGCGGGCTCGAGGCCGATATCGATTCGGTACCCGCCGTCGTCGGACGGTGCGGACTCGTTGGCCGCGTGGGTCGTCTCGTAGAGCGTCTCATCGAGGAGGACGTACCCGTAGCGATCCCAATCGGAGAGCGTCTCGGCGTCGGAGTCGGGATTAGTCGATGTATACTCGGTGGTCACGGTCTCGTTCTCGAGTTGGCCCTCGAGCGTGCACGTTCGAATCTCCCAGGGGTCCGCACAGGCGATTTCGTCGCTGATGGGAACGGTGGACGGCATGGCGCTGTCGACGTACTCGATGGACGTCTCGGTCGCGACGACTTCTGTGTGATCGTACTGATAGGACGTGGTCGGCGGAATGTAGGAGGCTCCCCAGAGGGGGACCGTCAGGAGCGCAACTGCGAGAAGCGCGAGCGACAGGTCACGACGGAACGGCGTCAACGAGGGAAGCCCCTGCATCGTGAAACCGTTTCGACACGTCGACTATAAGCGTTGGTACTCCGGAATAGCGACCTCTGAATCAGCTCACCGAGTCGAAAACCGCAGTCAAAGTCGAGCCACGCGGGCGTTCGTTACTCGTCGAGATCCGTCCCTGAATCCGAGCGGGAACTCGAGTCGCCGTCCTCGAGCGGGGAGTCGACGGAGGACGCCTTCGGCTCGACGCCTCGGCGACGAGCGTCGAATTCTGAGAGGCCGTAGACGAGGCCGACCAGCGCGAGTGCGCCCATCGGTACGAAGACGATCGGCGGGACGCTCAGGTAGCCATAGAGCAGGTAACAGCCCACGACCACGAGCATGACCGTTCCCGCGTAGTACAACTGCGTGCGCACGTGGTCAATCAGGTCGGCCCCGGTGAACGTCGATGACAGCACCGAGGTGTCGGAGATCGGCGAGGTGTGATCGCCGAAGATAGCCCCCGAGAACACCGCGCCGACGATGACGGGCATCATGTCGAACGTCCCGGTGAGTTCGTAGGTCACCTGAATCGCGATGGGCGTCACGATCCCCATCGTCGCCCACGACGACCCCATGGTGAACGCGACGAAGGCGGCGACGAACAACACGGCGATCGGCAAGAGTTCGAGCGGGATCGCCTCGCCCACGAAGCCGGCGACGAACTCGCCCGTCTCGAGGACCTCGGCGACCTCGGTGATCGTCCACGCGAGGACAAGAATCGTCACGGCGGTGATCATCAGACGGAAGCCGTCGAGGACGGTATCGACGCCGTCACCGAGATCAAAGAGGTCGTAGACCACGCCGATGGCGATTGCCGTGGCGACCATCGCGAACGACCCCCAGACGAGTGCCCCGGCGAAGTCGCCAGCCCCGACGATGTCGACGAGTACCTGCAGTGTCCCATCTTCGGCGACAGCAGCGTCGAGTGCCGTCGGCGCACCCTCCTCGGCTTGTTCGTCGACCCACGCGTCGTAGCCCGTCCAGAACGCGCCCGCCAAGGTGACCGCGACCAGGACAACGACGGGGGCGAAGAACGTCCGCAGCATCGGCTGCTTCTCGATCGGCTGACCGAGATCCTTCTCGACTTCCTGTAACGGCTGGGCGTCCTCACGGTTGACCTTCCCGGTCTGCCAGGCCCGGTGTTCGGCGTCGAGCATCTCACCGAAGTCCCGACCCGTGTAGACGATGATTCCGACCATCACGATCGCCAACAGCGCGTAGGTGTTGTACGGAATCGACCAGACGAACGTCTCGAACGCCGTCGGTGCCTCGCCGTCCGCACCGAGGTCCTCGTACGCACCCGCGATCAACGAGAGCTGGAACGCGACCCAACTCGAGAGTCCGATCGTCGCGACGGGGGCGGCCGTCGAGTCGACGATGTAGGAGAGCTTCTCACGGGAGATGCGCAGTTGGTCCGAAATCTCGCGCATCGTCGAGCCGACGATGGCCGTGTTGGCGTAGTCGTCGAAGAACATGAGCATCCCGAGGATCCACGTCGTCAGCCCGACGTTTCGCTGGGTCTCGAGGCGATTCGTCGCCCAGTTCCTGACGGCGAGAGCTCCACCGAGTCGCCAGATCAACGCGACGCCGGAGCCGAGTAAGATCGTAAACAACAGGATTTGGACGTGAAAGCCTTCGTCGTAGATGATCGCGGTGGTGATCCACTCGAACGTCTGTCCGAGTCCGAGACTCTCCGTGTAAATGATCGCCCCCGACCAGATGCCAAGGAACAACGAGAGCATCGGTCGCCGCGTCACGATCGCGAGCGCGATTGCGAGCAATGGCGGAACGACCGAGAGTATTCCAAAGTCCGACATAGCTATTCACTCGTCGAACGCGCTGATAATGCTGTTGATAGAACAATACGAGTGGGAAAGTGTGGAAATCTAACCGATGCTGGAGTCGCCGCTGATCTGAGAGGATGGGTGTTCGCCGCCTCCTCGAGGAATAACCCGCTATCGGACGATGAAGCAAAACCGACCGAAGCCGACACGCTCTCGAGCACCCTCGAGAACGCTCCACGCCGGCCGCTCCGACCCGATCCGAAAACCCGTCTTACCGCCGTAAAATGAGTTTCAACACGTCTTCGTCCTCGAGCACGTGTTGGTCACCGACTTGCTGTTCGTCGTGGGTCGCGCTCGGCCCCGACACGCGGGCGAACCGAAATCGCTCTTTCATCTCGCCGCCGAGTTTGTCGACGGCGTCCTCGATGGTCGACCCGCGCTCTAACATGAGCGGTTCCTCGTAGTCGACGCCACGGCCCGGCTTGTCCATGTAGACCCGGATGAGGTCCAAGTTATCCCAGAGATCATCCTTGAGCGACTCGAGCCCTCGCTCCGCCTCGGCGCTGATGAAGGTGACTTCCTCCGGGTCGAGCCCTCGCTCGCGGAGTTGCTCGTCGACGGTTTCCTTGTAGTCGGGTTCGATCAGGTCGACCTTGTTCACGCAGGTGATCGAAGGAATGTACTCGCGATTTTCCATCAGCCCGTCGATCAACCGATCGATGTCGACTTGCTCGCCGAGGTTCACGTCGGCGTTGACGTAGCCGTGTTCGCGCAACACGTCCGAGATCGTCTCCTCGTCGAGATCCTGATCCGCACTCGAGGTGATCTTGATCCCGTCTTTGATCTTCGGTCGAACCGTCACCCGCGGCGGGTCCTGATCGACGCGGATGTTGATGTTGTACAGTTCCTCCTGGAGTCGCTCGTACTGTTCGATCTCAAACACCGAGAGGACGAAGAGGATGAGGTCCGCGTTTCGCACGACCGAGAGGACCTGTTTGCCGTCACCCTTGCCCGTCGCTGCCCCCTGAATCAATCCGGGGACATCGAGCAGTTGCATGTTCGCCCCGCGGTGTTTGCACATTCCGGGGTTGACGTCCAGCGTCGTGAACTCGTAGGAACCAGTCTCGCTGTCGGCGTTGGTCAACGAGTTCAACAGCGAGGACTTCCCGACGCTCGGAAAGCCGACCAGCGCGACGGTCGCGTCGCCCGTCTTCTCGACGTCGTAGCCGGTCCCTCCACCGGCAGACGACTGGTTCTGCAGCTTCTCTTTTTTCTCCGCGAGTTTCGACTTTAGCCGGCCGATGTGGGCCTCAGTCGACTTGTTGTAGGGCGTGTTGGCGATTTCCTCTTCGATGTCCTCGATTTCCTCCTCGAGCCCCATTTGTCTGTACTCTACCGTCCGTGCCGAAAAACCCTTTCGACCCCTCCGCGAGCGGGCGACAACCCGCCCCGGTCGAACCCACTACTGAACGATGATCGTGTCTTTGACGACCTTGATCCGGTCGATCGGAATCAGGAGCCGTCCCTCACCGTTGGTCTCGAAGTCGATCGATCGCGATTTGATCTTCTCGGCTGGCGTGACGACGAGGTCGTGTAGCGTGCCGGATTTCGGACTCAGCGTGATGTTGTGAACGGTTCCGAACTCGATGCCGTCGACGCCGACGACGGATTTCGTCGTCAGCGATTTCGCGAGTACTTCGGCCATACGTCTCGCGACCACCACGTCGCTATTAATCGCCGGTGATCGTTCGTCGAAAATCGATCGTCCCGCGATCGTTGCACGCACGAAAACCGTGGCTATGAGCGACTTAGTCGGCCATCATCGGCACGTAACGCGAACGGCAATCGACGCGGAGAACGCGACGCAAGCGACTCGTTTCTTCCGCCGTCACGCCGTGAAAACGTAATACGACACCCATAAATCGGATGCACGGCTTCGAGTACGTATGTCGAACGCGGCGCAGCTGCGCGACAGCACGCAACTCGTGCTCACTCGATCGATCGTCGACGCCCTCGAGCCGCCGTTGGACGAGGCGTTTACCGTGACGATCGTTCCCGAGGGCGATGACTACTACCGAGTCATCGGCAGCCCGGTCGAAATCAACGACGCAAGCGACTACCTCGCGCGTCGCGGAATCGCCCTCGAGTAATCCACGTAGAGACTACCGTTCACACTGCGTCGGCGCGTCGAAGCCACCGCGAATCAGCGGCTTCGCGATGTGTCGTCTCGCACACGGCGGCACCTCGTACCACCCTTTTTCGAGGTCACGCTCGAGTGCTCGTTCGACCTTTCCCTCGGCACTCGTTGCACACTCACGACAGCGATAGCCCTGATTCCGCCCAGCACTCTTCATCGTCCGCTCGCAGTCGGGACACGTCGGCGTGGTTCGCTCCGTCCGCACGAGGTCTCGAACCGCGAACTTCTCGAGTTTGAGCGTCCCGTCAGCGACTTCGCCGCAGACGGTGAGTCGGTCGCCTGCGCGAAGCGCTCGGACGTGCTCACGAAAGCGCTTCGTCGGCTCGAAGGCAGCGCACTCGAGTCGTGACTCGCCCGCTGGCTCGCTCTCGAGGGTGAAAAAGACGTGGCCGCCGCGACGTGTTTCCGGTTCGCTCGCGACCCGCCCGTCGAGACGGTAGGCGCGGCCGTCCGAAACGCGCTCGATTGTTCCGTCCCGCAGGTGGGCGTCGGTTCCCTGATTCGTCACGAAGAGGTGGCTCGAGGCGACGGGTTCGCTGTCGATTCGCTTTGCAACCTCCCGGACAGTATCCGGATCGTCGCCCCGAATCCCGTACAGAATCGGGCCGGGTGTGTGTGGAACACACACTGTTTCGTCCTCACCGCGGTCGACCGTGTCCCAGACGTCGGGGTAGCCCCACGCCGCCGCGTCGAAGACGCTCTCGTGGTCGACCTCGCGCGGGTCGCCACAGCGACTCGAGTCACGATAGGAGATGTACTCGTAGGTCCACGTCGAGCGTGCCCGCCAGCTTCCGATGGCAGCAAGCGCACCGATCTGTCCACGGCCGTTCCCCGCCGACCACGACCGATAGTCGTGTTTGTCGATCAGGGCCGTCGCGTCGGCGATCTCGAGGTGCTCGCGGATCGCTCGGCTGGCGAACGCGCTCACATCCGACGGAACGGTTTCGGGTTCGTCCCCGGTGACGACAAGTCCGGGATTCGTCCGGTCGTCGGCCGTCTCCGCGAGCGACTCGAGTCGGTCTCGTGCGATAGCGAACGCTCGATTGGGGTCGACGTCCGCGTGGATGGCGAGTGCAGCATTGCCTCTCGTCTTGTACGGAACGGCGGGGTTGAGTCTGACGAGACAGACGCGTGAGACCGGACCTGAAGGGGAACTGTCGCTCGCCGGTTCGCGAGCCAACCGCTCCGCGATCTGGGCGGCGACGTACGTTGTGCACATGCCGCGCTCTCTCGAGTCGGTATCGTCGAGGCCGACGACGGTCATCGGGAGAGCGTTAGGATGGAGGCGAGTAACCGCTTTCGGAGCGGCCTCGAGTGTCCACCCCCCGTCCTCCCCATCAGTGGCTTCTAATGCTCACCCCCGTCCTCCCCATCAGTGGCCTCCAATGTCTACCGTCGCCAAAAATATCACCGTGGCAGCGTGGTTACCGCTGGTAAAGAGGTGTGCTACATAAGGCTACTCCCGCCTCCGATCGAACCGCGACACGGCGGACAGGCATCGGGGAAAACGTCTTATACGAGGAATCGCTTATATCCCTCTATGTCCCGCTCGGCACTGGTCGGCAACGTGACCGCGATGCTAGAGGACGCGGGGTTCGTGGTCAGTGACCGGTGTGCGATTCGGCCGAAGAGTTTCGATATCGCCGCCCGCCGTGGCGACGATCTAATTTTGGTCAAGATCCTCGGCAACATCGACGCGTTCAATGAGGCCACGGGCCACGAGATGCGTCGTCTCGGCACCTACCTCGAGGCGACGCCGCTGGTCATCGGCCTGCGCAGTCGCGACGAGGATCTCAAACCCGACGTGACGTACTTCCGTCACGGCGTCCCGGTCTTGAGCCCCGATACGGCGTACAACTTGTTCATCGAGGACGTGCCGCCGCTAATTTACGCCGCACCCGGCGGCCTCTACGTCAATATCGACGGCGACTTGCTCGCCGACGAGCGCGAAGACAGGGAGTGGAGTCTCGGGCAACTCGCCAGCGAACTCGGCGTCTCCCGTCGCACCGTCTCGAAGTACGAAGACGGCATGAACGCCTCCGTCGAGGTGGCGATGGCACTTCAGGAACTGTTCGAGACACCCCTGACGAGCCCGGTCGACGTTCTCGAGGGCGCAGACGACGTTCACGAGACGGAGACGACGCCGGACGATCCGGACGCCGATCCGGACGACGAACAGGTCGTCGCCGTCCTGACGAAAGCAGGCTACAGCGTCCACCCGACGCTTCGATCGCCGTTTAAAGCCGTTAGTCGTGACGAAGACGACGGCAACAACGACGTCGTGCTCACCGGCCACTCGAAGTTCACGAAGGCAGCGAAGAAGCGCGCTCGAATCATGAGTTCGATCGGTCGCGTCACCCACACGCGGTCGGTGTACGTCGTCGAGCGAGCGAAACAGGAGTCCGTCGACGGCACCGCACTGGTCGAACGCGAGGAACTCGCGGAACTCGGCGACGTCGCCGAACTCCAGAAGGTCATCCGCGAGCGTGCCGAACACGAAGAAGCGGCCTGAATCGACGGCAGTACGTGATCGGCGCGACTATTATTTACTGCACCACGACGAGTTCCAACTCTCGTGTTCGCGTGGCACTCGGCGATTCGAGGACGCGGAGCGACGTCCCTACCGGGCCGTCGGAAATCAGGCGTACGTCTCTTCTACGTACTCGACGATGTCGTCGCTCTCGTGCATTCCCTCGACGCCGTTGGCCTCGTCGGTGATGACCGGAACGCCGGTCTGACCGCTCACTCGTTCGACTTCGGTTCGGTCGTCGTGGGACCGAGGCACTTCGATGACGTCGTACTCGAGTTCGAGTTCGTCGAGTTTGCTTCGCACTTTCGCACAGAACGGGCAGCCGGGGAGTTCGTACATCGTAATGTCTGCCATACGTGTGTGTAGCGGGCACAGGCTCAAGAGAACACTGGTTTCGGCAGTCCGGTGACGACAGTGGGCGCGAAAAACGAGAAAGCGATGTTTGCGCGCGTCAGAACGCAACTTCGCCGGCTTCGACGGCGAAGTAGACGACGAAGTAGACGATGAACGAGACGGCGAGTGCCCACTGGCCGAGCGAGACGTCTCGGCGTTCGCCCATCGCGGCTTTGATCAGCGGGTAGCTGATGATCCCCGCGGCGAGGCCGTTCGCAATCGACATCGTCAGCGGCATGATCGTGATGGTCAACCCGCCGGCAATTGCCCACGCGGGGTGGTTCCAGTCGATGTCGACGACGCCCTGGAGCATGATGATTCCCACGACGACGAGCGCGACGTACGTCGCGTAGCCAGGGATGAGCTCGAGCAACGGAACGAAGAGCAAGGAGACGGCGAAGAGGCCACCGACGACGAGTGCGGTGAATCCGGTTCGGCCGCCCTCTTCGATCCCGGTCGAAGACTCGATATACGTGGTCACGGTCGAGGTTCCGATCATCGAACCGACGGTCGTCCCGACTGCGTCGGCCATCAGCGGCTTCTCCATCTCGGGGAGGTCACCGTCTTCGTCGAGAAAGCCCCCGACCTGTGAGACGCCGATCAGGGTGCCCGCGGTGTCGAAGAAGTCGACGAAGAAGAACGTGAAGACGACGAGTAAGAAGACGAGGGGATCTTCGGCGACCATGCCGAAGCCGTCGAAAAAGCCGCTGATCAGCGGCGTGATGTCGTAGTGCGTGCCGCCGACGACCGACGCGAGTCCGTCGTTCGTCACGTCGTCGTACGCGCCTTCGGGTGTGAGCACGTCGGGTGTGACGAGACCGGCGATGGTCAACAGCCAGCCGCTGACTGCGGTCCCCAGAATGCCGAGTACGATCCCGCCTGTGATGCCGCGAGCGTAGAGCATGAACGTGACGACGAGTCCGACGATTCCGAGCGTGGCAGCCGGACTCGTGAAGAGATTCGCTAACTCGACGATGTCTCCGTCTTCAGGCCCCGGAACGACGATTCCCATCTGTTCCAATCCGATGAAGAGTAAGAAGACACCGATACCGGCCCCGACGGCGTACTTGACGGGTTCGGGGAACAGTTGGATAATGTACTTTCGCGCCCCGACCGCGGTGAGCGCGATGAAGATGATTCCTTCGACGAACACCGCGACAAGCGCGAGTTCCCACGGCACGCCGAGGCCAAGAACCACGGTGAACGCGAAGAAGGCGTTCAATCCCATTCCCGAGGCGAGTGCGAACGGTCGATTGGCGTACAGCGACATGACGAGGATCGCCGCGATGCCCGAGAGGATGGTCGAAACGGCGATCATCTGCATTACGGCCTCCTCCGAGTAGCCGTCGATGACGATCGCGTCGCTCAGGATCACCGGGTTGACCAGAATAATGTACGCCATCGCCAGGAACGTCGTCACGCCGGCGAGCGTTTCCGTTCGATAGTCAGTCTCGTGTTCGTCGAATCCGAAGTAGTCCGCGAGTGTATCGGAAGCCCCCATTTTGGACGATCGAGCATAACAACAGCGGTTAGTTAAAACTTCCCGTCCGAGTTCGTCGCCGAAGTAACCACGTTCTTGCATAATATCTACCCGCTCGAGCGTTCCTCACCCCGGACGAATGTGAGGAAACCCGCGCGACATCCTGTATGTGGCCCTCGAATTTTACACGGACCGACGCGAATGGTTGACTATGAACGGCGGAACGTCCGTAGTTGGCTCGAGGACGGCGAGTTTTGACTCCGAATCCTCGATGGTTCGAGCGGAACCGGTATCGAGTGGTGAGCGGGCATGATCGACAACCGGACGCGGTTGGCGACGAGCGACGCACGAGAGACGGCACTCGAGTGCCTCGAAGCCGGACTCGCGGCGGGCCATCCCAGGCGAGTGATACGGGACGCGGTCACACTCGAGGGAGAAACGCTCCGCGTCGAGGACGCGACGTACGACCTCACAGCGTACGAGGAGATCCTGGTCCTCGGCGGCGGAAACGCAGCGGCACACGTCGCGAGCGCGCTCGAGGGCATTCTCGGCGAGCGAATCGACGGTGGCGTCGTCGTCACCGACGATCCGGCCGAGACGAGTCGTGTCGAGGTGCTCGAGGGGGATCACCCGGTCCCGAGCGAACGTGGGGTCGAGCACACGCGAGGACTCCTCGCGACAGCGGACGCCTGCGGGGACCGAACGCTCGTTCTCGCGGCGATCACCGGCGGCGGGAGTTCGCTTATGGCTGCCCCCGCAGACGGTATTTCGCTCGAGGACCTCGAGCGGACGACCACCGCGTTACTCGAGAGCGGAGCCGACATCCACGAGATAAACGCCGTCAGAAAGCACCTCTCGGCGCTCAAAGGCGGCCAGTTAGCGCGCCGGATCGACCCGGCGACCACCGTCTCGCTGGTCTGCAGCGACGTCGTCGGCAACGACCTGAGCGTCGTCGCGAGCGGCCCCTTCGTTCCCGACGAGTCGACGTACGCCGACGCACTCGCCGTCCTCGAGCGATACGGCCTCGAGGTTCCCCTATCCGTCACGGACCGACTCGAGGCCGGGGAATCCGGAGCACAGCCCGAAACGCCCGGCCCCGAAGCGTCGGTGTTCGACGCCGTTTCAACCCACGTAGTCGCCGACGGAATGACTGTCCTCGAGGCTGCTCGAGACGCTGCAACGGCACGGGGCTACGAGACGCTCGTCCTCTCCTCGCGCATCCGCGGGGAGGCTCGAGCGGCGGCGACCACGCACGTCGCAATCGCCGAAGAAGCCCGTGCGACGGGGACGCCGGTGTCGGCCCCGGCAGTGATCCTCTCGGGTGGCGAAACGACCGTGACGGTCGACGGTGACGGTCGCGGCGGGCCGAACCAGGAGTTCGCGACGCGTGCAGCAATCGAACTCGCGACGGGTCCGCTAAACGCACCCACTAGCGCCACCACTACCGCCGTCGCCGCGATCGATACGGACGGTGTCGACGGGACCAGCGCCGCGGCGGGGGCACTCGTCGACGCGACGACCGTCGAGGATCGAACGCTCGCAGCGAACGCACTCGAGGCCAACGACGTCTCGCCGTATCTCGCAGAGTGCGACGCGGTGATTCACACGGGACCAACCGGGACGAACCTCAACGACCTCCGCGTTATCGTCCTCGAGTGAGCGAGCCTCGCGTCGACGGGTGACTCGAGGGAACGTATTTCACCCCGGAGCACGTCCATTTGTACCATGATGTTCGTTATCGTAGGGTACGGCCGCGTCGGCTCGAGAACGGTCCGGATCTTAGCCGAGGAGGGTCACGAGGTCGTCGTCGTCGACGACGACGCCGACCGGTGTGAACGAGCCGAAAGCGACGGGTTCGAGACGGTTCGGGGGAGCGGCGCTGACGAGGAGGTCTTACTCGACGCTGGCATCGACGGAGCAGACGCCGTCGGCGCGTTCACCCCCGACCTCAACGTCAACTTCGCCGCCTGCATGGTCGGCGAGCACCACGGCTGTCGAACGGTCTTGCGAATTGACGAGGACTACCGCGAGGACATCTACGAGAAGTACGCCGCGGACGTCGACGAGATCATCTACCCCGAGCGACTCGGGGCCGCCGGTGCCAAGACGGCCATGCTGGGTGGGGATTTCAACGTCGTCGCCGATCTCGCTGCGAACTTACAACTCACCGTCCTCGAGATTGCAAGCGACTCGCCGGCCATCGGCAAGCGGATCAGCGAAATCGAGTTGCCTGCGGACGCACGGATCTACGCCCACGGGCGCGAGCGTGGATCGCTGACGATCCCACTACCGGGAATCGAACTCGAGGCCGGCGACGAGGTCGCGATCATCACGGAAACTGATCGGGCGGACGACGTGCGGGCGTCGTTGCAGACGGCCAGTTCCTAACGTGAGCGTGCGTCGCGAACGGTCACACGCTGTGAGGACCGGATCGGAGGGCTGTCGTCGCGAGAGGTCGATCGACTCGTCTCGAGTAACCGGCGTACGAAAGCGAGGGGGGAGAGGAATGCTGGCGCGCGGATGGGGTGGGGTGGAGTGGAGTGGATTGGGGAGCGATTCCGCCAGTGCGCGCCAGTTGTACCAATCGTGATGAGAGTCAATAAAACCGCGTCAGACGCCTGAAAGACGCTGGTCAGACCCAAATCACGCTGGCGTGTCGGGCCGGAAGACGAGGACGTTCTGGTGGACCATCGACGGAACGAACGAGAACGGGTAGCCGTAGACGTGGAGGTCTTTCGTCGGATCGTACCAGATCAGGTTCGCGACGAGCGTGAGCGGCGCACTCGACTCGATCGCTCGAGCGAGGTCGGCCGACAGGAACTCGTAGGAGCGCTCGCGGTACATGTCGCCGATGAAGACGACGACGTGGCCGTCCGAAGCGACCGCGTCGCTGAATCGATCGAACTTCTCGCCCATGTCGGCCAGCCAGTCGGCTTTCGACGGCGTCGCGGCTACGTCAGCGTCCCCACCGTCCGTTTCAGTGGCGGCCTCGCTCCCCGCATCGCTGTCGGCCGTTCCGTCCGTTCCGTCCGTTCCGTCGTTCGCGTCGAACGAACCGAGTTTGCTCTCCCGGGTCGCCCGTTCGTTTCGCGTCTGCTCGAGTTCGTCCATGTGCCAGTAGGGAACGTCGGTCAACAGGAGGTCCACCGAGTCGTCGGGCACGTCCGCGATCAACTCGGCGCAGTCGCCGTGGCGGAGGTCCTGTTCGGCGAGTGGGGGCTCCCCGCAAGCGAGTCGCTCCTTGTTCTCGCGCTCGAGCGTTTCTTCGTAGACCTCGATCCAACGTTCGGTTCGTTCGAATCCAATGGCCTCGCGGAGTCCCGAGTGTTCGTGCTCGCAGAAACTCGCGCCGAGTAAGGTGCCGCCGACGCCGGCGAAGGGGTCAAGGACGGTGTCACCAGCTTTGGAAAAACGGCCGATTAGTTCCGCACAGAGTCTGGGAGGCTTCTGCCCGCCGTGTTCGCTTCGCAGGTCGTGTTGGACGTCCGGCGGGTAGCTCTCCGCGATCACCGACTTCGTCGCGAACTTCCACTCCTTGCCGGTGAGGTCGTTGACTCGATTTCGTTCGTCGTAGATCCCGCGCCCCTCGACGTAGTGTTGGTGGTCGGCCAGTTCGTCGGTGTCGATCACCTCGCCGTCTTCGACCGGAAGCGACTCGTCTCGAGCCCGGTCGGCATCGAATTCGCCGTCGTCGTCCGTCACCAACCGACTCTGTCGGTGTCGATCCCCGTCGTCTGTCATACCCTCGGGTGTGTCCTCTGATCGCATAAAGGCGTGGCTCTCGGCGCTCGTCTCGACGCACGTACCGACAGAAATCGAACGGAGAGCTCTACTGGGAGTAGGAACTCTCGCCGACGACCTCGAGGAACTCGCCTCGACCGGTCGCGTTCGACTCGTCAAACTCGGTGATTCGGACCCGAACGCGTTTTTCGACCGTTTCTGGCCCCGCGTCCTCGACGATCAGGTGCGTGTCGCCGATGTAGGCGTGGCCGTTTCCGTCGCTGTTCGATTCGGCGACGAAAACGTCGATTTCGTCGTTCACGTCGAACGACGGCGTGGTACTCCGGAACGTCCAGCCTTTGAGGTACTTACTGAAGAGACTCATAGTCGTGCCACCTCCTCGCTTTCGCGGTCAGTTACGTACTCGCGTCCGAATCCGGTGATCGCCGCGAGGACGAACACCGCCACCAGCAACCAGCCCTGGAAGACAAACGGAACGACGTCGATGGGCGTCACGAGCATGCCAGACTCGAGCCAGTCGTGAGCCTCGGGTAAGTCCTGCATCGCCGTGTAGCCCGCGAGGACACCTCCGGACCACGGGAAGATGTAGCCGAGTGCGGCGGTCTGGCCGTCCAGAATGTTCGCCCGGCGGTAGCCGTTCAGATTGAACCGTTCGCCGATCTTCGAGATGTACGGCCCGATTGCGACCTCTGCAGCCGTGTTGATGGTGATCACGCCGTTGATCAGCGCCGCGGAACCGACCATCGTCAGTTCGGCGTTGCGAACGTTCGTCGCGAGATTCTCGATCGACCACTCGAGGATCGCCTCGAACGCGCCGCCGCGGATCATGATTTGTGCCGCGGCGATGATCAACAAGACGAGAATCGCGAGTTCGAAGAAGCCTGCCGCGCCGTTGATCAGGCTCCCGCCGACGCTGACGGCGTCGGGGTCTTCGACGATCGTGAGGATGGGCAGGAACTCGAGCGGTTCGGCGACCGGCGCGTCCGACGGCGCGTTGAACACGACGATGTCGCCGAGCGTCATCAACCCGAGTGCGAGGTTCGCGACGATCGCGGTCACGATCCCCCACGAAATCGCTTCGACGATGTGGCGGCCGGCGACGGCAGTCCCGATAACGACACCCATCGAGAGCAAGTGAACGAGTCCGATCGGATTGCTCTCCTCGGCGAGCATCGCTTGCCCGTCGACGCCAATGTCGAGTGGCGAGGACAGCATCGAGCCGGCGACGAGGTAGCCGACGAACGCGAAGATTGCGGCGATAATCACGTACTTGAAACGGGAGGCAACGACGCCCCCGATGTCGGAGTCCTGCGTGACGGCGCTGACGATCGTCGTGTCACTGACGGGTGCGAGATTGTCGCCGAAGATCGCCCCGGAGAGAATCGCGCCGAACATGAGGACGGGGTTTGCCCCGAGCAAGATTCCTGCCGGGAAGAAGAGGACGACGAACGCGACTGCCGCCCCGTACCCGGTTCCGATTCCAGTCGTGAACAGTGCGGCGAGAACGAACGTGACGGCGGGGAACAGTGTCGCGCCGATACCCGCGGCGTCGGCGAGCCAGACCAGTCCGTCGACGAATCCGCCGTCCTGGAGCAACTCGGCGAACATGCCGGCCCAGATCCAGGCGACGATCGCCGTCACGGCGACAGGCTGGGTCATCCCCTCGAAGATCGTGTTCGCATACGTCGCCCAGTCGCCGCGAACGAAGAACATCCCGAGAATCAGACCGATCAGAATCCCAACGATCAATCCGCCTTCATCTGAGACTCGCCACAGCGCAGTCTGGACGATCGCCCAGACGATGAAGAATACGATCGGGAGTGCGCTCATCCCACGACCGCCGTAAAACGTTATTCGCGGGTCGTCGTCACCTCCCTGAACGAACGAATCCGTCGGATCCCCATCCGTTGAATTATCGTTGACCTCACTCATCGTAATTGCACGACCTGTATAATCAAACCGTGACTGATAAGTCTTACCGAGGAGACGGACTCTCAGTGTCAATTATGTGGGTTAGAACGACTGTACGCCATGCCGTCTACCGACCCTAATCTGTTTGATATTCATCAGCTACCGAACGACGACTCGGTGTGACCGGCGATAGTTGATAGACGACCATCTCAGTCGCCGACGGAAGTAACACGAGTGTTAGCGGGGTGCTTTCAGTCTCGAGTCCGTTGTGGAACTATGAACAAACTCGTCGACGGCGAATGGATAATTGACGGAGACGACGCCACCGACGACGGCTCCTTCGAGCGCCAGGAGACGACGTTTCGCGACCGGGTCCGCGACGACTCCGATGCGACTCACCAGCCAGAAGCCGGTCGCTACCACCTCTACGTCTCCTACGCGTGTCCGTGGGCCCACCGAACGCTCCTCGTTCGGGCGCTGAAGGGACTCGAGGACGCGATTTCTGTCTCGGTGGTCGATCCGTATCGAGACGAAGACGGCTGGCAGTTTACGCCGGAAAAGGAGGGCTGTACGGACGATCCGATCATCGACGCAGAGTACCTCCGAGAGCAATACGTGCAGGCCGACCCGGAGGCCACCTGTCGCGTGACGGTACCGGTGTTGTGGGATCGTCAGGAGGAGACGATCGTCAACAACGAATCCGCGGAGATCATGCGGATGCTCGACACCGAGTTCGACGACGTCGCTTCGCGAGACATCGATCTTTACCCGGAGGGCTATCGAGACGAGATCGATCGGATCATCGATGAAATTTACCAGCCGATCAACAACGGCGTCTACCGGGCCGGTTTCGCGACGAAACAGGAACCCTACGACGAGGCCGTCGACGACCTCTTCGGCGCGCTCGATCACTGGGACGAGGTGCTGGCCGACCAGCGGTATCTCGCGGGTGACCGACTGACGGAAGCCGACATCGCGATGTTCACGACGCTGGTCCGATTCGACTCCGTCTACCACACCCACTTCATGTGCAACGTCCAGTACATCCGCGAATACGACAATCTCTGGCCGTATCTCCGTGATCTGTATCAGACCGAGTTCGCACAGACGGTCGAGATGGACCACATCACAGAACACTACTACACGACCCACCCCGACGTGAACCCCCACCGAATCGTCGCTCGAGGCCCGGATCTCGACTTCGAGGCACCGCACGACCGGGATGACTTACCGGGGAACCCGCCCGAGGACGTCGACTCGAGTAGCGGGAACGACTCGCGGAGTCGGTGAGGAAACTCACGGACACTCGAGGCCGAGTACTCACTCGAGGGTGAGAGACAGTTGGGAGACGTTGCACCCGAGCCGAAGGTATTTCTGATTTCGAGTGACCTGGGTGTGTATGACTAGCACGGCCGACGAGCGTGGTGCGTTCGAGGAGACGACGGTCGTCGATACGGACGTTCACCTCTCGATTCCGTTCGACGAGTTAGCGGAGTACTGCGAGGAACCGTACCGGTCGATCACGAAGCACCCGACTTACACACCCGTTCACAGAGGCGGGTGGAACCGCTACATGGGTGGGAAGATCGAAACCGAAAAGGAGAACGTCCGGAGCGCGGACGCGTTGTACGAGAAGATTTGCGTCGAGTTCGGAATCGATTTCCCGCTCATCAACGCCTTTCCCGTACTGAATTCGGTCCCCGAAGACGACCGGGCGGTCGAATTGATGTCCGCCTACAACGACTACTTGCTCGAGAACTATCTCGACGAGTACGAGCAGTTCCTCGGGCTCTGTACCGTCGCGACGCAGGACCCGGCGGCCGCAGCCGAAGAGATCGACCGAATGGGATCGGAACAGAGTATCGAAGGACTGTACCTGCTCAACAGCGGGGCCCAGCCACCACTGGGCGATCCCGTGTACGACCCGATCTATCGGGCCGCCGCGGATAACGACCTCCACGTAGCCTACCACGCCTCCGCCGGCGCGCCCTTCGCGAAGGACTTCCCGGTGCAGGACACGCAGTTCAATCGATTCCTCGAGAACCACATGCTCGCCCACCCCTGGGCGCACATGATGACGATGTCCAGTCTCATCGTCAACGGCACTCCGGCGAAGTTTCCCGACCTCAACTTCTCGTTCCTCGAGGCGGGGGTTAGCTGGGTTCCCTACATGATGTTCCGATTCAACAAGGAGTACTCGATGCGACGCAGCGAGGCGCCGCTCCTGGAGAAGAGCCCCGAGGAGTACATCCGAGACCAGTTCTACTTCTCGACCCAGCCAGTCGGAGAGCCGAACGACCCGTCACACCTCCAGCAGATCATCGACGTGCTCGGTCCCGAGTCGCTCATGCTCTCGACGGACTACCCTCACTGGGACTTCGATCATCCCGACGCTCTCGACAGGCAGATTCGCCGATATGGTGACGAGGAGACGAGAGAACGCATTCTCTCGGGAACCGCAATCGAGGCGTTCGACCTCTCGATCTAAGATGTCGGGGACACCAACCAAGCGCCACGTCGTCGCCGAAGCGGACGAAATCGCCGACGGTGAGCGAGTCGTGACGCAACTCGAGGGACGAGAGATCGCCGTCTTCCACCAGGACGGGGAGTACTACGCCTACCTGAACTGGTGTGCCCATCAGGGAGGGCCCTGCGGCGAAGGCCCGCTCACCGGGACCGAAATCGCCTCCTACGACCGGGAGAGCGGCGACGTCGAGCGCAGTTGGGAGCGCGAGGGCGAGATTCTCAACTGCCCGTGGCACGGCTGGGAGTACGACCTGACCAGCGGCGACTGCCTCTCCAGGAACGGAATAACGCTCCCGTCGTACCAGGTCGAAATCGAGGACGGAAAGATCGTCGTCGAACTGTGACCGGGGCCGACAAACCACCGTGGTGGCGCGATAACGATCGACTCCGGGAGGAGATGGGGCTTGCGGAGTACCAACCCCCACGGTTCGCCGACGGGGTGTACACCTACGAGGTCATCGACCCGCTCGAGGAGGCCCACGACTGTCGAATCCAGTTCGTCGGCGTGGACACCCGTTATCCCGACGACTGGGAGGTCCGTGTCGACGGAACTCTCGTTCTCGAGATCGGACGGCATCGCGACGAAAGCGGGAACACGGTATACGAGATGACCGCCGAAGCGTTCCTCGAGGCAGTCGAGGAACAGCTCGCGGGTGATTGACTCATTGACTGCCAAAGCAGTGTACGGGGAAGCAAGTGTCGTAATTACCCCGACTGAGAACAGAGATGCCACTCGCAAAGCAGAGGTTGACGGAACGAGGACAGTCCACACAATAACGACGGTCATATATAGTAGATGTTTTTGGCTTTCTCAGCACCAAAACACCACAAAATTAGGTGAAAAGTGGCAGTAAATCGTCTCGTTCAGTTCCACTACATTATTCCTTTCGAGACTGTTAAGTAATAGAACCATTAATAGAATACCATGACATTTCCATATTCTATTGATGATTTGAAGTTCGGTTTCAAAAACCCTAGATTAATGCTATGGGAAATCCACCGAATTTTAAGTTCACCATTCCATAAACGACATAACGAACAATTTTTCGAAGAAAATGGTGAAGGAATAGATGTGATGGAGAGAGATTGGGATAACTTGATTATTTTAGATGCGTGTAGGTATGGGTTCTTTGAGGAACAAAACAACATCGATGGTAGTCTTGAACCAGTTATCTCTAAAGGAGGACACAGTTGGGAATTTATGAAATCAAACTTTGAAGGAAGTCAATTTCATGACACTGTCTACGTGACTGCTAATCCTCATGCTCGAAAACTGCATAGTGATACGTTCTATTCAATAAAGACCGTTCTTGACCAATGGGACAGTGAAATTGGGACAGTTCGACCTAAAGAAGTTGTGGATGCGGCTATAGAGGCTAACAATGAGTTCCCCGAAAAGCGCCTGATTGTACATTTCATGCAGCCTCATCGCCCCTATCTGGGACCAACTGCAGACCAATTGCGTGAACGCGTAAACCTAAGAGGATATGATCGCGACCGAGGATTAGACGGACAAGATTATGAGCGTACAGGCGTCCATATGTGGCGTGCTGTGAAAAGTGGTAAAGTAAGTCTTAGTGAACTACGCCAAGCATACTCTGAAACATTAGATATTGTATTAGGAGAGGCTGATAGGTTAATCAATTCGATTGATGGCCGGAGTGTAATCACCGCAGATCATGGTGAATTGCTAGGTGAACGTCTTCATCCATTCACTGTCCGACAATTTTCACACCCACACGGTATCCAAATGAGAGAACTTCAAACTGTACCATGGCATATCATTGAGGGAGACATTCGGAGGAAGATATCTAATGATGATCCTGTTAAAACAGAGAGATTGGGTCAAGAAACCATAAATGACCGGCTTGAGGCGTTAGGATATAAAATTTGAATCCGGGTGAGCTTTTTATTTGGCGTCGAATTGACGGGTGTGAGCAGAGCCATCGATTATCCTCATCGAAGAACCGTTCGATGGCGATTTCGGGACGTAAGATCGTTACAACGTTGAACGGTATGTGTTTTAAATGAACGGTAGTCCCAAAAGCGAATGCATCCAAAGAACCAAATTTCGAGTGCGTCAGAAACAGTGGGTTCAGCGAGAATGGGAAAGCCTCGAGTCGACCATCGAATCCGAGTGCTTACGGGTCACTCGGCGGTCGGCCGGACTCCTCACGCCACGATTCGAAACTGTGTGTTTCGTCCTCGCGGAAGAAAATGCGCCAGACGAGATAGGCGGGCACGATCACCGGCAAGAGCGGCAGTGCAAGGATAACGAGAATCGCGGCCATGATGTACCCGAACGCCGACATCTGGAAGTTCGGCCCGTAGCCCGTCGACTCGCCGACTCGTGTAGACATACGTTACAGTTCGAACCAGTCGCTATTCGGTCTTGCGGTCTCGAGACCCCGTGCTATCGACCGGGAACCTACCGAAGCCTCCCGTTCGCGTACTCCGCTCTCCCCACACACTCCGCTCTCTCCGCACACTCTGCTCACTTCGTTCAATCCTCGAGCACTGTAGCCGAATCGTCCTGTGGTCGATAGTTCAACTCGAGCATTGTCTCCGTCAGCGAGAGGAACCGCTCGGCGTTGTTCGAGATTCCGTGTGCGGTCAGGGGCGAGGACTCGAGGGTCGTCGTCGCCGCGGCGTCCATCAGCCGTTGACAGTCGTCGGGGCTGAGCCACATCGCTCGCGCGTAGCGTTCGCCCGAGGCGTCCCGGTCGGCGAGTTCGTCCTCGAGTTCGTCTTCGGAGAGCAACCAGCCAATTCGCAGGTTGATCACGTCGAGTCCGTGGCAGTTCGCGTAGTAGTGGCCCATTGCCTCGCCGAAAACCTTCGTGACGCCGTAGTACGTATCGGGATCCATCGCTTCCGCTGGTCGGACGGTTCGTGGCGAACCCACGGTGGACTCCGGACGGACGGACGACACCGTGTTCTGCATGTTCACCGCGTGGTTCGAACTCGCGAAGACGACTCGCTGGACGTCGTTCTGGACGGCGGCTTCGAAGGCGTTGTACACTCCCTCGATGTTCGGCCCGGAGAGTGCGTCCCACTCGGCCCGCGGATCCGGATTCGCCGCGAGGTGGATCAACACGTCCTCGTCCTCGAGGGCGCCGACGAACGCCTCGCGGTTCGCGACGTCGATCGGGGTCGTTTCGAGGTCCTCACTTTCGCTGTGTGAAAACAGGCTGAGTTCGACGTCCGTGTCTTCGAAGGCCTCGATGGTCTCTCGGCCGACCCGACCTGATGCACCAGTGATGGCGATAGTCGTCATTACCGAAATAGACACGGAGTGGGTTGAAATAGGTCGGGCCGGCGCGTTCTGGGAATGAAGATACGACCCTTTCACGCCCGTGACACGTCGAAGACAACGGTCCCAAACCTACTTGACCCATGGTTCACCACTACGTACGCATGCCCCCTGGTGATGGTCGGGATCCTGAAACCGTCCGCGCGACCGAAACGTCTTTCGAGGTAATCAACTGTGTTCAGGCCCATCAGGGTGCAACGTTGTCGACGGTCGCAAACGACCTCGGGAAGGCAAAGAGCACCGTCCACCGACACGTGAGAACCCTCGAGGAACTGGGGTATCTCACGCGGACTGGCGACGAGTTGCACGTCGGGCTTCGCTTCTTGAAACTCGGCGAGACGGCACGAACTCGCGAGGACGAGTACCAACTCGCCGCGGAGAAAGTCGACGAGTTCGCACGCAAGACGAACGAACGAGCCCAGTTCATCGTCGAAGAGGGAGGGTACGGTATCTGCGTTTTCAGAGCGTCAGGCGATCAGGCCGTCGATACCGAACCACGCGTCGGTTCGCGAATGCCCCTACACGCCACGGCTGCCGGTCGAGCGATCCTCGCATTCGATACGGACGGCGCACTCGAGCGAGTACTCGAGCGACAGGGACTCCCCGCCTACACCGGAGAGACGATCACCGACGAAGCGACGCTCCGAACCGAACTCGAGGAAACGAAAGAACGTGGGTACGCGATCAACCGGAACGAACACATCGACGGGTTGACCGCGTTCGGCGCACCGGTTCGTGGCCCCGGCGACGAGATTATCGGCTCGTTCAGTATCTCCGGGCCGACACACCGCTACGACGGCGGGAAAGAGGACGAAATCATCACCATCCTGCAAGGGACGACGAACGAACTCGAGTTGAACATTCGATACGGCGATGCGGTGGATTCCTGAGCAGAAAATACCGTTCGGTCGTAGGCTATGCGGGTAGTGCTGGCGGCTCGAGTGACGCAGACTCCGCGACGATTTCTTCGAATACCCTTGCACAATCGATCGCAACCCCATCGTCGTGACGCGGCGCGACGACCTGCACGCTAATCGGCAGTCCGTCGGCCCCGTCGACGGGGAGCGTGACGGCCGGGTTTCCGGTCAGGTTGAACGGTGCCGTATTACCGAGTACGTCGAACAATCGATCGTGCGCGGATACGTCCCCCCGCTCGGGCGGAAGTGTGCGAAGCGTCGGGACGAGAAGCACGTCGACGCGATCGAACGCAGCCTCGAGACGGCGTCCAAAGGCCTCTGCCTCGAGACGACCCGCGACGTACGAGTCGCCGTCGGTCTCCGCATCGAGCGTCGCGGAGGGGAGCACCCGTTTTGCCACGTGATCGCTGAACCCGTCGTCGTCGACGAATTCCCGGAGCGCACGCGACCAGCGACGTGCGTACGTCGACCCGTTTCCGCGAACGAGCCCACGTTGTCGAAGGTACCACGCGAACTCCGTGGCCCCGACGAGCAGGTAGGCGTCTTCGATGGAGCCGAGGTCGACGGAGACCTCCTCGAGTTCGAGTTCGGAAGCGGACTCGACTTCGCCACACAACGAGCGAACGCCACGTGTAACGGTCTCCGAACACTCCTCGAGAAATTCCGTTACGACGCCAACGGTGAACGTCTCGTCCGAGTCAGCGGCGACTGCCTGCGATTCGCTCGGGCTCGAGGTTTGTCCGAACGAATCGGCAGTCCTCTCGTCGCTGATCGCGGAGAGTGCATCGGCAGCCGTTTCGACGGAGCGAGCGAGTGGGCCGACGGTGTCGAGCGATGGTGCGAACGGGACCACGCCGTGCGTCGAGACGTGCCCGAACGTCGGCTTGACGCCGACCACGCCACAGCAGGCGGCCGGAATGCGAACGCTGCCGCCAGTGTCCGTCCCAAGTGCCACGTCCGCCAATCCTGTCGCGACGGCGACGCCGCTGCCACTCGAGGAGCCACCCGGAACGCGATCGGCCGCGATCGGATTCACCACGTCTGCTCGGCCACTAAACTCGCCGGTCGGCCCGAACGCGAAGGCGTCCATATTAGCCTTCCCGAGGAGTTCGCCGCCGGCCTCGAGCAGTCGTTCGACGACGGTCGCATCGAATCCGGGAACGTACTCGAAGCCCGCGGAGCCACAGGTAAGACCGAGGTGCTCGACGGCGATGTTGTCCTTGACGACGATCCGTTGATCGGCGAGTGGGCCACCCGTCTCGCGCGTTCGTGGTGTCTCGAAGCCGTCGAGGAGCGCTCCGTACTCGTCCTCGAGGAGTGACCCCGTCCGCTCGACGGTGCGTTCGGAGTCGTCGCTCACGCCCGCAGCGATGTCAGCGAGTCGGTCGGCCGACTCACGACAGTCCGCGATATCGTCGTCGTTCAGATCGAACGCCAGCGACTCGGCGATCGTTTCGATATCGTCGCTCACGATTGCCCTCCGGCCGCTGAGTCGTCGTCGAAGTTGTCCGCATCGTACAGTACCCGCAATAGCACGTAGATCGTGCTCAGCGAGAGCAGCGTGCCGACGAGCCAGATCGTCCACATGAGTGTTGCCATGGTTAGTCACCTCCGAGGGGGGCGTCAGTTTGGTCCTCGAGTTGTGCACCGCGTTCGTCTGTAACCGCTGGATCGTCCATCTGTGCGACGCCGTCTTCTTGTTCCGTGAGTGCGCTGACGACGATCATCACCGCCGTCGCCAGTAACAACGCGTAGGTCCCGCGAACGAAGACGCTCGGGGTGCTGGCCGTAAAGTGAATGACGATGTAGCCGAAGACGCCGACCACCATCGACACCTGCGCGGCGATTCGGGTCACGAAGTTCGGGAAGTAGATGCCGAGCATCACCGGCGGAACGGTCGCCGCGGCGACGCCGGAGATTCCGATCCAGATGAGTTCGCCGATGTTCCAGGGAGCCGTGAGCGCGATGGCGAACGAGACGACACCGATCCCGAACACCGTTACTTGAGCAAGATATCGCGAGAAGACATCTGCACGGTCTTCGTCCATATCGACGTAGTCCTCCGCGACGAGATACTTGAGGAAGATGTCGTTCGCGATCGCCGTCGACAGGACGATGAAGAGGCCGTCGGTCGTCGACAGCGCCGCAGCCAGAATAACCAGCCCGAGGAACGCGGCGATGATCGCTGGCATGTACTCCATCGTGTAGATGAAGATCGCTTCGTCCGCGACCTCGAGGCCCGGATCTAACGCGAACATGTAGTAACCGCCGAAGAACGTCAACAGGAAACAGATAGTCAACACAAGGTACGTGCCGATCATCTTGCGGAGGTTCCGCGGATCGTCGAGTGCTAGCACCTTGTTGAACAACTGCGGCTGAGCCGAGAAGGCAAACTGCAGGATGAATATCGAGAGGATCGCGAACCCGCTGTAGTAGATCGGCGAATTCTCGTTAATCGGTTCGACGAGCGTCTGATCGTGGGACTCGAGTTCGGTGCCGAGGAAGTCAAACGTCTCGAGCGGCCCGGTTCCGAATATCCAGAACGCCGAGAAGAAGACGATGAGGCCCATGATGGCCATCAGAACCGCCTGAATGGCGTCGGTGTAGACGTCGGCGTACGTCGCCCCTGCGATTACGTAAAAGACGACGAGGGACGTGATGATTACCAGTGCAGTTGTCTGATCGAAGCCGAGTAACACGGTGAAGAACAACGCCCCGGCGTCGAGTTGCGCCGCGATGTAGAAGACGTTGAACATAACCGCGATGCCTGCCCAGACGCGGACGAACTGGCTGCCGTAGAATGCGCCGAGCCAGTCTGGCAAGGAGAGCGAGCCCTGCTCGACGTTGATCTCACGAACGCGTTTGGCGAAGAGGACCAGTGCAATCGGCGACGCGCCGATCAGCGTCAGGAACAGCCACAGATTCGCGAGGCCGTAGTCGTACGACCAAGCGACGTAGCCGACGAACGTTGCCGCACTGAAAAAGGTCGCTGCGAACGCAGCACCGAGCGTGTACGGTCCGAGTGTTTCACTTGCAATTGCGAAATCGGACATGTTGTGCGTCTGTGTCCATCCGAGGTATGCGAGTCCGAGGACCACGAGCAAGAAGAGCCCGAGTCCGACCCACAAGTAGGTTTCTAACATGGTGGTTTTTAGCATACAATCTATCCATCATAAATGCTTCCATGAGAATTCGAATATTTCCATCCCGTCGTCGCGAATTTGGACGAATTGGGAACAATACGCTCAAACCGTTCGTAGATGAGCTCTCAGTAGTCGCACTTCTCTTCTCTGGTGTTCCACTACGCAGAACAGGTTACTGGTGAACAGTGCTATGTGAGACGATATCAACACTCGAGACGAGTGTTTTCGAACCCACACGCCAATCGTCGGCATTTCCTTGCCACCGCGTTCCGCTCTCGCGAACGCCTCGGGAAATTATCAGATCAATACGCGACACCGGGTTCAACCGATCGTGACAGGCACGTCACAATACATTCGGGCAGACGATCACTCGAGGAACTGATCGAGCGTCGTATCCATTCCGTTTCGAACCTCGCGCACCAGTGCGCCCTCGATGTCTAATCCGAGTACGTCGACGGCTGCCCGGCCAATTCGATCGCGCATTTCCGGCGGCGAGTAGACGCCGAGTCGCCACTGAGAATATTGAGCGCCCCGAAGCGCGTCGACGAGTGGCGACTGTTGGCCGAGTTGGCGAACGTCGCCGTTGACCAGCACGCGCGTCGTGGACTCCGTCATCGATGGTCGACCCGGAACGTCGAGGATGACGCACTCGGGATCGACGGCTGCGGATGCCGCGATTTCGCGTTCGAACGAGCGAATCTCGTCGTGGTCGGCCTCGATGATCCCGCCGGGAACGTCGTCGATTTCGGCCCACACCGCACGTTTGTACAGATCGCGCTGGTCGAGTCGCCTCGAGAACGTACTCGTCGCCTCACACGAGCGAAGCGCGACGATCAGGTCGTGGTCGTCCATCCGCTGGAGGGCCTCGCCGTCGGTCGCGTTTTCGGGCGACTCGAGGAGGCGCTCGGCCGCCCGTCGGAGCATCGCCTTGCTGATCCGGGCGACGCTGTGGCTGTAGACGGTCGGATTCATCAGTGCCCGGGCGACGAGCAGGCTCTCTGCGGCCTGAACGTTCCCCTCGTCGAGGACGAGTTCCTCATCGGTAAAGGTGAGTTCGCGAACGAGGCGACCGTGGTCGATCGTTCCGTAGGGAACGCCCGTGTGGTGGGCGTCCCGGACCAGGTAGTCCATCCGATCGACGTCGAGTTCACCCGAGACGAGTTGGCCGAACCTGCCGTCCCCCGCGACGAGGTCCGCGACGGCGTCCGGCTCGAGGTCGTGCTCGCGAAGCACCTCCCCGACCCCCCCATTCGAAAGCACGTCGTGGACGTCGTCGTGATAGCGTCCCGTCCGGCGGTGGGTGAGCGACTCGAGGTTGTGGCTGAACGGCCCGTGGCCGACGTCGTGGAGGAGTGCTGCGGCGTGAACGCGCTCGGCCTGCGTTCCGTCGACACCGAGTTGCTCGAGGGCCTCGCAGGCGAGGTGATAGACGCCGAGGCTGTGCTCGAAGCGCGTGTGATTCGCGGAAGGGTAGACGAGCGAAACCGTCCCTAGTTGGCGAATATTCCGCAGGCGCTGGAGGGCTGGCGTATCGAGGAGATCGCGCGCCACGCCGTCAATCTGAATGTGATCGTGGACACTGTCCTTGATCGTCGTCATAGCCCGTCTTTGGCCCTCTCGCACAAAAAGTATCGTGTGCAGAATACGTCGGCACTTTCGAGTCGAGACGCTACTGGCAGACGGCAGGCAGCGAGCGACCGTCGTCGACGTAAAAGCTGCCGTCACCTGACGCGTCGAAACTTACCCTCACTGGTCTCGTCAGGTTGGCTCGGAATGACTGAACTTACCGTCCCGCCGGATGCCGACGAAGAGCGCACCGCCGACCTCGTCCGCGAACACGTCTCGGTCGGAGACACCGTCGAAATTTGGGGGCGAGAACGAACGGACGCCGACGATCCCGAACATTCGGGTGTGGTGACGGGATTCGAGACGGGCTACCTCGAACTCGAGGGGGACTCACCCGAGGAAAAGAGCGTTCGCTACGACGAAATCGACACCGTCATTCGCGCCCAGACGGACGACGAGACGCCGGATAGTGGCCCTTAATCCTGTGATCACTCGAGCGTGATCCACTCGCCGTGTTCGTCGCTTCGTTCGATTGCGTCGAGGACGCGCTGGGCTGTGAGTCCGTCCTCGAAGCTAGGTTCGAACGCTCTCCCCTCCGCAACAGCGCGTAAGAACTCGTAATTTTCGTGGACGAAGGTGTGCTCCCAGCCGAGGACGTGCCCCGGTGGCCACCAGTGGTCGACGTAGGGATCGTCCTCGTCGGTGACCAACACCGTCTCGTACCCTCGATTCTCGTCGGTCCGGAGAATCTCGAGTTCGTTCAGCCGCTCGAGCGAGAACCGGAGACTCCCCTCAGAGCCGTGAATTTCGACCGTGTGATCGTTCTTGTGGCCGGCCGCGACGCGGGTGCCCTCGAGGACGCCCGTCGCCCCGTTAGCGAACTCGAGTTGGCCGGTGTAGGCGTCGTCGACGGTCACCGAGCGCATCTCCTCTTCCTCACCGGGAACGGGCCGTTCGTCGACGAACGTTTGCAACTGCCCGCTCACCCGTTCGATCTTCCCTGCGAGGTCGTCGCCACCGACCAGAAACCGGAGGAGATCGACCGTGTGCGAGCCGAGATCACCGAGCGCGCCTGACCCCGCCAGTTCCTCGTCGTTTCGCCACGACCACGGCGCGTCGGGGTCGACCAGCCAGTCCTGAAGATATCGCCCCCGGACGTGTCGAATCTCGCCGAGTTCGCCCGCCTCGAGCAGGCCCTTCGCGTACTGGATCGCCGGCACGAATCGGTAGTTGAACGCACAGCCGGCGGGGACGTCCTCGCCCGCCTTGCGTGCCGCGTCGGCCATCGACTCCGCTCGCTCGAGCGTCGGTGCTAGTGGCTTTTCACAAAAGACTGGCGTCCCGGCCTCGAGCGCCGCAATCGATGGCTCCGCGTGGACGTGGTTCGGACCGAGATTGTAGAAGACGTCGACCTCGTCGACGACGTCGGCCCAATCGGTCGCCGTCGAGGAAAACCCGAACCGGTCTGCAGCCTCCGAGAGCGCGGTTTCGTCCCGTCCGACCAGGACGCTACGTTCGATCGCTGGCGCGTCCGGGAAGAACATCGGCAGCCGCGCCATGGCGTTCGCGTGTGCATTACCCATAAACCGATAGCCGAGCACGCCGACCTCAAGCGTCATGGGAGGACGAACGCCGGGCAGAAAGTTAGGCGTTGGCCCGACGAGGGTGTGGCAGAGGCGTCGGCCCGTCCGAGACCCGAGTCACACACGAACCGCTCGAAACCGCAGCCGTCGGTAGTCTGCCGTCCACGTCTCGTCGTCGTGGTCGTAGAGAGTCGACTCGAGGTCGCGCTCGACGTCGGCGATTACCGACTCTTGCTCGTCATCCGAGAGGTCCGCGAAGAAGCTATCACCGAACATCCCGAGCCAGTTTCGGAGTCCATCTTCACCGTCCTCGAGTTCCGTCGGTCGATCGAACAGCCGTGCGAACCGGACCTCGAAGCCGTGTGACTCGAGGCGACTGGCGTACTCGCCGACGCTCGGAAAGTACCACGGGTGGTCGATGTCGTACCCACGCTCCTCGAGGGCGGCCATCGTCGCCTCGACGATTCGCTCGACGTTACCCGTCCCGCCGAGTTCGGCGACGAACCGGCCACCGGGTCGGAGCGCATCTCGAACGGACGCGAGCACGTCGTCCTGGTCCTCGTCGTCGATCCAGTGTAAGGCCGCGTTCGAGAAGACCGCCTCGAAGGGGTCCTCGACCGTTAACTCTCGCGCGTCGACCCGTCGGAACGTCGGACTCGAGTGCGTGTCGCGGGCTCGTTCGATCATCTCGGGTGCAGCGTCGACGCCGACCACCTCGGCTCCGGTCGACGCAATTCGGGCGCTCAGGTGGCCCGTTCCACACCCGAGGTCGAGGATTCGTTCGTCCGCCTTCGGCTCGAGAAGCTCGAGGACGTCAGATCCGTACTCGTGGACGAACGAGTGATTTCCGTCGTACTCGTCGGCGTCCCACCGATTCGAGACTGTGGGCTCTTCAGCCATACGGTTGGTACTCCCTCGCACAGGTGAGAAAGCTTCCGATTATCGCAGTCGGCGTCTCGAATGGGGCCTGCAACCGACGAGTGAGTTACTCGAAGCCGCCGCGGTGGACGATCTCCTCGAGGGGTTTCCGGCCGCTCGGCACCTCGCGCTCTTGCTGATCGCTCGGAAGCGACTCGGGCGGTGCGCGCTCGCCGATCGCCGCCATCGCTTCGACCTCGTACTCCTCGGGAACCGCGAGTTCCTCGGCCGCGCGCTCGTAGTCGAATCCGGCCATTCCGTGGACGACGAGTCCGCGACGCGCGCCCTCAAGCGCGAGGTTCTGCCAGGCTGCACCGGTGTCGAAGGAGTGGACCGGTGCGGGTTCGTCGTTGTGATCGAACGTCGTCTTCGAGACGATTACGACGAGCACGCCGGCGTCGGTCGCCCACTGGTTGCCCTCGAAGAGCAAGTCGACGAACGTCTCCCACTCGTCGTCATCGGGCGTCGCGTAGAGAAACCGCCAGTGTTGATTGTTGTACGCGGAGGGTGCCCAGCGAGCGGCTTCGAAGAGTGGGAGGAACTCGTCGTCCGCAAGGGTCTCACCGGTCATCGCGCGTGGCGACCAGCGGTTAACGAACAGCGGGTCGATTTCGTGACCGGGGTCGCGGTGTTCGGCGACTTCCTCGTCGAGTTCGCGGTTCTGGACAGTTTCTTGCATTGTTTGGTCGAACGTACTCGAGACACCAGTATGTTTCCGGACAGACCAGTTACCTGGTAACAGTCACGTCGTCGTCTCGTGTTCACGCTTGACTTGCCGTGGTGTCTCACCCGAGCGAGATGTCGAGGAAGAGCATCACGATCACCCCGAGAATCGTTCCCAGAGTGGCAACGCGTTCGTACCCTTTCGTGTGCGTTTCCGGGATGATCTCGTCGCTGATGACGAACAACATCGCACCTGCGGCGAACCCCATCGCGTACGGCAGCAGTGCGGAGATCGAATGCACTGCGTACGCGCCGAGTACGGCCATTGGAATTTCGACGACACCAGCCCGGATCCCAGCTAACACCGCGTAGAATCGCTTGTCCAGGCCGGCGTTGACGGCCGCCAGCGACACCGCAAACCCCTCGGGAACGTTCTGGATACCGATCGCGAGCATTAGCGGAATCGCCGTCTCGAGGTCGCCGCTGCCGAAGCCGACGCCGACGGCGAGCCCTTCGGGCATGTTGTGAAGGGTGATCGCGAGGATGAAGAGGACGACGGCCGCGAGTCGCTCGTCGTCGACCGGGAGGTCGGTGCCGGGATCCGCCGCGTCCCGCCGTCGCCGGCCCGTGAGCAGGAAGTGAGCGTGCGGGACGAGCACGTCGGAACGGTCCAGAAACAGGGCTCCGAGCGCGACGCCGACGAGAACCGGAATCGGATTCCCGTCCGAGTAGGTCTCGATGCCGGGGATGATGAGACTCGTAAAGCTCGCGGCGAGCATGATCCCCGCGGCGAAGCCGAGCGAAGCGTTCATCGCCCGGTCGGAGGGGTTGCGCCAAACGAAGATCAGCGACGCACCCAGCAGGTTGAGCGAGGCGATGACGAGGCCGCCGATGAGGGCGTGGACGACGGGATCGGTACCGAATAGCTCTGTGAAGGTGTCGACGACCATCCGCTACGCACCCCGCTGGAACTCGAGCGTCATAGTTCACACCGCTACGCCTTCATACTACGTCGTCAGCGGAAAAAGAACCAGTGGACGGTTTCGAAATCAGTCGTCGGCGGGTGTCGGCGCACCGCGCTCGACGTCGATTTCGCCCGCGTCGAGTTGCTCCTCAACGTTTCGCGCGGCTTCGACCATGTTCGCCATCTTGCCGTAGGCGACCTCGCGTGGGAGCAATTTCACACCACAGTCCGGCGAGAGCACGAGTTGTTCCGGCGGAACGATCTCGAGTCCTTTCAGGATGTTCTCCTCGATCTGCTCGACGGATTCGGCTTCGCCGACGTGCACGTCGGTGACACCCAGCGCGAGATCCTTCGTGAACTCGGGGTCTTTGAAGACGTCGAGTTGGTCGTAGTCGCCGTTGGCGAGTTCGAGGTCGAACTCGTCGACCGGGAACTCGAGGATCTCGGGGTAGATTCGCGAGTAGTCGCCGTAACAGACGTGCAGGCCGATACGGACGTCCTCGGGGATGTCCTCGACGATGTGCTCGAGTGCCTCGCCGACGATGGCGTGGTCGTCCGGCGTGGTCGCGAGTGCCGGCTCGTCGATCTGGATGTAGCGTGCGCCAGCGTCGACGAGTTTCTCGATCTCTTCGTTGACGAGGTCAGCCAGCGCGTAGGCGAGTTCGGCGTCGTCCTCGTAGGCCTCGTTGAACGACCAGCTCGCGAGCGTGTACGGGCCGGTGATCGGGACCTTGACGGGGCGATCGGTCGCGCTCGCGGTGAACTTGTACTCGTCGACGAGCCAGTTCTCGTCGTACTCGACCTCGCTGACGACGCTTGGCTTGTCGAAGTAGTTGTGGCCCCAGACTTTGACCGGGCCGTTGAACTCGTAGCCCTCGATGCGGTGGGCGAAGAACTCGACCATCTCGTTACGGCGCATCTCGCCGTCGACGACGACGTCGAGACCTGCACGCTCGTGTTCTTGCGTGATAAGACGGGCAGCGTCGTCTTTGGCCTCGTCGTAGTCCCCGTCGTCGAAACCGTGGTCTGGGTCTTCGTAGAGTTCTTTCGCGCGGTTGAGCCACTTTGGCTTCGGATAGCTGCCGACGACGGTCGTCAGCAGGAAGTGGTCGTTGTCGTGATCGTCGGGTCGGAATTGGTTCTTGTTCTCGTTGCTCATAGTGCTTTCACCTCCGCGAGGTCCGCGGCTTCTGCAAGGACGGCGAGTTTCTCTGCATACTTGGCGTAGGGCAGGTAGAACGTCTCCGTGTTCGTTGTCAGGTAGACCGTCTCGAAGTCGGTGACCTGCAGTTGGTCTTCGACCCACTGGACGCGCTCGCGAATCGCTTCGGCATCCTCGACGAGCGTACTCTGCCCGTCTGCGAGGCCGAGCGAGATGTCGTCGGTCGCGCCGTACTCCTGAATGTTGTAGATGTTGTCGTCTTGGTTCGCGACGAAGTCGAAGCCGACCGCGTCGATATCGGCGTCGAGCAGATGGGCGTAGACCTTCTCCTCGAGTGCGCCCCAGTAGGGCTGGACGACGACGTCGGCGTCCGTGGCGCTCGCGACCTGATCGATCGCTTCGCTTGCGCGTTCGTCCTCGCCATCGTCTGGCGCGTTCTCGACGAGCGACGGCTCGAGCAAGAACAGCGTCTCGTGGTCCGGGAAGGCGTCGACTTCGCCCTCGAGGAAGTCAGCGACCGCACCGAGGAACTCGGCGTCGTCGCCGTAGTGGTCGTCGGTGGCGAGGTCGGCGAGCGAGTACGGGCCGGGGAGGACGGCCTGCAGGTCGTCGCCGTCGACGAGTTCGCTCGCGGCCTCGAGTTCGTTCGCGACGTCGCCGGAGAAGTCGAGGTCGCCGCTCACAACGGGGTCGCGATAGAAGTTGTTGTTGTCGTAGTAGCGGACGATACCCTCCGTCTCGACGGCGTCGTGGACGGCGAGGGGGTGTGCAAGCATGTCGTCCCAGCGAAGTTGGCCCTCGACGATCCGGTCGAGTCCGGCCTCCTGTTGGCCCTCGAGCACTTCTTCGCGGGCTTCCTGGTAGGCCGTCGCAATCTCCCCACCTTCCTCACCGCTGATGAGGTCGTGTTTCTGGTGTCCCTTCAGATCCGAGAGGTCGTCTTTCGCCCAGTCGGGGAGCGGAAAGAGCCCCGGCGTGGTCGAAACGTACTCAGTCATCGTACTCGCGGCTAGGCTATACCGACGCTTAATATTTTCCATCTCCATTAATTCCCAGTAGTAATTTTCCGTCGTCTCGGTTCCGAGTGATATCTGCCTGAGATGCCCGCAGCCTCGAATATTTACGGCCCCCCGTTGAGCGTGCCTCTATGACGGATGTTGTCATCGAACGAGCCCAGAACCCCGACTACGCCACGGTTAGGATCGATAGACCCGGGTCCGGCAACGCCATGTCGCCCGGTGTGATCGCCGAACTCGGCGATGCGATCGACGACCTCGCAGATTCTGACGGGTGCCGAACGATCGTGATCACCGGCGCAGACGGCACGTTCTCCGCGGGGGCAGACGTCGACGTATTCGCCGACCGGGCCGACGACCCCGACGCGGTACTCGAGTACCTCGATGCGTTCACGGCGCTGTACGAGCGGATCGAGGCGGCTTCGAAACCCGTCGTCGCCCGCGTGAACGGCCCCGCCTACGGCGGTGGGTACGAACTCGCGATGGCGTGTGACGTTCGGTTCGCGTCGACGACCGCGGAACTCTGTCCCGCCGAACTCAGGATGGGGATCGTCCCGCCGTTCGAGCGACTCGTGTTAGAACTCGGCGACGGACTCGCTCGAGAGGTGTGTTTGACGGGTGGAGTGCTTTCCGCCGAAGACGTCGCCGATACGGATCTGTTCGCTCGCGTGGTCGCGCCCGAGGAACTCGACGCCGTGATCGAGGAGTTCGCTCGGCAGGTCGAAGCGCGCAGTCCGAACGCCGTCGCCCAGACGAAACGCGCGATGGTCGCACACCGATCGGAGGCGATCGGTCGATCCTCCGCCTACCGCCACGCGCTGGACGAACAGTGCGTTCGCCACCCCGATTTCGCCGAGAGCGTCGCCGCCTTTCTCGAAGACCGAACGCCGTCGTACTGACCGTTCTCCGACGATTTCGACGACACGATATCACTCGAGTGCGAGCAGCGCGTGCTCGTCGTCCTCGACTTCTGCAACGACGTAGATGCTGCCGTCGTCGAGTACCGGCCCAGCGCCGACGCGACCCGCAAATTCTCGATCGAACCGAACGGCTGGGCCACCCTCTGGGCTGTCCCCCGGCGTGGGATCGAACGCCCAGAGCCGATCGCCACCGACGAAAACCGTTTCTCGACCGTACGCGGGCGCAGTGTGGTTCCAGTCGCCGATCTCGTGGTCCCAGTGGTGCGCCCCGGTTTCCGCATCTACCGCGTGCAACTCCTGTCCGTCGGTAGCGAGAACGAGGTCGTCGACGTACCCGATTCCGTGATTGACCACGCCGGTCTCCGCCGACCAGACCGGATCCCGCTCCTGTAGAGTCAGGGCGTACGTCGTTCCGTCGCGACAGGCGACGTAGATCGCGTCGCGACCGGCAGTCGGCGGGCACGTCAGTTCCGTCGGGAGCTGCCAGCGCCACCAGCCAGTGCCGGTCACCTCGTCGAAGACGTACACCATACCGGCTGCCGTCGCGACGACGAGTCCCGACGGTCCGAACGTCGCCCCGTGTTCGAGCACGTTTCCGAACACGTCCCGTCGCCACTCCACTGACCCGTCGTCGGGCTCGAGACAAACGACTTCCTCGCGGATCCCACAGACCACGCCCGTTCTGGTGTGTGCGAGTACCATCACCGTTCCCGACGCGTCGAACTCGTGTTCCCACAGCACGTCACCGGTATCGGGCTCGAGCGCGTAAATCGTGCTGTCGACTGCGGCGTAGACGACGTCACCCCGACAGATCGGTGCCCGTCGTGCGTCCTCGAGCGTCCACAGCTCTGACCCGTCGTCGGCGTCTACTACCTGCAACTTGCCGTGATCGGGGTGGTAGACTCGGCCGTCGGCGACGACCGGGGTTCCCCTGGAAAGTTCGCCGACCTCGACGCGCCAGCGTTCGGAGACGCCGTCGACCGGAGCTTCCCCGTCGGCGACGGCCCGGGTGTTCGACGCGTTGCAACCAAAACTCGACCAGCTCCCGTCTGCGCCGAAGACGTGGTCGTCGGGATTCGGCAGTTCGTCGACACCAGCGTCCGGCGGCTCGTCCGGCGAAGCGGACTGATACGCTCCACACCCGGCGAGACCAGCGCTGCCGACCGCCGCACTCGCGAGGAGTGTTCGGCGTGTTGGATTCATTACCAATCGTTCGATAAGACATCTGAAAAGTCTTGGGCCGCGACCACTCTTAGCGATAGAGCGCGAGGATCGTCAACGTCTCGAAGGGAAACGACTCGTCCGCAACACTAACCGCGCTGAACCCAGCCTCGCCGGCTTGCGCTGCGACCTCGTCGACGCCGGTCAGGCTACTGACGAGCAGATAGACCACGCCGCCAGGCGCGAGCACGCGACCAACTCGATCGAGAAACGGATCGATAACGGCGCGGCCGTCCTCGCCGCCCGAGAGCGCGCGTTCCATCCAGTCGTCCCACTCGTTGTCCGGGTCCGTCGGCAGGTACGGCGGGTTGAAGACGACGGCGTCGAACGTCTCGTCCGCGAAGGGCGACACGAGGTCGGCACGAACCCCCTCGAGTCCGTCCGCTCGAGCCTGTCGAACGGCGTGTGGATTCAGATCCGCGGCGACGACGCGTGCGTCCGTTTCGGCGTCGATTCGCCCCGCGACGTATCCAGAGCCCGTGCCGACCTCGAGGACGAGATCGTTTTCGTCGACTGGCAGGTGCTCGAGGACGGTTTCGGCCAGCAGGTGGGAGTCCTCCGCGGGCTGGTAGACCTCGGTTTCGAGGTCGCGTCTGTCTTCGAGCCCCATCAGTCGTCCTCCGATGGTAGGTTGTGCGTCGTTTGGTGGGGTTGTTCGGTTGGGTCGTCGTCTGCATCGTCGGTCGCCGCGTCTGCGGGCGCTGAGTCCGCGTTCGTCTCCCCTCCGGAATCCAACTCCGATCCGTCTGCTGACGACGCCGATTCCGGTGCATCCGTCGACGAATCGTCCGCTGACGACGAATCAGTCGCTCGAGGCCCCTCGCCAGTCACCTGAAAGCCACCCGTTTCGGCCCGACCGGAGAGCTCCTGTTGTGGGTACGGAATCTTGATCCCCTCGTCGTCGAACGCCCGTTTGATCTCGTGGATGGCAGTCGTCCGGGCCTGAACGAACCGTCGCGAACTCGGGTTGTCGATCCAGAATCGGACGCCGAGCGTGACCGCCGAGTCGTCTAAGGATTTGGTGACGACCTGGGGCGATGGAGCGTTGAGCGACTTCTCGAGGTCCTCGACCGTATCCTTTGCCAGCGTTGATGCTCGCTCGAGGTCTGCCTCGTAGTCCACACCGACGTCGACTTCGACGCGGAGGCGACCCCGTTTCGACCGGTTCGTCACCATCTCGGAGGAGACGACGTCGTTCGGGATCATGATGTACTCCCCGTCGAACGACTGGATTCGGGTGTTGACGATCGAGATGTCGGTGACAATGCCCTCTTCGTCCTCTATTTCGACCCAGTCGCCGATCTCGAACGGCCGATCGAACATCAAAACGAACCCAGCGAGGACCGTCCCCAGGGTCTGCTGGGCAGCGATGCCGACGACGATCCCGAGGAAACCGGCACCAGCGAGCAGGCTGGCGAGGTCGTCGGTCCAGACGCCGAGGATCACGACGATCGCCACTGCCCAGACGACGACCTGCGAAATTCGCTGTGTGATCTCCCGCTGGTGGTCCGTGACGGCCGATGCCGATCCGAACACTTCGTCGATGAGTCGCTTGACGAATCGCGTGAAGATGAGGGTCCCGACGGCGATAACGAACGTGACTGACGCTTGCAAGACAACATCGTCACTGAGTCCGAGGTCTTCGGTATAGAGCGTCTGCACGTCGTCTGTAAGGTCCCACACACCCAGGATAATCGCGAGAGTGAGGAAACACGAGCCGATGAGAACCGTTGTCGCGAGGATATCCCCGTAGAGCGGTTTCGTCCGGTTGCTGAACCATCCCTTTATCTTTCGATACGAGAGGAGGATAGCCACGAGGAACCCGATGGCTGCGATCGTCGCGCCAATCTGAGCGTTGAACCCAGTGGCTTCCGACAGCCGCTCGAGGACGGTCAGTGGGAACATAGTGAAGGTGCGTCTCTTGAGCGAGTGGACGCTGCAACTACGAGTATCCGTCGGTCGTTCGCGACCCTGTGAATGGTTCGCTCCCGGCGTTCTCGAGCGATCCGTCGACTGACCGCACTTACTGGCCAGGCCCTGGCTCACCGACCGACTGTGCGAGCGTCGCCAGCGCGGCGAACTCCGCCGGTGCCATCGCGTCCGCACGCTTTCGAAGAATTTCTTCTTCGGCCGCCTCGACGACCGCATCCGGTTGCTCGAGTCCCGAGATGTGTGCCGTGTTCCGAATCGCGTTCCGGATCGTCTTCCGTCGCTGGGTGAACAGCGCCTTCACGAATCGGAGGAAGAACGCCTCGTCGTCGACCTCGTAGTCGGGTTCTCGAGGCTCGAGGCTCACGACAGCGCTCTGGACCGCCGGTGGAGGCGAGAACGCCTCTTTCGGAATCGATTCGACGAGTTCGGGTTCGGCGTAGTGTTGGGTCGAGACGGAGAGGCGACCGTACTCCGAGGTGCCGGGTTCGGCGACCATTCGCTCGGCGAATTCTTGTTGGAACATCAAGACGAGCGGACGCTGTTCGGGGAGGAGTCGGAAGGTAATCTCGCTCGAGACACCGTAGGGAAGATTGGAGACCGAAGCCGTGAAGTCTGGCAGATCGACCTCGAGAGCGTCGCCCTCGATCACGGTCAGTCGCTCTGTTGCGATTTCGTCGGCGAACTCCTCACGCAGAAAGTCGGCGAGGTCGGGGTCTCGTTCGACGACGGTAACTTCCTCGTCCGCCTCCCCCACCGCCAGCAATCGATCCGTCAGCGCACCCGTTCCGCCACCGATCTCGAGGAGGTGGGAGGTGTCGGCCTCGAGTTCCGTGAGGTACGTCGGTAGTCTGTCGAGCACGCGATCGTCGACGAGAAAGTGCTGGTCGCGATTGGGGTCACCGCGGACGCCTGCCCGCGCGATCAGCCCGTCTGGATCTCTCATTGCCGGCGTTTTGGTGGGGGCAGGTGTAAACGCACCGTCTCAGAAGCGACGAGGGGGGTGCTATTGATTTTGCTCTTGCTCGGTCCGGCCGACGAACGTCTGATACTTCAGGTCGTCGTCGCGCAGTTCCTCGATGATGCGTTCGACCAGGATCTCGTCGGGGTCGTGCAGACCCGAGACGCGTTCGGAGAGTTCCTCGAAACTCTCGAAGGGCTTTCGCTTGCGTTCATCGAGGATACCGTTTCGCAGTTTCTTTCCAATTCCCGGCAGGAGATTCAACTGGTGGAGTCGCAGCGTAATCGGCTGGGCGTCGTTGTAGAAGTCGACGAAGCGCTGTTCGTTTTCCTCGACGAGGTCGGCGACCACGTACTCGAGTTCTGACTGCGCACCTGAAGAGAGGTCGGAGTATTCAACTCGGTGGGACTGGGTGACGATGTCGCGCTCGTCAGATGGCTCGACGACGACCTCGCTACCGATGGTCAGACGTTCGTCCTCGTCGAAGGCGACCTGATAGAGTTGAAAGTCGTCGACCCCGAGGGCGTAGCCTGCCGGGGACTTCTCGTACTGGGGACGACCATCGCCGGAGAGCCCGTGTGCGAGATAGTCCAACACGACTGCGCGGCGAGTGTCCGTCCCATCGTTGTCGGCTTCGCTCATTGCGGGATGGTACGGCGAGGGAACACTTAAAGAGTCGGCCCTGCGTCACGAACGGAAGGCACACCAGTGGCCTACTCGCCCCGTCGACTCCCAGATTACCAAGCGGACGGTTGCCGTCAGTTTCGAGTGGTCGGTGCTCTCCCCCTTCACCGTGTGATCCGGTAACAGTGTTTATCGCCTCGGATGAGAGAGAGAGAGTCGATAATGCTCGACCTGACCGAAGACCAATTGGCCTTTCGCGACGACGTCCGAACGTTCGTCGCGGAGGAAATCCGACCGAACGCCATCGAACTGGACCAGACGGAGACGTATCCGGCGGACATCCTCGCAGAACTCGGAGACCGCCGCCTCACCGGGCTGACGATTCCCGAGGCCTACGGCGGAATGGGCGAGGGGCACCTCGAGTTGGTCGTGCTCATCGAGGAGTTCTCGACGGCGCTCATGTCCGTCTCGAGTTCGCTCGCACTCCACCTCGGCGTCGCAGGCGTGATCGAACAGTTCGGAACGGACGACCAACGCGAGACGTACCTCCCCGAGATGGCGACGTTCGACACCGTCGGCGCGCTCGGCCTCAGCGAGGCCGGGGCCGGGGCGAACAAACTCGAGATGGAGACGACCGCGACCCGCGAGGGCAACGAGTGGGTCCTCGAGGGACACAAACAGTGGGTGACGAACTACTTCGATGCCGACTACGTGCTCACGTATGCGAAGACGGGTCCCGACGAGGATGCCCCGCACAACATTTCGGCGTTTCTCGTACCCACCGAGGCGTTCGACGTCGAGGAGGTCTGGGGGACCCTCGGCGCGTGGAGCGTCAAATCGCCGCGCGTCCGTCTCGAGGACGTTCGTGTCGACGACGACGCTCGAGTCGGGGCCGTCGGCGAAGCCTACGTCCAGCGGGGAACGCTCCACAACGGCGTGAACGTGCCGGCCCGCGGCGTGGGCATCGCCCGTGCCGCCCTCGAGGATACGGTCGCGTACCTTCAAGAGCGAGAGCAGTACCAACAGCCGGTCGGGGATTTCCAGGGGGTCCGATGGGCTGTCGGAGAGATGGCCGAGCGAGTCGAAACGGCGCGATTCCACACGTACCGGGCCGCCGCGAAAGCCGACGCTGGCGAGGACGTGACGAAAGCGTTCGCGATGGCAAAGCTCAACGCGAGCGACGCGGCGATCGAAAACGCGAACGACGCGATCAGATTCCTCGGCGGCCGCGGCTATACGACGGACCACCACGTCGAACGCTACCTCCGAGATGCACAGTTGTTGACGATCGCTGGCGGACCGAACGACGTCCACCGGAATACGCTCGCCGATGCGGTCTTCGATGAGTATTCCAACCAGGCGAAGTAGCCGGCCGCTCGAGGTCGTCACTCCGCCAGTTCGACCACAAAGCCACGGACCGAAGAACAGCGCCGAACAGTGTCGACTTATTCGTACTGCGCGACGACGTTGAGAATCTCGTCGAGTTCGTCTCCCGACAGCGAGTAGCGTTGCTGTGCGTACACCGAGCGGAGTTCGTCTCGGTTTCGTGGGAGGAGGTTCGCGATCTTGTACGCCGTCGCCTCGTCGACCTTCTCGAGGTCCTCGAGGTCGTCGACGAGCGCCTGTGCGTCTTCGGGATCCAAGACGGCGAATCGGTTGACGTGTTCGATCGCTCGCGCGAGTTCGTAGCGAAGCTCGCGGTCCTCGTCGAGTGCGCGTTCGGCTTCGATGTCGGCGAGCAGTTCCTTCGTTTCCGAGACCGTCAGGAACTCCTCGTCGACGATCTCTTTGAAGATCGTCATTCCTGGCTCAGATCCGGTTCTTCTCTTGGTTCTGAGCGCGCATGTGGGCTGCGGTGACGATCAGCGTCTTCTCTTTGCCGCGATCGTCGATCTGAACCTTGAACGCAGCGCCTTGCTTCCCGATGACTTCGCCGGTCTGTCCGTCGAAGCGAGGGTGGAATCGACCGTCTGCCACGCTCGGGTCGATCTTCAGATGCACTTTTTCGCCTTCTTCGTACTCCTGAATCGCTCGCTGTGGCGGGGACGTTCCGCGGTCTCGAGGATCGTTTGCGAGTTTTCTCCGAGTTCCCTGACGAGGGCCATTAGAGTTCGGCATAGTCGTACGACGCTCTTGATCGGTGACGGTTATAAAACGCACGTCTTTCGCCCAGAATCTGGACACCACATTCACGCGGATCGCTCACGCGAGTGAATCCTCGAACCGACGGCGACAGCCTCGACTCGGTTCGCAATCGCTACGACGACGATCGGTTTGCGAGTTGGGCGCGGAAGATCGTCTCGAATCCCTCGAGGTATGCCCGAAGGTCGACACTTTTTGCGGCCGACGCGAACGTGGCTGCCGCGGCGTACTCGTCGTCCCAGCGATCGACGAAGTGTTCCTCGACGGCGGACTCACGAATCGCTGCGACGACCGAATCGACGGATGCCTCGCTCGGACGTTCCTGAATCGCTCGTAGCTGTGCGGCGTCGATGACACCCGTCTCGAGGGCGCGGACGACGACCGCGGAGCTACAGTCACCTTCTGTGAGTTCGCGTTCCCACGTCGCGATCCAGTTGCCGATGCGCGCTAGTCGCTGGGTGCGAAACACGACGCGCCTCACGATCGAGAGGTCGTCGATGTCGAACGACGAGGCGTTCGCGAGGTCGATATCGGCGAAACAACACACCATCATGTTGTGAGCGTCGTACGTCCAGAGTTCGCGTTCCGTAGCGAGTGTTGGATACTGCGCCATCAACGCGGAGTACTCGACCGCCTGAAACGCCTGTCGAATATCGAACAAGAACAGTTCGACGAATTCCTCCGCGCGCGGGCCGTCGGAGTAGGCGTCCAGCAACGCTGACCACAACTCTTGTTGGTATTCGACGTACTCGCTTGCAACGCCCGCCCGTGTGGGATCCGCCCGTTGGTGCTCGAACGGCACTTTCAGGAGTTCTGCGACCGTCTCTCGGTCGCCGTGACACTCAGCAACATCGTCGATAACCGTGATGAACATCGTCGCGAGCACTTTCGCGTCTCGAGCAACCTGTGCCTGTTCTGGATCGACACACGAGAGTTGAAATTCGGCCGTTGACCGGGTGAACCACCGCCAGAGCGAACGATCTCGGTCACCGATTCGTTCGTCGTAGGCGTCTGCGAGTGGCTTTACGCGAGGCGATAGGGGCTGCGTTCCAGCGTCAGCGAACGGATCAGTCTCGACCCCGAGTGTGACAGAACCAGTCTCGTTATTCATTATATGAATGTACTTTCCACTTGAATATATATCTTTCACTACTCCAGTTTACTCACAAAGATGTACTCGCTGGTGAGCAGCGGTTCGAGCCCGACCAAACGGACAATCCTTTCGTTCTCGCGGTGAACGTGGATGGCATGGGAACGAACGAAGATCGCGACGCTGGCGTTCACACGCTGCCGCTTACGGTCGAGTACGGTGGTCGAACCATCACGATCACACCGACGGTCGTCGAAACCGAGCGCGGCCTCGTCCTGATCGACGTCGGACCGAGTGGCGCACTCGAGGGGCTCCGGACCCACCTCACCTCGCTCGGTTACGACCTCACGGACATCTGGCTCGTCCTCCTCACGCACCACGACGGCGATCACGCCGGCGGACTCGCAGAACTCCTCGAGCGCGTCGACGCGGTCGTCGCGACCCACCGCGAAGAAGCGCCGTACGTCCGCGGCGACCGGATGCCGATCAAGAGCGACGGCGATCGCTACCCACCGGTGCCAGTCGACCTCGAGTTGACGGACAGCGTCCGGATCCCGACGCTCGCGGGCCCGATGGAGTGTCTCGCGACACCCGGCCACACGCCGGGCCACCTCTCGATCCACCTGCCGGAGGGGAACCTCCTCATCGCCGGCGATGCGCTCGTCGCAGACGGTGACGACCCACTTTCCGGTCCGAAGCCCGAGTTCACCCCCGATATGGACCGAGCGCTCGAGTCCGTGTCACAGCTCGCAGCGCTCGAGATCGATCACGTCGTGTGCTATCACGGTGGATACGTCGATCACGGTTCTGCACAAATACGAGAGATCGTCGACAGTCACACCGGCCACGACCGCTGAGACGACTGAAATCAGTGTCCTCTTCGTAGGTGTGCGAAACGGAATTCTCATCGGGCTCGAGTGCCAATCGACGGACAATGCGACTCGAACTTCGCGTCTGTCAGCACTGTCTCGACGGCGACGACGGCCACGGCGGCCAACAGAAGGCGGCACTCCTACAGGACATGGTCGGCTGTGCCGAAGTGATCCAAGAACACAAGGACGCCCTCGACCTCGAGGCCGTCCACATCCGAAAAGTCAGAGACGACGAGCAGGGCAAACCCGAGGCGTTGCCCGTCGTCGCGGCGACGATTCAGAACGATCAGATCGTGTTGAACGACACGCAACTCGTCGCCGAAGGCCAGGACAGAAACATGCTCCTCTACGCGAATCCGGACGACATTCTGACGGTGCTCGCGGGGAACGTCGACGAGATCAGCAAGGCCGTACCCGGCGACGTCACCGTCGACCTCTCCTCGAAAGGCGCAGAGATCATCTCCGCCGCCGGTCTCGGTGCCGACCCCGAGAAACAGCCCTGATTTTGCGTCGTTCTAGCTGTACACCTCTTTTTCGAACGTCGTAGACGGCTCCTCGAGCCAGAATATCCCTCGAGAACCGTTGCCCCGCCGAAGCTCTCACCTCGCGCCGTAGCCGTTTCGACGGTCGCGCACGAGCAACCAGAGCGAACACAGAAACGCCACTGCGACGGCACAGGTGAGAATACCGAACGCCATTCGGTACCCGAATTCGGAGTACGCAACAGTTCCCTCGACGGTTTCGTCCATCTGGTACGCATCGAGTGCGACGCCCATGATGGCCGGGAGGACCGTCGCGCCGACGAATCCCGCGGTGTTGACCGTGGCCGTCGCAACGCCGCTGGCACCGGAGGGGTAGCGATCCTTGATGACCGACAGCGAGAGCATGGCTGCCCCGAAGAGGAATCCACAGGTGAGATACGAGAACGCGATGACGGCGAGCGGGGGCTCTCCGAAAATCGGGATCGTGCTGAACGCGACCGTCAGTAACCCGGTTCCGACGGTCATCGGCAAGAGTCGTTGCCCGCGAGCATCCGAGATCCAGCCGATTGCCGGCGGGCCGACGAGCAACCCGACCGAACCGAGGAGCGTGAAGTACGACGCCGTCGTCACGTCGAGTTCGTACACGACGACGAGATACGGAATGCCCCACAGTCCGACCAACGTCAGCACCGCCCCGTTTCCGGCGAAGAAGATGGTGGACAAGAGCCACTGATCCACGTCACCGACGAGGGTCCGCAGGTGGTCTTTCGTCTGATCGAACGTCACCATCGGTTGCTCCGGGACGCCCGAAATCGGCTCGAGTCCGGCGTCACTCGGTGATTGTCGAACCAGCACGTAGACGGACGCCGCGGCGATAAATCCGACGAGTGCGAGGCCGAAGATAGTTTCGCGCCAGCCGAAGACGTCCACGGAGACGGCGAGGGGCGTCGTCGAGAGAATCGCCCCGAGTCCGGCGACGCTTCCCGTAAGCCCGGTCATCGTCGCGAACTCGTCGGCGCGATACCAGTTCGCACAGAATCGGAGTATCGAGACGAAGATTACGCCACTCCCCAGGCCGATGAGCCCGCGGGCGGCGAACGCGCCCAAGTACCCGTCACTGAGGGCGAAGCCGACTGCGCCGATACTGAGTGTGAGCCCCCCGATGGAACCGACGTACCGGGGTCCGACTCGATCGGCGAGTATCCCGGTCGGAATCTGTATCGCGGCGTAAATGAGGAAAAACGAGGCGTGTAACGTACCCAGTTGGGCGGCCGTCGTCTCGAAATCGCTGGTCAACTCCTCTGACAAGACGGCCGTCGACAACCGGTGTAAGTTGACGAGTAAGAAGACGACCACGAGCGCTCCCCAGGCCAGCCACCGTCGTTTTCTCGGGTCCGACAGAACGTTCACGCGTATGCCGTTTCTCGAGGGTGATGGTAAGATTTGCGAGACGAGAACGAGTGTCAGTGCACGCGTGAAGGGGAGTTACTCAGATGGACAACTCTCATCGAGGAACCCTCAGATGACAAATGCGAACGCAGTAGCTCAGCGAGAGCGAAGCGAACGGACAGGAGAATCAGCCGTCGTTCGCGTTAGATGCGACCGACGTTGGCGACGTCGACGCTTTCGACGCCGTCGACGTCTGCAAAGTTCTCTTCGACGGTTTCCGTTCCACCCGAGCCGTCGGGAACGATAACGGTTGGGTAGAGTGCAATCAGGCCGAACGCGACGTCTTCGCGCTCGACACCGTTGATCTTCGCGCCTTCAGGGAGGGCGCTCTCGAGGCGCTCCTGGAGGGCGTCCAGGTCGATTTCTGGGCTGTCCGGCATGACCTTGATTTTGGCAGCTACTTTCCCCATTGTAACACCTTATGGTCCGGTGAATCCGCAGTCGGGACACTCATAGAGGTTGCTCTGCTTTCGGCATTTCGCACAGCGGAAGATCTGTACCCCACAGTCCGGACACTTGAAGGCAGCAGCGTTCGTGCCCGAGATGTTGATCCCACAGGAGACGCAGGATCGTGCTCGCGTTTCGTCCGTCGTACTCATACCCCTTCCTTTCCGCCCACCGGTTTTAACGGTTTCTTTTGAGGAGTCCCGTGATCACCTCGAGACCGTCGCGTGGTCGGAAGCCAGTGTGTGATAGCCAGACACACGTCGTGCGTCTGCCAGCCCTCCGCGGGCTCCCGGTAGTGTTTTCTCGCTCAGAGAACGCGCTTCAAGTTACTTTACATACGGGTCGAAACGAGTGAGTGAGGTTCGGTTGGTGAACGCCAGACCGGACCTCTGCCTCTGACATTCTGCCGGCAACATGCAACATTCAAAGCGGTTGGGCACCTACCGAAAGTGAATGCGCCTCGACGACTACATCGAGGACTTAGAGCCCGACGAAGAAGCCAAGCGACGCCGACTCGCGAAAGAGAAGTCCTACGCGATTACGGACCACCTCGAGGAGTTCGAGCAGCGCTTCGATCAGTCGCTGAGCGGCGACTCTCTCGTCGGCTCGACGGCCCCCTCTATCTTCGTCGGTCGGTCCAACTACCCCGATATACCGGTCGGCTTGCTCTCTCCCGTCGGCGACGAGGACGCTGCCGAGGAGTACGTCACCGACGGAAACTGGTACCAAGAAGGGTACGGAATCACGGACGTCCTCCAGCGTCGAACCAACCTGTTGAACTCGAACAAGCGGGCGAACGTGGACTCGCCGAGTATCGCGAGTCGACTCGCACCCTCGGTTCACGACACCTGGGACGGCTTCGTCGGTGTCCAACGCGAGGTCGCCATCGCCGGCCGGCCCGTCGACCTCGAGATCGGACTCGACGGTACGCCCGACCTCGGCCTCGACGCCGGAACGGACGTCGCCACGCCGCGTGGACCGCGCGCCAACGCACGCAACGCAGAGTTGCGCGAGAACCCCTACGTTCCAAAACAGGTCAAGAAGACCTTAGAGGACGACGACTGGCAGGCACAGGGGGCGATGACATACCTCTATCGTCGCGGCTTCGACGTCTACGACATCAACTCGATCCTCTCGGCTGGTGCGCTCGGCGAAGCGAAACAGCGGCGTCTCGTGCCGACCCGGTGGTCGATCACGGCCGTCGACGACACCGTCGGTCAGTACCTGCGCGGCCGGATCAAGAGCGAACCGAGCATCGACGAGGTGCAGGTCTGGGCGAACGAGTACATGGGGAATCGCTACTGGATCGTCCTGGCTCCCGGAAACTGGGAGTTCGAACTCGTCGAGATGAAAGCGCCGGGCAGCATCTGGAACCCCAACCCGAACGACGACATCTGGCTTCAGAGTGCGAGCGAGGGTTACGACGGGCGGACGAGTTACGTCGAGGAAACCGCCGGCGCGTACTACGCCGCACGTCTCGCCGCTTTAGAACACCTCGAGTCGATCGGTCGCCAGGCCAAGTGTCTGGTCCTCCGGGAGGTCTCCGACGACTACTGGGCACCCGTCGGCGTCTGGCAAGTCCGCGAAAGCGTCCGGAACGCGTTCGACGGAGCCTACGGCGAAGCCGAAACCTTCCACGACGCAATCGGGGAAATTTCGACCCAGCTTCCCGTCTCCCATGCCAGACTCAGACGAAAATCGGAACTCGCTGCGGGCCTTCAGGCGAACCTTAGCGCCTTCTCGAGCGGCGAATAACTGTTCCAGCGGGCGTGGCTACCGGCGAGAACCCGAGCGTTCAAACCACTCGGCCCCCTCCAGTCGGCTATGGCGCTCGCAGTTCTCAGCACCGAAGCGCTCTCTCTCGTCTCGATCTTCGTTTTACTCATAGGCGTCCCACTGTTCGTCGTCGCCGTCATCGCGGTCGCCTCCGGCTACATTCGCTTCGACGCCGAGCGTCGTCTCGAGGAACTCGAGGAACCCGAGGAAGGTGAGGGAGGCGAGTCGTTCGAGAAGGCCGACGCTGAACGTGACGACAATTTTTGAACTCCGACGTCTCGAGAGGCCGAAAGTCACGGAAGAAACTCGAGTGCTCAGTCAGCGCCGTCCGAATCGGCGACGCCTCGTTCGACACCCGCCTGTGGTTTCGGTGGGGCGCTCGGTTCGCTATCGGTCGATGAGGCTCGGGCCTCGCCCTCGAGCGACAGACGGTTGAAGACGTTCAGTCCAGCTTTGAAGACCGCGAGTAAGACGGGACCGAGGAACAGGCCCATGATGCCGAGGAGGTAGATCCCCCCGATGACACCGACGATGACGACCGCCGGGTGGAGGCCCGATCCGCGGTCGACGAAAACCGCGCGCAGGTAGTTGTCGACCAGCGAGAGAACGGTAATTCCGTAGAGCAAGAGCAACACGGCTGGAAGTGGTCCGCTCGTCATCGCGAGGTAGCCGACGGCGGGTGCCCAGACGAGCCAGACGCCAACGGCGGGGAGGAAGGCGACCACGATCATGATCACGGTCCAGAAGGCGACGTTCGGGACGCCGAGTAAGTAGAGCCCGAGTCCGCCGAGGACACCTTCGACGAGTGCGACCAGCACGTGACTGTAAATGACGGCCCACGTCACGGTGCTGACCTCGTCGAACAGTTCTTCGCGCACGGACGGATCGATCGGGGCGACGTCGGAGAGCCACGCGACGAGTCTGTCGCCGTCGACGAGCAGGTAGTACAGGAGGAACACGAAGACGATCAGTCCGAGCCCCATTTCGATGCTCGCGTTCAGCAAGCCGATGACCTCGAGCAGGACGAACTCGACGGCCTGGGAGAGCGACGCTTCGACTTCGGTCAAGACGGCGGTCTCGATCGCCTCGAGTTGACCGTCTTCGACGCCGAGGTCGTCGACGAGGAAGGCGAAGACGGATTCGATCGCCTGTTCTTCGTCGAAGCCGTCCAAAAACGAGAGCACCGTGTCGAGGACGATGATGGAGATAATGAGGAGCGGGACGACGGCAGCGACGATCGCGAAGATTGTCAACGAAAGTGCGGCGGGTCGTGGGCCCATTCGCTCCGCTAATCGCTCGTAGGCCGGATGGAGAACGAATGCGAGAAGCGCAGCAGCGAGCACGTACTGGAGGAGCGGCGCGATCATCAACGTCGCGATTGCCCCGAGAACGACGAGGAGGAGGGCGAAGAACGCAGTTCGAACGTCCATACCGGACAGTGGCACTGACAGTATATAAATATAGACAGTACAAAATTTTGACTTATTGGGGAGATCCGATGGGGTGCTACGATGAATAACTGGGTTGGCGAAAGCGCTGGGGTTTCGCGAAGACTGCCGGAGCAGGAAGGCTGATCGCGGTACGTCTCAGTCCGAAACTGTCGTTTCGACCGCGTCGAAGCGCTCGAACGCCTCCTCGGTGAGTTCTCCCGTCGTCTCGAGGATGTCGTCCCACGCGTCGTTCTCCGGTGCCGTGCCGAGCAACTGCGCGATTTTCATGATCGAGACGTGGTAGACGCGTTGACGCCCCGGTTTTTCCTCCCAGACGATCACGTTGCAGGGGAAGAGGCCGCCGATTTTCATCGTCTCGTCGAGCGCTTGATTCGCAATTTCGGGGTTACAGGCACCGAGGACGTAGTATGGGTCTCGGTCGGCGTCGACCTTCTCGTTGAGTAGTTCCGAGGGCGAGAATTCGACAGGAATGCCGAATCCCACGTCCTCACAGACCTCGCGAACGTGTTCGATCGCCTCCTCGTGGTCCATCTCGAGAACGGCCTGTTTCTCGCCGAAGTCGTCCGGATCGATCGCTGCCGGGTCGATTGGAAGGCTCATACGACACTCATCAACGCGAACGTACTAAAGCCCCAGCGTCATCGGTTCGACACCAACCTCTCTGCCGTCGCTAGTAACAACTGAAACAGTGTGCGTCCCTTTTTGCGCCGAGCAGTTCTGAGCAGTCCGAGCAGTTCCGAGCGGTTCCGAGCAGTTCCGAGCGGTTCCGAGCAGTTCGGGGAAGATCGAGGCAAAAACCAACGCTACAAAGACTGCTCGCTCCGTTCGGTCGCTTGCGGGTACAGCGCTCGTGACTCGACCACAGCGACATCACCTCGCCCTGTGTTATCCGCGAGTAGAGACGAAGAGGAATCGTCTTCGAACCTCCGTCCCGCCAGTATTCCGTTGTCGAGTGGAGACGAGTAATGAAAGGCCCACCTTGATGCCGTTAGACGGGGTCCGATCGGTGTATGACTTCCATCGAAGTAGAAGACGGCGTCGAGGTGTTCGTGCGTGATATGGGTATGGGCGACCCAATCGTCTTCCTGCACGGATGGCCGCTCGACCACCGAATGTTCGAGTACCAGTACCAGTACCTCCTCGACGAGGGCTTTCGCTGTATCGGTATCGACCTTCGAGGTTTCGGCGAGTCAGATAAACCGTACGGCGACTACAGCTACGACCGCTTCGCCGACGACGTGCGCGCGGTTCTCGACGAACTAGACGTCGAGGGAGTGACGCTAGCGGGGTTCTCGATGGGCGGCGCTACTGCGACTCACTACATGAGTCGCCACGACGAGGCCTACGTCGATAAACTCGCATTGTTGGGTGCTGCAAGTCCGGTTATCACCGAGAAACCGGACTTCCCCGAGGGCCTCGACGAAGCAGAGGTGAACCCGCTTATCGAGGGTGCACGGACCGACCGAGCAAAGATGAACGCCGACTTCGACGAAATGCTGTTCTACACGGACCAGAGTGAGGAAATGATGAACTGGATCTGGAGCCTCGGAATGAAGGCGTCCGGGCAGGCGACGGTCGCCTCCGCCAAGACCTGGCGTGATGCTGACCTCCGGCCAGACATGAACGACATCACCGTCCCGACGAAGGTGTATCACGGCGTCCACGACGAAGTCACCCCTATCGAGACCACCGGAGAGATACTCACAGAGGGGATCCAGAATGCCGAACTGGTGCGATTCGAAAATAGCGGTCACGGCCTCGTCGCCGACGAAACGGAGAAAATCAACGAAGAGCTGGCTACTTTCGCCAACTGACTGAACGGACGGAAACAACCACCGGTGTTTTTCGCGGACTAACTGATAGATTCGACTACTACGCTCGGGGCTTTCGAAAACAACGGGTGAACGGATGCCTTCTTGCCAGAGCACTGTTCTTAGCAACTATCAGCGTGAAAATCACTCCACAGATAGCCGTCTGGTCTGTCCCGTCCGGTCGTCGAATCGCCGTAATAGGAACGAGAGCAATTCTCCGACACCCCGGGACGTGGCCACTCCTCACAGCGGAACCGGCAGCCACTCGAGAGACTGCAAAATGCTGGTCGGATCGAACAACGGATCGTGAACGACGAGCCAATCGAGGAGGACCAACCCGGCACCGTGGGCGATCACGGAGGGGAGAATCGAGTTCGACTGGTAGTCGACGGCTCCGAAGAGGATGTCCGTGGGTCCCGACAAGAGGAACTCGATCGGCGGCTTCCCCGCGTGGTGGATCATGTAGACGACGGGGCTGATGAGCACGGCCTTGAATCCGATCTCTTTGACGCCGACACAGAGCAGGCCCCGGTAGTACGTTTCAGCCGCCAGCGCGAGGATGAACAACTGAACCGCGTGGGGGATAAACTCGCTCAGGGCACTCGAGGTATGCCACATGGGGTAGAACTCCCTGATCGTCGGTAGCGTCGATCCGACGAGGTAGAAGGGCAAGACGAACAGCGAGAGCAAGACGGCGTTTCGAATCGCGACGCGATTGACGTTCCAGCCGATGTGCCTGCCGTGGGTGAGGCCGAGTGCGAGGGGCCCGCCGATCAGAATCGCCGAATCGACCCAGACCCGTCGCTCGAGTTCGCTGGGGACGAACTGCATCCAGAGAATCGTTAGGAGTGCGCCGGCCAGCAGCGACTTCTGGACCCACGAAAGACGATCGAACTGCTCGCGAAGCCAGCGACCGCCGTGTCGGGCATCCTCAGTCGCCACGGCTCGTTACTCGTCCGCCGTGGGAACGGGCCCGGTGTCGATAACCGACCTGACGTGGGCTTCGAACTCCTGACGGCGCTCGAAGTACGTCTCGTCGACGGCGTCGATGACACTCGAGAGCTCCCGGGGGCCGTCACCCGTCCGAATCGTGCTCTCGCCCTCGAGGCGGTCGATCTCGCTCGCTTCGATGGGCCAGGTCAGGCGGGACGTCACGCGGGCGAGGGGTGCGCCCTCGACGGGCGTGTGCGTTCCGAGCGTCACGGCTGGCTCCTCGTCGTCCTCGTCGCTCATAGCAGGGCGTTTGCAAGCCCATCGATTCAAGCTTTCGCTTCTCGAGGTCGTCTCCATGCGGTGTGGGGTGTCGCGAGAACCGAGTGCGGAAACCTTTCTCTTTCCAGAAATGTGTCTGACGTATCGTTTTGTGGTGGGAGGCCCAAGCGCTGTGCATGACAAGCCTGACGGAGGCCTACGACGGGAGCACGGGGGAGGTAGCGAGCCCCCAGCGCCTCTACACGGGAACGACACTCGTTCTGTGTGGCGCGATTTTGGCGGTCGTCGCCGTCCTCATGGCGACGACTGATCTCTTCAGTGGTGTCGCAGCCTCGTTCTCCCAGGGTATCGACGCACACTATGCGTCCATTCGCGTCGCCGGCGTGCTGGCCGGACTCGGCGTGCCAATCGCACTCGTCGGCGTCTTTCTCGTGTTGCCGGCAGACAGACGCATTCAGGCTGCCGCCGCGATCAGCGTGAGCCTGTGTGTTCTAGGCGTGATCCTGTTCTGGAGCGCGTATCCCCACGACTGGCGAGCCCACGGTGCCGATCACACGCTCCCGGTCTCCGCGGTCTACTTGCTCGGCCTGTTCATCGCACTCTGGAGCCTGTTCACGGCCGTCGTCAACTTCAAGGTCCGAAACGATCCGGGCGGCGCACTCGAGATGAACGTCACCCGGCACAATCAGACCGTCCTCGAGGTCACCGAATCGGAGGAGTCGGGCAGCCTCGGTGGCGTCGGCTTCCTCGGTGGCACCCCGGACGGCGAGGTCGAAACGCAGACGAACGACGCCGAATCCTCGAGCGCTGAGAACTCGAGGACCACGTCTCGATCCGGCGGGTCGACGTCTCGGTCGCTGTCACGAGAGCGATCCACCGCGTCGAGTCGGGGTCGGAGAGCGACCCCCGGAACGCCGACGAGCGACGGCGGGACGGCCGCGTCGGATCTCTCCTCGCCACTCGAGGAGGATGGACACGACGCAGAAATCGTCGATTCGCCGGAGCCGGAACCGTCGAAGCCGACGGATCGCTACTGTGGCAACTGCACGCACTTCGAGTACGTTCGTTCGTCGAACGGCATGGTCCCCTACTGTGGGTACCACGACGGGGCCATGGACGACATGGACGCCTGCGAGGAGTGGACGGTGAATCGCTAAGGAAATCGCGTTCGAGCACCGTTCAGGAGTCTTTGTCGTCTTTTCACGGATTTCGCGATGTCGCCGACGAGCAGGTCACAGCCCGAACGCCTGTTGGCCAAACTCGAGTCCCAGTTGTGGCACTTGGTAGATGACCAGTCCGATGAGGAACAACTCGAGGATGGTAACGCCGATCGTCACGAGCGTCGCGTAATTGCTGCTCACGGCGACGCCGATCGGGAGTCCGAACTCCCGCTTCCAGAGGGGGTAAAAGAGCGCGATGCCGCGTTTGCTCCCCGCAACGTCGAGGACGTAGTGGGTCGCGATGCCGATCCAGACGTACTCGAGGTTCCCGAAGTAAAACGGAAAGAGGAGAAATGCCGCGAGAATCGGGAGGTTGTGCAACGTTTTGCGGTGTTTGCCAAACGCCGTGTCGACGTCGGGAAAGAGAGCACCGAGCGTGACCGGGACGCCGATCATGATGATCGTTCGAAACGTCTCGAGGTCGCCTGCCGGCTCGAGCAGGTAGCCAATTCCGAGACTCAGAAGAACCGCATTGAGAACGTGTCCCTTTTTGTTCATCTATTCATCACTGACCGATCGAGTGATGAATAGCTTTCTTTTGGACATTATCGTTCGGTGAGTGCGAGCCCCGTGAAGAGCAAGCCGGCACCGAGCTCCGCGAGTTTAGTCGTCAGGGCGATTACGTCGTCGCGAAGGTGGTCGACGGTCACCTCGATCACGCCGCCGTCGTGGTCGTGATCGTGGCTGTGGTCGTCGTCTCCGTGTGCGTGGTCGTCGTCACCGTTGTGGTCGTGGTCGTCGCCGTGTGCGTGTTCGTCATCGCCATTGTGGTCGTGGCTATGATCGTCATCACCGTTGTGTGAATGGTCGTCGTCTCCATTGTGATCGTGGCTATGATCATCGTCGCCGTGTGCGTGGTCGTCGTCTCCGTTGTGGTCGTGACCGTCCCCGTTATGATCGTGATCGTGTTCATGACCCAGGCCGTACTCGTCGAGGTTCAACGCGGACTCAGTGTAGCCTGCGGCGTGCCAGTCTGCATAGCCGACGATTGGAAGAAACATGACGAACGCGCCAGTCGCGTACGCCTGTGCCTCTCTGAGCAGCCCCTTCGAGTAGGTGTAGATCAGCAAGAAGACGACCAGCGAGAACGCCACGAAGGCAAACGGCATAATCGAGACGGACCCGCCGTTGACGGCCCAATCGAGGAGGTCGAGAACGCCAAAGAGCAGATGAACGATCGCGGTGAACAGTGCGAGTCCACCGGCGAGAAAGACAGCGTGTTGTCGGTTCATAGGGGTACTAGCCGAACATGATCAAAAGCCGGTTCTGGTTCAGTAGTCGAAAGTCGATCCGCCGGCGGTGGTCGATCTGGCGATGCGGCGAGTGTACGCCTCCAGCCGTTCGCTACCGCCTGAGTTACTGACTGGAATCTCTCTCGAGTCGTCCCTACTCACGGCTCGGTCGATTCGCGCAGTGGCTGACCGTCGATTGCCTCGAGGAGGTCCTCGAACGCCTGATCGACCGTCCGTGCGCGCACGGTTGCTCGGTCGCCGTCGAAGACGTAGCGAGAGGCCGACGAGAACGAGGTTTCGCTGCCCCAGGGACCGGCGTAGGAGACGGCGATGTAGACCGTCCCGACGGGATTTTGCTCGGTTCCGCCGGTCGGTCCTGCGATGCCGGTCGTCGCAACTCCCCACGTTGTGTCCGTGACGTCGCGAACGCCGCGTGCCATCTCGAGCGCGACGGGTTCGGAGACGGCCCCGTGTTCGTCGAGTGCTTCTCGAGAGACGCCGAGGTGGCGACGTTTGGCGTCGTAGGCGTACGTCGTCAGCCCCGAATCGAAGTAATCGCTCGCCCCGGGGACGGCCGTGATCGCGGCCCCAATCAGGCCGCCCGTACAGGATTCGGCGACGGCGAGGGTCTGCTCGCGGTCCCGGAGCGTGTCGGCAATCGCCATCGGTAGCTCACGGTCGATATCGTCGTTCATCATGTCCAGCTAGTGGACGCGAACCCGTCAATGGACGGGTTCGATACCGGCTGACAGGATAGCGGAGGTGACCGAGAAGGACACGCGGAACGAAACACACGTCGGTGTGGACTCCCGTCTATCCGCCATGGAGTACGAGACGCCGTTGTTCTTTCACGTGATGGAGTACGCAGACCGTGCGGATCGCGACGTCATCGACATGGTCAGTGGCAACCCAGACTGGGAGCCACCCGAAGCGCTTCGCGACGGTCTTCGCGAGTACGCCGACCTCGAGCCGGATCGATTCGAGTATCCGCCAAGTGACGGCCTGCGCGAACTACGCGAAGAGATCGCCGCGCGACGCGGCGTCGACACGGAGCAGGTGATCGTCACGAACGGGACGGGCGAGGCGAACTACCTCGCGATGGCCCGCGCGCTCGAGCGCGAACGAGGTGACGAGGTCATCCTGACCGATCCGGTCTATCCCTACTATCCGGGGAAGACGACGATGCTCGGCGGAACCCAGCGCTTCGTCGAGACCGACGAGGACGGCCAACTCGACCCTGCTGTCGTCCGCGAGGCGGCGAGCGAGGAGACCGGCGTAATCGTCGTCAACACGCCGAACAACCCGACCGGAGCGGTGTATCAAGCGGAGACGATGGAAGCGCTCGTCGACGTTGCGGAGGCAAACGACGCGATACTCGTCAGCGACGAGGTGTACGATCACTTCGACCTCTCGGGAACGTTCTCGAGTGCGTTGCGCTACGAGTCTGACCACTGCATCGTCACGAACGGCTTCTCGAAGTCGATGGCGAGCACCGGGTTGCGCGTCGGCTACGCCGTCTTCCCGGAACACCTGATCGAGAACGCGCGAAGCCGTCACATGCTCGTCAACGTCGCGACGACTCGGCCGGGACAGTACGCGGCGCTCAGATCGCTTCGGGAGACCGATCCAGCGTATCACGAAGCGAACCGCGAGTTGCTTCGCGACCGCATCACGGCGTTTACCGACGCGCTGGACGCGGCGGGTGCCGAGTACACAACCCCGGAGGGCTCGTTCTACGTGATGGCCAGATTCGAGGGATTCGACGGCAGCCTCGAGAACGTCGAGCGACTCATCGACGAGGCGGGCGTCGCCGGGATGCCCGGGGAAGCCTTCGGCGACTCTCGCGACGACTGGTTCCGGTTCGCGCTCGTCACGCCACAGGTAACAGAAGCAGCGTCCCGACTGGCAGCGTTTTTCGAGTGACGGCGTCTGTCGTCACCCCTCGGACAATCTGAGGGGACTTCGGCCCGTCTTCCCAGCACTCGCAGCGAAAGGGTGTCCAGTCACTCCATGGAAACTGCTTGGACTGGTCGTTGGGTTCTCGCAGCGGCCCTCTGGTAGGTGCAATCGTTGGCGTCGTCGAGAGGCTATCTGAGGAACGGTGACGGTACTCCTCGGGCTGTTGACCGGCGAAATCGTGTTCGACGCGATTAAGGACGGAACCCCGCGCACGAGCGAGGGTCAATTCTGGGCATTCACCCTCGGTGCTGGCGGTTGCCCGGCGATCCCCTTCTCGTGTAGTCACTCGAGACCGACGGGTACTCGTGTGATGGCGCAGAATCGGTCCGTATGAGTGGAATAGACGTCGATCCCGTCGAGGACGCGGATTCGGACGCGCCAGAGGGCGACGAGGACGAGCACACGATCGAAGTGACGCCGACCGACTCCGTCTCGGAGGAAGGCCGCGAAACGATCGACGTGGAGCCTGCGGACGGGCCGATCGGCGGCCCCGACTACATCCTCTACGGCGGCAAGGGCGGCGTCGGCAAGACGACGATGGCTGCGGCGACCGCACTCGACAGCGCCCGCGCCGGAACGAGTACGCTCGTCGTCTCGACGGATCCGGCACACTCACTCTCCGATACGTTCGAGACTGACGTTCCAACCGAGCCGGCCCGACTCCGAGAGGATATCCCGCTCTACGCAGCCGAGATCGACCCGGAGGCCGCGATGGAACGCGGACAGGCCGCGTTTCTCGGGGGAAGCGCCGCTGACGGATCCGGCGGGAAAGGCGGATTCGACGACGCGTCCGAAGGGTCGGGACTTGGCGAGGGCGCCGCAGGCGGTCCGATGGGTGACCTCGGCGGGTTGGGCGGAATGCTCGGCGGTGAGTCGCCGATGGAGGCCCTTTTCGGCGGCGAGATGCCCGGTGCCGACGAAGCCGCCGCGATGCAACTCCTCCTCGAGTACATCGACGATCCGCGATTCGAGCGCGTCGTGGTCGACACGGCACCGACGGGACACACCCTCAGGCTCCTCAAGTTGCCCGAACTGATGGATACGATGATGGGGCGCATCCTCAAATTTCGTCAGCGAATAAGCGGGATGCTCGAGGGAATGAAAGGCATGTTCGGCGGGCAGGAACAACCAGAAGAAGACGACCTCGAGGATCTGAACGAGCTTCGCGACCGAATCGAACGCCTTCGAGGGCTCCTTCGTGATCCCACTCGGACGGACTTTCGCATCGTCATGGTCCCCGAGGAGATGAGCGTCCTCGAGTCCAAGCGCCTGCGCTCACAACTCGAGGAGTTCGAGATTCCGGTCGGCACGGTCGTCGTCAACCGCGTCATGGAGCCACTCTCAGACGTAACCGACGACGTCGAGGGGGAGTTCCTGCAGCCGAATTTAGAGGAGTGTCAGTTCTGCCAGCGACGCTGGGACGTCCAACAGGACGCGCTCGCTGAAGCACAGGATCTCTTTCGCGGCCCCGACGTGAGGCGCGTGCCGCTTTTCGCGAAAGAAGTCCGGGGTGAAGCGATGCTCGGGGTCGTCGCCGCCTGTTTGCGCTGAGTGTTGTGGACACCCTCCGTCGGCGGCCGTTGGGGGTCAGCCGCCACTCGTTTCTCACTCGGAAGCGGCTGGAACGACCGTGACGGGTCGATCGCTCTCGAGGATCACAGCCTGGACGACGCTCCCGAAGAGGACCTTGCCGACCGGGGAGTGCTTGCCGACGCCGAGGACGATCACGTCGCTGTCGAGGTCTTCGGCTCGCTCGAGGATCGTCTCGGCGGGGTCACCGCTCTCCTCGTAGAGCGTACACTCGACGTCGCTCGCCTCGAGAACGTCGACTGCGGCCGCGACCGACTTGGGAAGTCGGTCTGCCTCGCCGACCTGTTCGGCCATCTCCTCAGCGTAGGTTTCAGAGAAGCCGCCCGCGGCCCACTCGGCATCGGGGGCGGAGACGTCGTCGTGGACGTGACAGATATCGACGGCGAACTCGCTCGATCCCGGCTGATCGAGAATCGATTCTGCCTGCGTGCGCGCTCGAGCCTCGTTCTCGTCGATCGGGAGTAGAACGCGGTACATAGTCGAAGCTTCGGGCTCGGAGGCTAAAAATGACCCACACACCAGCCGACGGGGCGCAAACCGGGGTTACTCTTGCATCGCTGGCTCGTCGGTCGGCGGCTCGAGGCGAATCGCGTACAACAGGAGGGCGACGGCGACGAGCGTCCCGCCGGCGAGGAGCCACCACGAGCCCTGATAGCCGACGTTGTCAGCGAGGAAGCCGAACGCAGGCGGGGCCACGACGGAGCCGAGGACGAGCGACAGTTGCCCGCCTGCGGTTGCCCCGCCCATCTCGTCGGAGGAGACTAGCGTGGCCATATAGGAGTAGTAGACGCCGGTGTTACCGAGGATGAAGAAGCCGAGAACGGAGAAGGCGATCGCCGCGTTCACGGGGGTGTCGGTCGCGGCGACGATCACGAAGAGCACGGCACCGACGAACGCCTGCACGATCAGGATCGAGCCGATTCGAACCTGCGGATCGCCGGGAAGTGCGTCGCTGAGCCAGCCCGTGACGATTCGACCGATGCTCCCGAACAACTGCACGAGTGCGAGGACGACGCCGCCGAACGCGACTGAGGCCCCGATACTTTCCTCGACGTAGAGAACCGTGTAGCCGGTCGTCGTAAAGAACGCCGCTCCGAGGAAGAAACCCGCGAGAACGAGGACGCGGTACGGCCGGTTTTCCGACAGCGCCCGAAAGTCGGGATACTCTGCGGTTCCGCCGTCGCCGACACCGCTGTAGAATATCGCAAAGACGACCGCGACGAGTATCCCGAAGCCGGCGGCGATGAGAAAACCGGCCTGCCAGAAGAGGATTCCCGCGAGTCCGGTGACGAGCAACGAGCTAATCCCGCTGCCCGCGGTGACGCCGACTTGCTTGATTCCGAGCGCGAAGTTCTGTCGACCCGCCTCGATTCCGTCGTAAATCGCCTTGTTCGTCCCAGGAATCGCCGACGCGTACATCGACCCGAGGAAGAAGGCCGCGGCGAGCAACAACGCGAACGTCGGCGCGCCGGCAACCAGTAGTGCCCCGGACGCTAAGCCGATGAGACCGAGCGTCAGCGAGCGCTTCTCGCCGAAGCGATCGATCAACGCGCCCACGGGCAACAAACAGAGCGCGTAGCCGAGCGTCAACGCCGTCACGACGAAGCCGACGGAAAACCGAGAGAGCCCGAACTCGTCCCGGAAGAACGGCGTCGCCGCGAAAACGGCGTAATAACAGATACTTGCCGACACTTGCCACAGTGAGACGAGCGAAACAGTCCGCCAGTACGACCGATCCATCGAACGTCGCGGTCTTTCTCGAGGGTGGGCTTTACTGTCCCGATGCCGGAGACACGTTCCGGGTCGGGGTCGGTACAAAATCGCCAGCAGGTGGTACCCTCTTCGGGTTCGCCACCGGTGAGTTAGCCGGAGTCGACGACGGGTCATCGTCGACCGTCGGCGAGTCATTCCTCAGCGTCCGGTTTCGCAACCTGAGACCTCGAGTCCCGCCGCCGTCTTACTCATCGGCCTCGTCAGGGTCCGATCCGTCCCACTCACCGCCGACTCGGTCGACGCCCATCATGTGCTCGCCGGGGTGTTCCGTGAACACGACCTTCATGTTCTCGTCGGGGACGTCGAACGTCTCGCCGAAGTACGAGAACGTCTCGAGCGCGAAGGTACGTTTTCGCTCGAGCGACCGGCCCTGTCGGATTTCGGCGTCGAGAAAGACCAGCGGCCCCTCCACGCTCCGTCCGAGGTGAAGCGCTGTCGGCTCTCGTTCGCGAATCGAAATCGCGACGTGACCGGCTGTCGTCGCCATCGTCGTCGTGTACAGATCGGTAACTCGGTCGGCGATGGCGCGCTTTTCGTCGGCCGAGAGCGTGCACGTCGTCTCGAATTGGAGTAACGGCATGTGTTCTTCTCGAGTGTCCGCTGAGTTGGGTATTGTGTCTTGGGAAGGACTAGTTCTGTCGTCGACGCCACTGAATTTCTCGCGGTGATGATGGGTGATATCAATGGGCCTACCGAACATGGTCGATGGTCTTTATGAATATCAGTATGGTGATAGGAACAGTTTACGAGTTTACAAAACCGGATACTGCAGCGAGAAAACATCATTAACTAAAATCGTGGACTAACGGATCGTTACCATTTATATCCTGGATTCAAAACAGAGGGAAAAATGGTGAATAACCGCCTGGAAACCTATCAAAAGTTTATTAGAAGATTCTGGACGTATCTCTGGCGGCTCAACGAGCAGACGAAAGCGTATGTCCGTCTCGATGGGGCGAAGATCGTCGAGGACATGGACTCCGTCTCGGAGGAAGAAAAGCAGGTGGCGCGCGAGGCGTTCACCGACGGTGGTGCCGACCCGAACGGCAACGGGTCGAACGGCGGATCTGGCAACGGCGACGGGCGAGACGACGACCAGAACCCGTTCGACGTCGGCGGGTCCTACGGGCTTCGACAGAAGATCGGATTCGTTCTCGGCCCGATCCTGTTCGGCCTCATCATGTTCTCTCCGACGCCGGAGGGACTCGCCCCCGAAGGGCAAGCGGTCGCCGCCGTGACGGCGTGGGTCGCCGTCTGGTGGATGTCCGAAGCGATTCCGATTCCCGCGACCTCCTTGCTGCCGATTCCGCTGTTTCCGATGACTGGCGCACTCGGGGCCGACGAGACGACACCGTCGTACGGCGATCCCCTCATCTTCCTCTTCATGGGTGGATTCTTCCTCGCGATGGCGATGCAACGGTGGGGACTCCACCGGCGCATCGCGTTGCGGACGATCAAAGCCGTCGGTACCGAGCCCTCGAGACTGATCCTCGGGTTCATGCTGGCGACCGCGTTCCTCTCGATGTGGGTCTCGAACAGCGCGACGGTCATGATGATGGTGCCCATCGCGCTAGCGGTCATCTACAAAACGAGCGACCTCATCGACGACGCCGGACTCGACATCGAAACCGGTGAAGGAAACTTCTCCTTCGGCGTCGCGCTCATGCTGTGTATCGCCTACGGGGCGTCGGTCGGCGGCGTCGCGACACTCATCGGTACGCCGCCGAACATCCTCTTCGCCGGGCAAGCAGGGGAACTCTTCGGCCAATCGATCGGCTTCGCCGAGTGGATGTTCTACGGCGTCCCGATCGCACTCATCGGACTCGCAACCGTCTACTTCTACGTGACGCGTCTCGCCATCTCACCCGAGTTCGACCAGCTCCCGATCGGCGACGACACGATCGATCGACAACTCGAGCAACTCGGCGCGATGAGCAAGCAAGAACGCATGGTGCTCGTCGTCTTCGTCGGAATGGCACTCGCCTGGATCTCCGCCAGCCTCCTCGAGCAATTCGAATACATCGGCCTCTCGGACCCTGATACGGTGGTCGCAATCGCCGGTGCGCTCGTCCTCTTTACGTTGCCGACGAAAACGGAAGACGGCGAACATACCTTCCTGCTCGACTGGACCAACGGCGTCAAAATTCCGTGGGGTGTCATCCTCCTGTTCGGCGGCGGCCTCGCGATCGCCGCCGGATTCGATCAGTCGGGCCTCGCGGCCTGGCTCGCCGAGCAACTCCAGTTGCTCGAGGGCGTCTCGATGGTCGTCATCTTACTCGCCGTCGTCGTCCTGACCGTCTTGCTCACCGAGGTTACGTCGAACACCGGAACGACGGCGATGCTCATGCCGATCCTCGCGAGCGTCGCGGTCGGAATCGGCGTCCATCCCTACGGCCTCATGATCGCCGGCGCGACCGCAGCGTCCTTCGCGTTCATGCTCCCCGTCGCGACGCCGCCGAACGCGATCGTCTTCGGCAGCGGATACATCACGCTGCCACAGATGGTCCGCGTCGGGTTCGGGCTCAACGTCATCGGGATCATCCTGATTACGGTCGTCGCCCTCGCGTGGTTACCGATCGCGTGGGGGATCGACATCGGAACGCTCCCGACCGAGTTCGCAGAGGCCTGGGACTAACCCCGTCTCTCGTTCACTATTCTTCGCGGGCCACACCGACCGTGGCCATCGCTGTTAGCTGAGAACGCCACTCACACCGTTCGAACTCGCGTATTGCCCGTCCAGTATGACCGTTGGTAATCGCTTTCTAACTCGCTGGGAACCGGCGGAGTGGTTGATATATCCAAGTTGGCTTGTACTGAATGAGACGGTATGCCAGACCACGAGCACACAGATCCACCCCGAGCGCGCGACGTTTTCGAGGCGCTCGAGACGTCCAGTCCGACGACCGTCGTCGAACTGGCGACCGCCCTCGACTCTCACCCCGCGACCATCGAACGTCACTGCCAAACGCTGCAGCGAAACGGTTCCATTCGCCAGTGTACCGGCGGCATGTACACGCTCGCCGAACGCGGCGAAGACGCTCCGGCAACCAGTCTCGCCGACAGCCACGCGACCGCGACCAACCCTGCCGACTGAGGTCGTCCCTCGAGGCGTCAGCGAATCGGTCGTCCCATAGCAACGATCTCCGGTTCCGACGCTCGAGAACGCGACCGCGAAGCCGGACGGCGCAATCGATCCGGTTTCCACTGCTGGCTGCCGACTCATATCGTACTTCGAAATAGCTTCCTCGAGAGCCGCCACCACGTCAGGCGTCGAATCAGTACCAGTAGTCGGGAATCCGGTTTCGTTATTCAGGGTAGCTTGTGAAACTCGCGGGCAGTACAGGCGAACCTCTTTTCGCCTCGGGTGCGCTTGGCGCACCGCTCGACGAAAACCCGTTCATGCCAAAAAGCCGGTCTCGCTTCGCTCGACCGGCGAATCGCGCTCACTACCGGGTCCTTCGGACCGCTCGTTCGCGCGAATGCTCGTGTTCGATTCGCACGTGTACTGAGCAAATCAGCACCCGTCTTTGTAGCTGGTCTTGAGTAGAATGCCACGGTCAGTACAGGCGGAGACGTGTGCACTCACCGCGAGCGAACGGAGTGAGCGAGCGGGCCGACGACCGACCCGTCGGGGAGGAAGGAGTGCTTTTCATCAACGTTTTGCCGAGCGACCGAGTGCCAGCGAGGGAGCGCAGCGCAAAAGGTTGGCTAGTGGAGTGACCGAATTACCGCGATTCGGTTTCGGGTTCAATTCTGAATACCGAAATGGTGCTACTATCTACTGCCAAAAACGTCTCGAGAAACACTATGGTACGTCTCGTAGAGTCGAATCGGCTGCGGTACGAGCGTGCTGGAGGCGAGGTCGTCTACGAGAGAGTTAGACCAGTTTTCGGAGCAGCCGATAGCCGGCATCGCGAAGCGTATCCGGTAGGAATCGAGCATAGACGCCGTACTGAGCGAGCGGACCGACTGGATAGCGGGCTGGCGGCTCGGGTGTCGTCGCGCTCTCGAGAATCGCCCGCGCGACGTCTTTGGGTTCCGATGCAAACGGGCCGCCGCTCCCGCCGCCGATCAGTTGCATCTCGTCGTAGAGTTCGTAGAGCGTCTCGTACGCTGGCGTGCGTTCGTTTTCGGGTAGCTCCTCGTCGACGCGGTTGGTGAAATTCGTCTCGACCGGGCCGGGTTCGATGACGGTGACGTCGATGTCGAACTCGTCGACTTCCGCGCGCAGCGAGTCGCTCATCGCCTCGAGTGCGTGTTTCGAACCGGCGTAGGCACCCGACCCCGGCACCGAAATGCGACCGATGACGCTCGAGACGTTGATGATCCGGCCGGCACCCTGTGCGCGCATGTGGGGCAGTGCGGCCCGAGCGAGACGATGTGGTCCGTAGACGTTGACGTCGAACTGACGGTGGAGGTCTGCCGTCGGCACGTCCTCGAGCGGCCCCATCTGGGCATAACCGGCGTTGTTGACGAGACAGTCGATCGCGCCGGCGACTTCGACGACGCGTTCGACCGCTCGCGAGACCTGGTCGGGGTCGGTCACGTCGAGTTCGAACGTGGTACACCCTGCTTCCTCGAGTTCCGTGATATCGTCAGCGTTGCGTGCGGTCGCGAACACCTGCCAGCCGTCGGAGAGGAACGCGGCGGCTGTCGCGTGGCCGATGCCGGACGAACAGCCGGTGATCAGGACGGATCGCTTTCGCGTGTAGCGATCATCGGCGTCACCCGGTGCGTCCGTCTCGGTCGTCGTCGATTCGCTCTCACGGTCTCCCTCGCCGGTGCCAGCCGGCTCGTCGTCGGCTCCCTCGAGATCCTCAGCAGTGGCCATACGTGCGATGTTCGAGAGACGATACCTAAGTATCGACGGTTTGTCGCGCTGCTCGTAAATTCAATTGCGGGTGAACTCTCACTGAGTACACTCTCCGAACCCTACTCGAGCAGTGGCCGGCACTCACCTAGCGCCGAATTGAGGTGCCGTCACTGACGACGCGGCTGACGGTCCGCACTCGTTCTGGTCAGTCGCCGATCTCCTGTTTCGCCGTTTCGGCGTAGTTATCGGCCAGCCTCACCGGTTCGGGGAGTTTATACGACGACGCGAGTGCCAGCGCGACATCGGCCGCCGTTTCGGGACCGACGCGGTGGCCCGGACTCACGTAGAGTGGGTTGATGTAGCGATCCGGGGACTCGTACTGTCGGGTCTGAACGGCGTAGCCGATCAGGTCGCCGTCGGGCGCGTCGACGCTCGAGTCGGCCTCGATCGGCACTCGAGTTCCAGCCGGCAGATTTTCGGTGGATTCGCGGGGCGTCCCACAGAGGAGGCTCTTCGCGACGCCGATACTCGGCAGGTCGCGGACGACGCCGACGTGCGTCGCGATTCCGGCCTGCCGAAAGTGAATGCGGCCGCTGCCGTCGAACAACGCGAGATCAGGATCGACGGAGAGGACCTCGAGCGCCTCGAGAATCGGCCCACCCTCTCGAAATGCGAGCAATCCCGGAATATAGGGGATCTCGAGGGGTGTCACGGCGTGTACGCGTTCGATCACTTCGCCGCCTCGCATCGCGACCACGGCACTCAGCGCACGGTCAAACTCGCCGTCTTCGTCGCGCAAAAAGGATTGGTCCACGCCGACGACGATCGGTGGTTCCGCCCCGCCTGCGGCCGTCGCGAGCGGATCCCCGAGCGTCGACGGATCGAACGCGAACTCGTCGTCGAACACCGCAGCGTCGCCGATTTCACGTTGCATCGCTTCCATCTCCTCGCGCTCGAGGGAGCTGTCGGGTGCGAGGTCGGGGCGAGTGGGAGGCATGGGTGCTCGAGCGTTGGGTCGGGACGAAAATCAGTGGTCGGATTGTGGTGGGAAACGCAGCCTCAGAATCGACGGCGTCCGCCGGGGCCACCGGGGCCACCCGGACCGCCGGGGCCGCCACCGCCGAGTTGCAGTTGGCTCGGAGCCCGAATGTTCTGCGTTCGCTTGACGTACTCGCCGTAGGCGAGGCCGATGACGAGTCCGACGAGGTGAGCCATGTGCGCGATTCCGCCGCCGCCTCCTGCGCCAGTTCCGATGAACAACACGCTGATGAGCGCCGTCAATCCGGTCAGGATCCAGATCGGCATCGGGATCATGAACATGAGGTAGACCGTCAGGTTCGGGTTCAGTACCGTAATGACGCCCATGATCGCGAGTGCGGCACCGCTGGCACCGAGAACGGGGGTCACTCCGCCCTCTACTGCGGTGAGACCGATCTGGCTGAGTCCGGCGAGTGCGCCTGCACCGATGAACAGTACTGCGAACGACTTCGAACCGACGTACCGTTCGACGAGCGGTCCGAAGAAGAAAATCACGATGCTATTGAAGATGATGTGGAAGAAGTTGGCGGTGCTGTGAGCGAAAATCGAGGTTACCCACGTCCAGACGTACTCCGGGTTGAGCGGTGAGAGCGTAAAGAGCGCGTTATGGAGTGCCGGCCCACCGATCAACAACGAAATGTACTGCAGGAGGAACGTGATCCACATTATCGCGAGGAACGTGTAGGTCATGTTCCCGCGGAAGTAGGCGAGTGGCCCGCCGACTCCCGTGTCGATGGGGATCTTCTCCATCACACTCGAGGCCCGCGATGTACTTCCCCCGCCGTTGACGCTCTCGTCGAACCCGCTGTCGAAGACGGCGTTCGGGTCGTTCCAGTTCTGCAGCCCCGTACAGTCGTGGTTCTCCGGGAGTCTGTGTTCCCCACAGTACGTCCCCCCGCAGTGCCGACAGTTGTAGGGCATGCTTTCGTCTTTCCCACACACGTCGCACGTGGCCATTGCGCGGGGATATGTGTGGCACCGCTAAGGGATTTGGGGTTTGTATTCATTGGCGATAGATCCCGCCTCACTACAGAGATAATGTCTTTTAAATAATATAAGGTAGTGTGAATTGAGCGTCTGTGGACTACGACGTCAACTGTAACTAAACAATATCATCAAAATCAGGAATGTCAACATTTATAATCCGCCCCGGTGCATCGTCATCACACGCGCCGATAGCATCGTGAGTACAAATTGTTTTTGCGAGGTCATCACCGCAACCGCTTGCAGCGTCGGCAATTCTGCAGACGCCAGCCACGAATGTTGCACAGCCGATTCCACCGACGACCGTAATCCCCAGGACACCACAGGCGAAACCACCGGCTGCACCACAAAGGTAGCGACAAGTCAGTCGCGCTATCTCATAACAGCTATTACATCCAGTAATATCCCATTCGGTCGGGAAGTCACTGGGTACGTCGACAAACTGTGTCGAGACGGTGTTATCGTCGAAAGCAGCAGAGAACTGTGCAAATACCGCTGGATCAACCTCGTGCGTTGTCAACTTGATGCCTTCTTCCGGCGTTGTTTTCCCTTCTTGGGTTCGCTCTACGTCGGTAGCTGCTTCGAACCGTTCGATTTCGGTTAATACACCGTCGGAGTTGGTATGGTAGTAGTCAAGTTGTGCGAATTCGACTGCTGATGTCTTTAGATCACGCGCGATAATAATCGCAGCATCAACCCCCTCATCGGTATCAAGGAGATCGTAACTAACCACTTCTCGTTTGAAGTCATCGTTCTCAACTCGAGCAGCGTCGATGTTCGTAGCCGACAGGACGATTCGCTGTCCCCGTTCTTCCGCTTTTCTTGCTAATGAACCGTACTGTTCTGTCTGTTCTAGCTCTCGAGCGACCGATCTTTTATTGCCACCTTCGAGGATCGTAATCGGATCATCCTCGTCTCCTTCGAGTGCCGCCGCTGACACCGATATCGATGCTATCGAACTAACTCCCACGCCGATACTTTTCAGCATACTTCGCCTGTCTGGTTTCTTTCTAACCATACATTAGAATATATTAGAGAATACAATTTGAATTATAGTATGTAGGGCATAGTTTCTTGTATACAAATATTTATAAATAAGTTTCATTGGGCCCTTAATATATTCGAACCCGGATTAAGTATGAATTTTTGATATTTCACTAATGATGGTGTTCCAGTATGAGAAGGTCATACCAACCTGAGTAACCAGACTAATATGTACGTCTGATCAGGATCGATATTTCTCCACCAAAGTAGATAGTTATCTTATATACATCTCTCAAAATCCCATTTCTTTCTATCAAATATATCCTTCTATACTCTAACACTATTTATCGTAAAATACTTAGGTTTATCTAATAATATACAAGTATGAGAAATGCCGTTAGAGTGTACGGATCGATGTTCGTACTGATCTCTGGATTAATCTGCATGGCACTAACTGTTGCCTTGTTCATTTCTCCATCGGGATTGATAGATAGAATAGGTATTGGCGGATTTGCAGTGTATGCGTTCTGGACCATAATTGTTTGCATACTCTCACTTTTGTATGATCTCCCAAAAAATGCGATGGGAGCGTTCAACCGTTCGTGATTGTCTTTTTCATCCCATAGTACGACACACGATTGATTATTGTCGCTTAGGGTGCCCCAGACCGTGACCAAGCCGCACTGGGGATTGAGAGTTACGCTTCGGAAGTTGTTGTTTTTGTCCGCCGACGAAGACCAAGGTAGTATCCTATTCCGATAATAATACCCATTCCGAGACTCCCTATAATACCCGTGAATGAAACCCCATCAAGGATGAATTCCAATACGAGGAGCACCATAGAAACGGCCAGTGCTACGAAAGTTGCACTGGTTTCGATCGATATTTCACCACTGTATCCAGTTGGAATGTTCACCATATTCTCATTCATATCGCGAAAATACTTAGATACCTCGAATGCAGCAATATGTTCCCATAGATATGAATACAAATATTTTCTTGGAAGAGTGCCGTAGTCATCGCATTCGAGTCAAACGCGACGCTAGCCACATTTTTGATAATTGAGAACTTACTCCGTACTATGAAACTGTACGAGCGAAAGCAACTCCTCGAGCGAGTCGAGCGCGAGGGGGCGACCGTCGGCGCGGACATCCCGGAGACGATCACCGTCCAGGGCGAGGAGATCGACCTCCGGACGTTCGTCTTCGAGATCAAGCGCCGCGAGACGATCCCCGCCGGCGAGCGCGACCGCGTCGAGCGAGCGAAGAAGAACCTCCGCCGCGAGCGCGTCGAACGCCTCGAGGCCATCGAGGAGGGCGACATCTCCCGCGAGGAGGGCGAACAACTCGCCCAGAGCATCATCGGGATCGATCGCGCGTTGAACGCCCTCGAGAGCCTCGGTCCGACCGACCTCGAGCGCGAGCAAAAGACCAAGCAAGCCGCCGACCGAAAGCGCTGGATGTCCTTCCTGAAGAAGGCCCTCGGCGACGATGACGGCGGCTCCTCACGGAGGGGACGATAGTGGCGACCAACGCCGAAATCGCCGGCCGCTTCGAGGAGTTCGCCGACCTGCTCGAGGCCGACGACGTCGAGTACAAACCGCGGGCGTACCGCCGGGCGGCCGAGAACATCCGCGCCCACCCCGTCCCGATCGCCGGCCACATTGAAGACGGTAACGAGGGGATTCTCGAGGAGATCGACGGCGTCGGCGACGCCATCTCCTCGAAGGTCGTCGAGTACGTCGAAACCGGCGACATAGAAGAACTCGAAGAACTGCGCGCCGACCTCCCGATCGACATCGCCGACATCACGCGAATCGAAGGTGTCGGACCCAAGACGGCGGGGAAGCTCTATCGGGAACTCGGCATCGAAACGCTCGACGATCTCGAGGAGGCGGCCGAGGCAGGCGAGATACAGGAAGTCAGCGGCTTCGGCCCGAAGACCGAGGAGAACATCCGCGACAACATTGAATTCGCCAGAGAAGTCGGCCAACGACAGTTACTCGGCGAAGCACGGCCGCTCGCCGACGACGTGCTCGCGTTTCTCGAGTCGCTCGAGACGGTCGAACGCTGTGAGGTCGCCGGGTCGATCCGGCGCTGGCGCGAGACGATCGGCGACGTGGACGTACTCGTCGGCACGGACGAAAACGAGGATGTGGTCGAGTCCTTCTTGAATTGGAACTCAGTCGACAGCGAGATCGAGTCCGGCCCCGACAAGGCGAGCGTTCGGGTCGGCGAGATTCGCGTCGACCTGCGGGTCGTCGTCCCCGAAGAGTTCGGCTCGGCGCTGCAGTACTTTACGGGGAGCAAGGACCACAACGTCCGGCTTCGCAACTATGCGATCGACCGCGAGATGAAGCTCAACGAGTACGGCGCGTTCGACGTCTCGAGCGTCGACGATCCCGATGCGGGCCAGCGCGTCGGCGAGCGCGTGGCTGGCGAGACCGAAGCGAGCATGTACGACGCGCTCGGGTTGCCGTTGATTCCGCCGGAACTCCGCGAGGATCGCGGCGAGATCGCCGCCGCCGAAGCCGACGCGTTGCCCGACCTCATCACGCGCGAGGACGTCCGCGGAGACTTCCACACGCACACCGAGTGGTCCGATGGGAACACGTCGATCGAAGCGATGGTCGACGCCGCCGCGGAGATGGGGTACGACTACTACGGCGTCGCCGACCACGCCGAGGGCCCCGGAATCGTCGGCGATATGGGCCTTTCAGACACCGAAATCCTCGAGCAAGTCGAGCAGATCCGCGAGGTCGCAGCGGCAAGCGAGATCGAAGTCTTCGCGGGAATCGAGGCGAACATCGACGCCGACGGAGAGATCGGACTCTCCGAAGCAGCCATCGACGCACTGGATGTGATCGTCGCCTCGCCACACAGTGCGCTCGATCAGGACGCACCGACGGCGACCGACCGTCTCGTAACTGCTATCGAGAATCCGGCGATCGACGTCATCGGCCACCCGAGCGGCCGAATGCTCAACGAGCGATCCGGGCTCGACTTCGACGCGCGCGAACTCGCCCGGGCCGCGGCCGACCACGACACGGCCCTCGAGATCAACGCCAATCCCCGACGGCTCGACCTCTGGGGCAGCGCCGTACAGGCCGCACTCGAGGAAGGCGCGCCGATTTCGGTCAACACAGACGCCCACCAGCCATCGACGCTCGAGTACATGCGCTGGGGCGTCCACACCGCTCGTCGGGGCTGGGCCGAACCGGCGGACGTGCTCAACACGTGGGAGCTCGACGACGTTCGCGAGTTCCTCCACTGAACGCTATTACTCGCTTCTCGACAGTGCAATTCCTTCTCGACGTCATGTGTGGCGGACTCGTGAGCTACCTTCGAATGTGTAACTACGACACCGTCTACGCCGGCGACCGTGAGCTCGAGGCTGACGACGAGTTGCTCGCGCTCGGCCGGAACGAGGGGCGCACGCTGGTCACGAGAGACGTCGAACTCGCGAATCGGGCCGCCCGCCCGACGGACGAACCGAGGGGGGCGATCCTCCTCGAGTCGCTCGACGTCGAGGATCAGCTACGGGAACTCACGGCGGCCGGGGTCGAACTCACGCTACCCGCCGAGCCTGCCGTCTGCAGTCGGTGCAACGGCTCACTCGAGCGAGTTGGCCGAGGTGAATCGACACCGGAGTACGCGCCAGACGCTGAGGAGACGCCACTCTGGCGCTGTCGGTCGTGTCAACAACACTTCTGGCGGGGCAGTCACTGGGATCGGGTGCAAGCGACACTCTCGGAACTATCTACGGACACCGAGTGAGAACGGACGACTCAGTAAACCGCGACGTCGTCGAAGCGACCGTCGTACGCGATGTGATCGGGGTGTGTCGGCTCGGTTCCCGAGAGAAAGAGTCGGTCGATCTTCTTCCACGTGTTTTCGTAGCCGAGGTGGGCGAGTTCACCGGCCGTCGCCTGCCAGCGCCGGCGACCGTTCTGATGGACGACGCGACGAGAAACGGACTCTTTGAGCGCGTTGACGAGATCGGATTCGTCGGTGATCTCCGCGTCGAATTCAGTGTGTGCCACGCCGACCGTCCCCGGCAAATGCGCGTACGACGAGGTAAACGGTGCACACGAAATCTGCTCAGCGAGTTCGCGTGCACGTCGATTGTGCGAGGGAAGATGCTTTGGGTTGAAAATTTCGAGCGCGTCGATGACGTCCTCGAAGCGCTCGAGGTCCGACTCGTTCAGACTCACCGTCGCAAACTCGGGATGTGGAACCAACACGGCGGCCTCCTGTCGGTCGAACTCCGCCATCGCCGTCTCGAGCGGGATAAAATCCGGAACCGGCTCCTCGAGACCGATCGCGAGCACGTGTTTGCGATTCCGCCAGGAACCGGTGAACACCTCCCGTCCGGGAACGACCGTTAACTCCTCGCTCGAGTAGGCGGCGGCCGTGCGTCGAATCTCCGGCAGCCGAGTGAAATGGGGAGCGTAGACGATCGCGTCGAGGTTAGCAGCGATCGCTCGCTCGACGATTCGTTCGTCGAGGACCTTCACGTGGCAATCGACTCGAGTCGCTGTACCCTCGCTCACGTCACCTGCTTCTTGGAGTGATGAGTTATGAATTCTGATTTAGTTGCCACCCGGTAGTACCGCCGGCACACGACACTCACACTCGTCGGTATTGGGTCCCGGCCTCGTCCATTCTGACTGGCTGGCACAGTCTGGATTCCGCGAATTTCGCTGCGAAAGGATCATTAGGGCGGCCACTCGATACTGACACTGAGAGTACATGGCTTGGGAATGCGGAATCGAGGGCTGTGGTGAGACGTTCGAAGAAGTCGAATCGACGGTCGTCCATCAGGCGACGGAACACACCCGACAGGAGTGTAAAGTCTGTGGAACGGTCGTTCCGGACGGCTACCTCGCGATTCGACACGTGTTTACCGAACACAGCCGAGCCGAGTACGTTCGCGCGTACGGCGCTGACTCAGAAGACGTCCGGACGCGCGAGGAACTCCTCACGGAAATCGAGGACGTCGCCGACATGCAAGCGATCGTCCAGCAACTGTAACGGCCCACACCTGCCCTCGAGTCTCTTGCGAATCCGACGGTTTTCGCAGGCTTCGGCTGCAACGGTTTTCCTCGGCGCACACCACAGTCAGGAGTCAGTAGCTGCCACAAAAACCCATTTTCGCCTCGAGTTGTATCCGTCCGCACTCGTCACGGGTCGTCTCTCCCCGTTCGCTTTTCGAGGCACTCGCTTCGCTCGTCCCACGTATCGCTCACACCGAGCAAACCGACTCACTACCGTTCGTCGGAATCCAGCACGCGGATCTGGTCGCCCCGAACCGTCACCGGAATCGGAACCGTTGCACTCCTAAATTTTACTGCGTCGAGTTCGCTCACGGCGTTCGCTCACCGCTCCTTGCAAAATTTAGTATAAAACTCTCTCGGCGCGAAGCGCCGAGCAAACCGACTCACTACCGTTCGTCGGAATCCAGCACGCGGATCTGGTCGCCCCGAACCGTCACCGGAATCGGAACCGTCGCCTCGTACAGTTCGACCGTGACCTGGTCTTTGCCTTCGTCGATACGCTGGACCTGTGCCTTCTCGCCTTTGAACGGGCCGGCGATGAGTTCGACGATGTCTCCTTCGGCGATTCCCTCGACGTCCGGCTTCGGCGAGAGGAAGTGCTCGACTTCCGAAATGTCGGATTCACCCGGAACGATGCTCCGGGCGTGGGGAATGTCCTCGAGCACCCGATTCAAGACGGCGTCGCCTTCGGCTTCGACCATCACGTAGGAGGTGAGTGAATCCGGGGCGAGGGCGGCGTGGACTTCGGGCTCTTCGCGGTTGATAATCATATCTGCGACAGTGCGTTCTTGACTCGCCGTCGTTTTGACCGCGAAGATACCCATCAGAGACCACCGCCCGCGGGTAAGAACAGCATGATTCCCCCGATGAGGAAGCCCATCAATCCGACCAGCAAAATGCCTGCACCAGCGATCTTTGATACCTGAAGGAACTCCTCAGTCGTGGGTGTCGTTGCCATCTTTAACACCCGAACGTACGAGGTCAGGTCGTACGGAACGTCCATGTCTATCTGTTCACAGCGCGGCATCTTTTATCTGTCTTTCGTGTCCGAAGACAGTTCGGCCGACGAATACGACTCGAGGTTGCACGTGACGGCCCGTCTCCCAACCCCCTCGAGCGTCAACGTCGCCCCATGGCTGAAGACGATACCGACCGCGCAGACGAGTACGAAGCGGAGCGAGAAGCCGAAATCGAAGAAGAACTCGAGCGAGTCGATCAGGAGTCGGCCCAGGCCGAGGGTGACGACGACCTCGGTACGCAAAACGCACCGAGAGAAGACGCTGAGGACCTCGAGGACCTCGAAGACAACCCAGAGGCGACGGAGGAATCCACGGCGGACGAGTGAGCGACGGGCCGGCCCTGTCAGTAGTGGGTGTTTGTCGACTTCGAGAAGCAGGCTGAGTCACTGCGTCGGGAGGGACGCTCTGAGACGCTGGGTCAGTGACGACGTTTCGACACTCGGTCTGCGTGCGTTCTGACCTCTCGCCTCAGAGTGTCACAGAGCGAGGTTGGGATGGCTCCTCGAGCAGTTCGTGAAAGTGCTCGTCACAGAGACAGGGGACGGCGTCGCCGGTTTCGATCGACGACTCGACGACGAGGTCCCCATCGCGGACGTGCGTCTCCGGGACGTACCGCGGGAACTGCACCTGTCCGTCCCGGTTGCAAAGCGAACAACACCGATCAGCGTCCGTCGAGCTGTCGAAGTGTCGTCCGAACTCGTCTCGCTCACAGTTCATACAGAGTCCCCCGATTTCGACGCCGCTGAACAGTTCGATCACGGCACGGTTGTAGCCAGCATTCTTCCTACAGTTCACACATCGCATCAGTAATCCACTCCATAGGGGAGTGGGTCTACAAATGGACCCCGCATAAAAACCAGTTCCCGGGTGAAATTGAACGAACTTGTCAGCACCAATAGGTTCTTACCCACCTCGTGGACCGTGCTCGTGTGTAACGGTTTCGTGACGTCGACGGTAGAAATCGTCTCCACGTTTTGAGGTAATTCGTTTAAGCTACTCGCAGTTGTTTCCAAATCCAAACTTCTTCAAAATCGCTGCCGTCTTGTGGTTTTTCGAGAAGGTTCCATATGAAGTGACTGTCAATCTATCTTACGTCACTCCATTTCGACACACCACCCGTTCCCTCTCTTCAGTTGCAAGTCGCTCACCCAAACGCATCCCGTTCGATCTAACACCACGCTCGTTAGAAATCGGTTTCACTCGGCCGTTCCTCGAGTGTGAGTTCGACCGTTTCCTCGTCTCCGTCTCGGAGGACGTCGATCGTAATCGTCTCGTCGGGTTCCGTCTCGAGTGCCAGCGTGGAGGAGAGTCGTTCTTGTGAGGGAATTTCGGTGTCGTCGATCGCGACGATGACGTCACCGTCGACGGGAACGGGGACGCCGTCGACGGTGGGACCGGGCTCCGCTGTTTCGAAAACATCGGCGGCAGGCCCGTCCGACACCGTCCCGACGACCATGACGCCGCGTGCGTCCTCGAGGTCGTTCGCCTCGGCGACGATCGGACTGACGGGGGCGACGCTCACGCCGAGATACGGGTGATCGTAGGAACCGTCCTCGAGGAGAGACGGCACGACTCGATTCGCGAGCGCGGCGGAGATTGCAAAACCGATCGTCTGGCCCGCACCGGCGAAGACGACGCCCACGGCGTCGCCCGAGAGGTCGACGAGCGGGCCGCCGCTGTTTCCGGGGTTGACCGGTGCGTCCGTCTGAATCGCCGCCGGAATGGAAAACCCAGTTGGGCTCGGCAGCGAGCGATTGACGCCGCTGACGATCCCCTGGGAAATCGACGCGTCGAGACCGAGTGGGTTCCCGAGTGCGAGGACCTCCTCGCCGACCGTCGGCTCGTCTTCGGCGAGCGTGATCCCCTCAGTTTCCTCGGGGAGATCGTCGACCTCGAGCGCGGCGAGGTCGCTGTGAATATCTGTTCCGACGACGTCGGCCGTTCGCCACTGCTCGTCACGAAACTGGAGTTCGACCGTTTCGGCCTCGCGGACAACGTGGTGGTTCGTGACGACAGCGTCGTCGACGACGAATCCCGAACCGATTCCAGCGGGTGTTTCGGGGCCGTCACCCTCTGGTACACCCGGTTCGTCGTCGAGGCCACCGAAGACGTTGACGAGGACGACGTCGTCGATGTACTCGTCGTATACGTCTGCAGGGGTGTTCTCGGTGTCGCCGTCGTCCTGCGTGACACTCGAGGCGACCGCGGTGGAGTGTTGCTCGGAGATACTCGATGCTGCAGCGCCGGTTCCACTGCCCGCAGCGACTCCGAGAAGAGTTACGCTAACGCCTCCACAGCGTTTCAGTACCTGGCGACGAGCAAGCCGCGACTGATCTGACGACATGCCGCGTTCCTCCCCGGGGAGCGGAATAAAACGCGCCCCGGCACAGGCACCCTTGGGGAGTTCGGCACAGGTTCCCTTGGGAAGCACGGCACAGGTTCACATGGGTAGGTCGAGTATTCGACTTCGATCCAGCCCTGACGAGACAGTCTCGAGTGATTCGAGGTGAAACGACCGGCAACCCGGACGCTGCTGGCCAATACTTATTGACGATTTCCAGTGAGGGACAGATACAAAGTCAGTTTTCGCCCATGACGTACCCACCACTTCGAGACTACGGCATTATCGGCAACGACGACCGCTGTGCGCTCGTCAGTAGACGGGGATCGATCGATTGGTGTTGCTTCCCACACCTCGAGTCGCCGAGCGTCTTCGCTCGACTCCTCGATGCCGACCGGGGCGGTCACTTCGCCGTCCGACCGACCGACCCCCACGAATCGAGCCATCGGTACGTCGACCGAACGAACGTTCTCGAGACGACGTTCGAGACGACGAGCGGACAGGCGACGGTCGTCGATTTCATGCCGATTCGAGCCGACGGGCGAGAGTCGTCGGAATCCACACAGCAGGCGATCTACCGCCGACTCGAGTGCGATCGAGGAACCGTCGACCTCGAACTCGAGTTCGCTCCCCGATTCGACTACGCGCGGACGGACCCGACGCTCGAACGGGTCGAAAACGGCGTATTGGCCACGGCCGGCGAGGACGGCGTCGACGCCGACTCTGCTGACCCGGAGCAACTCTTCTTGTACACCGGGGACGCCCTCGACGACGCCCTCGAGTTCCGTGCGTCCGAGACGAACACGGAAGCGACAGTTTCGCTCAAGGCGGGCGACTCGTGTTGGACTGGCGTCCAGTACGGCGCAACGGAGCCACTGGCATCGGTCGACCACCAGCAAGCGCTCGACGAGACGAAACGCTACTGGCGCGAGTGGCTCAGCCACCGCGATGGTGCGCCCGAATCGATGCCCGAACGGTGGCACGAGATGGTGATCCGTTCGGAACTCGCGTTGAAGGTCTTGATCCACCACGAAACGGGTGCGATTCCCGCTGCAGCGACGACGTCGGTTCCAGAAGCTATCGGTGAGCCACGGACCTGGGACTACCGCTACAACTGGATTCGGGACGCGAAGTTTACCGTACAAGCGCTTCACGACACCGGTCACGAACAGGAAGCGCGGGAGTACTTCGAGTGGTTTTCGGACATCGCCCAGACCGATCCAGCCGAAATCAATCCCGTCTACGGCCTCCACGGCGACACCGGTGACGCCCTCTCCGAGCAAACGCTCGAGCACCTCGAAGGCTATCGCGAAACGGGACCGGTTCGAATCGGCAACGCGGCCGCGCCACAACAGCAACTCGACGTGTACGGCACGATCGTTCAGGCCGTCTACGAGACGATTCAGTTCGATTCCGAGGCGATGGTCACCAACGAGGAGTGGGACGCACTTTGCGACATTGTCAAGTACGTCTGCGAGCACTGGGACGAGCGCGATGCCGGTATCTGGGAGTTCCGCGACGAACGGCGACACTTCTTGCACTCGAAACTGCTGTGTTGGGTTGCGCTCGATCGAGGAATCGCACTCGCGACCGAAAACGATCTCGAGGCGCCCCTCGAGACGTGGCGCGAGGAGCGCGACGCCGTCCGAGAGGCCATCGAAGCCCGCGGCTATAGCGAACGGGCCTCGAGTTTTACCCAACACTTCGAGAGTGACGAGGCCCTCGACGCGACGGCGCTCTTGTTACCGATCTACGAGTTCCTCCCGCCGGAAGACGACCGCGTGCAGGCGACAATTGACGCCGTTATCGACCGACTGACGACCGACGACGGCCTCGTCGTCCGGTTCGTCGACAGCGACATCCGTCGCGACGAGGAGAAAGCGTTCTTCCTCTGTTCGTTCTGGCTCATCGACGCATTGGTTCTCTCGAATCGACTCGAGCAAGCCCGAGAGTACTTCGAAAACGTCCTCGAGCGGGCGAGTCCGCTCGGCTTGTACTCCGAAAAGATCGACCCGGAAAATGATCAGTTACTCGGTAACTTCCCGCAGGCGTTTTCACACCTCGGACTCCTCAACAGCGTCACGTACCTCGCTCGGGCCCTCGAGAGCGACGGCGACGTGACACCTGCCGATTTCGATCCTGGAAACGTCGAAACGCTCTTTCGGCGAAGCGAGTCGTCCGAGTCGTAAGCGACGTGTTCAGGGCGTACTCGCTTGCTCTCGACGATGTTCGGTGCTTCGACAGCGAAGACGCGAATCCATCACGGCTGGAAAAGCGAGAAAGTTTATGCCAAAGGGGTCGGATTTGCAGACAATCAACGAGAATGTCAGAACAGGCGGTCCCACAACACGTTCCCGAACGCATCCTCTGTCCGAACTGCCCAGCAGACTATCCCCAGCCGTTTTCGGAACAGCACATCTGCTGTCGACGCTGTGGCACGAGGTTTCTCGCGCCGACAGATGCCCGAACCCCAAAAAATGCCGACGATCAGTGGGTGACAGAGAGTCCCATCGCACACGATCTCACTCGAGCGCTCGAGGGTGTCGTCGATCACTTTCCACTGATCGGCTTGAGTTTCAACCTTCTCGCAGTCCTATTGTGGCTCGGCGGATACGTCTCGTTCGAAGTCACGGTCCTCACAATTTTGCTGATCACCAGTGCGTTCGTCGCTGAACGACACTAGTTGGTGCGCCCAAAACTGGCACATCGGACTCGAGTAGTTCCGCGCTGACAGGCCGACGTAAAGTGGCCCCTACAACCTGTCTCGATCAGGCTTCGTCGAAGAGTTCCTCGCCGTCGACCATCTGCTCCGCGACGACGTCCATATCCAGCGTGACCCCGAGGCCGGGTTGCTCCGGAACTTCGATGTAGCCGTCCTCGATGACGTCCTCTTCGACGAGATCGCCCCACCACTCGAGTTCGTAAGAGTGGAACTCGACGGCGAGGGCGTTCGAAATCGCCGCTCCGACGTGGACGCTCCCCATCGTCGCGACGGGTGACGCGACGTTGTGCATCGCGACGGGAACGTAGTAGAGATCGGCCAGATCGGCGATCTTCCGCGTCTCGCGCATGCCGCCGACCTTGGGCATATCGGGGGCGATGATGTCGACAGCCTGTTCTTCGATGAGTCGACGCTGGCCGTGGGTTCGATAGACGTTTTCGCCGACGGTGATCGGCGTCGTCGTACTCTGTGTGACCTCCCGCTGCACGTCGTGGTTTTCGGGTGGCACGGGATCCTCGAGCCACCAGACGTTGTACTCCTCGAGGCGGTTTGCCAGGCGCTTCGCGCTGTCGGCTGAAAACGTCCAGTGGCAGTCGAAGGCGACGTCGGCGCGGTGGCCGACGCGTTCGGTGATCGCCTCGACAATCGACGCTTTGTGGTCGATTTCGGGACGCCGAAGGTGTCGGTTCGCTCGATCTTTCTCGTGGCCCGAGGGCACGTCGAGGTCGAATTTGAGCGCATCGTAGCCCAGTTCCTCGACGACGCGTTCGGCTTCGTCGGCACAGGCGACGGGATCCGCCTCGTCTTCGGTGTGACAATCACAGTAGACCCGAACCTCGTCTCTGTACTTTCCACCGAGTAACTGGTAGGCTGGCACCTCGAGAATCTTCCCGACGAGATCGTGTAACGCGACTTCGATCCCCGCGATGGCGGTGACGGTGACGCCCCCGATCGATCCTTCGCCGGACATCTTCTGGAAGAGGTGTTCCGTAAGTCGGTCGATATCGAGCGGATTCTCGCCTTCTAGGAAGGAGCTCATTCGTTCGATTAGTTCCGGTGCGCCTGCGCCCCAGTAGGCCTCGCCGGTGCCGACGATACCCGCGTCGGTGTAGATTCGAACCAGCGTCCACGGGAAGTTGCCGTCGACCATCGTCGTCTGTACATCCGTGATCACGACGTCTCGATCCTGACCACGTTCTCGCGTGACCCCCATCGTCTCCGCCGAGAGATCCCGCATCGTATACTCGGCGTTTGGATCACGCAGCTGCGAGTAATCGATCCCCATACCTCAACAGTCACTCGCACAGTAGTAATAGGTTTCACCCGCAGGTGACACGGACGGGGTCGACGGAAGTGGGTGCAAAGACCGGTATTTCGTCGTGACGTGACGCCAGTGAAACGTCTTGTGACTGGTGTAGTACTTTACAGCAGGTTCGTGTAGCGCGTGCCATGAGCGAGGACGAACACGAAGAGAGCCCACTCGAGCGATCGGATCAAGAGATCGGAGCCGAAATCGCGGAAGATCCTGAAACACTCATCGGGGCGCTTCCCCACTACTACCGAGGAGAGGTGGCGCAATCGACGACCTCGCAGGATCGGATCGACCAGACGACGAACTGGGCGATTACGGTGCTCGCCGCCTTGCTTTCGGTCGTCTTCTCGAGCCCCGATATGCCTGCGTACTTGCTCCTCGTCGGCATTCTCGTCCTCAGCGTCTTCCTCTCGTTCGAGGTGAGGCGGTACCGATTCTACGACATGTACCGGGCTCGAGTCCGCTTTTTCCAGGAAAATGTCTTCGCGAACGCGCTTCAGCCCGTCGGCGTCGAACACGCACACTGGCGCGAGGAATTGAGCGAAGACCTTCGGTATCCGACGTTCAAAGTAACGGCCTGGGAAGCCCTCTCTCGGCGTCTCAGCCGGATATATGTACTCCTCTTCGTCGTCCTCGGTGTCTCGTGGATCGCGAAGGTGACCCTGTTCACGCCGGAGACGCAGTGGACGGAGGCCGCGGAGTTACCCGGAGTCCACGGCCTGATCGTTGCGGCGGCACTCGGTGTATTCTATCTCGGAATATGCATCATCGCGTGGTGGCCCCACAGCCGGCGAGCAAAAGGGGAAATATACGGCGAAGAACCCGGCGAGTGGAAAGACGAGTGACGACGGCCGTCTGTGACTGGACGCGTCAGTCTCTCGGTGAGGGTTGCTCACTCGAGGCGTCCAGTCTGTCGATCGTCCGTGGAACGCGATCGAGATCGACACCGAGTTCGTCCGTGACCGCCAGGACGGCGCGCTTTTCGGCCGCTCGACGTTCGATCGCCGCGGGACCGACCGCTAGTTCGATTCGGCTCGAGCCGTCGTCTCGAGTCGTCCGGCCGACGACCGTCACCGGTCCGACTTCGCGCGTGTTCCGGACGTGGGTTCCGTCGCAGGCGGTCACGTCCCACGAGCGGCGCGTGTCAGCGAAGGACGAGCCGTTTCCGTTGCCCGATTCGTCACGGTTACCGATCGTCACGGTCCGAACGCGGCCGCTCTCGACGGCGGCCGCCGTTCGCTCCTCGTCGAAGGTAATTTCCTCGCGCTCGCGGGCGTCTTCGATCGACACGTCGTCCCACGACACCGGCCTCGATTCCCAGACGACGCGGTTGATCGACGCGTCCAGTTCGATCAGCGCCTCGTCGTCGATCGACCCCGTCTCGAGGTCGAGACCCACCGTTTCCTCGCCGATTTCGTGGCCGACGTAGGTCGCCTCGGCTGGCTCGAGGACGCGTCTCGCCGCGCCGTAGCAGATGTGACTGGCCGTGTGAGCGCGCATACAGTACATGCGAAACGACCAGTCGATCGAACAGAGGACGTGATGGCCGGTCCGAAAGGACGGCTCCGTCTCGAGGACGTGGACGTGCTCGCCGTCGACCGTGCGCACGTCGTCGACGGAGACTCCGCCAATGGTTCCGCGATCCGCTGGCTGCCCGTCGCTCGCCGCGTAGAAAAAACTCGTCTCGAGCCAGACACGTCGGCCGTCGATGGCCGTCACTTCGGTTTCGAATCGCGTGGTGTAGGGCTCTCGAGCGGCCCGTTGTCCGATCATTAGAGGGACTCTCTCTGCAGCCATCAAAAGTCTGACTGCCGACTCGCTCGAGTATATCGGGTTCGAAGACGGCTCAACTAGTCGATGCCAGGGTTATTCTGCGAGCGAGACGTCGAGATACTCCTCGAGTGCGTCGATCAAGCGGCCGCCGACGCCGGCTTGCGTCGCCCGACCTTGCTCGACTGCGAGGAGGTCTTTTTCGCGAGCGCCGAGTTCCTCGGCAAGTTCGTCGCGCTGGAGGCCGGCGTCCTGTCGCGCTTCGGTGAGCGTCTCGCCGTAGTCGGTGACGAGATAGGGAAGTGGGTCGTCGTCGTAGTTCGTGCCCTCTTTCTCCCAGTGCTCGGAATCGCCGTCCCAGACGGGATTCGCCTTGGCGACGTTCTGGGCGGCCTTTTGCTTCCGACTCGGTTCGTCGTTCGAGCGGCCGCTTCCCCCGCTTTGTTGTCCGCTGCGCCGACGGGAGGACGATTGCTTCTGGGTGTCGTCGTGTGGCGCACACTCCGAACAGACCTCGAGTTCGGCCCCGGCGACGCTCGCACGTCGAAGCGAGTCGCTCTCGGCACCACAGAGTTCGCAGTTCGTCCCGCTGCCGCCCGATGCGGAACCGGTCGAATACTTAGCCATGGTATCCTTTGGCACCTGTCGCATTTCAAATCACCGCCTCGAGACCAGCCAGTTGCGTGTGACCCCGGCGCAGGCATGGGGACAAAGGAAAGGGCTTTTATAATCACACTGGATACGATTGAGTGCAGAAAGACACAGCGAGCGTGGGTAGCCAAGCCAGGCCAACGGCGCAGCGTTGAGGGCGCTGTCCCGTAGGGGTCCGCCGGTTCGAATCCGGTCCCACGCATCGCACGGGTGGACGATGTCCACCAATTGCGAGGCGGGTTACCGCCGAGCACAACGATGCAGGTGATTTCCCTTCGCGGACATCACCCACGCATAACTTCTGAGGAAAACTACACCGAACAGTGCCAGCGCTGTCGTGTGATCAGTTCGGATCAGTACCGGAACGTGTACTCGAATGGAATTGACTCGAGTGGGACAGTAACCACTAACCCGTCTCGCTCGAAGGTCGATGTATGGAATACGTTTCTCGAGAGCGCGTGGCTCCGCTCACGGCGATTTTGAGCGTCGTCTCGCTCGCGGTCGTCTTCGCGGCTGCGGGTGGGCGAGTGCCGCCCTCGACGGTTCCGGCGGCCCCCGAGTGGGTTCTCGACGCGATTCCCCACGTCAACGTCGCGATTAGTGGGGCCGCAATCGGGACGATCACGCTCGGGTGGCGAGCGATTCGTCGCGGGAACGTCGCCAGACACCGACTCGCGATGCTTGGCTCGTTCGGGCTGTTCGCGAGCTTTCTCACGCTCTATCTCTACCGGCTGGTCGCGACCGGCGGGGCACAGCCGTTCCCGGGCCCCGACATCGTCTACCAGTTCGTCTACCTCCCAATCCTCGCGGTTCACATCCTCCTTGCGATCGTCTGCATTCCGCTGGTGTACTACGCGCTGTTACTCGCCTCGGCGTACCCGATCGAGGAACTTCCGCGGACGAGCCACGCCCGTTTCGGTCGGTACGCGGCGTCGCTGTGGCTCGTCTCGTTCTCGCTGGGAATTGTCGTCTACATCCTCTTGCACGTCGTGTACTGAACGCGCTCGTTCTCATACTCGAGTGAATCGGCCTGCAATTGCTCTCCAGCCGTGTCGCTCGAGACTGTCCCCAGCACTCACACCGAGCGCGGCCTCGCCGAGAAGGCCTAGTTGCTCCACTCGTCGAGTCAGTGATACAACACTTATGCGGGTCGCGGAGAATCGTGTCGTATGCTCCCCGAGATCGGTTCGGAACTGCTGTCAACGGTCGCCCTCCTCGCCGCCATCGGTGTTTGGATCGTTTCGGACTGGTCTATCGCCTTCGCTCACCGCGGAACGGCCGACGACTCGAGAGATCAGGGCTCGAAGTACGCGATCGGCGCAGCCGTCGTTGGAGGCGTCCTCGCGGCCGTCCTGCTCTCGCAGATAGCCCCCAGCCTCAGCGTTCCTGCGCCGACCGTTGCATTCTGGCTCGGAGTAGGGGCGATCCTGCTCGGCGTCGTCCTCAGACAGTACGCTGTTCGCACGCTCGGAGACGGGTTCGACCTCGAGGTGCGCGTCGACGCGGCGGACGAGGTGGTCGATTCCGGTCCGTATCGGTGGGTTCGCCACCCTTCGTACACAGGCGCGCTGCTGTCGCTGGTCGGCGTCGGGATCACCGTCGGAAACTGGCTGAGCATCGCCGTCGCCCTCCTCGCCGGGATCGCGGGCTACGGCTATCGAATTCGCGTCGAAGAACGAGCCTTGCGCGAGACGCTCGGTGAGCGATACGCCGCGTACGCGAACCGGACGCCGTACCGACTCGTTCCCGGCATCTGGTAACGACCGAGGTCAGTCGTCCGCGTGCATCGTTCGGCCCTCGAGTTCGGGCCGCGTGACGTCTCGGTCGGTCGCCTCGCCGTCGATGTCGTAGGGGTACTCCCCGGTCACACAGCCCAGGCAGAGATCGATTCGGTCGTTGCCGAGCACTTCCGCGACGGCGTCGGTCGAGAGGTACGCGAGACTGTCCGCGTTGATGGTGTCGCGAATCTCCGTCGTCGATTTGTCCGAGGCGATGAGTTCCTCGCGGGTGGCCATGTTGATTCCCATGTAACAGGGAGCGACGATTTCGGGTGCACCGATTCGGACGTGGACTTTCTCGGCCCCGCAATCTTTGAGCAGTTGCACGAGTTGTGTCGAGGTAGTGCCACGGACGATACTGTCGTCGATGACGGTGACCGTCTTGCCTTCGATCGTCGATTTGATTGGGTTGAGTTTGAGACGAACCGCGCGCTCGCGTTCGCCCTGAGTCGGCATGATGAACGTCCGTCCGACGTAGCGGTTTTTCATCAGCCCTTCTGCGAACTCGACGCCGTTATCGCTTTCCTCGCGCAGGTCGCCGTCAGCCGTCGTCTCGCTCGCGGCGTCGGCGTACCCCGAGGCGAACGCCCGTCCGGAGTCGGGGACGGGCATCACGACGTCGCTCTCGACGCCGCTTTCCTCCCAGAGCTTGCGGCCGAGGTTTCGGCGCGCCTCGTAGACCAGCGTCTCGTCGATGACGCTGTCCGGGCGCGCGAAGTAGACGTGTTCGAAAAAGCAGTGGGCGGTGTTGTCCTCCTCGACGAGTTGGTAGGAGTCGAAGCCATCGCCGTCCTCTCGCAAGACGACGAGTTCACCGGGTCGCACGTCGCGAACGAGGTCGCCGTCGAGCGTATCGATCGCGGCCGACTCAGAGGCGAGCATGTAGCCGTCCTCGAGTTCGCCGATACACAGCGGGCGGTTACCCTGCGGATCGCGCACGCCGAGTATCGTGTCGTCGTGGCTGATCGCGAGGGCGTAAGAGCCGTGGATCCGCCCCATTGTGCGCTTGACCGCGCGGACGAGGTCCTCCTCGAGTAAGTTGCGCGCGAGGTCGTGGGCGATCACTTCGGTGTCACCGTCGCTCGTAAAGGCGTGGCCGACGGCGGCGAGTTCGTCGCGGATCTCGTCGGCGTTGACGAGGTTGCCGTTGTGTGAGAGCCCGAGCGAGCCGCTCTTGAACGAGACGGAGAAGGGTTGGGCACACGAGGAGTCGACCGAGCCGGCAGTCGGATACCGGACGTGACCGATCCCGGTCGCGCCGTTGAGAACGTCGAGGTCGTCCTCGTCGAACACCTCGCCCACCAGTCCCATGTCGACGTGGCTGTGTTGCTGGAAGCCGTCGTGCGTGACGATTCCGGCGGACTCCTGGCCGCGGTGCTGGAGTGCATAGAGTCCGTAGTACAACGGTCGTGCCGCGTCTCGACCGTCGAGTGAGACGCCGACGACGCCGCACTTTTCGGTCATTCCTGTTCGCCGGGGAGTTTCGCCCCGCCCATCAGTCATGGATGTGTGTAGGCGATCCAGTCGATAAAAATCCCCGTGTTTGTGCCTTCCGACAGTCCCCCACCTCACGGTATTATACACGTTCTTGAACATAAGCGCCAACAGACTGCCACTCGACGTACGGATCTCGGCTTTCAGGCGAGAACGCGTGCGTCTGTCGAGCAACGCTTCTGGTCGACTGATAACACAGTTTCAAGACGGTTGCCCCGAGTGCACCACGTATGCGACTCGAGGAGTACTGGGGTGTCGGGCCGAAGACCCGGGAGACGCTAGTCGAGGAGTTGGGTGCCGAGCGAGCGATGCAGGCCATCGAGGGCGGTGACGTGCGCGCGCTCTCGAATGCGGGACTCGCTCGCGGTCGTGCGACGCGCATTCTGCGTCGGGCGACGGGCGGCGACGGAATGGAGATGCTAGCGACGCGCGATGCTCGCTCCGCGTACAAGGAAGTACTCGACCTTGCCGTCGAACACGCCGTCACGCGACGAGCGGCCGACCGAATCCGCGTGCTGACGCCGCTCACCTCACAGGAGGCCATGGACGACCGACTGGACGACGTACTCGCGGCCCGGAACGCCTGGGGGGCACTCACCGACGAGGACCGCGACGCCGTTCTCGACGCCTACGAACGCTACGACGAGCGAAACGAGAGCGAACGCGCCGCCGTCGAGACGGCATTAGCCTTGCTCGAGGCAGGGGTCGACTCCGGGCCGTTCGCGACCATCGCTGAACTCGAGCGAGAGCGACTCGAGGACGCTGCCGACGCGCTCGCGTCGTTCGACGGCGACCGACAGCGGGTGCAATCGGACGTCGACGACGAACTCGATCGACTCCGCGATGCACTGGGTGCGATCGAAGATATGGACGCGAACGCCCTCGAACTGATCGAGGAACTCCGTTCGGACGGCGTGCGCGACGTCGGGCAGTTCCGCGAGTCCTTCGAGGATCATCTCTTGAGCGAGACTGGCGTGACGATCGAGCAGGTCCACGACGCGATGCCTGCCGACGCGACGGACGCGACGGATTTCGTCGGGAGCACCCTCCGAACGCTTCGAAGCGATCTCACGAGTGCGATCGACGAACGCGAAGCGACGGTCGCGAGCGACCTCGAGGAAACGCTCGAGGAGACCAGTGACGCGACCGACCAGGCCGTTGGCGCGGTCGACGAGATCGCCTTGCACCTCTCGTTGGCTCGGTTCGCACTCGCGTACAACTGCACCCGCCCGGCGTTCGTCGAAGGAGACGGCGCGGTGTCCGTCGTACAGGCCCAGAACCTGACCATCGCTGCGAACGACGATGAGTCGGTCCAATCTGTCACCTACGCGCTCGGCGAACACGCCGTGACCGACGTGTCGGCAGACGTCAACGCCGTTCCAGGCGAGGAACGCGTCACCGTCCTCACTGGAGCCAACAGCGGCGGGAAGACGACCCTGCTCGAGACGCTGTGCCAGGTCGTCTTACTGGCGACGATGGGGTTACCCGTCCCCGCCGAACGCGCGGAGGTGACGCCCGTCGACTCGCTTGTCTTCCACCGCAGACACGCGAGTTTCAACGCCGGTGTGCTCGAGGCGACCCTGAAGTCGATCGTGCCGCCACTGGCGACAGAGGGAAAGACGCTGATGTTGGTCGACGAGTTCGAGGCGATCACCGAACCCGGCAGCGCGGCCGAGTTGCTTCACGGCCTCGTCACGCTGTCGGTCGACCGGAACGCGCTCGGCGTCTTCGTCACGCACCTCGCGGACGATTTGGAGCCGCTGCCGCCGACGGCCCGCGTGGACGGCATCTTCGCGGAGGGGTTGAACCCAGACCTCGAGTTGGAAGTCGATTACCAGCCGCGATTCGACACCGTCGGCCGTTCGACGCCGGAGTTCATCGTCTCTCGATTGGTCGCGAACGCAGACGGGAGGGGTGAACGCGCCGGATTCGAGACCCTCGCGGAAGCCGTCGGAAACGACGTCGTCCAGCGAACCCTGGCCGACGCGCGCTGGAGCGAGAGCGAGTAATCACCACCAATCGCGGACGTCTTCTCGGTCCGACAATCTGGTCTCTTCTTCGGGTCGTCGATCCGGCGGCGAGGCGTACTCTCCACCGTCGACACCTCCTTCGCCGTACGTGTACGCTCTCCCGTCTTCTTCCTCACAGACTCGAGCCTCGAGGTACGTCTGTGCGGCGCGACGAGAGAGCGCACCCATCTCGACGATATCCGCGAGCGTCGTTTTCGTCGCCTGAAACCAGATCCGAACCCGTTCGTCGACAGCGAGCGTGTCCACGGCGACGATCCCGCCGCGACACCCGCCGTGGCTGACGGCCCACTCGAGCCAACAGACTCGGTACGTGGTGGTGCGGTAGTCTTCCCCCGGTGCGACGAGGACCAGTCGCTCGTACGTACAGGGGTCAAGATAGGCGCTCAGAATGCGGTCGCGGGAAACTGCGTGGCCGACCATTTCGGGGTTGATCGAGCCGTCGGCCAGCGGCGTCTCGGCCGTGATCTGCTCGCCGAGCGCGACCCGCTCGCCGCCCCAGTGGCTGTACCTGATATCGTAGCGCTGGTCCGGTCGTCGATAGGCGACGAGTGCTCTATGCCCCATCGACTCCCCTCCGCGTTCGCGAGACGTCCACGGCGTCGGTCCGTGAACGAGCGCCGGCCTGGCTCGGACGGTCCATCACGGGGTCTGGCCGCCCGCCAGTATTTGAACCTACGGATGGCGGGGGTGACCGAACAGCGGAGTCCGCATTCGATTCGATTCGGTTCGATTCGACCGTCTCGACTCGTAGACAATGGGGAAAGGCAGAACTTCGTCGGCGTCGTAGGGAGACGTACGCAGATGGCGACGGCATACGACGCGGTCGTGTTCGACAACGACGGCGTACTGACGACACCGACGGACCGCAGCGCACTGCTCGAGGCGATGGACGAGGCGTTCGACGCGGTCGGCGTGCGCGAGCCACCGGATCACCACCGCGAGACGCTGTTGAGCCCCAGCGTCGACTCGCTCCAGACCATCGCGGACGCACACGACGTCGATCCGCGAACCCTCTGGTCTGCTCGCGAAGAGGCGGCGATCGCCGCCCAACTGGGGGAGATCGAAGCGGGCCGAAAGCGACTCTACGACGATATCGACGCCCTCGAGGACCTCGAGACGCCGACAGGGATCGTCAGCAACAACCAACACGAGACGATCGGCAACATCGTCGACCACTACGGCCTCGACTCGTTCGAAATCTGGTACGGCCGCGAACCGAGCCTCGAGGGAATCGAGCGCAAGAAACCCACGCCACACTACCTCGAGCGAGCGCTCGCGGATCTCGAGGCCGACGACGCCCTCTACGTCGGCGATAGCTGGGTCGATGTCGCCGCAGCGGATGCGGCGGGAGTCGACGTCGCGTTTATCCGGCGGGCGCACCGACGAGAGTACGAACTCGAGCGCGTGCCAACGTACGAAATCGAGGGGTTAGGGGACATTCAGGAGCTACTGTAAGAACTGCATTCCCCTGTCGAGCAAATTATTCTGCTGTGCTGGCTCTTGCCTCCGAACGCGCCTTGACGGCCGCGTTCATCGCCCCGAAGCCGGCTTCGATCGCGTCGGCGTCTAACAACACCGGAACGAGTGCACCCCGGAACGTTTCGCGGTGTAACAACCGCGTTCGCTCGCCGTCGTCGATCGGCTCGAGGTGGAACTCGTGGTAGCCGTCGAAGGCGAAGGGGACGACCAGTCGGCCGAGCCAGACGAGCCGTCGATTCTCTTCGACGGCGACGACTTCCGGCGTGAACGTCATCGCTCGAGCGCCGGGGGGTTCGATCCGGACGCGGAGTCGCTCGCCTTCGCTCGGCGTTCCGTCGATCGCGCGCACAAACGGGTTCCACTCGGGGTAGCTGTCGAACTCGAGGAGAACGTCCCAGACGACGTCGGGCGGGGCGTCGATCTCTTCGAAGACCTCGATCTGGTTCATTAGTCCGGGTATGCGCCACAGTGCCATGCGTGTGTCGCCGTCGCAGGCTGGGACGGCGGCCATAACTCGGATCGGTGACCGACGAACGTAGCCCGAATCGTTGAAGGCGCAGACGACGGAAGAGACGAGTATGGAACGAACGGGGACGATTCTTCGGGGCCGCGAGTTCGAGCCGATCGAGGGCCGAATCGTAATCGACGACGACGGTCGCATCGAAGCCATCGAGGAGACGGCTATCGACAGTTCGGACATTATCCTGCCGTCGTTCGTCAACGCCCACACGCACATCGGCGACTCGATCGCAAAAGAGGCGGGTGGTGGACTCTCGCTCGAGGAACTGGTCGCGCCGCCGGACGGACTGAAACACCGATTGCTCCGACAGGCCTCACCCGAGGAACTCGTCGACGCGATGCGTCGGTCCCTGCAGTTCATGCAGCGCTCAGGGACCGCTGCCTGTCTGGATTTCCGAGAGGGCGGTGTCGAGGGCGTCCGCCACCTCGAGCAGGCTGCAGACGGCCTTCCGATCGACGCACTGTCGTTCGCTCGCGGCTCGATCGACGCCATGCACGCGGGCGACGGCTTCGGCGCGAGCGGAGCGAACGACGCGGAGTTCGGCGACGAACGAGCGGCAACCCGAGAGGCCGACAAACCCTTCGGCATTCACGCGGGCGAAGTCGACGCGAGCGACATCGATCCCGCCCTCGACCTCGAGCCAGAGTTTCTGGTCCACGTGGTCCATCCCGAGCGAGATCACCTCGAGCGCATCGCAGAGCAAGCGGTGCCGGTCGTCGTCTGTCCCCGCTCGAACGTTGTCACGGACGTCGGCCTCTCGCCGTACACGGAGCTGAACGAACGGACGACACTCGCCCTCGGCACGGACAATGTGATGTTAAACTCGCCGTCGATGTTCCGTGAGATGGCGTTTCTGTCGAAGTGCTCGGAGCTGACAGCCACTGAAATCCTTCGGATGGCGACAATCAACGGGGCCGAAATCGCCGGCCTCGAGTACGGACTCCTCGAACCGGGCCGACGCGCTCGCCTGACGATTCTCGACGGCGACTCGCACAATCTCGCGGGGGCGCGCGACCCCGTTCGGGCCGTGGTCCGCCGAGCGGGCGTCGACGACGTTCGAGAGATTCTCCTCGACACGTGAGATCGATTCCGTCCCCCGATTTCTGACGGAAATTCCGTTCTATTCGCTCGAGTGAGGGTCTCTCGACACCACAACAACGTTATTATACTATCGGGAGCTATATGTTCACATATAGCATGTACGACTGCATCCTCGTTCCGACTGACGGATCGCCCGAAGTCGAACGCGCACTCGAGTACGCGTTCGAGTTGGCACAGGTCCACGACGCGACGGTCCGGGCGATTTACGTCGTCAGCGTCGCGGGCTATGGGGGACTGCCCATGGAGACCGCCCTGGAGGGAGTCAGCGGGGCCCTCCGCGACGAAGGGGAAGCAGCCGTCCGCCGAGTAAAGGAACTAGCCCCCGACGGTGTCGAGGTCGAAACGCTGGTCCTCGAGGGGTCGCCGAGTCGCGTCATCGTCGAGCAGGCTCAGCCGGATCGGTGTGACCTCGTGGTGATGGGGACCCACGGCCGTGGCGGCATCGACAGACTCCTGCTCGGCAGCGTGACGGAACGAGTCGTCCGGCGCGCCCCCGTCCCCGTATTGACCGTACAGGTCGATCCGTCCGAATCGGGCGAACAACCAGAACAGCCGTCGCTCGCCGTCGAGTGAGTGTTTCGACACATAAGTCGATTTTCTCGAGTCCCCAAAGCGGCTCCTCAGACGGGACGTAAATGCTCACAGTCGCCGGCAGCGACCGTTTCGTTGCCGTCCGCCGTTTTCACCACGAGGGCACCCGAGTCGGTGATATCCACCGCGTCGCCGACGAGTTCCCCCGACGGTCGGTCCACGCGCACCCGCTGGCCGAGCGTGAGCGCCAACTCACGCCAGGCTGGAACCACGCCCTCCAGGTCGGTTCGGTACTCCGCTAACTCCTCGAGTAGGCGTTGAACGAACCGTCGTCGGTCAACGTCGCCGGCTTCCTCGCGAATCGTCGTCGCCGTTTCGGGGAGGTCGGCGGCATCGATGTTTGCATTGACGCCGATGCCGACGGCGATCCACTCGACGCGGTCCATCTCCCCTTCCATCTCAGTGAGGATGCCCGCGAGCTTTCGGTAGTCGCCGTCCTCGTCGACGGGAACGACGACGTCGTTCGGCCACTTGATCCGGGCGTCGACCCCGGCTTCGCGGGCCGCTCGAGCCGTCGCCACCGATGCCGCGAGCGTGTACAGCGGTGCCTGTGCGGGCGTAATCTCCGGTCGCGTGAGCAGGCTGAGCCAGACGCCGCCCGACGGTGCCGACCACGCGCGCTCGAGGCGACCACGGCCGCCGACCTGTTCGTCGGCTAGGACGGCGACGTCCGTCGCCCCTTCGGCGGCCAACTCGCGCGCACGGTCGTTCGTGCTCCCGATCGAGTCGTGATACTCGAGAGAAACGGCCGCCTCGAGTCCGTACTCGATGGCGGGAGCGTTGTACGCAGTCACGTCGGTGAGTTCGTATCCGCCGGGGCCGCTTTCGATCTCGAAGCCGGCGTCCCGGAGCGCGTCGATCTGCTTCCAGACGGCGGCCCGCGAGATGTCGAGCGAGTCGGCCAACTGGGGCCCCGACACGGGCCCGTCGCCGAGTGACTCGAGGATGGCGCGTCGCGTCTCGTTCGTGGTCATGGACTCGAGAGGGGCGCGCTCGTACTTCAATCGGCGGGATTCGAAGCCAATCGAACCACGTGCGGTGGCGCGCGCTGAACGGCGGCGAACGTAATCGAGTCGCGAGCGAAGCGAGCTACGAGCCGAGTGAGACGCCGTTCAAAATTGCGCGAGGATGAGTGAGGGAGCATTGCGACTGAGCGAATCGGCTGGGGAGTGCGAGGCGTGAATGGAGTGAGCGCCTCGAGGGTGCGAACGGGGAACGAAGTGATCCGTGAGCAACGTGGCAATCATCGCTGCCAGCGCGAGCAGCGTATCTGCGTCACCAGTACGCTTGCAGAAACGGAGACGGATAGCCTCGCCTAGAGCAACTGATCGGCGATGATCCCCTTCTGAATCTCGCTCGTCCCGTCGTAGATCTTCGTGACGCGAGCGTCCCGGTAGAACCGCTCGACCGGATGGTCCGTGACGTAGCCCGCGCCTCCGTGAACCTGCAGCGCCTCGTCGGTGACCTCGACCGCACGTTCGCTCGCGAACAGCTTCGCCATCGAGGCGAGTCGCGTCGCCCGATCGGTGTCGCCTGACTCGAGGCTCGCCGCCGCGCGATACGCCAACGACCGACCGGCCTCCACGCTCGTCGCCATCTCGGCGAGTTTGTGCCGAATCCCCTGAAACTCCGCGATCGGCTGATCGAACTGCTCGCGCTCGTTTGCGTACGAGATCGCCTCCTCGAGCGCCGCCTGGGCTACCCCGGTCGCCTGCGCGGCGACGTCGACTCGAGCGGGCGCGAAGAACTCCATCAGCTGGTAGAACCCCCTATCGACCTCGCCGACGACGTTTTTCTCCGGAACGCGAAGGTCGTCCAGCACGATCTCGGCGGTGTCTTGCGCCTTGATCCCCAGCTTGTTCGTGATCCGCGTCGCGTCGTAGCCGTCGACGTCGGTCGGGGTGAGAAACGCGGTGATCCCGCCGTGACCCTGCTCCGGCGAGGTTTTGGCCATGATGATCGCCACGTCCGCAACGGTGCCGTTCGTGATCCACATCTTCTGGCCGTCGATCACCCATTCATTCCCATCCTTTTCAGCACGGGTTTCCATCCCGGCCACGTTCGAACCATGTGCGGGTTCCGAGATTCCGGTCGCGATCGGCGTCTCTCCGGCCGTCACCTTCGGCAGCCACTCCTCGCACATCCACTCGTCACCGTACTCGAGGAGCATCCCGGTCCCGAAATCGGCCGCGGCGATCGAGCCGCCGACGCCGGGATCGGCGCGCCATAGTTGCTCGGTGACGATGGCCGTTGAAATCGCGTCCATCCCGGCCCCGCCGTACGACTCCGGGACGTGGGGCGCGACGAGGTCGAGGTCGGCCGCGTCCGACAGCAGATCTGCAGGATACCGCTGGTCGGCTTCGTACTCCGCCGCGACAGGCCGGATCTCCTCGGAGCCGAACGTCCGAACCGCGTCGCGGATGGCTTCCTGCTCCGGTGTAAGGTGAAACGACATACCCTACCCTCACGTCGGACGAGCCTCAACCCATCGCCGAAATTCTGACACGCAGGCTGTGCAACAAAGAGCGGCCCAGTCGGTCGGGTAGTCGATCGGTCGATCGGGCAGCCGGCCGACCGATCAGTCCCGAATCTCGAGCAGCTTCTCCCGCCCCGGCGCGATCAGTTCGTCGAGGTACGTCGCGAGCGTGCCCTTTGCGTCGGCGGGGTGAAGTTCGCCGGACTCTAAGTCCTCGGCGAGTACCTCATACTCCTCGTAGGTGAGGTCGCCGCCGTACTTCTCGGGTCGTTCGACGACGACGGCCTCGAATCGCGGGAAGACGTGGTACTCGAAGAGTTCGAGGACGGGGTTCTCGAGATCGCCCTCGGGGTCCCGCTCTGGCGGACAGAACGCGGAGTTGACCTTGTCTTCGAGGTCCGCACTCGAGTCTTCCATCGAGATGGTGATCCCTTCGCTCGAGGACATCTTGCCCTCGCCGCTGGTGAGATCGGCGACGATGGGTGTGTGCAGGCACGTCGGGGCATCGTAGCCCAGTTCGGGCAGTTCCTCGCGGGCGAGCATGTGGACCTTGCGCTGGTCGAGGCCGCCGACGGCGAGGTCGAGGTCGAGGTACTCGATGTCCAGACACTGCATCAACGGGTAGACGAGGTGGCTGACCTTCGCTGTCTCTCCGGACTGTAGTTCGGCCATCGCACGCTGGGCTCGGTTCATCGTCGTCGAGAGTTCGAGTTCGTGGAGGTCGAGCGTGTAGTCGTCCTCGAGTTGGAACTCCGAACCGTAGACGAACTCGGTGTTGTCCTCGTCGAGTCCGTAGGCGACGAACTGGGCTTTCATCTGTTCGGCGGTGTCACGAATCTCCTCGAACGATCCCTTCCCGTTGAGGTAGGCGTGAACGTCGGCGAGCAAGACGACGACCTCCATCCCGGCGTCCTGGAGGTCGATGAGCTTGTTGGCCGTCAGGAGATGGCCCAGGTGCAACACGCCGGAGGGTTCGTAGCCGACGTAGGCTCGCTTCCCCTCGGCGTCAGCCGCGAGTTCGCGGACCTCTTCGTCGGTAACGACCTCCTCGGCGTTTCGCGTGATCAGGTCGTAGGCATCCATGTGTGAATCGAAACGCGAGGAGGGATTTATACCCGCTGAATGCGCTCGCTCGAGACGGCCGAGCACCGAGACACCCATCCGTAGCTGAATGCCTGCCGAACATACTTGTCGATAGCTGGCTTCCTACAGACAAGCCCATGGGTCTCAGAGAGGACTTTGTCAACGGCATCCGTCGGAGCACGTGGCCACAGATACACTACCTGCTCAAGGGAACCTTCGACGGCTACGCCGTCAGCCATACCACGGCCGAGGAGTACGCGCTGACGACGCGTTGTTCGGAGGAGCACCTCGAGGACGTTCTCGAGAAACTCGGCTTCTCGCGTAATCCGATCGCATCATTAAAGGTACGCATGGACGGCAACACCTCCGAGGGATCGTGGGTCTGGCGGGAGTCGCCCCTCGCCGATATGCAACTGCACATCGTCCTCCACGAGATCGAAAACGCCGAGAAGGTCGACGTCTACGCCCACTGGGAGTGTTCGTGGATCCGCCACCCATACAAGCACTACGTCGCTCGCGGCTACGACGCCGAGAAAGGGGTCGAACTGGCACGTCGGTGGCTGATCAACTACGACGAGGAGTGTCTCAACGGCTCCGACGGAATTGGGTACGAAATCGACGACTCGCTGTCCCGACGGCTGAGCGAGTACTTCTCGTTGTCGTACTACCAAATCGAAGAAACGCTCGCGTCGATTCGATCGCGACTACCGTTCGTCGACGCAGATCGGAATCGCGTCATCGATCGTGACGGTCGCGACGCCGTCTCGCCGACGATCACCGACGAATTCTAACTCGAACCGGCCGTCTCCGCCAACTCGGACTGAGAGCTACCGACTCGGACTACCAATCACGGTGTCACTTACAGTTCCCCGTTCCGGATGCGCTCTTCTGCGTTCTCGAGCGCGCGCTCGCGGTCGAACTCCTCGACGACCGTCCGAAGTTCCGCCTCCTCGGCGTCGGTCAACGCGTTCGCGTGCTCGGTCATGTTCGGAACCGCGCGAATGATGTTGTCGACGATCGGGACGTCTGCAACCTGTGGCGAACGCGAGAGCGGGTTGAGGTCGATGACGATCTCGGTCTTGTCCATCTCGTTCAACGCTTCCGCGCGGTCGCCGTCCTCGAGGGGAACGAGTACGACGTCGGCCGCGTAGATTCCGTCTTCGTCGACTTTCGCGCGCTGGTGGTCCAGATTCGGGATTCGAGCGTCGGCCTCGAGTCCCTTTACGTCCTCGGCACCGTGTTCGCGGAGGTGAGCCGTGATCGCGCCGATTCGCTCCGGCGTCCGGTTGAAGAGGTTGACCTCGAGGTCGGCCCCTGTCGCGTCGGCTAACTCGACCATCTCGCCGGGAACCAACGCGGCGACGTTGCCGTTGATTGAGAGGACCGGGTCGTCGGCCAACAGGAGGTGGGCCGCGGCCGCTCGTTCCGCGTCGTCCGCACTGGGAATCGTCTCCTCGCCGAGTAAGTAATCGAACGCGCTGCCTCGCCCTTCGGCGTGCATCCCCTGGAGGTGCGTGATCCCCTTCTCGACACCGCGCTCGATTCGGTGGCGCGTGAGCAGGTCCTGGTATCTCGGGTGGTCCTCGGGGATCTCCTCTTCGTGCTCGACGTCGGCGGAGACGGTGTCGTAGTCGGTCACGATCGATCACTGGAGACCGTCGATAAAAAACGGCCCGGTCGATCCTCGAGCGAACTTCCACAGGAGCACCGTATAAACCACCGATAGACTTCGTCCGAACGTACTCCTCTCGATTCACACGACGTACACTATGCCCAGTGAGCATCGAGAACGGAAAGCGAGCGACGCAAGCAAATCACTCACCGCTGGCGACGACGAGTATGCGGCCCATCTCGAGCGAAGTCGGACCGTCTGGGATCGGTGGAGCGACTGGTACACGCTGAGCGAGCGGGACTTCGAACCGATGCGTGAGGACGCGATGGATCGCCTCGAGTTACAGCCGGGAGACCGCATCCTCGATATCGGCTGTGGCCCCGGCGTCAATTTCGAACGACTGCGAAACGAGATTGGGCCCGACGGCGAACTCGTGGCCGTCGACTACAGTCCGGAGATGGTCGTGAAGGCGCGCAAACGCGTCGAGGAACACGGATGGGAAAACGTCGAGGTTCGTCGGGCCGACGCAGCGAGGGCCGAATTCGACGCACCGTTCGACGAGGCTATCGCGACGCTCTCCATGAGCGTCATGGCAGACATTCGCGACACGGCCGAGACAATCTACCGCGCGCTCACACCAAACAGTCGGTTCGTCGTCTTCGACGTTCGGCCGGTTCCTGACGGCCCCACACGCGTGTTCAACCCCGTCATCCGCCGCTTTCTCCAGTGGTACGCGAACTGGAATCCGGACGAATCCGTCATCGAGGCGCTCGCGACGGTCTTCGACGAGTGTGCTATCGTGGCAACCTACAACGGCGGCTGTACGTACACGAGCGTCTGTGAGAAGAGGAATCAGTCGACTGGCGGCTGAACCGAGTCGAACGCCGACACGTCACGGACGGTCTTCGAGCACGCGCTCGACGGCGTGTGCTTCGCCTCGACGCAGGAGCTCCGAGGCGGTCGAAACGGCACACTCGAGTTCGTCGGCGACGGCTTCGATTCCAGCCTCGCGTGGCACCTCATAGAAGCCGACGTCCCACGCAGTCTGCAGTGCCGTCCGCTGTCGATCAGAGACCGATGACCCGTTCACCGTCACGTCGGTGCTCACCCAGCGAACGTCCAGACGAATGCCATCCGGAACCGTGCTCACCAACTGCTCGAGACCCGACGGATGGCCGACCAGCGTCAGTCGAATCGTCCGATCCGACCGAATTTCGATCGGTGGAACGACCACGACGGTATCCTGTGATAGCGACGACAGCAGCGACAACCCGTCCGACCCGAGTTCCCGCCGCAGGTACAAGAAGAATCCCTCGGTAGCCGGCGTCACATCGTACTCGAGCACCGATTCGAGATTCGACAGGAGCGGTTCGTACGCCGCTGGCTCGCCGTATACGAACGACGTGATCGTTTCGACACCGTCGACGGCCTGTCCCCCGACGACGAGTTCGCGATCGAGCGCGTCCGATTCGCAGATCCCCTCGTGGATCGGTGGAATCGTCTCCGGCGTGTACTCGAGTTCGACACGCATCGACTTCATCGACCGAACATTCACCTGCTGGGTGAAAAGTCCTGACCGCCCTGGAAAACGGATTCGTCGACTCGGGCGTCGTGACTCGGGGGCAGTGTCGGTCGCTCACAGCACGTTTGACTCTCGGGTGGAAACCACGTCAAAACAGCCCAGACACTCGAAAATCTCCGTTGCGAATCGAGCCCGCTCGCTCACTCGGTGAAGGTGATCCAGCCCTCTGGCGCGTGCGATTTCACGTCGTTCATCGCTTCGCGGGCGTCCGTGCGGTTCTCGTAGTGTTGGGTGCTCTCGGCCATCGTCGCGCCGTACTCGTCGACCAGCTGCCAGACCCAGCCGTCGTCCGCTGTGTGGAGTTCGAAGGAGACGCTGTCGATCTCGAGGATGCTCGCTTCCTCGATCAGCGGGCGGACGTCCTCGAGTGCGCCTCGAGCGGCCTCGCTCGACTCGTGTGTCTCTGCGGCGGTGGCGATCGTTCGACCGTCCTCGTCGATGAGCCGCCAGCGCCAGTGGTCTTCGTCGTCGGCCACGAGTTCGAACGACGCGACGTCGAAGTCGACGCGACCGGCTTTCGGTGCGAGTTGTCGAACGTCTTCGACGTTTCCGAGGACCGCATCTTTGGACGAGGCAGTGTCGACTGCACTCGCGCTCACGTCGCGGTCGGTGTCGACGAGTTCCCACGTCCAGTCCTCGCTGCCGTCCAGACGAATTACCGCGTCTTCGATCGTGAAGATCGGTGCATCGCCAGCATGGGATTTGAGACCCTCAGCAGCGTCTTTCGCAGCCACTCGAGAGTCGTAGGTGACGGTCGAATCGGCGATTTCCTCGCGGTCACGATCGAGCAGTCGCCAGCTCCAGCCGCCGTTGTCGTACAACTGTACGGCGACGTCGCCGACCGCGTGGCGGTGTGCCGATGCGGCCGACTCTCGAACGTCCCCGAGACTGTCGACGAGTTCGTCTCGAGTCGGATGTGCTTCGCCTCCTTCCGCGACGGTTTCGCCCGACGGCAAGACGAATCGCCAGTGCCACTCGTCTTCGGCATACGTCTGGAAGATCGCCCGGTCCATCGTTCGAATGTCGGACTCGAGGTGCTCGAGCAAGCGATTCATCGCCTGCCGGGCAGCGCCCCGCGTCGGGTGCGTTGCTGGATCCTCGGCGACGAGTTTGCCAGCTTCGTCGATCAGCCGCCAGCCCCACTCGTCGTCTTCGTTGACGAACAGTTCGAACGCGGCGGTCTCGATTTCCAGTAACTCGGCGTCGGGTGCCTGCTCTTTGAGCGTCATCATCGCCTCTGCGGCTTCGCCTCGAGAGGTGTGCTCTTGGCCGCTGTCTGCGAGGACGTTGCCGTCTTCGTCGATGAGCCGCCAGCGCCACTCGCCGGAGTCGGCTTCGTAGACCTGGAACGCCGCGTGTTCGAATTCGATGAGGTCCGCCTCACTGGCCTGCTCGCGAACGCGGCGAATCGCATCGGCCGCCGTGTTCGCGTTCGGATGCGGTTCGGTACTTCCGGCGACGATCTCGCGGTCGTCCGTCACGAGCCGCCAGTGCCAATTCGGTCCGGTCTCGTCGTTGTACTCGAGCGTCGTTCCGCCGTCGGTCTGGGCTGTCGGTTCCTCCTCGACGGTCGTCGGAAGGTCGTCTCCCGGTTCGTCGGGCGTGGTCGTGGACGCTGCGGGGTAGACCTCGTACTCCGCAGCGTCGATCTCGACCGTCTCGGCCTCGAGCGCCTGCGCGCTGAACTCGTCGGCACTCGATTCGACTGGCGAACGTTCGGTAATATCGGTCGGGTTTCGGGCGACGACGTGTTCGGTTTCGTCGACGAGTCGCCAGCGCCACGTCGAGCCGGATTCGTACAGTTCGTAGGTTGCTTCGCCGGCGACGGTGACCGACGCCGAATCGAGTTCGGGCAAGAGCGCTTCGGACGCCTCTTCGGCGTCACGGCGCGTATCGAAGCTGTCGGAGGCGTTGGCGACGACCTCGTCCGCGTCGTCGACGAATCGCCACGTCCACGTCTCCTCGCTCTCGAGCAGTTCGACGCCGACGTGTTCGATGTCGAGCACGCGTGCGCGGTCGAAGCGTTCGGCGAACGTCTGGGCGGCCTCCTCGGCACGTTCCTGGGATTCGTAGCGATCCTCGCTCGAGGCCAGTGGTGTTCGGTCGTCGTCGACGAGTTGCCAGACCCACTGATCTCGATCTTCGGCGTACGTGAACGCGGCTCCCTCGATTTCGATAACGTCGGCATCCGGGCCGCGGTCTTTGAGGAAACTTACGGAGTTTTCGGCGCCATCGCGCTCGTCGAATTCGCCGGTGCTCGAGCCGACGACGCTCCCGTCGTCGCGTGCGAGCGTCCACTGCCAGTTGCCCTCGCGATCCTCGAACAGTCGGAACGCGGACGTCGTGAGTTCCATCAGCCCTGCGGAGCTAATCTGGGACTGGACGCGTTCGATGCTCTCCGTCGCATCTGGTCGCGTAACCGCGCTCTCGTCGCTCGTCGCGAGCGCCTCGAGGTGAAGGACGTTCCACTGCCAGTCGCCGTTTTCGTCGCGGAAGACGGCGAACTGTGCACCTTCCATCGCATCGCCGGTCAGAATCTCCGGATCGTCGGTCTCTTTTTCGTCGACGAACATCCCTTTTCGCCCGGTGAGAATCGGTACGAGCGCGGTAACGCCTGCGATCAGGCCGACACCGGCCGTGTAGACGGCAATAACCTGGACGCTGTAGTCCGTTCCGAGTTCCCGCCAATTGTTGGGATACGCCCACCCGAAAAAGACGACGCCAGCCAACGCGACCAGTAGCCCGATAGCACTCACGTAAATCCCGATTCGCCTGACCGGCAACATGAGGACGATGCCGAACAGACAAAACGCCAGTCCGGTCGCCGCCGTGACTCCCGACGCACGAATGAGCGTGTAGGAATCACCAGCCCCACCGTAGCTGATGATGAACGCCACGAGCCCCGCACCACCGAGTACGTAGCCGAAAATGAACAGCCAGTACCCGTACACGTCAGTACTCGAGTCGGGTTCGCCGACGTAGTGTTCATACAGCCGAAACAGCTTTTGATTGACCCCACTTGTCGATGCATTTACAAACTTGAACTGATAAGTGAAACCCACCATAATAAAGCTCTGGCCAATTTCAAGAATACTTACATGAATTGTGTCGGTTCAATCAGTCATTGAGAGTACCCAATCGATCGAGAAAAAGGTCGTTCTGAGACGTCTACCATCCGATAGGGGGGAATCAGATAATTGATAGCGGAAAACAGGTAGGAATACACAATTATCGAACTCGTCGACACGCACGAGAGAGTTGGATTACAATCAGTTAGTGTGAATAACCAGAGCGATGGTGACTCACGATCCCGGCTGCCAGTTTACTTGAGGAATGCGCCTGCTGGATGCGTCGCACAGACGTTCGGTTCGTAGCCCGCATCGGAGAGGCCAGTCCCGAGCGCGAAGACAGATTCGCCGAGCATCGCCATCGACGCTTGCCCATCGGCGTCGGTGACGTCGCCGATTACATCAGCGACCGTCTCTGTGAGCAACTCCGCCTCGCGGGCGAACGATCTCGAGGCGTACATGAACGACAGGAGCGTCGGCTCCTCGACGACGTTCGAGAGGGCCTGTTTGCCAGCGGCCGAAAGCTGGTCGGTGTCTGCCGAGAGCACCTCAGCCGTCGAGAGTTCCCCAAACGTGACGTACTCGACGCGCGCTCGCGATGGAATGGCATCCAGTTTGTTGACGAGCGGCCCGCCCGGCTCTAACCGAATCGGAATGCCACCGTATGCCTGCGCGACGACATCGCCCAGGCCAGTCTCTGCCTGTACTTCCGCGCCGTGTGCGATCGTTACCAGTTCGTTTCGAGATAACTGTCGGTCGAAGACGTGATTCGCAGCTAGCGCTGTCCCGAGTGCCAGTGCGCCCGAGACACCAAAGCCGGAGCCGAGTGGAATCTCCGATTCTGCTTCGATGTGAGCCGTAACCTCGAGCGTCTCGAGGACGGTTTCGACGGGCTCGACCGTGATCGTCTCACCGTCGAGAACGACCGTCGACGTGTCGTCGGCTGCGGGTTCGACGGTCACATCGACGCCGTCGGTGAGTGTCAAACCGGCTCCTCTCGAACCCGCAGTCGTCGGATCCGACGCCGGATGAGCGCTGAAAAAGCCCGTTATATGCCCCGGGACGAACGCCGTTGCCTCCTCGCGCATTGGCTGGTCTTGCGACTCGGATGATTTAACAGTACAGATTCGTCTCGGAGTACGACTCGCTGGCATCGACCGGTGAACCGTCGCAACCGTTCGCTGACGCGAGCGTCGATTCTGAACTTCCCGAACGGAGGCCAAGACGAAATTCGATACACTGGGTAGTTAAATACATTCACTTCTGAGGGAATATAATGATGCAGATAGCGTTGGAGAACTCAGTTGGCGATGTCAGAGAAAGACACACTACACGGACGATCAACGAACGAATCGACGGCGACGAACCGACGGACGATGCTCAGAGGAACCGGCGCGGCAATCGTCGGAATGACTGGATTAGCAGCGTCCTCGAGTACGGCGAGCGCCGTTTCGACGTTCGATATCGAGGTGCTCGACGTTGGTGGGAGCGTCTTCGGCAGCGGCTCGACGCCATCGATTCCCGTCGGCGACGAAGTGTTCATCTTCGCTCACGGCTGGTTCGGTGACACGACCGTCTCGAGCCAGGCCTCCGACGTTGCAACCTCGATGGCGGATGTCGGCTACGAAGCCGACGAGTACGTCGCCATCGAGTGGGACGCAACTACGATCAACTTCATCGGCGCAGAGAACGAGACCGAGGACGTCGGCGAGACGGTCGCTGAAATGCTCGAGGAGTTTTACGACGACGGCGGCGGTGACGTGCGCTTGGTTGGTCACTCGTTGGGCGGCCGCGTCGTCCTCGAGACGGTCAATCACATTGACGACGGGTACGAAGTCGAAACCGTCGCCCCACTCGGGGCAGCAGCGGACGGCGAAATGGTTTGTGAAGGCGGAGGTGGACTGTTCGGTGACAACTGGTACGACGGTATCGCGGACAACGCCGCCGACGTGCGGAACTATCACTCCGAGGATGACTCGACGGTCGGCGCAGCCTACGGCGGTATCGGCGGCGCTGCACTCGGAACTGACGGGTCGGGCTGTCCGGACGACACGGCAGATACCTACACGGACGTCGACGTGACCGACAGCGTCGGCAGCCACATGGGCTTCCTCGGAGACGAGGCGGTCGGTGCTGACCTCGCCGAGGCCGCCGGCGTGGATGTCGACGATGACGACGGTGGCTGGGG